>CAZKBT010000034.1:0-36526 GCA_964551305.1 uncultured Burkholderiaceae bacterium
TCGGGCTCGAGCCCAAGGATTTCGACGTCGCCACCAACGCCACGCCGCCCCAGGTGCGAACCCTGTTTCGCCGCGCCCGCATCATCGGCAAGCGCTTCCAGCTGGTTCACGTGGTGTTCGGCCAGGAAATCATAGAAACGTCCACATTCCGCGCCCTCTCGGCTTCCGACCAGAACACCGACGCACACGGACGCATCCTGCGCGACAATCTGTTCGGCACTCAGGAAGAAGACGCGGCCCGGCGCGACTTCACCTTGAATGCCCTGTATTACGATCCCGTCACCGAAGAAGTCATCGACTACCACCGGGGCGTGCAAGATCTCAAGAAACGGATCGTGCGCATGATCGGCGACCCCGCCACGCGCTATCGCGAAGACCCCGTGCGCATGCTGCGTTCCGTGCGTTTCGCCGTAAAGCTCAACGCCACCCTGGACCCGGCCACGCGCGAACCCATCGCCAGCATGTCCGAGCTGATCGGCAACGTGCCCTCTTCGCGCCTGTTCGACGAAATGCTCAAGCTCCTGACCTGCGGCCACGCCATGGACTGCGTGCGCGAACTGCGCGCGATGGGCCTGCATCACGGACTGCTACCCCTCATTGACCTCATCTTCGAACAAGAGGGCGGCGAGCAGTTCGTCGAACTGGCGCTGGCGCGCACCGACGCCCGCGTCCGGGCGGGCAAGCCCGTCAGCCCCAGCTTCCTTTTCGCCGCGCTTTTGTGGCGTCTGGTCAACGAACGCTGGAAAGCCTTGTGCGCCAAAGGAGAAAACCCCACGCAAGCATTGATCGAAGCCGGCGACTCCGTCGTCGACGAGCAAACCAAAAAACTGGCCATACAGCGCCGCTTCCAATCCGACATGCGTGAAATATGGTTCATGCAGACGCGCTTCGAACGCGTCAACGCCAAAGCCATTTGGCGCATGATCGAACAACCGCGTTTCCGGGCGGCCGTCGACTTTCTCCAACTACGCGCCGAAGCGCGCGAAGTCGATAGCGTCCAAGCCCAATGGTGGATGGACCTGGCCAACGCCGATAGCGCCGCGCGCGCGGAAATGATCGAGGCATACACAAGCCGGCCCCGCGCAACCAAGCCGGCATCCTCGCGCCGCCGCCGTGGCCCGCGCCGCCGGCCGCCCGCAAGCGCGAACCCTCCTTCCGCCGCCTGAGCGCTGAGCGACACCTTCCATGACGACCGTCGCCTTCGTCGGCTTGGGCGCCAATCTGGGCGATGCGCAATCCACGGTGCGGGCAGCCGTTCGCGAGCTCGCACAAGAGGACGGCATCATGGACGTGGTGCTGTCGCCGCTATACGGCAGCGCCCCCATCGACTCATCCGGACCCGATTACGTCAACGCGGTGGTTCGGCTTCGCACCACGCTTACCGCGCACGCCTTGCTTGCCGCGCTGCAGGGAATCGAACACCGGCATGGCCGCCAACGCCCCTATCGCAACGCTCCCAGGACGCTGGATCTGGACCTGCTGCTCTATGGACACACGGCTATCCAAGATAGCGACCTGGTCGTGCCGCATCCCCGCATGCATCAGCGCGCCTTCGTACTACGTCCCCTGGCCGACCTGGCGCCCGATCTGAAACTGGCCCAGGGCAGCCTGGATCAGTTGCTGCGGCAATGCCAAGACCAGCTGCTGCATCCTCTATCCCGACCATAACCGTGGCGTCAAATTGTTCTTGCGACGTTGCCTGGGGCAAGAGTTGATTGGTCTGCTGAAGACAGCAAATCCAGCAATCCAGGCTTGCTCTCGAAACCAATGATCAGGCGCCAACCACCTCCACCCCCGCAATCAACGCCTTCCACTCGGCGGGGCCCGTCTGATGCACCGACACCCCCGCCGCATCCACCGCCACCGTCACCGGCATATCCTTGACGTCGAACTCATAGATAGCCTCCATGCCGAGATCCTCGAACGCCGCCACGCGCGCGCCGCGTATCGCCTTGGAAACCAGATACGCCGACCCTCCTACCGCCATCAAATAAGCCGAGCCATGGCGCTTGATCGCATCGATCGCGGCCGGACCGCGTTCGGCCTTGCCTATCATCGCGATCAATCCCGTCTTGTCCAGCATCATGTCCGTGAACGCATCCATGCGCGTGGACGTCGTGGGGCCCGCCGGCCCCACCACCTCGTCGCGCACCGGATCCACCGGCCCCACGTAATAAATCACGCGATTCGTGAAATCGACAGGCAGCGGCTCGCCGCGAGCCAGCATATCCTGGATGCGCTTATGCGCCGCATCGCGTCCCGTCAGCATCTTTCCCGACAGCAGCAGCGTCTGGCCGGGCTTCCAGCTCGCCACCTCCTCCTTGGTCAACGAATTCAAATCCACTTGCTGCGACTTGTTGTAATCCGGCGCCCACTGCACGTCCGGCCAATCCGCCATCGACGGCGGCGTCAACTGCGCAGGGCCCGAACCATCCAGCTCGAAATGCACGTGACGCGTCGCGGCGCAATTCGGAATCATCGCGACCGGCTTGGACGCCGCATGCGTCGGGAACGTATTGATCTTGACGTCCAGCACCGTCGTCAATCCACCCAGGCCTTGCGCGCCGATGCCCAACGCGTTCACCTTCTCGTACAGCTCGATGCGCAACGCCTCGAGCTTGTTCTGCGGCCCGCGCTCGAGCAGCTCGAACATATCGATATCGTCCATCAAAGACTGCTTGGCCATCAGCATAGCTTTCTCCGCCGTGCCGCCGACACCGATGCCCAGAATGCCGGGAGGACACCATCCCGCCCCCATGGACGGCACCGTCCTGAGCACCCAATCCACCAGCGACTCGCTGGGATTGAGCATCGCAAACTTGGTCTTGTTTTCCGACCCGCCGCCCTTGGCGGCCACCTGCACGTCGATCTTGTCGCCGGGCACCAGCTCCACGCTCACGATACAGGGCGTATTGTCGCGCGTATTCTTGCGCTCGAACAACGCATCGGCCAGCACGGAGGCGCGCAGCGGATTGTCGGGATTCAGATAGCCCTGGCGCACCCCTTCGTCGCAGATATCCTGCAAGCTCCTACAGGAATCGATGTGCACGTTCATGCCGATCTTCAAGAACACATTGACGATGCCCGTATCCTGGCAGATGGGCCGACGGCCTTCGGCGCACATGCGCGAATTCGTCAGTATCTGCGCAATGGCGTCTTTCGCGGCGGGATTTTCTTCGCGCTCATATGCGCGAGCCAGATGCCTGATGTAGTCCGCGGGATGATAGAAGCTGATGAACTGGACGGCATCGGCTATGGACTGAATAATGTCCCGCTCTTTGATTGGATTGCTCATGTCGGAGTGTCGAAAATAGAAAAAGATGAAGGCGCGAGAAAACAGCCGGGCCCTGGCGGGCCCGCTGCCGAACGGAGATAGATACTAGCTTACTTGCCCTGCCATACGGGCTCGCGCTTTTCCGCGAACGCCGTCGAACCTTCCTTGGCATCGGCCGACGTAAAAATATGCGCAATGCGGGGGCGCTGCAGATCGAACATGTCCGCCTGACGCCAATCGCGGGATTCCGTAACGATCTTCTTGGCGGTCTGCACGGCCAGCGGGCCGTTCTTCGCCACGACGCGCGCCAGCTCCAAGGCCTGCTCCAAGGCCTTGCCCGGCTCGACCAGTCGATTGACCAGACCCAATTCATAAGCGCGCCGAGCCGGCATCATATCGCCCGTCAGAATGGCCTCCATCGCCGCATGATAGGGTATGCGCGACGGCAAGCGCAGCATGCCGCCCGAGCCGGGCACGATGCCGCGCTTGACCTCGGGCAAGCCGAAGCTTGCATTCGACGCCGCCACGATCAAATCGCAGGCCAGGGCCATTTCACATCCGCCTGCCAGCGCGTAGCCCTCGATGGCGGCGATCATCGGCTTGCGCGGCGGACGCTCGCACAGGCCGGCGAAGCCGCGGCCTTCGATGACCGGGCGTTGGCCGTTGGCGGCGAACGCCTTCAGATCCATGCCCGACGAAAAGGTATTGCCGGCGCCGGTCAGTATGCCGATCACCACTTTGTCATTGTCATCCAGCTGATCCCAGGCCTTGACGAGCTCCAACGCCGTTTCATAATTGATCGCGTTACGCGCCTCGGGACGATTCACAGTGACGATCTGGATGTTGTCAACGATCTCCACCTTCACCAGTTCGGACATAGTTTTCCTTTTTAAAAAATAGTCGCGCCCAAGCGCCACCACACATTGATAAGTCCAGGACGCCGGCGACCGCCGCTCGACGTCCGGCCCTCATGCCGGGCAAGTCCCGCAGAACCAGTTAAAATCGATGGCTTTTGCGGCACCACGAATTTTTCGGTTTACTGGCCCCACGCTCATGCTCACATTCCAGCAACTCATTTTAACCCTCCAGCAATATTGGGATAAACAAGGCTGCGCCTTGCTGCAACCCTATGATGTGGAAAAAGGCGCTGGAACCATGAACCCGGCTACCTTCTTACGCGCTTTGGGGCCGGAACCATGGAACGTAGCCTATGTAGAGCCCTCCCGGCGGCCCACTGATGGGCGCTATGGAGAAAACCCCAACCGCCTGCAGCATTATTATCAGTACCAGGTCGTGCTCAAGCCCGCGCCCACCAATATCCTCGATCTGTACATCGGCTCGCTGCAGGCCCTGGGCATCGACCCCAAGGCGCACGACATCCGCTTCGTCGAGGACGACTGGGAAAACCCGACGCTGGGCGCCTGGGGCCTGGGTTGGGAAGTCTGGCTCAACGGCATGGAAGTCACCCAATTCACCTACTTCCAGCAGGTGGGCGGCCTGGACTGCGTCCCGACCACGGGCGAAATCACCTACGGCCTCGAACGGCTGGCCATGTACCTGCAAAGCGTCGAAAGCGTCTACGATCTGGTCTGGACTTACGGCGACGGCGGGCGGCCCGTGCATTACCGCGACGTGTTCCACCAGAACGAAGTCGAGCAATCCACCTACAACTTCGAGTACGCGTCCACGCCCATGCTGTTCTCGCACTTCAACGATTACGAAGCGGAAGCCAAGCGGCTCATCGACGTTCCCCTGGCCCTGCCCGCCTACGAAAACACCCTGAAGGCCGCGCATACCTTCAATCTGCTGGACGCGCGCGGCGCCATCAGCGTCACCGAACGCGCCACCTACATCGGGCGCATCCGCAATCTGTCGCGCGCCGTCGCGCAAGCCTACTACGACTCTCGTGAAAGACTAGGATTTCCCATGCTCGAGAAGAAGCATCACGACGCGGAGGCCGTGTAATGAGCTCCGTCACCATCAAGCCGCTGTTGGTCGAACTGCAAACCGAGGAACTGCCCCCAAAAGCCTTGCAGGCGCTGGGACAGGCCTTTGCCGACGGGCTGCGCCGCGTTCTGGAGCAAAACAAGCTGCTGGCAAGCGGCAACGAGGTCACCGCCTACGCCACCCCCCGCCGGCTGGCCGCCGCGTTCAGCCGAGTGCTGAACCAGGCGCCCGAACAAGCCTATACCGAAAAACTGATGCCGGCCAAGATCGGCCTGACCGAATCCGGCGACATGACCCCCGCCCTGGTCAAGAAACTGGGCGGCAAAGGCCTGGCGCACCTCGGCGCGGCGGACCTGGTGCATGAATCGGACGGCAAGCAGGATTATCTCTACGCCAAGGGCGTGGCGCCCGGCGCCACGCTGGCCGGCGCCTTGCAGGATGCGCTGGATCACGCCCTGGGCAATCTGCCCATACCCAAGGTCATGCGTTATCAATTGGCCGACGGCGTAACCAGCGTGCGCTTCGTGCGCCCCGCCCACCATCTCGTCGCCCTATGGGGGCAGGACGTCGTCGACGTCTCTGCCTTGGGACTGAAAGCCGGCCGCGTCACCGATGGCCATCGCTTCCTCGCGCCCGCGCCGCTGGTCATCGCCGACGCCGCCGCATACGAAGCCACGCTGCGCGACGAGGGCAAGGTCGTCGCCTCGTTCGCCACCCGCCGCGAACAGATCGCCCGGCAACTGCATGCCGAGGCCTGCGCGCTGAATGCGACCATAGGCGACGACGCGGCGGTGACCGCGCTGCTGGACGAGGTCACCGCCCTGGTGGAGTTTCCGGTGGTCTACGTGGGGCAGTTCGACCGGCAATTCCTGGCGGTGCCGCCCGAATGCCTCATCCTGACCATGAGGCTGAATCAAAAATACTTCCCTCTGTTCGATCCCGCAACGGGCAAGCTCACCCATCGCTTTCTGATCGTCAGCAATATGCGGGTGACCGATCCCGAGACCATCATTTCGGGCAACGAGAAAGTCGTGCGCCCGCGCCTGGCCGACGCTCAGTTCTTTTTCGACACCGACCGCAAAACGCCGCTGGCGGCGCGCGTCGACGATCTGACCGGCAGCGTCTATCACAACAAACTGGGTTCCCAACGCGAGCGCGTCGAGCGCATGCGCGCCGTTGCGCGCCGCATCGCGCAACAGCTGGGCGGCAACGTCGCCCACGCCGACCGCGCCGCGCTCTTGGCCAAGGCCGACCTGAACACAAGCATGGTCGGTGAATTTCCCGAGCTGCAAGGCATCATCGGCGCCTATTACGCGCAATACGACGACGAGCCCGCCGACGTCATCCTGGCGCTGAAACGGCAGTACCAGCTACGCCTGGACGAACCCGTTTCCCGCGACACGGTGACGGCGGCCGTGCTCTTCATGGCGGAGCGGCTGGAAACCCTGGTCGGAATATGGGGCATAGGCCTGGCGCCCACCGGCGAGCGCGACCCCTATGCGTTGCGCCGCGCGGCGCTGGGCCTGATCAGCGCCTACGAACAACTGCTGGCCGGCGGCTATCTGGCCGTACGCGACGACGCCAAATTGGCATTGGCCGATTTGCTGGCCTTCACCGCCGAGCAATTCCCCGCCGGCGCGCTGGACGGTCAAACGGTCGGCCAGGTGCGCGCCTTCATCTACGAGCGCTACCGCAACCTGCTTGCCAACCAGTTCGAACGTCCAGTGATCGATGCCGTGCTGACGCTGGAGCCGGCCGTCCACCAGGTGCTGGCCCGAGTCCGCGCATGCGAGGACTTCGCCCGCCGACCCGAGTCCGCCAGCCTGGCCGCCGCCAACAAGCGCATATCGAACCTGTTGAAGAAAACGGATGAACAGCCGGGTGCCGTGGACGAAGGCAAGCTCATCGAACCCGCCGAGAAAGCGCTTTCACGGGTTCTCGCCTCGCTCAAGCCGGCAGCCGTCTCGGAGTTCGAGCAGGGCCAATTCACCGCCAGCCTCGCCACCATGGCTCAGGCCCGCGACGCCGTGGATGCGTTCTTCAACGACGTCATGGTCATGGACGACGACGTGTCCGTGCGGCGCAATCGTCTCGCCCTGCTCAATGAATTGCATCAAGGCATGAATCTGGTCGCCGACATCGCCAAGCTGGTGCATTGATGAAACTGGCTATTCTGGACCGGGACGGCGTCATCAACTACGACAGCGCCGAGTTCGTCAAAAGCCCCGACGAGTGGGTCGCCCTGCCGGGCAGCCTGGAAGCCATGGCCCGCCTATCCCAGGCGGGCTGGCGCGTGGTCATCGCCAGCAACCAGTCGGGCATCGGACGCGGTCTGTTCAGCATGGACGCGCTCAATGCCATTCACGCCAAGCTGAGACGCGAGCTCGCCCAGGCCGGCGGCGTGCTGGACGCCATATTCATGTGCCCTCACCGACCCGAAGACGACTGCCTGTGCCGCAAGCCTCGCCCGGGCCTGTTCCACGACATCGCGCGCCGCTACGACGTGAGCCTGGATAACGTGCCCGCGGCCGGCGACTCCCTGCGCGACCTCCAGGCGGCGGCCGCCGCGCGCTGCGCGCCTTGGCTCGTAATGACGGGCAACGGGGAAAAGACGCTGGCCGGCGGCAACCTGCCCGACGACACCCGCGTTGCGACCGACCTGGCCGCCGCCGTGGACAATTGGCTGGCCGGAGACTGACATGGCCGTGTTGCGCGCGATACTCTATCAATTGTTCCTGATCGTCACGGTCATCCCGTATGCCTTCGCCTGCATTCTGTGGCTGCCCCTGCCCCTGAACCTTCGCTATCGGCTCACTGTCGGCTGGCCGCGCTTGGCGATCTGGGGAGCGAAAGCCATCCTGGGCATACGTTGGCGCACGAAAGGCTGGGAGAACCTGCCCGACGGCCCGGGCATCGTGCTGTCCAAGCACCAGTCCGCATGGGAAACCCTGTTCTTTCCGGCCTACATGCCCCGGCAGTTGTGCTTCGTATATAAAAAGGAACTGCACCTCGTGCCGTTTTTCGGCTGGGGCCTGGCATTGCTGCGGATGATACCCATCGACCGCTCCAAGGGCCGCGACGCCTTCGAACAAGTGGCCCGCTTGGGCCAGCAGCGCCTGGACGAAGGACGCTGGCCCATCCTGTTTCCGGAAGGCACGCGCATGGCGCCCGGGAAAACGGGCCGATACAAAATGGGGGGCGCATTGCTGGCTTCGCGCACCGGCGCGAAAATCATCCCGGTCGCCGTCAACAGCGGCGAATGCTGGCCGCGCAAGGCATTCGTCAAGACGCCCGGGGTGATCACAGTATCCATCGGCCCCCTGATCGATCCGGCGGGACTGACGCCCGAGCAGATCAACAGCAAAGTCCAGGATTGGATAGAAACGGAAATGCGAGCACTGAATCCCGAACGCTATGAGCGAACTTGAGCAACTGACCTTATTCCCTGCATTTACCCCGCCAGACCCCTCTCCCGTCGACACGACGCCCGTTGTATCCGGCACGGTCATACCGACGCCCGCGCCGCCCGAGCTCCCGCCCAATGCCCGCTGGCGCGTCGTCGGGACCGTCCGGCAACCCATCGGCTTCATCCTGCTGCGCTCCAGGCGCAAGAGCATAGGCCTGAGCGTCGATGACGACGGCCTGCGCGTCACGGCGCCCGGTTGGGTAACCCTGAATCAGATAGACCAGGCGGTCAAGGAAAAGGCCCGCTGGATCCTGAGCAAGCTGGCGCTGCGCCAGGCCCGGCAGCAGCACCTGGCCACCGCCGAAACGCTATGGCAGGACGGCGGCACCATTCCCTACCTTGGAAAGCGCATCATGCTAAGCCTGGCGTCGGCGCAGAAATCGCCGCAGTTCGACGGCGCGCCCTTCGCCCCGCTCGAAGGCGACAAGCTGCGCCTGCCCTTGCCGATGCACGCGGACCGCCACCGCGTGCGCGACAGCGTGCACGCCTGGCTGCAGCATCAGGCAAGCATCTGGTTCGCGCAACGCCTCGACCACTTCCTGGAAAAAGGCCAGCTGACAATGCGCCGCTGGCGGCTTTCGGGCGCGACCACCCGATGGGGATCCTGCAGCAGCGAAGGCAATATCATGTTGAACTGGCGGCTGATACACTTTGACGTCGACGTCATCGATTACGTGATCGCCCACGAAATCGCCCACTTGAAGGAAATGAATCACAGCAAGGACTTTTGGCGCGAAGTCGGGCGCCTGATGCCGGGATTCGAATCGGCGCGCGCCATCCTGCGCCGCCACGACCCCGGATCCCTGCCGCTGATTTGAACCGGCCGCGCCATTTTTCAGGAGTAACAACCATGCGCCTATTACACACCATGCTACGCGTCGTCGATCTGGACTCATCGCTGTCGTTCTACCGCGATGTTCTGGGCATGAGGCTGCTGCGCAAGCAGGACTATCCGGAAGGCCGCTTCACGCTGGCGTTCGTCGGCTACCAGGACGAAAGCGAAGGCGCCGTCATCGAGCTCACGCACAATTGGGATACTAAGTCCTACGAGCTGGGCAACGCGTTTGGCCACATCGCCCTGGAAGTCGAGGATGCCTATGAAGCCTGTGCCCGCATTAAAGCGCGCGGCGGCAACGTCGTGCGTGAAGCCGGTCCCATGAAGCACGGCACGACCGTCATTGCCTTCGTCGAAGATCCCGATGGCTACAAGATCGAACTGATACAGCGCAAGAGCTGACCTCCGGCATTCAACGAACACCGGGAAACGCAATCCCATGCTCAATACGATCTGGCTGGCTTTCTTCCTGGTGGCGGGCGTCAGCGGGTTCTATCAATGGATAGCCCTGGGCGACGCGGAAATCTTCACGCGCATCGTCGCCAGCCTTTTTTCCATGGCCAAGCTGTCCGTGGAATTGATGATATTGCTGTTCGGGACGCTGACGCTATGGCTGGGCTTCTTGCGTATCGCTGAAGCGGCCGGACTGATCACGCTCCTGGGCCGGGCCATCAGCCCCTTGTTGACCCGCTTGATGCCCGAGGTGCCGCGCAACCATCCGGCGCTCGGGTTGATCACGCTGAACTTCGCGGCCAACGGCATAGGCCTGGACAACGCCGCCACGCCCATCGGCCTGCGCGCCATGAAAGAGCTGCAAAGCCTGAATCCCGACCCCGGAACGGCCACCAACGCGCAGATCCTGTTTCTCGTGCTCAACGCATCGTCATTGACCGTGCTGCCCGTCACCATTTTCATGTATCGCGCGCAGCAAGGGGCGGTCGATCCCACGCTGGTGTTCCTGCCCATTCTGCTTGCCACCAGCGCATCCACGCTGGCGGGTTTGCTGTCGGTGGCGCTCGTGCAGCGCATCAAGCTGCACGATCCCGTCCTGCTGGCATGGCTCGGCAGCTTGGCGCTGCTATTGTGCGGTTTCATCGCATTGCTGGCCACCCTGACCCAGACGGCGATCGCCGCCGTATCCTCGCTGATGGGAAATCTATCGCTTTTCAGCATCATCCTCCTGTTCCTGATCGCAGGATGGCGCAAGAAAGTCCCGGTGTACGAGGCCTTCGTCGACGGCGCCAAGGAAGGCTTCGCCATCGCGCGCGATCTGCTGCCCTATCTGGTCGCGATGCTGTGCGCCATAGGCGTGCTCAGGGCCTCCGGCTCCCTGGATCTACTCCTGGAAGGCATACGCTGGCTGGTCACGACGGCGGGTATGGATGCGCGCTTCGTCGACGCCCTCCCCACGGCGCTGGCCAAGCCGTTCTCGGGCAGCGCGGCGCGCGCGCTGCTGATAGAAACCATGCAGCATTTCGGCGTGGACAGTTTTCCGGCTCTGGTCGCCGCCACGGTCCAGGGCAGCACGGAAACGACTTTCTACGTCCTGGCCGTGTACTTCGGCTCCGTCGGCATACAACGCGCCCGCCACGCCGTGGGGTGCGCACTGATCTCCGACCTGGCGGGCATCGTCGCCGCCATCGCCGTCTGCTATTGGTTCTTCGGCTAGTCGAACACGCCCGCGTCGACCAGCGCGTCGGCCAGCGTCATGAACTGCGCAACCGACAAGACTTCCGCCCGGGCCGTGGGCTCCACCCCGAGCGCCTCCCAATCCAGCAAAGCGGCCCAATCGCCCAGTCCGCGCCTGAGCATCTTGCGCCGCTGATTGAAGGCGCGGGCCACCAGTTGTTCAAAAGCCTTTTCGCTACGTGGACGCCGACGCGTATCCGGCAACGGCACCATGCGCACGACGGCGGAAACCACACGGGGCGGCGGGTCGAAAGCCTCCGGCGGCACGTCGAACAATTTTTGCATGGCATATCGCGACCGCAGCATCACCGATAAGCGGCCATAATCCGCGCTGCCCGGCTCGGCCACCATGCGATCGATCACTTCGCGCTGCAGCATGAAATGCTGATCCCTTACCCGGTCGGCGCAGGACAGCAAATGAAAAAGCAAGGGACTGGAGATGTTGTAGGGCAAATTGCCGACGATGCGCAGATCACTGCCCAGGCTGGCGAAATCGACCTCCAGAGCGTCGGCCTGCACGACCGTCAAGCGTTGTTCCGGATACTGGTTGCGCAAACGCGCCGCCAGATCGCGATCGATCTCCACGACCGTCAAATGCTCCAGCGCCTGCATCAACGGCTGAGTCAGCGCCGACAAGCCCGGGCCGATTTCGATCATGGCATCGCCGCGCTGCGGCGAAATTCCGCGCATGATGGCGTCGATCACCGCCTCATCGACGAGAAAATGCTGCCCGAACCGCTTACGTGCCTGATGAGCCATCGAACATCAACGATTGCGATTGGCTTCGGGATCGAGACGGTTGTCGATGTATGCCTGGCCCCGCAGCTGATTCAGCCAATCCTCGAACGCCGGCTCCGCACGGCGCTCGAACAGGAATTGGCGGGCCTGCATGCGGCGGAACTCGTTTTCCATGTTCCTCGTGCGGCGCTCCAGAACCTGGATCAAATGCCAGCCGAACTGGGACTGCACCGGCTCGCTGATCTGGCCCGGCTGCAGCTCATTCATGGCTTGCTCGAAAGCGGGCACCGTTTCGCCCGGCGTCAGCCAGCCCAGGTCCCCGCCCTGAGGCGCCGACGTGTCTTCGGAATGGCGGCGCGCCAGATCCTCGAAAGATTCGTTATTGTTCAAGCGCATCCGGATCTGCTCCAGGCGGGCCTTGGCCTGCTCGTCGTTCATGACCTTGGAGGTCTTGATCAGGATGTGGCGCGCATGCGTCTGCGTGACCATCATTGGCCCTTGCTGCTGCGCCCCGGCGGCGCCATTACCCATCTGTGCGCCCGGCGCGGGCGACGTCCCCGGCGCCGAACCCGCCTGTTGGCGAGCGGTGACTTTGAGAATGTGAAAACCGTTGCCGCTCTGGACGATGTCGCTGACCTGGCCGGGCTGCAGATTCTGGGTGGCCTTCAGGAACAGCTCGGGCCAGCCCTCTTCGGGACGGGTCCCCAGATCGCCGCCGTTGAGCGCCTGCGGATCATCCGAGGACGAGGCCGCCACACCGGCGAAATCCGCGCCCTGGCGCAAGCGAGCGAGTATCGACTCCGCGCGTGCGCGCAGCTCGCGCACGCGGTTAGGCGGCGAGCCTTCCGGCACCGCCACCAGGATCTGCGCCAGGCTCAGCACGGTCGGGCCCGTCGCCTGCGGGGGCTGCGGCTGGCCCGGCGCCGCCAAGCCGGCGGACTGCTGGCGGCCTTGATTCTTGAGGAATGCGTCGATTTCCGCATCCGAAATCATGATCGTGCCGTCGACGACCCGCTGGCGCATCATGTCGTTTCGCACTTCCTGGCGCAAGGTCGCCAAATACGCATCCCACGGCACACCCGATTTTTCGACCTCTTCGCGCAGCTTCTGCACCGAAATCCGGTTGCGCTCCGCAACGCTCTGGGCGGCCCGATCCACGTGGGCTTGCGTCACCTCGATGCCCAGCCGCTCGGCTTCCTGCGCCTCGATTTCGTCATTGATCATGCGCTGCAAGACCTGCCTGCGCAAGATATCGAGGTCGGGCACGGGAATGTTCTGCCTGGCCAATTGCTGTTGCACGGCCTTCGTCTGCACGTCGAGCTGCCTGAACGTAATGACCTTCTTGTTCACCACGGCCGCGATGCCGTCCACGGCCTGGGGTCCGCTCGGGCTCGCAGCTGCATTGGCGGGCGCGTTCCTGGACTGCGCGGCAAACGCGGTGTTCAACGCCAAGGCACCCAACAAAGACACGGCAAGGATTCGCCGCTTAGTATGCAAACTACGCATTATTCATACCTCTCGAAAGTGGTTGTATCCGGTATAGGCGGCGTAATGGATTGATAGGTTCCGATCCGGTCGCGCAGTAAGCGCATGGGGTCCGTGCCCAACGAACCCAGGCCCGACAGCTCCAACTGGAAAAACATGGCGGTGTTGTAATCGCTGGCCGACACGGCATAACGCTGGAACACGACGCGCGCGGCCCAGCAGCAATCGCCCTTGTATTCCAGCCCGAAAATGGACTGTGTGCTGCGTTTTTCCGCCAGCGAATAATCATAGCGGCCCAGTGCATAGAACCCGTTGCTCAAGGGCCACTGCCCCGTTACGCTGATCTGCTCACGCGTCAAGTTATTTTCGGGATCGAAGACGAAATTGGGATTGTCGATCTGGCGCGGATCGCGCTCGTAGCGATACGAGGCCGCCAGACTGGCCAGGCGCTTGGGTTCCCAGCGAAAGCCCGCCGCCATTCTATTTCTGTCGCGCGACTCGGGATTGAACTGCGCATCGAACCTTACGTTCAGCGTGTCCGTCAGCGCCGCGTTCATGCCGACCAGATAATCGGATTTTTTATTCGTCCGCCCTTTGTCGTAGAGCGTCACCAGCCTGTCGCGGAAGTAAATCCGCTGGGCGGCGGACAAGGACAGCCGCTCGAAGCCGCTTTCCCCATCCAGCCACCGGGTGGTCAGACCCAAGGTCAACTGATTGGCATCTGCGATCCGGTCCCAGCCGCCGCTGAAAATGTTCTCGTCGAAAGCCTGCGCGAAATTGAAAGCCGCCAGACTGGTGTCGTAGACGGGCAACTCGGACTGGTCCTTGTAAGGCACGTACAAATAGTAGGCGCGAGGCTCCAGCGTCTGGATCGCGGCGTTGCCGAACAGGCTGGTGTCGCGTTCGAACGTCATGCCCGAATCGAGCGACATGATGGGCAGCACGCGTGATTGCGTGCGCGGCCGATCCGCCACGCCCGGATACCAGTCGGTATGGTATTGGCTCATGTGCAGGCCGGCCTTGGGCGTCACGTACCATCCCGCCTTGACGATGGGATAGGCTACCGTCGTATACGACGAAAAACGGGAACCCGTCCTGTTCGTGCCATAGTCGGCCAAAGGCCCGCCCTCTCGATAGGGATCGAACTTGGACAGGACGCCCGAATAATACGGCCGCTCGAAACGCGTTGCATAGTTGTCCGACACCACGTCGAAACCACCCCAGTTATACCGCTCTGCGGTCACGGACAATTCGGGCAATTTATCGTAGGCCGGAGCGACGTAGCGGTCATCCTCGTCCTGCAAGGTCTGATAGGTATACGTCTGCAGGTAGGCACGGAAATACTTATAGCCGCTCCAGTTCAGCCTGGCCGAGCTGGGCAGTTGGTTCATCGTTGCCTCGTTGATGCCGAACGATGAAAAATCGCGAAAATAATTGTCGTCCGATACCCGCCTGACGTCGTACGCGGCGCTGAACCCGCCGCCCAGCCTGTGCTGGTGCCGCAGGATGTACATCCAGCGCTTGCGGTCGTCCAGCTGATCCTTGGCCAGATAGGTGCCGTACAGATCACCCGAATACCGTTCGCCGAGATAGCGGAACTCGCCGCCCATCTGCAGTCCGCGCTTGCTCATGTAGCGCGGGGTCAAGGTGGCGTCGTAGTTCGGCGCGATGTTGAAGTAATAGGGCAGGGTAAATTCAAACCCGCCTTTGGACGAAGTGCCGTAAGTCGGCAGCAGGAAGCCGGACTTGCGTTCCTTGCGCAAAGGAAAGGTCAGATAGGGCGAATACAGGATGGGCATGCCCTTGAAATAGAGCAAGCCATGGCGCGCAATGCCTTCGTTTTCGTCAAAATGCAGGTCCACGCGACTGGATTTGATATACCAGGACGGCTCGGGGCACGGGCAGCCGGAATAGGTCACATCGGCCAGGCGCATATGGTCGCGGCTGAAGATGTCGGCCTTGGACGCCTCTCCGGCGCCGGACGAAACGAGCCAGAAATTCGGATCCTGGACTTCCCCGGTCTCGCTGTCCAGGTTGTACTTCAGGTCCGGACCTTTGACGATGCTGCCGTCGCGCATGATCAGGCCATTGCCGCGCACGCGCACGTCTCCCGTCGATTGACGGTAGTCGATCCGATCGCCTTTCACGACCGAGTCGATGCGCCTTACCTCGGCGCCGCCTTCAAGCGTGGTCAGGCCGTCCTCGTCCGTGCGCAGATCATCGCCCACCAGAAACGACGTCATCTGGTCGTCTTCCAGCTTGTGCACCCGCAGCTTCGAATCCATACGCAAACCCGGCGCGCTGGACAATGCCGTCGCGCTTTCCAGGGACGACTGCGCCCCGGCCGCTGAAACGCAGCCGGCCGTCAAAAAGATCGTCCACCATACCAAACGCACGAGAATACTGTCTCCGGATAAACTGGCCATATTTTGGCATACCCGCCAAACTGTCAGGATTGGCGACCCGGTATTATAGTTAATAGTTGGAATACCACGATTGCATTCCTGATTATCATTACTTCACCGCCGCATCCTTACCGCCTTCTCTCTTTATGGACAACTCCCAACGCAGCAATACCGATGCGCGATACGCCGATCTGACCGACTGGCTGACGCGGCATGCCGGGCAATTCGACCTGGACCTGAACACGCTGGCGCCCGCCTCCAGCGACGCCAGCTTTCGCCGCTACTTCAGGCTGGCCGCCGGGGCATCGACCGTGATCGCGATGGATGCGCCGCCGCCCCACGAAGACTGCCGGCCTTTCGTGCATGTCACGCAGCTGCTGAAAGACGCGGGTTCGCGCGTGCCCGACATCCTGGCCCAGGACCTGGAGCGGGGTTTCCTGCTGCTATCCGACCTGGGCCGTCATACGTATTACCAAGCCGTGCAATCGGGCATCGACGACGGCGGGCTCCAGGCCTTGTATCGCAACGCGCTGGACGCCCTGGTGCGTCTGCAACACGCCGACGCCCGCAGCCTGCCAGTTTACGACGGCGCGCGGCTGACCCAGGAGCTGGAGGTCTTCACGCATTGGTACGCGCATGTCCACTGCGCGGCAACGCTGAGCAACGAGGACGCCGACATGCTGTCCGCCTTGTTCGCCACGCTCACCGCCGACAACGCGCAGCAGCCCCGCGTGCTGGTGCACCGCGACTTCCATTCGCCCAACCTGATGGTTCCCACGACACAGCACGACGGCGGCCTTTCCGCCACCGGCGTCATCGACTTCCAGGACGCCTTGTCCGGCCCCATCACCTATGATATCGCATCGCTGGTCATGGACGCCCGCACGACCTGGGAAGAGCCGCAGCAACTGGATTGGGCCATACGCTACTGGGAAGCCGCCAAGGCCGCGGGATTGCCGGTCGATCCGGACTTCGCCGAATTTCACCGAGCCTACGAATGGATGAGCCTGCAGCGCAATCTGCGCATCCTGGGCGTCTTTTCGCGCCTCTCGCACCGGGACGGCAAGCACCATTACCTGGACCACATGCCGAGGGTCATGGCTTACGTGCGCCAGGTCGCCGGCCGCTACGGGGCGTTTCGCCCGCTGCTCAAGCTGCTCGACAGGCTGGAAAACCGGCAGACCGTCGACGGGTATACGTTCTGATGCGCGCCATGATATTGGCCGCCGGCCGCGGCGAACGCATGCGCCCGCTGACCGACCACACGCCCAAGCCTTTGCTGCCGGTCGGCGGCAAGCCCCTGATCGCCTGGCACCTGGAACGGCTGGCCCGATCGGGCTTTCGCGACGTCGTCATCAATCACGCCTGGCTGGGCGAGCAGATCGAGCAGGCCTTGGGCGACGGCAGCCGCCACGGCCTGCGCCTGAGCTATTCGGCGGAAACCCAGGCGCTGGAAACCGCGGGCGGCATCGCCAAGGCCCTGCCCTTTTTCAACGACGAGCCTTTTCTGGTCATCAACGGCGATGTCTGGTGCGATTGGGATCCCGCGCAGGCCGGCGACATCGCCCGGCGCCTGAGGCGGAACCAGGATCGGCTGTGGATGCTGCTGGTCGACAATCCCACCCACCATCCGGCCGGCGATTTCACCCTGGACGAAGACGGCCGGCCCGTGGAGAAAACCGGCCGGCCCGAAGAACCGACCTACACCTTTTCCGGCATCGGCATCTACGAGCCCTCGCTTTTCGAGCGCATTCCGACTGGCCAGGCCATGCGGCTTCTACCCATTTTGCAAGGGGCCATGCGCGCGCGGGCGGCGGTCGCCGCGCGCCACGGCGGGCAATGGCATGACATCGGCACCCCGCAACGACTGCAACAGCTGGACGCGCAGCTATCGCGCCATGCGCCGTGAGCCCGGCCGCCTTCACGCGCCGTCGCGCTGGCGTCCGCCTGACGCTCACGTTACACTGACCCGATTGCAACCCGCACAGCCGCAGCACAGGAAATAGATCGCTATGTTTGGTTCCAGATCCAAGCAACATGTTTTCAAGCCGACCTCGTATGGCTATCCCCGCCGTTCGCGCCGAATTCCAAGATGGCTGGTATTGATGCTGACCGGAGTGGTCCTGGGCGCCGGCGGGCTGCTGTTCCTGCAAACCAGCTACGGCCCTCAACGCCTTACCGTCGAGCAATCCGAGCAACTGCATCGGGATTTGAATAGCGCCAACATGGAAAAGCAGCGCCTGCAGACGCAAGTCAATCAGCAGACGGAAGAGCTGTCCCAGCTGAAAGCCCAGTTGCAAAGCCAATCCGACCAGCTCCGGCAGGCCAATGAGCACGTGGTGACGGTCAACGAAGACCTGCAGCTGTTCGCCGCCGCCATGCCGCCGGATCCGCGCGGCACGTCGCCGGGTATCCGCGCGGCCAGCTTCGCCAATGCGGACGGCCATCTGGACTATCGTTTCCTGGTGATGCAGGACGAAGGCAAGACGGATACGTTCAAGGGAACCGTGGAGCTGGTCGTGTCCGGCGTCTATCCCAATGGCCGCTCGGCCAACATCGACCTGGAACCCTTCGACATCAGCCTGGAACGCTACGTGCACATGCGCGGCCGGCAAGAACTGCCCGCGGGCTTTTCCGCGCGCCAGGCCACAGTGCGCATCAAGCAGGACGGCGGCAACCGGGTCAACGCAACCCGCACATTGCGCGTGTCGCGCTGACCCGGTTGGACCATCCCGCCGCAACGGTGCGGGGGATGGCTCAAGACACCGAACTTAGAACGCGGGAACGATCGCGCCTTTGTACTTGTCCTTGATGAACGCCTTCACGTCGTCGCTGTTCAGAGCCTTGACCAGCTTGCGCACGTTCTCGTCGTCTTTCTTGGCTTCGGTGGTCACGAGAATATTGGCGTAAGGCGAATCCGCGCCTTCGATGAACAGCGCGTTGTCGACCGGATTCAGGCCCGCTTCCAAGGCATAGTTGGTGTTGATGAGCGCCAAGTCCACATCGGCCAGCACGCGCGGCAGCGTCGCGGCTTCCAATTCACGGAACTTCAGTTTCTTGGGGTTGTCGACCACGTCGCGGGAGGTCGCCAGGATGTCGCCCGGATCCTTCAGTTTGATCAGGCCTTGTTTCTGCAACAGCAACAGGGCGCGCGCGCCGTTGGAGGGGTCGTTGGGGATAGCGACCTGCGCCCCGTCCTTGAGATCGGCGATGTCCTTCACTTTCTGGGAATACGCGCCGAAGGGCTCGACATGCACCAGCCCGACCGTCACCAGCTTGGTCTTGTGCTCTTTATTGAACGAGTCCAGATACGGTTGGTGCTGGAAAAAGTTCGCATCGATGTGGCCGTCCGCGACCTGCTGGTTGGGCTGCACGTAGTCCGTGAACACCTTGATGTCCAGCTCGACGCCTTCCTTGGCCAACACGGGCTTGACATGTTCCAGCAACTCCGCGTGCGGCACGGGCGTGGCGGCCACGGAAAGCGTGGCCGCATGCGCGACGTGGCCCAGCAATGCGGCGACGGTCACAGCCAGCGCCGGAGCGATTTTCTTCAAAGACATGGACTTCTCCTAAGCAACGTTATTTACGATTCAATTTGGCGACCCAGCGGTCGCCGAACACCTGCAAAATCTGGACCATGACAACGAGTATCGCCACCGTCACGATCATGACGTCGGTCTGGTAGCGCTGGTAACCGAAACGCAAAGCCAGATCGCCCAACCCGCCGCCGCCGATGACGCCCGACATCGCCGAATAGCCGACCAGGGCGATCGCCGTCACGATCACGGCCGCCACGATGCCGGTGGTCGCCTCGGGCAATAACGCCATCAGGACCGTCTGGCGCGAATTGGCGCCCATGGCGCGGCAGGCTTCGGATACGCCCGGATCGAGCTCGCGCAGCACGTTTTCCACCAGGCGCGCGAAAAACGGCGCGGCGCTGGCGACCAGGGGCGGGATCGCCCCCTGCACGCCCAGGGACGTGCCCGCCAGCACCCGCGTCATCGGGATCATTACGATGAGCAGGATCAGGAAAGGCACGGAACGCAGCACATTGACCACGAAAGACAACACTTGATAGACCGCGGGATTGTGCAGCATCTGTCCCTTGCCGCTCAGGAACAGGATGATACCCAAGGGCAGGCCGATCAAGACAGTGAACAGCAACGAAAACCCCGTCATGAGCAAGGTATCGAACGTCGCCTCTCCAATCAAAAGCCAGTCGATATTACTGAAATTCATGCTCGCAAGACCTCATAACGCACGCCCTCGCCGGCCAACAACGCATCCAGCTTGTCCTGCTCGAGCGCATCGCCCTGGATGGCGATCACCAGTTGCCCGTAGGGCACGTCCTTGATCCGGCTGACGGCGCCCTGAAGTATGCTGACGTTCAATCCCAATTCGCGTGTGATGCGGCTGAGTATCGGCTGAGTCGTCGTTTCGCCGCGAAAGCTCAGCCGCAACAGGCGGCCCGGCACGCTCTGCGCCATGTCCCGCCATCCTTCGGCGTCCACGCCGCTTTCCGACAACAGCGATTGCGTCACTTCATGCTCGGGATGAAGGAAAACGTCCATCACGTCGCCCGACTCCACGATCCGGCCTGCGTCCATGACCGCCACCTTGTCGCACACGGCGCGTATCACATCCATGCCGTGCGTAATCAAGACGATGGTCAAGCCCAGGCGCCGGTTGATGTCCAATAGCAGGCGCAGGATGGATTGCGTCGTTTCAGGGTCGAGCGCCGACGTCGCTTCGTCGCACAAGAGCAATTCGGGACGGCTCGCCAAGGCGCGGGCGATGCCCACGCGCTGCTGCTGTCCTCCGGATAGCTGCCGCGGGTACTTGCTCTCGTGCCCCGCCAGTCCAACCAGGTCCAGCACCTCATAGGCGCGTTCCCGCTGCTGCGCCTTGCTCGCGCCGGCCAGCTTCAGGGGAAAGCAGACGTTGTCCAGGACGGTTCGCGACCGCAGCAGATTGAAATGCTGAAACACCATGCCCACCTTGCGGCGGAATTCGCGCAGCTGGCCTTCGCCCAGTCGAGTGATGTCCTTGCCGGATACCCAGACTTCGCCCCGAGTCGGCCGCTCCAGCAAGTTCAACATCCGGATCAGCGTGCTTTTGCCCGCGCCGGACCGTCCGATGATGCCGAAGATCTCGCCTTGGCGGACATGCAGACTCACCCCGGCCAACGCATGCGCGACACGGCCCGTGGACTCATAGGTCTTGGTTACGTTGTTGAGACGAATCACGCTAGAGAAGTTCCGGAAGAAGGCGTGGCAGGAGCAAATAACGGCAAAGCGCCAAATTTAACATAACTTCAAATGCGATTATTAGCTATCAAAATAACCAAAAGAAATTAAGATCGCAGCCTTCATACACCTACCGGCAACAATGGCTTTATTTAAAACGGTTCTCATTCTTACTAGAATGAAGGCATGATGTGGCGCGAGCCGCGCCGCACCCGTCAATGGGACCCCTCGCGCAGGGCGCGGCGGGCCGACGTAATTTTTCCGATCAAAAAGGAGCTCGACCCCATGGCTTACACGCTTCCCGCTTTACCTTACGCTTACGACGCCCTCGAGCCTCACATCGATGCGAAAACGATGGAAATCCATCACACCAAGCACCACCAAACCTACATCAACAACGTCAATGCCGCCCTTGAGGGCAATCCCTTGGGTGACCAATCCGTGGAAGCCTTGATGACCGGTTTCGACCGCCTGCCCGATGCGCTCAAAGGCGTCGTCCGCAACAACGGCGGCGGCCATGCCAATCACAGCCTGTTCTGGACGGTCATGTCCCCGACCGGCGGCGGCGCCCCGACCGGCGCCATCGCCAAGGCCATCGACAAGGAGCTCGGCGGCTACGAGAAATTCAAAGAGGCGTTCACCCAGGCCGCCTTGACGCGCTTCGGCAGCGGCTGGGCCTGGCTGAGCGTGACGCCGGAAAAGAAACTGGTCGTCGAAAGCACCGCCAACCAGGACAGCCCGCTGATGGCCGGCAACACCCCCATCCTGGGCTTGGACGTCTGGGAACATGCCTATTACCTGCTTTACCAGAATCGCCGCCCTGAGTACATCGCCGCGTTCTACAACGTCGTGAACTGGGACGAGGTCAATCGGCGCTACGATGCGGCCCTGGCCTGATCCGGTCCGTTCTTCGCGGTCAAGGCGCGAACAGCGCCTTGAAGTCTTCCGGAATGGGGGCGGACTTCAGCTCCCCGGCGTCGTCGATCAAGGCCCACGCCCTTTCTTCATGCCCCATGGTCACCACGCGATCGCCGAGGCGCGCCTTGTACGCGATCCTCAGGCGGCGCTCGGCCCACTGTTCGATCGTCGCCGCGATCACGACGACGTCGTCATAGCGTAGCGGCCCATGAAACGACGCGCCCGCATCGATCAGCGGCGTGACGGCGCCATACTTGCCGCGCAACAGCCGCTGGCTCAGGCCTTTGCTGCGCAGCATTGCATGGAACGTGCAATCGAACCAGTAAAAGTAATTGGGATAGAACACGATCCCCGCCTCGTCGCAATCGCCCCACTCGACGGTCAGCGTGCGTTCAAACTGTGCCATGGCATTCTCATGTGAACCTGCGTCGTATATCTGACCCCCCGATCATAGACGCTCGGCCCATCCTTCGGCTCCACGCGCCCTGCGCTTGCCGTCAAATCGCCACTTTTGTCACATAAAGATACAAATTAACCGCGCAGGAAAATTGCCGCGCGGCAAGGCTGGATTAACGGCTTATGAGGCGAGAAGGAATCAATTAGTTTAAATTTATCTTATTTAAATGACACGTTAGACGCAATTAGAAGAAGTTGGATATTGCACCGTTGAAAAAGACCGCCTACCATCGGCGCTTTTCCATGCAAGCAAGATCCCATGCACGCCGTTTCCACATCCGCTCCGACGTGGCCGCTCGACCGCATCGTCGCCTTGTACGAACTGCCGTTCCTGGACCTGCTGTTCCAGGCGCAAGTAACGCACCGGCGACATCACGACCCCAATACGGTTCAGCTGTCCAGACTGTTGTCCATCAAAACCGGCGGCTGCCCCGAAGACTGCGGCTACTGTCCACAATCCGCGCGCTACGACCAGCCGGGCCGGCGCGAAGGGCTCATGTCTTTGGACGACGTGATCAAAGCCGCGCGGCAGGCCAGGGACGGCGGCGCGCAACGCTTCTGCATGGGCGCCGCCTGGCGCTCGCCCACCGAAAAGCAGCTGGATGCCGTGACGGAAATGGTGCGCGCGGTCAAGGAACTGGGCATGGAGACCTGCGTGACGCTGGGCATGCTCAAAGACGGCCAGGCCGACCGGCTTCGGAAAGCGGGCCTGGACTACTACAATCACAACCTGGACACCTCCCCCGAGTTCTACGGCAACATCATTTCCACCCGCACTTATCGAGACAGGCTCGACACCCTGGAGCGCGTCAGAGCCGCGGGGATGCACGTTTGCTGCGGAGGCATCGTCGGCCTGGGCGAATCCCGGCGCGAGCGCGCCGGCCTGATCGCGCAGCTGGCCAACATGACACCCTATCCCGAATCCGTGCCCATCAACAACTTGGTCAAAGTGGAAGGCACGCCGTTGTTCGACGCCGATCCGGTGGACCCGTTCGAATTCATCCGCACCATCGCCGTGGCGCGCACCACCATGCCCAAGAGCCACGTGCGCCTGTCGGCCGGACGCGAAGCCATGGAACAGACCATGCAGGCCCTGTGCTTCGTCGCGGGCGCCAATTCCATTTTCTACGGCGACAAGCTGTTGACCACCGGCAACCCTCAGTGGGAAGCCGACCAGGATCTGCTCAAGCGCCTGGGCTTGAGCGGCCAGGCCGCGAACCACGCGGCATCCACGCCCTGTTAAACCTTTCTTTCCTGTCTCCACCTTCATCATGCATACACTCATCATCAGTATCGCCTGCAGTGTCGCCGTATCCATCCTGCTGAAAATCGCCCGCCGCCAATCGATTGACGTCGCGCAAGCCATCGCGGTCAACTACCTCGTCGCCATTACGCTGTGCGCGCTCATCCTGCAGCCGGCCCCGGCCAGCCTGCTCAAGCCCGACAATGCCTGGGGAGTCCTGGCGGCGCTGGGCATCTTGCTGCCCACCATCTTCCTGACCATGGCGGGAGCCGTGCGCCACGCCGGCATCGTCCTCAGCGATGCGGCCCAGCGTCTGTCCCTGTTCATACCCTTGATCGCCTCCTTCGTGCTGTTCGGCGAGCAGCTCTCGACGGGAAAAATCACGGGCATCAGCGTTGCTCTGATCGCGCTCGTGTGCCTGCTGCTGCGCCCCAGGGACGTCGCCGCCCCCGGCGATACGCTCAAATCGGTCGGCTTCCTGCTGAGCGTATGGGTAGGCTACGGCGTCATCGATATTCTGTTCAAGCAGATGGCCAAGGCGGGCGCGGCCTTCTCCTCCAGCCTGCTGATCAGTTTTTCCATCGCCGCCGTCGTGATCTTCGGCTACCTTCTTGCCAAGCGCACCGTCTGGACCCGGCGCAACGCCCTGGCGGGCGTCGTCCTGGGGACGCTGAACTTCGGCAATATCTATTTCTACATCCGCGCGCATCAAGTCTTTCCCGACAACCCGACCCTGGTGTTCTCGGCCATGAACATCGGCGTCATTTCCCTGGGCACGCTGGTGGGCGCGGGCTTTTTCAAAGAGAAGCTGTCGTGGATCAACTTCCTGGGCATCGTGCTGGCCATCAGCGCCATCGTGATTCTTATTCCGCGTTGACGGCGGCGGAATCACCACCGCGCGCGCGGTGCTAAGCGGAGCGAGGCGGCTGCGCGCCGGACGAGCCGGACACGGCCGGCGGTCCGGACACATCGGACGAATCGTGCGCCGCCGATGGCTCGGGCGCGATACCTGGATCGGCCGGATCCGTCGCCCCCGGCGAATCGCCGGCCGCAGGCGGATCGCCATTTTCAGCCGGCAAGTCGACATGCGATACGTCGATATCCAGGTCGACGCGCGGATCCAGGGCCGCCACGACCGGCGAGCTTTGCAGGCTGTCGGGCATCGGCACGAAATGCGTGGGCGCATCCTGGCTGAGGTGAGCGCCCGTGATGCGCTGCGGCCTGACCGTCGCCACCAGCACGACGGACACTGCCGTGACGAATACGTAAAACACGCCGGCGCTCAGTTCGCGCATCAGCGCACCCACGGCCAAAGGCCCTATACAGGCGCCCATGCCGTAGACCATGAGGAGGATGGCGCTCAAGCCGACCCGACGCTCCGGATCGACGTTGTCGTTCGCGAAGGCGGCGCCCAAGGGATACAAGGTGAACTGCAGGATGCCCGACAAGCTTGCGAAAACCAGCAGCAGCCAGTACGGCGGCACCCACCATCCCCACAGCGCGACGGCAAGCACGGCAAGCGCCACGGCGTTCAGCCGGATCATGTTCGAGCGGTTGATGCGATCAGCCAGCCAGCCTATCGGCCACTGCGCCAGCAGGCCCGATGCCACGGCGGTTGCCACGAAGACCGCGACCTGATCGGCGCTCAGCCCCATCTTGCTGGCGTAGACCGGCGCCAGGCCATAGAAAGCGCCGGTGATCATGCCCGCGATCAGCAAGACCGTCAGCGACAGGGGCACGCGCGCCAGGTAGTACTTGACCTGGATGGGCGCGGGAACCTGCAGCGCCGGATGCAGCCGGCGCGTCAGGGTGACCGGCACCAGGCTCAGCGCCGCGCAGATCGCCACGAACACCAGCGGCCCGTAGTCCAGGCTGGGAAACAGCGTAAGCGACAACTGGCCCAGCACGGTTCCCAAGCCGGAGACCACCATGTAGAACGCGAACACCCGGCCGCGCTGGTGGTTTTCCGTTTGTTCGTTGAGCCAGCTTTCCAGCACCATGAATTGCGTCACCATCGCCACGCCGGCGATGAAGCGAAAAACCAGCCATACCCAGAGCGTGTCCACCAGAACCTGGCCCAGCACCGTCACGGTGACGATGGCCGCGCTGGCCCCGTACGCCCGGATGTGGCCTACGCGGATGATCAGCTTGTGCCCCACCCGCGCGCCGCAGACCAACCCCAGGTAATAGACCGCCATGATGCCGCCCACCCACAACTCGGAGATCGAATCCGCCGTCAGGCGCAGACCGACGTAGGTATTGAACAACCCCGTGCCGACCAGCAACACCAGGGTCGTCAAATACAAGGAAAAAAAGGCGGCGATCATTTGAAACATGGCTGCAACCCGGACGGTATGGCAAGGATGGAGACGTTCGGATCAATCCAATTGCGACAGCAGGGTCTTGGCGTCGCTGACTTCCAGCTTGCCGGCCTCTTCGACGTTCAGCCGTGTCACCACGCCATCCTTGAGCAGCGCGGAATAGCGCTGGGAACGCTTGCCCAGGCCCCGGGTCGACAGGTCCAACTCCAGGCCGAGCTTGCGCGTCCAGTCGCCGCTGCCGTCGGCCATCATGCGCACGCGTCCGTCGACCTTTTGGTCCCTGCCCCAGGCGCCCATGACGAAAGGATCGTTCACCGCCACGCACCAGATCTCATCGACGCCCTTGGCCTTGATCCGGTCGTGCAATTCAAGATAACCGGGCAGATGCCGCTCGGAGCATGTGGGCGTGAACGCGCCGGGCACGGCGAACACGGCTATCGTCTTGCCCTTGGCCAAATCCGACACCTGAAAATTATTCGGTCCCACCGAGCATCCTTCGGACGCCGTTTCGATGAACTCGCTCAGCGTTGCGTCGGGAACCCGGTCGCCAACTTTAATCGTCATAGCACTCTCCGCCTGTTGGTTGATGTATAGGTAAAGCAATACGGCGCCGGTATCGACGCACGCAGGGTCAATGATACGATAGGCATGTTACTTCGCCATGATTCCAGCCGCCAGCGCGGCGCCATCTCATTTCGATCGATGCCATGAATACCACGCCCTCTTCCGATCCCTCGCTCACCCATCTGGACGAGTCCGGCCAAGTGCGCATGGTGGACGTCGGCGCCAAGGCGCCGACGCCGCGCGTCGCCGTCGCGCGGGCTCGGGTGCGCATGAGCGCCGTCGCCTATCGCCTACTGTCGGCCCAGGATAACGCCAAGGGCGAAGTGCTCAACACCGCGCGCGTGGCCGGCGTCCTGGCGGCCAAGCGCTGCGCGGAGCTGATACCGCTGTGCCACAGCCTGCCATTGAGCTTCGTCGGCATCGATTTCACGGCCGACGAGCAGGCGCTGGCCATAACCGTACAGGCAACCTGCCGCACGGACTATAAAACCGGGGTCGAAATGGAAGCCATGACCGCGTGCGGCGTCGCCGCCCTGACCATCTACGACATGTGCAAGGCGGCCGACAAGGGTATAGTGATAGAGCAGATAAAGCTGCACTATAAATCGGGAGGAAAAAGCGGTGAGTGGCGCAACGATTAACGTACTCTACTTCGCTCGCGTCGCCGACCTGACGGGAAAGCGCCATGAATCCTGGCCCCTGCCCGCCCCCATCGACGCGGGCTCGTGGCTAAAGGAACTGGAAAGCCGGTATCCGCAGCTCGCCCCCTCGGACAAGCTCAAGCTGGCCATCAATCAATGCCATGCCAAGCGCCACGAAACCATCCGAGCCGGCGACGAAGTGGCCGTGTTCGATCCCGTCACCGGAGGCTGAGCCATGGTCGTCGTCCAGCATGACGATTTCGACGCGGCCGAGCTGACCGCGCAACTGCGCCGCCGCACGCAGGGCAAGGCGGGCGCCATCGTAACCTTTACCGGCTATGTGCGCGACTACGCCGAAGACACGGCGACGGACAGCCTGTTCCTGGAGCATTACCCCGGCATGTGCGAGCGCCGGATCGGCGAGCTTTGCGAGCAGGCCCGGCAACGCTGGCCCATCGCCGACTGCCTGGTCGCGCACCGGGTGGGCGAACTGCGCAACACGGAGCAAATCGTATTCGTCGCAGTGGCCGGCGCCCACCGCGGCGACGCCTTTCGCGCCTGCGAATACCTGATCGACGCCTTGAAAACCAGCGCGCCGTTCTGGAAGCGCGAAACCTTGGCCGATGGCCGGCAGTTCTGGGTGCGACAGCAGGATCGCGACGCCCGCAAAGCCGAGCAATGGCATACCGCAACAGGAAACCCCGACCATCATGAGTAAAGCTGACACTTCAGGACAGCCCGTCATCCTGACCTGTGCCGTCCTGACCATTTCCGACACGCGCGGCCCCGACGACGACACCTCGGGCGACTATCTTGCCGCCAGCCTGGCGCAAGCCGGCCATCGCGTCAAGACGCGCGCCATCAGCAGCGGCAATCGCTACGACATACGCAAGATCGTCAGCGACTGGATCGCGGACCCCGATATCCAGGTGATCCTGGCCAACGGCGGCACGGGCTTCAGCCACGACAAGTCGACCGCCGTCGCCGTCACGCCTTTGCTGGACACGACGTTGACGGGCTTCGGCGAGCTGTTCCGCCACCTGTCCTACCTGGAGATCGGCAGCTCCACCCTGCAGTCCGACGCGTTCGCGGGCTCGGCCAACGACACGCTGATCTTCTGCATGCCCGGCTCCACCAACGCCTGCAAGACGGCATGGGAAAAAATCCTGCGCGAGCAACTGAACAGCGCGCATCGCCCTTGTAATTTCGCCACCCATTTCCGCCATGCTTGATTTCGACCTAGCCCAATCCCGCCTGGCCCATGCCGGCAAGCCTCCACACATTACCGAGCTCTGCTCCCTGGAACAGGCTCATGGCCGCGTACTGGCGCAAACGCTATACGCCACGCTGGATCTGCCGCCGGCCGACAACAGCGCCATGGACGGCTACGCGATACGCCACACCGACTACGCGCCGCAAACGTCCTTGCCCGTGCAGCAACGCTGCTACGCCGGAGACGCATCGCAGCCCTTGAAGCCGGGCCACGCCATCCGCCTCTTCACGGGCAGCCTCATGCCCGAGGGCGCGGACACCGTCGTCATGCAAGAAGACGGCGACGAAACCGAATCGGGCGTCGCCATCCGGGTCGCGCCGACGCCGGGGGCCCACGTTCGCAAACGCGCCGAAGACGTGCGCCAAGGCGAACAGCTATTTCCGAAAGGCACGGTGCTGCGCGCGGCCGAGCTGGCGGTGCTCGCCTCCCAAGGCTATGCCGAATTGCCCGTCTATGCGCCGTTGAAGGTGGGCATACTGACCACGGGCGACGAGCTCGTGGCGCCGGGACAGCCGCGCGGCGACGCCCAGATCTACAATTCGAACGCGACCATGCTGTCCGGCCTGGTCGACCGCCTGGGCGCATCCGTCGTCCACGTGCTGCATGCGGCGGACACGATGGACAGCCTGCAATCGGCGTTCGGCGCCTTGCTAGACGGCTGCGACCTGGTCCTGACCGTGGGCGGCGTCTCGGTCGGCGAAAAAGACCTGGTCAAGCCCGCCATCGAAGCGGCGGGCGGTGAGATGGACCTGTGGCGTGTGCGGATGAAGCCCGGCAAGCCCGTGGCGCTGGCGCATGCGCGCGGCAAGCCCATCGTTTGCCTGCCCGGCAACCCGGTGTCCGCGTATGCGGTATTCACTTTGCTGGTCACGCCTTTGATGCGGACCATGCAAGGGCGATCCGATATCCTGCCCGCTATGCACTACGGCATCCTCGCCACCTCGGCCAGATTCCATGAAACACGCGAAGAGTTCCTGCGCGTGCGCGGCGAGCCCGCTCCCGACGGGAGAATCATGCTGCACCCCTATCCCCAGCAAGGCTCGGGCATCATCAGTTCGTTGCCCTGGGCAAGCGGCCTGGCCAGGATCAAAGCCGATACAGTGGTCCAGGACGGCGACATCGTTCCGTATTACGACTTGGCGCATTGGCTGAGCTGACAGGCGCAACCGCCGGACTATCTCGACCGCGCCGCCCGGCGCCAGTCGTCGGGCGTGTTCAAGTTCTCGAACCAGCCCTCGTCGGACGCGAACGCGACGCAGGCGGGCCGATGCCGTGCCTGCCAGTCCCGCACCCTGCGCCCGCCCGCGGCCAGGAAGGACCGCAAATCCGGCAATACGCCGCGATGCGCCACCATGCACAGGGGATGCGGCCTCGACGTCATCGCATAGGCGACGGGGCTGCCCTGTTCAGCCGCCGCCAGCAACAGGCGCGCGTCCAGATCGCCGGGCAGATTGGGCACGTCCACCGGGATCACCAGCAGCCAGGGCGTGGCGCTGACCGCCAGAGCGCTGGCCACGCCGGCCAAAGGCCCCGCGTCCCGGCCCAACACTTGCTCATCGGAAACCACCCGGCCATAAACCGCGTAGCGATCGGCTGCGCGATTGGCGCTGATCAACACCTGCCGCACGCGTTGCTCGAGATAAGCGGCGGCATGGGCCACCAACGGCCGTCCGCGCCAATCCAGCAAGCCTTTTTCGATGTCAGTCCGCGGCCCGCCCCCGCCCGGGTCCTGCGCGCCGGCGCGGCAGGCATCCGGATTCATCGCGCGCAGCGCCGGGTCGCCCTGCATGCGCCGCGCCCGGCCGCCGGCCAGTATGACGCCGGTAAGGTCCGTGTTCATCATCCGCCTATGTAGCTCATCTCGATCTTTCGTCCCGACGCGCCCTGGCCGCGCAGCTCCGAATAGCGGTCGTCGCGGCCCGACCATACGGCGGCCAGGTAGGCGGCCAGCGCCGCGTCGTCCGCGCCGGAACGCAACTGCGCACGGACGTCATAGCCGCCGGATGCAAACAGGCACAAGTACAGCTTGCCCTCGGGGGAAAGCCGCAGGCGCGTGCAATCGCCGCAGAAAGGCCGGGACACGCTGGTAATGACGCCGATCTCGCCGCCGCCGTCCTCATAGCGCCAGCGCGACGCCACTTCACCGCGATAGTCGCGATCCACGGCCCGCACGGCGAATTCCGCGCCCACCCGCTCGATGATCTCCCGCCCCGTCAGCACCTGGCTCATGTCCCAGCCATTGGTGGAGCCCACGTCCATGAACTCGATGAAGCGCAGGACGTGGCCGCTATGGCGGAAGTAACGGGCCATGGGCAGGATCTGGTCGTCGTTCAGGCCTTTGCGCACGACCATATTCACCTTGACCGGCGCCAGCCCCACCGCGCGCGCCTCGTCCAGGCCGTTCAGGATGGTCCCGACGCCGATCCCGCTGTCGCTCATGTCGGCGAAAAGGCGCTCGTCCAGGGCATCCAGGCTGACGGTCACTCGCGACAGGCCGGCGTCCTTCAAGACCCGCGCCTTCTTCTTCAACAGCGTCCCATTGGTGGTCAAGGTGACGGATACCGCTTCACCCTGTGGCGTGCGCAAGACGGCCAACATCTCGACCAGGCGCTCGATGTCGCGCCGCAACAGCGGCTCTCCGCCGGTCAGCCGGATCTTGCGTACGCCGGCATCGACCGCGAGTCCGGCGAAACGGGCGATCTCCTCGAAACTGAGCAACTGGCCATAGGGCATGAACGCGTAATCGGTATCGAACACGTCGCGCGGCATGCAGTACGTACAACGAAAATTGCATCGGTCCGTGACCGAAATGCGCAAATCGCGCAGCGGCCTGCCGCGCCGGTCCGCCAAGGCATCCCGCGCCGCCCCGACGGGAACCGAACGATCCGGAAACAAGGTGGCGGACCGTTCGTCGGCCAGGTAGATGATCCTGTTCATGCGCCGGCCTCCGCGAACTCCGGGCCGAACGCCTCGTCCAAGGTCTGCACTTTGCCCATTTCCGCCGCATCGTAGCCCACCAGTTGCGATACGTATGTCCGGTACGCGTCGCCCTGCATCAGTTCCAGCAGGCGCCGCATCGGGGGGGTCGCCAAGACATCGCGATGGGTGGCGAAAAAATAGCGTTCCCGCGCCAGGGGAATGAAATCCAGGCCGCAGCGCCAGGCCGCCGTCTCGACGCCTACGCCCACGTCGGCCATGCCGCTGGCGATATGCGTGGCGATCGCCATGTGCGTGAATTCGCTGTTGTCGAAGCCCTGGACCCGGACGGGGTCGATTTGGAAGCGGCGCAGCATCAATCCCGTCATGTACCGCGTGCTGGAGCCCATCTGCCGATTCACGAAACGCACGTCGGACCTGGCCAGGTCGGCTATTGACATGATGTTTTTCGGATTGCCGGGCTTGACGAACATGCCGGTATTGCGCACGGCCAGGTGGATCAAGCGATGCGCTTCCGGATTGAGCCATTCGCTGTATTGCCGGAGCATGGGCGATTCGAACTCGCCGACCGGCACCTGGAATCCCGCCAGATCGCAATCGCCGCTTTCCAGCGACGCCAGGGCTTCGATCCCCGTGCGATAACGCAGTTCCAGCGCCAGCGTGTCGGCCTGGCCGGCGGCCTGCATCAAGCCTTCGACCGCGAAGCCATGGCTCGCGTGCAGTCTCAGCCGCGGCCCCCTTTCCGGGTGCAGGCGATCGAGCTCTTCCTGCAGCTCCGACGCCATGCTTTCCAAGGTGGGCGCCAACCGGGCGTCCAGGCGACGATTAGCCCAGACGAGATGCCGGCCCAATACCGTCAGGGCCGTGCCCTGGCGGCGCGAAGTCGATACCAGCGGCACGCCCAGTTCTTTTTCCGCATTGCGCAGCATGCCCCAGGCGTGGCGATACGACACCCCGCAGGCTTTGCACGCGCCCGCGATATGTCCGATGGATTCGATGGCTTCCAGCAGACGCAGCACGTCGCTGAGCGACAGGGCGCTGCCCTCGCTCTTTTCCAACACCCATTCGGACATCAGGCGCGCCTTGAATTTGTATCGCATATCCTGCCGCCAATCATATATGTTTAATTTTACATATTTAACAATGCTTATATGTCCATGCTTGCTTATTGATCGAATGCCCGGTTGCGGGTAGAGTGGACACAGCGAAGTCCAAGCACGGCCTCTATATGCAAAACTATACATATGAAAACCGTATTTTGCACGCCTGGCCCGGCAAGAACCCCAGGGACACCGATTATGCACACCCCCTCCGACTCCACTGAATTCGACCCCGACGACGAGTTCATCCAGCGCGCGGCGCAACAAGCCGTGGATCGCCATCGGTCGCAAAAAGGCAATCTGCTGCCCATTTTGCACGACGTCCAGCATGCGCTGGGCTGCATCCCCTCTTCGGCGGTCGCCACCCTGGCATCGGCGCTCCAGCTATCGCGCGCTGAAATCCATGGCGTCATCAGTTTCTATGCCCATTTCCGCTCCGAAAGACCCTGTCCGATCTTGCTGGAAGTATGCCGCGCCGAAGCCTGTCAGGCCATGGGCGGCGACGCGCTGGCGGATCATGCCCGCCGGCGCCTGGGCTGCGATTTCCATCAATCCGCCGCCAACGGATCCGCGACGCTGGAACCGGTATATTGCCTGGGGCTCTGTGCCCAATCACCCGCCGTCATGGTCAACGGCAAACCCTATGCGCGCATGTCCGCCGACAAGCTTGACCTCGTGCTGGCGGCCGAAGGGTGTTGAAATGAACACGCGTATTTTCGTTCCCCGCGACACGGCGGCCATCGCGGTCGGCGCCGACGACGTCGCATCGGCCATCACGGCCCAAGCCCAGGCCCTCGGCCTGGACGTCCAGATCGTGCGCAACGGCTCGCGCGGACTGCTGTGGCTGGAAACCCTGGTCGAGATCGACACGCCTGCGGGCCGCATCGCCTACGGCCCCGTGCAGGCCGACGACGTGCCCGGACTGTTCGAGGCCGGCTGGCTGGACGGCTCGCCCCACCCGCTCCGTCATGGCCCGACCGACGAGATCCCCTACCTGAAAAACCAGGAACGGCTGACCTTCGCCCGTGTCGGGATCATCGACCCCTTGTCCCTGGCCGACTATCAGGCGCACGGCGGCTACGCCGGACTGCGAAACGCCCTGGCCATGGCGCCTGAAGCCATCGTCGGCGAGGTCGTCGATTCGGGACTGCGGGGCCGCGGCGGCGCCGCCTTCCCCACCGGCATCAAATGGAAAACCGTACTGGCCACTCCGGCCCTGCAAAAATACGTCGTGTGCAATGCGGACGAAGGCGATTCAGGCACGTTCTCCGATCGCCTGCTCATGGAAGGCGATCCCTACACCTTGATCGAAGGCATGACGATCGCCGGCATCGCCGTGGGCGCAAACTACGGCTACGTCTACGTGCGTTCCGAATACCCGTATGCCGTCGACGTGCTGGCTCGCGCCATCGAACAGGCCCGCCGGACGGGTTGGCTCGGTTCCGACATCCAGGGCAGCGGCCGCGCCTTCGACATGGAAGTGCGCACCGCGGCCGGCGCCTACATCTGCGGCGAAGAAACGTCGCTGCTGGAAAGCCTGGAGGGCAAGCGCGGCCTGGTGCGCGCCAAGCCGCCACTGCCCGCCATCCAGGGCTTGTTCGGGCAGCCCACCGTCATCAACAACGTCATTTCGCTGGCGTCGGTGCCGATCATCCTGGACAAAGGCGCCGCCTACTACCGCGACTACGGCATGGGAAGATCGCGCGGCACCTTGCCCTTCCAGCTGGCCGGCAACCTCAAACGCGGCGGGCTGGTGGAAAAGGCCTTCGGCCTGACCCTGCGCCAGCTGCTGTTCGACTTCGGCGGCGGCAGCGCCAGCGGCAGGCCGCTGCGCGCCGTCCAGGTTGGCGGCCCGCTGGGCGCCTACCTGCCCGAATCGCAATGGGACGTCCCCCTGGATTACGAGGCCTACATGGGCATATCCGCCATGCTCGGACACGGCGGCCTGGTTGCCTTCGACGACACCGTGGACATGGCCGGCATGGCGCAATACGCCATGGAGTTCTGCGCCGTCGAATCCTGCGGCAAGTGCACGCCCTGTCGAGTCGGCGCCGTGCGCGGCGTCGAAGTCATCCAGAAGATCCGCCGCGACGACCAGCGCGAGCATCAGGTCCATCTGCTGCGCGACCTGTGCGACACCATGTTCTCCGGGTCGCTGTGCGCGCTGGGCGGCATGACACCCTATCCCGTGCTGTCCGCATTGAACCATTTCCCCCAAGACTTCGGCTTGCCGGCCACCCAGCCGGCGTCCGACGAAGCCACAGCCTGAGGAGACCCGCCGCCATGCTCGAAACCATACTGAAGCGCGAGCGCGATCTCGGCACGCCGGCCAAAACCAGCGCCAACACGGTCCGCGCCACCATCGACGGCACGCCCATCGAAGTGCCCGAAGGCACGTCCGTCATGCGCGCCGCCGCCGAAGCGGGCATCAACATACCCAAGCTTTGCGCCACCGACAGCCTCGAAGCCTTCGGATCCTGCCGCCTGTGCCTGGTGCAGATCGAAAACCGCCGCGGCTATCCCGCCTCCTGTACGACCCCCGTGGAAGAAGGAATGGTGATCTGGACCGAGACGCCCAAGCTGCACGAGCTGCGCCGCAACGTCATGGAGCTGTACATTTCCGACCATCCCCTGGACTGCCTGACCTGCCCCGCCAACGGCGACTGCGAGCTGCAGGACATGGCCGGCGTCGTGGGCCTGCGCAGCGTGCGCTACGGCTTCGACGGCGCCAATCATCTGTCCGACGCCACGGACGCCTCCAACCCTTATTTCGCCTACGACTCCAGCAAATGCATCGTCTGCAGCCGCTGCGTGCGCGCATGCGAAGAAGTGCAAGGCACCTTTGCGCTGACCATAGACGGACGCGGCTTCGAATCCCGCATCGCCGCGGGCCAGAAACAGGACTTCATGGACAGCGAATGCGTATCGTGCGGCGCCTGCGTGCAGGCGTGCCCGACGTCCTCGCTCATGGAAAAATCCGTCATCATGATGGGGCAAGCCGAGCACGCCGTCATCACCACCTGCGCCTATTGCGGCGTGGGCTGCGGCTTCAAGGCGGAAATGAAAGGCCAGGAAGTCGTGCGCATGACGCCCTGGAAAGACGGCAAGGCCAATCGCGGCCATGCCTGCGTCAAGGGCCGCTTTGCCTGGGGCTATGCCACGCACCGGGACCGCGTCCTCAAGCCCATGATACGCAAGAGCATCGCCGATCCCTGGCGGGAGGTCTCCTGGGACGAGGCGCTGAATCACGCCGCCTCCGAGATCAAGCGCATCCAAGCCAAGTACGGCACGGGTTCGGTCGGGGGCATCACCTCCTCGCGCTGCACCAACGAAGAAACCTACCTCGTCCAGAAACTGGTGCGCGCGGCATTCGGCAACAATAACGTCGACACCTGCGCGCGGGTCTGCCACTCGCCCACCGGCTACGGCCTGAAAACCACCTTGGGCGAATCGGCCGGCACCCAGACCTTCGACTCCGTCATGCATGCCGACGTGGTCATCGTCATGGGCGCCAACCCCAGCGCCGCCCACCCGGTGTTCGCGTCGCGCCTGAAACGGCGCCTGCGCCAGGGCGCCAAGCTGATCGTCATCGACCCGCGCGTCACGGAACTGGTCAGCTCGCCTCACATCAAGGCCGATTTCCACTTGCCGGTTCGACCGGGCACCAATACCGCCATACTGACCGCCATGGCCCACGTCATCGCCACCGAACGACTGATCGACGAAGCCTTCGTCGCCGAGCGTTGCGAAACGAAGGCCTTCGAGCAATGGCGCGAATTCGTGTCCCAGGAACAGCACTCGCCCGAAGCCACGGAGTCCATCACCGGCTGCCGGGCCGCCGACGTGCGCGGCGCGGCCCGGCTGTTCGCCCGGCAACCCAACGGCGCGATCTACTACGGATTGGGCGTCACCGAACACAGCCAGGGCTCGACGACCGTCATGGCCATCGCCAACCTGGCCATGGCCACCGGCAACCTGGGCCGCGAAG
>CAZKBT010000035.1:0-36125 GCA_964551305.1 uncultured Burkholderiaceae bacterium
GCGCTTGAAGAATTCAGGCGTGATGTCGAAGCCCGAGTGCACGGGGATGTTGTAGACCATGAAAGGCGTATCGACCTTGGCGGCGATGCGCTCGTAGTGGCCGTAGACGCCGTCTTCGCCCGGACCTTCGAAGTAGGGGGGCAGGATGAGCAGCGCATCGGCGCCGATGCCTTGCGCGTGCAGGGACGCTTCGATGGCGTCTTCGGTGCGGATCGCCGAGGTCTGGACGATCAGCTTGATTCTGCCGTCGATATGCTTGGCGGCGGTTTCGGCGATGCTGCGCTTTTCTTCAGTCGTCAGGAAAGGGAATTCGCCCGTTCCTCCGCACACGGCGACGATGTTCACGCCGGCGTCGATCATCGTGTCCAAGTGCTTTTTCAAAACATCCAGATCGACGCGGCTGCCGTCTTTGCTCATAGGGGTGCTTACCGCTGCGCAGATGCCTTTCAGTTGACTCATTGTTTACTCGCTCAGTTGAAGAAAATGTGAAAGAAAGAGCCGTGGACGGCCGGAAATAATTGGTTGTATAGTGCCGGTTTTCAAGGGTGCTTTCGCGGAAAAAGCCGATGCACTTTGCCTTGCAAGAACCTCTTTTCAGAGGGGAAACACCGGTCTCGGTAACGGGAAAACCCTAGATAAAAAACTATTGGATACGGGATCCAATGCTCTTATACTACTGAAAACTTCAAGAAGGGTCAACGGAAAAAGTTTGATCTTTTTTTCTCATCACAGGTAAGCATTCATGTCCGATGACGTCCCGAGCAGCACCACGGCAACTACGGAGCCGGTATCGCTAAATCGTTTCGAAGCCCTTGTTTTCCGGATGGTCGACGGGATGAATTGGGTGTTGCGCATGACGGTCGGGCTCATGCTGTTCGTCATGGTCGTGATCGTGTTCCTGCAGATACTGGCCAGGTTCGCGCTGCCCAAGCTGGGCATCGTCATTTCCATTCCCTGGACGGAGGAATTGGCGCGCTACTTGATGATCTGGTGCATATTCCTGGGCGCCGCGGCCGCGTCCCGGTCCGGTGACCTGATCGCGATGGACACGCTGACCACCGCGCTTGCGCCCAGCAGGGGCTGGAAAGTCAAACTCTTCGCCTACGTGGTGACCATTCTGTTTTTCGCCTTCCTGATCTACATAGGCGTGGAGTGGATGGGATTCGGCTTGGTGGAATTTTCCACCGTCATGAATACGCCCATGTACGTCGTCTACATGGCGATGCCGGTGGGCGCCGTCCTGGCGATCATCAATATTCTGGTCAGGTCGTACGAGGGACATAGGCAAATGGGCAAGTCGGCAAAAATCGAGCCGGACGGGATCCTCGATTGAGCCCCTGGCCTGAACGACAAATTCAATAGCAGCTACATAGCGGGAGTACGAACGGTGCTGACTTTTTCTTCGATGGTCTTTCTGCTGACGATGGCGGTACCCATCTTCGCCGTGATGGGGATATGCGCATTGGTACTCTTGTATCAGCAGGGCATCAGCTTTCTTGCCGTGCCGCAAAGCGTGTTCGAAGCGCTGGACTCGTTTGCGTTGCTGGCGGTGCCGTTCTACGTGCTGGCCGGCAATCTGATGAAGGCCGGCGGCATTTCGCGCCGGCTCATCGCCTTGGCCACGGTGCTGGTGGGATGGCTGCGGGGCGGCATGGGCGCCGCGTCGGTCTTGACCTGCATGTTCTTTTCCACGATGTCTGGCTCGTCGTCCGCCACGACGGCGGCGGTGGCCGGCACGATGGTACCCGCCATGGAGAAAAAGGGCTATCCGAAGCCGACAGGGGCGGCGCTGGTGGCGGTGGGCGGCGAGCTGGGCGCGATCCTGCCGCCGTCGCTGCCCATGGTGGTGTACGCGCTGGTCGCCAACGTGTCCATCGGCAGCTTGTTCACCGCGGGCATCCTGCCGGGCATATTCGTCGGCTTTACCCTGATCGTAACGATTTGCCTTTACGCGCGGATCAGAAATTTCGATGAAGTCACGCGCGTGCCTTTCCGGACCTGGCTGTGCAACTTATGGCATGCCGGGCGCGACTCCATCCTGGCGCTTTTGATGCCTGTCATCATTCTGGGCGGAATTTATTCGGGCGTTTTCACTGCCACGGAAGCCTCGGTCGTGGCCGTCGTGTACGGTTTCATCGTGGGCGTGGTCATTTACCGGGAAGTGAATTTCCGGCAGTTCGTCCAGATTTTTTGCGATTCGGCCGTGATGACCGGCATGGTCATGCTGATCGTGGGCTTCGCCGCGTTGTTCGGTTACGCGCTCACCATCAATCAGATTCCCCAGCATTTCGGCAAGCTGATTTCCGAGGTCGCCACCAATCCCATCATGTTCCTGCTGATGGTGAACGTGCTGCTGTTCGTCGTGGGAACGTTCATGGAGGCGCTGGCCACCATCCTGATCCTGGCGCCCATCCTGAGCCCCATCGCCACGATGTACGGCATCGACCCGATCCACTTCGGCATCATCTTCATCGTCAACGTGGCGATCGGCATGGTGACGCCGCCGGTGGCCATCAACTTGAACATCGCCAGCCAGATCACGGGCGTGTCGATGGATGCGATGACACGGCCGCTGCTGATCTTCCTGTTCGTCCTCATCATCAACACGCTGATTATTACGTTTGTACCCGCGTTGTCCCTTGCTTTGCTGTAAGCACCATCAATTCTGATAAACCTTAGGAATTAACGTTATGAAAACTTCCACTTTCTTTGCCCCGGTCGCTCTTGCGCTGGGCTTGTTGTCGGCCGGCGCCGTTCAAGCGCAAAAAACGGTAGAACTCAACCTGGGCCACGTGCTGACGCTGGAAAGCCACTATCACGCCGCCGCCGCCTCGTTTGCCAAAGAGGTGGAAGAGCGCAGCAAGGGCACGATGAAGGTCAATGTCTTTCCCGCAGGGCAGTTGGGCGGCGAAGTCAAGATGATCCAGGCCGTCAGAACCGGCACCCAGGATCTGGTCATCACCGGCGGCGGCCCCATTGAGAACACGGTGAAGGAATTCTCGGTGTATTCCTTCCCTTATCTCTATAACAGCCTGGAACAGGCCAACGACTCGATGCAAGGCCCCATCGGCAAGGAAATGCTCGAGCTGATGGGCAAGTACAATCTGCTGGGCCTGGGCTTCATCGCTCCCATCGAGCGCAACATCTTCACCAACGGCAAGCGCATTACGAAGGCCAGCGACATGAAGGGCCTGAAGATCCGCGTCATCCAGGGCCAGGGCTTCGTCAAGACCTATGAAGCGCTGGGCGCGCAGCCCACGCCGATGGCCTATGCCGAGCTCTACACCGCTTTGCAGAACGGCGCCGTGGACGCCGCGGAGAACTCCCCCGACGTATTCGTGCAGGACAAGTTCATCGAGGTCTCCAAGACGTACACAATGGCGAAAGTGATGTACATGCCGGCGCTGATCCTGATGTCGCCCGCCCGCTACAAGAGCCTGACCGAAGAGCAGCAGAAGGTCATCCAGGAGGCTACGGCCGCCGCTGTGGATGCCGCCTTCGACCACTACAAGAAGGGCTATGCGGAAAGCATGAGGATCATCAAGGACAAGGGCATCGAGATCATCGAGCCTGATCTGGATTCCTTCCACGCCACCAAGGAAGGCGTGCACAAGAGCTTGCTGGAAAGCATGCCCCAAACCAAGGCCTGGTACGACAAGATCGTAGCCGAGACCGCTTCGAAGTAAATACGGGCCGACGCCCGCGCATAGGCACGGTGCGCGGGCATTGAAAAGACCCCGGGCCGGAGGTGGGAGATACCTCCGGCCCGGGGTCTTTTTATTTTGGATGCGGCAAGCGGAAGGCGCCGAGTGGGGGTATTTCCCCTTTCCGCTCGATCAGTGTTTGCGCGCGGCCAGGATGGCCAGCAACTGTTCCTTGGTGCGCTGTATGTGCGTGTTCAGCAGTGCCACGGCCTTCTTCGTCTCGCCGGCCTTGGCCAGTTCGAACAGCTGCAGATGGTCTTCGGCGCCGTCGGTCATGGCGTTGGTCATGACCAGCTGTATGCGGATGTAGCGGTCGACCTGAAGGCTGATCCTGTGTATGAACGACAGCGATATGGACCTGCCCGAGGGCTTGTAGAGACTGATGTGGAACTTTGCGTTCAGCGTGCCCCAATGCTCGACGTCGCGGGTCTGGTAGGCTTCGTCCAGCTCATGCAGAACCGCCTGGATTTCGTCGATGGCGTCCTGCGTTATGTTGGGGATGGCGCGCGCCAGCAGGTCGGGTTCCAGCGTGGCGCGTATGTCGAAGATTTCATCGATCTCGGCCAGCGACAGTTCAGTGACGAGCGCGCCCTTGTTGGCGATCGTCTCGACCAGTCCTTCCGCATCCAGCTGATGCAGGGCTTCGCGCACCGGCATTCTGGACACGCCGTATTCGTCGGCGAGCTGTGCCTGGCGCAGCATAGTGCCACCGGGGAATTCGCCGCTGATAATCCGCTTGCGTAAATCATCCACGAGTGTCGAAGCGAGATTCTGACGCTTGATGACACGCCTGGCCTTGTCGGTGGTCGGCTTCAAGAGAGAGTTCCTATTCAAGATCTTGGGCGGGTTTTACTGTCGTTCTTTCGGTCCGCCATCCAAGGAGCGACGAGCAGGGGCGCCACGCACGTGTCCCTACCGTATCGGAATAGCTATATTGTAGCCTGGATCCAATAGCCTTTTCGTGTATTGAATCCAATTAAATTGGAGAAGCGTTGTATTTATTCACAGGGAAAAGGCGGGCATGCGTCCAATAGCCAAACGATACGCGTCCGGCCGCCTGCGCCGTTCATTCCAGCCTGGCGGCCAGCTCGCGCACGGCGTGTTCCCGTCGGGCGCCGGGCGCATAGTCCGGCGACATGGAAGACCAGCTCGTGCGGCGTCGTGCCTCGGCAAGCTCGTCGGGCAGTTTGCCTTTGCGCCATCGTGTCAGTGGCGCGGCATCGTCGTTCGTTTCGCCGCCCGCCGCGTCACCGAGCGTGATCGGCGCCTGCGCGGCGTGGCCGCGACGGTCCAGGGCCTGCAGCAGATCCAGTTGGCGCACTGCCAGCAACCGCAATACGGCATCGTCGACGCTGATTTCCTGTTCGCCCTTGATGCGGCCCATCAGCCGCTTGCCCCACTTGTCCGCTCCTTGCCACAGCCCGCCGACGGCAGCGCCCACGAGCGTGGCCGTGCCCAGGCTGATGCCGGCGGTGAAGGCGTCCAAGGTCGCGCCGGCCATCGCGCCCGCCGCCATGCCTTTGCCGAGGTGTATGCCCATGTCCTGCAGGGCCTGCGGATTGAACAGATCCATTCCCCACCGCTCGCCTTCCAGGGGCAATGCATGATTGGGAAAGTCCTTGCGCGTAAAGTTGTAACGTTTGAGCAGCGTTTGCACGCAGCGGTTTTCGCGCTGCCGCACGTGTTGGCGCAGCGATTGCGTGGTGTTCTCCAGCGATTCGGGATCGGGGGGGCTGCTCATGCGCAAGGCGGCGATGTCGATCAGCATGTCGGCGATCGTGTGGCGCGCGTCATGCCGGCGCAGCGCGCGCTGTTCGACGATATCCTGCTTCAAGACGCCGAGCAGTTCCTTGTGCGTATCCATCAGCAGCGCCAGCTTGTCGTAGAGCTGGAGCTCGCCGTCCAGTGCCGGCGCGATCGTGTCGAATTCGACGATGGCGTGCAGGCCCAGGCGTGCCAGGGCCTCGCGCCAGGCGGCGGTCCGAGCGCGTGGATCGCTGGTGAAGTTCAGCACTGGCAGCAAGGGATGGCCGCAGTCGGCCAGCACGGCCAGCTCGTCTTTGTGCTTGCTCAGAACGGGGTCGCGCACGTCGACCACGTAAAGGCCGGCGTCGCAGGTGAGCAGTTTATTCAATACGCGCGCCTCCTGCTCGAAGCGCCGGCCGCTTTCTGGGCTGTCCAGAAAACGCTGTATGCGTTCGGGTCCGTCCGGGCGCTGGCCGGGTTGAATCAGCTGGTCGATGTAGTCCAGCAGAGCGACGCCGTCTTCCATGCCCGGCGTGTCGTACAACTGCACCAAAGGTATGTCGTCCACCAGCAGCTGGGCGCCTTCGACGTGGCGCGTCGTGCCCGGGCCGTCGCGCACTTCGCCGAATTCCGGATTTCGCGTCAGGGTGCGCAGCAGCGACGTCTTGCCGGTGTTGGTGTGCCCGACCACGGCAAGATGCAATACAGCGTTGTTTCGGCTCATGGCGTTTCTCCATGCGCGGGCGCATCCTGGAGCGCCGGGCGCAGGCTCGTCAGTGCATCTTGCAGCGTCGCGTGTATGCGCGCGTCGTCCAGCCCTGAAGCCTTCAGCTTGGAGGCCCAGTCCGCCTGGCGTTGCGCGGGCGCGCCGTCGCTTTGGTCGAGAGGCGCGGCATGCACTTGTTGCGCCATGCCGTTCAGGTCGGCGATCAGCCTCAGCGCGCCCCGATCGGGCGTCTGGTTCGCGTCATAGAGTATCAGCATGTGTTTGACGGGCCGCAGATGCAGGCGCTCGAGCAGGGCGCGCCGTTGCGCGCGTGAATCCAGGACGCCCATGTTGATCAGGCGTCCGGGCAGACCGGGGGGCGGCCACGCGGCGGACTCCGGCAATTCCACACCGACGAGAATGGCGTCGTCATGCGGGATTGCCCCCCCGCGGTGCGTGCCGGGGTGAGGAACAGCGCGGTCCGGGTCGGCAGGCTTGTCGACGCCGGCGATCTCGCTGGTCGGAGTCAGGCGCGTGCGCAACTCGGCGAAGCCGGGCAGGGCGCTGTCTATCGCCAGGCGCGCAAGCCGGCGCCGTCCGACGTACAGGCTGACGGCCAGCGCAATCACTCTCGGCGTCAGGCCATATACGATCACACATCCCAGAAGCCAGCCGGACCATGTCGCCTGGGCTTGCGCCGACAGCGTTTGCAGGCCGTCGCTGGCCCGGATGACGGTGTCCGAGGGTACGGGAAAGCCCAGCTTGGCCGGCAGCCAGCCCAGCAGGTTGGTCAGCCGCACGAAGGTGTCCGGCGACAGGAGGGTTGTTTCCCAACTGAAGGAGTAGCGCTTGGCGGACAGGATGACCAGCAGCGCGATGCTCATGGACGCCAGCGCAACCGCCCATAGGCCATGGCTGACGGCGCCCAGCAGCCAGCGCTGCGATGCGCTGCGGCCCAGCAGCTCGATCAGGGCGCGCGGCGCGAGCATGGCATCGGGTCCCTTCGCCAGTTTCCGGGTCAGCCAGAGCCAGGCGTCGCTGAGCCACGTGCCCTGACGATCGCCGCGAATACAGAAACTGAGCAGCCACAAAGCGAAGGCGACGGCGTTCAGGCCCAGCATGGCCAGCAGGGCGGGCCATACGTTCACGGACCGCGCGCCGTCGCCCAGCGCCGCGGCGGAGGCCAGGATGCCGGCCAGCGTCGCGAGCGCGACAAGGATGAACAACGCGATCCGCGCATTGTGCTGCAGGGAGGCCAGTAGATCGTCCAGTCCTTCGCGCCTGCCCAGGGCTTGGGCGCGCAGCAGGACCTTCTGGGTGTAGGTGCGGCCCTGCACCCTGGCGAGCATGTTTTCACGGGCGTCTTCCAGGTGGCCCCATTGCGCTTCGCGCAGACGCAGCGTTTCCGCCAGCCAATGGGTGGTCAGCGTGGCGGCCGGTGCGGACGTCGAGTCTGGTGATGCGCGGTCATGGGACATGGCGTGTGTTGCTGAATACAGAATGAAGGCGGGCAGGGGGCGGTTCTGCGGGGCGCGATGAGCCGTTTTGGGACGAGACGGACGTCGGCCGTTTCAAGCGATGGTAGCCAAGTATTGATTTGGCCGTCAACGGCCCCCGCGTCGGGGCGGGGGCGCCGCGTGGCGACATTGCCGCAAAAAAATGGCTATAACACGTTGCTCTACAGAAAGTAAGGTAGACTTTTCGTTTTGTATTCCTTGTAAATTGCTGTGGACAGCCCTTTGACGTCGCAGACTGGTTCAACTTGCTTATCCTGGGAAGAGACCGGGGATCGGCTGGCGCTGAAGATCGCCGGCGATTGGTCGCTGGCCAATTACGCTGCGTTGCGCGGGCAGGTCGCCTCATTCAGGAAGAACGACACCGCCGTCTCGCGTCTGGACGACGCGCAGGTCGATTGCCGCGAGCTGGGCAAGTTCGACACGGCCGGCGCTGTGCTGCTGTGCGAATTGCTGGGCGTGTCCAACGTCGAGCGCTTGCTTCAGGCGCGGGACGTCTTGCCTCAGGAACGCAAGGCGCTGCTGGAAACGGTGTCGCGCGCCGTCAAAGAGGTCGAGCAAGCGCCCGAGTCCAAGCCTTCCTTTCCATTCTCCGACCTGCTCGAACGCGTGGGGGTCGCGACTCTGCGCTTTCGACGGGATGCGATCGATCTGCTGGGTTTCATCGGCATGACCTTGCAGGCGCTGGCGCGCGGCCTGGTGCAGCCCAGCCGGTGGCGGCCGACGGCCGTGGTGGCGCAAATAGAGGAAACGGCGTTCAACGCCGTGCCCATCATTGCCTTGCTGACGTTTCTGGTGGGAGCGGTGATCGCCTTTCTGGGGTCGACCGTGCTGTCCAGTTTCGGAGCCAGCATCTATACCGTCAGCCTGGTGGGCTTTTCCTTCTTGCGGGAATTCGCGGTGTTGCTCACGGCGATATTGATGGCCGGGCGCACGGCCAGCGCCTTTACCGCGCAGCTCGGCTCGATGAAAGCCAACGAAGAAATCGACGCCTTGCGCGCGCAGGGACTCGATCCCATGGACATGCTGGTCCTGCCCCGCGTGCTGGCGATGCTGGTCGCCATGCCCATCCTAACCTTCGTCGGCATGGTGGCGGGCATATTCGGCGGCGCCCTGGTGTGCATCTTCACGCTGGACATTTCGTCCACGATGTTCCTGACCGTATTCGACCAAAGCATCAGCATCCGGCACTTTTACGTAGGCATGTCCAAGGCGCCCATTTTCGCATTCCTGATCGCGGTGATCGGTTGCCTGCAAGGGTTCCAAGTCAGCGGCAGCGCGCAGTCGGTCGGCCAGCACACGACCACGTCGGTGGTGCATTCCATCTTCGTGGTGATCCTGGTCGATGCGTTGGCCGCCCTGTTCTTCATGGAGATGGGATGGTAGAGCCGGATGATCGTAAGGATGGCAAGGACGTCATTATTGCGGTGGACGGCCTGACGAATCGCTTTGGCGCGAACACCATACATGAGAACCTGAGCCTCGAGGTGTATCGCGGCGAAATTCTCGGCGTGGTGGGCGGATCGGGCACCGGAAAGTCGGTTTTGCTGCGTACGATCGTGGGCTTGCGCACGCCCAACGCGGGCACGGTATCGGTGTTCGGTCAGAACGTGCTTGCCCTGGATCCGGACGCGCGTTCCCGGGTCGAGCGCCGTTTCGGCGTGCTGTTTCAGCGCGGCGCTTTGTTTTCCTCGCTGACGGTGACCGAAAACGTGGCCTTGCCCTTGATCGAGCACGCGGGCTTGGCGCGCGACGAGGCCGAGCACCTGGCGCGGATGAAGCTGGCCTTGTCCGGCCTGCCCGCCAATGCCGGCGACAAGATGCCGACGGAGCTTTCGGGCGGCATGGTCAAGCGCGCCGCGCTTGCGCGTGCCCTGGCGCTGGATCCGGACATTCTTTTCCTGGACGAGCCGACCGCCGGCCTGGACCCGATAGGCGCGGGCGCGTTCGACGACTTGATCCGCACGCTCAGCGATGCATTGGGGTTGACCGTATTCCTGGTGACCCATGACCTGGACACGCTCTACACGATCTGCGATCGCGTCGCCGTGCTGTCGCAAAAGCGGGTGCTGGCCGCCGATACCCTGCAGGTCGTGCAAGACGTCGACGACCCCTGGATACACGATTATTTTCATGGCCCTCGCGGCCGCGCCGCGCAATCCGCGGCGCAGCGTAATCAGGAGACTATTTAATGGAACCGCGTGCGCATCACGTCCTGATCGGACTATTCACTTTGGTGATCGCGACCGCCGCCGTGCTGTTCGCACTATGGCTCTCGAAGTCCGGGCAGGATACGGAGAGCCGAAACTATACGGTCGTGTTCGAAGAGGCGGTGCGCGGCCTGTCGCGAGGCAGCGCCGTGCAGTACAACGGAATACGCATCGGCGACGTCGCGGAGCTGTCCCTGGACCCCAACGATATGCGCAAGGTGCTGGCGCTTATCCGCATCGACGGCACGATACCCGTCAAGGAAGATACCCGAGCCCGCCTGATGCTGACCGGAGTGACGGGGTCGTCGATTATCGAGCTAAGCGGCGGATCGCCCGCCAGCCCGCTGTTGCAGGCCAAGCCCGGCGAGGAGTATCCGATCATCGTGGCGACGCCGTCTCCTTTGTCGCAATTGTTGATGAACAGCGACAATATGCTGACCAACGTGACGGAGCTGTTGCTGAGCGCAAAGAAAATCCTGTCCGATGAAAACGTGCAGCACGTCAACAAGACCTTGGCGAACATCGAGCGTTTGACGGGGGCGTTTTCTCCGGATAGCGGCGACGTCCAGGCGGTGCTGCATAACGTGGCGAAGGCGGCGGAGCAGGCGAGCGAATTGTTCGAGCAGTCCAAGCGCGTGGTCAAGCGCGCGGACGGCCTGGTGGGCGATCAGGGCGCCCAGATGATGACCAGCGCGCAGCGGGCGTTCGCGTCGCTGGACCGTACCGCCAATTCGCTGGAGAAACTGGTCAAGGATAACCAAGCGTCGATCGGGCGCGGCGCCCAGGGCCTGGGCGAGATCGGACCGGCCTTGCAGTCGCTGCGCGCCGCCCTGGAGTCGGTACAGGTTTTATTGCGCCGCTTGGAAGACAACCCGGCCAATTATCTGTTGGGCCGCGAGAAAATTCAGGAGTTCCAGCCATGAAAAAGGATGTCGTCGAAACACGGGAAATGTTGCCAAGAGCCGTGGCGCGCGTCGTGCCGGTCTTGCTTGCCGTATCCCTCGTCACGGCTTGCTCGGTGTTGCCCAAGGCCGAGAGCCTGGCCGTTTATGAACTGCCGCCGGCGGCTGCCGCCGCTTCCACCGCGGCATCGACGGCGACGACTTCTGCGGCGGCGCGCGACTTGTCCTTGCGCGTGCTGACTCCGCAAAGCAATCAGATATTGAACAGCACGCGCATTCTGGTGCAGCGCGACGGCAACGAGCTTAGCTTGTACCAGGGGGCGCGCTGGTCGGACACGGCGCCAGCGCTGTTTCGCAACCGCTTGATCGATGCATTCCGTGCGGACGGGCGTTTGGCGGCGGTGCTGGGCGATACGTCGCGGGCGCGGGCTGATCGCGAGTTGACCGGCGATTTGCTGGCGTTCCAGACGGAGTACGATGCCAGCGGTGCGCCGTCGGCCCGGGTGAGGTTCGACGCGGCGCTGGTGGACGCGTCGTCGGCTCGCGTGCTGGCCACGCGCCGGTTCGAGGTCACTCAGCCGCTGCAAGGCGGCGTGCAGGTGCCGCGTGCCGTGGATGCCTTGGGTGAAGCCACCAATGCACTGGCGGCGCAGGTCGTGTCGTGGGTGTTGGAGCAGCCGGCAGTATCTTCTCGTTGACGGCCGTCCACCAGGCAGGCTCTTTCCCAGGCGCCGCCAGGCTGGCGGCGATCCTGGATTCTACCTATTGCGGCGTTTCCGCGCGCTCGGCGATGACCGCGATTTGCAGCATGGACTGCAAGAGAATATTGCACCCCGCCTCGAGATGAGCGGGTTGCGCGTCTTCGATTTCATTGTGGCTGATGCCGTCCTTGCAGGGCACGAAAATCATGGCGCTGGGCGCGACCCGGGCCATGTAGACGGCATCGTGTCCGGCGCCGCTGACGATGGGCAAGGACGACAGGCCCAGGCGCTGCGCGCTGGCGCGGACTTGCTCGACCAGCTCAGGATCGAACGCCTGGGGAGGGAAATAGACGACCTGCTCGACGTCAACCTGTATGCCATTTCCATTGCCCAATTCCCGGCATGCCCGGTTCAGTTCGTCATGCATGCCGTTCAGCGAGGCGTCGTCGGCCGCGCGTAGATCCACCGAGAGGCGGACGCGGCCGGGTATGACGTTGCGCGAATTGGGGAAGTTGTCGATCCAGCCCACGGTGCCCCGGCCATGGGGCGCATGGTCCAGGGCGATGCGGTTGACTGCCTGGACCAGCTGCGCGGCGACGAGCATGGCGTCGCGGCGCAGCTCCATCGGCGTCGGACCCGCGTGCGCTTCCTGGCCGGTGATGCTGACGTCGTACCAGCGCTGGCCCAAGGCGCCTTGGACGACGCCGATGACGGTGTCGCGGGCTTCCAGGATGGGACCTTGTTCGATATGGGCCTCGTAGTAGGCGCGCACGGGAAAGCCGCCCACCGATTCCGGCCCGTCGTAGCCGATGTCGGCCAGCGCCTGCGCCACGCTGATGCCCGCCTGGTCCGTTTGCGACAGAGCATGCTCCAGCGAAAAGGCATTGCTGAAGACACCCGATCCCATCATGACGGGCACGAATCGCGAGCCTTCTTCATTGGTCCAGACCACCACTTCCAGCGGCGCTTGTGTTTGTATGCCGTGATCGTGCAAGGTGCGCAGCACCTCGATGCCCGAGAGCACGCCGTAGTTCCCGTCGAATTTGCCGCCGGTGGGCTGGGTGTCGATGTGGCTGCCGGTCATCACCGGCGGCAGGTCGTCGCGCGCGCCGGCGCGGCGCATGAAAATATTGCCGATGGCGTCGACGCGTACGGTGCATCCGAGTTCTTTGGCCCAGGCGCGCACCAGATCGCGAGCCTGGCGATCCAGGTCGGTCAGGGCCAGACGGCATACACCGCCTTTTTCAGTGGCGCCGATGCGGGCCAGCTCCATGAGCGAATCCCAAAGACGTTGCCCATTGACGGTGGGTAGCGCGGCGGAGATGGAAGGCGAAATAGCGTTCATGATGGTTTCCTGAAATGCCGACCTGCCAACCGCATGCAGGCCTTCAGGCTTTGCCCGGCCGGAGGGATGGCCACGCCGGCTTGCTCGATGAGCTTGGCCTGAGATCACGGTTTGCCCGACGACGGCTAAAGCCAAGGCGTCGTTTCCTTCCTCATTATAGATAGTATTGCGAGGATTATTTGCCTCATGGGCGCCATATGCGAACCGATGGGCGCCGCGCGGTGCGGACGCCCATCGGCGGATGCGGACACGGGAAGGCGGGATTGCCCATCCTGCTATTTTTTCTGAAGGCCCGCCGCGATGACCGCTTGCTTGGAACTGTCGATCAAGGAATGCCACATTTCGGTGAATTCCTTGCCGGGCATGTATGAGACCAGGAAATAGTTCTCCCGCGCGATCCGAACGAAGGTGGGATCTTCCACGGCTGCTTTGCATGCCGCTTCCAGCTTGGCTGCGATCGGATCGGGCAAACCCTTGGGAGCCGACACGGAGATATAGGTTTGGGCGTAGTAGCCGTAGCCCAGTTCAGCCATGTTCGGCACGTCCGGGAACGCTTCCCACCGGCTATCGCCCAGGCCCAGTATCAGGCGGAGTTCGCCTGAGCGCGCCAGGTTGACGATATCCATGGCGCCCGAGGCGACGGCTTCCACGTGGCCGCCCAGCACGGCGAGCGCGCCTTCTCCTCCGGATTTATACGGAACTTCGCTCCATTCCACCTGGTCCTTATTGGATATCCATTTCATGGCTAGATGTTGCGCCGTGCCCGAGCCCGATACAGCGTACCGGAACTTCCCTGGATTCTTCCTGGACCATTCGATGACGTCCTGATGGGTTTTCCAAGGCGAGTCGGCCTTGACCGCATAACCGTGCACGTACTTGTATATGCCGCATATGTCCCGGGTGTCTTTTACCGGGTCGAACCCGACGTCCATCGTATGCGGCTTGAGTAGATAAGTAGACGTGTCCATCTGGCCGATGGTGTAGCCGTCGGGCTTGGCGCCAAAGAGATAGCGCGCGCCGATTACGCCGCTGCCGCCCGCCTTGGACGTGAAAATGAGGGGTTGCCCGAGCTTTTCGGACATGATGTCGGAGAGCACCCGTATCGAGGTTTCGAATCCCCCCGGCCCCCATCCGAACACCATGTTGATGGGTTTGGATGGATAATTATCCTGCGCGCTTGCCGGGATGCAGGCAAGCGCGCAAACCGTCGCCAAAACGGCAGCGGACGTTCTTGCAACGTATTTCCTAAGTATCATTTCCATGTCTCCTGTAGTGCTTCGGGCTGCTTGGTTATCGTTGATCGTGGCCATGCGTACAGTAAGCCGATACAGCTTGAATACATGATTTATCCGTGGGAAGCGTGCCGGCTTCGGGGTAAACACTACGTTGTTTGCAAAAAATTTTAGCAAGGAGGGGGGAGGGAGGCTTGCCAAAATAGAAACACAGTTTTCTTAATACGCCAAAGCGATTCCGGCCCATGGCGAGGCGCTTTCGGCGATAGTATTACGATTCCGTGGAACGCCGGATGCAATGCAGCAGCGCCGCGGCCTGGATGAACAGCAGGCAAGTCAATGTGACGCGGTATGCGTCCGATAGCGACAGGCCTGCTTGCGTCCTCCACATTTCCACCACGGCGCCGAAGACCGCCTGCAGCACGAAAGCGAACAGAAGGGCAAGTATATTGATGGCGACGAGCACGCGGCCCGTCATGGCTTGTGGGTAACGTTGCGGCAACAGGGCGTAGGCCAAGGTCGGGAAGCCGTTCAGGAAAGAGAAGGTGAACCAGAGTTGCATCGGAATGAATGTCGGCCAGGCGACCAGGAGCAGCTGAACCAGGCACAAGCCCGAGCAACCCGATACCATGATGCGCGACAGCGAGACTCCCCGCCTGCCGAGCACGTGCGCCGCGATGCCGATGCATATATTGCCCAGCAACGCGCAAATCGCCATCCCGGAGATGACGGACACCACGCGGCCGGCATCGTAGCCCACGACATCCCGCAACCAGAGAGCGGTCCACAAGCCTTGGAAGCTCCATAGCGTGCCCAAAGTGGTGGCGGCCAGGAGCGATATGCGCCAGAATGGCTTGGTACTGAACACGTACCGCAAGCCGTTCAATTGCGCCGGCCAGCGTTCCACGTTTCCGGCCTTGATGTTCGGCATGACGCGGCCGACTGCGTTTTTGCCTAGGTAGAATGCCACGGCCAAGGCCGCCAGCGCTAAGCCGGCCACCTTGAACATTTCGCGCCAATGCAAGACGTCAAGCAAGGCATTCAGCGGGCCTGTAGCCATAAAGGCGCCCAAGCCGCCGAAGATAAGGAAACAGCTGTTGACCATTGCGCGCCGTTCGAGCGCGCAAGAATACGAGATCACCATGAAGGCGGCCATAAGGCTGCCCGATACGCCCAGGCCGATCATGCCTCGCGCCACGGTCAACCAGAACGTGGTCTGCGATAGGGCGAACAGGAATGCCGCGGCGGCGGTGACGATGGACAAGACGGCCTGGACACGGGCGGGCCCATAGCGATCCAGCAGTAGGCCCAGAGGAGCTTGAAATGCCGCGAAACCCAGGAAATATGCCGCGCTCAGCCACCCCACGATACTGGAGTCCATGCCGAGATCCTGTTCCAGTCTCGGCGAGAGCACGGAATTCAGTACGCGAAAAAAATGGGAAAAGAAGAAGCCGAATGCAAAAGGGACAAGGAGCAGGAAAGTCCGCGAAAGCCGTTGGTGCGTTTTCGCTTCCGGCGCCGCCTCCGTCGCGTTCGTGACGACGGAGGTGTCGTCGGCGGTCGTCATGTCTTCGGACGGCGGACTTAGACGATGGGAGTGCGGCGCAGCGTGCGCCGCGCGTTCGAATCGAACGGCGTGCGGGCATGATGCAATACGAGATTATTCCAAAGTACCAGGTCGTTAGCTTGCCAGCGGTGCGTATAGTTGCTCGGCTCCGTACGGATATAGTTTCGCACCTCGTCGACCAAAGCCTTGCCTTCCGATGGGGCCATGCCTATGACCTCGACCGTGGTGATGCCGTTTACCCACAAGCCGTTCTCTCCGGTGCGCGGATCGGTGTAGACGAACGGATGAACGGCTTCGGGAGCGCCTTCCTTCGTGGACTCCACCTTCCATAGCTTGGCGACTTCTTCGCCGTAGTTGTATGCGTGGCGGCACGACAGGCCGGTGATCCGCGATTTCAACTCCGACGGGAGATTCCGGTACACGTAGGACGTATTGCTGAATCGCGTGTCGCCCCCTTCGCTGGGTACTTCCACCGCATAGAGAATCAGAGCGCTCAACGGCTGCGCGTGAAAAAGCTGATCGCTATGGAAATCGAGCTCGCCAAGGCCGAGAATGCCGTCTTCGCGCGTATTCGAAACGTGCTGCGTGTCAGCGAGCTCCGGCTTGACGAAGTTCTTTTCGCGAACCGTAATGTCCCCGAAAAGGCGACCCAGACGGGCCTGCTGTTCCGATGTCACCTCCCTGCCTCGAAACAGAAGAAGATGGTAGCGATCGTAGGCTTGGCGCAGCAAGGCGGCGTATTCGTCGCTAAGAGGCATCGACAGGTCCATTCCTTTCACCTCGGCCCCGAAGGAGGGCGAAAGCGGTAAGAAATCGACAGCGGTCTCCGCTGCTTGATGTGGCATGATGCAGCTCCTTTCAACATGATGGTTCGTTCGATCAATCATAGGGGGGGCGACTATGCCGGACAACTTCCCGTTTGTTATCCCGGCCAGACTTTTTGTTGAGTGACGGACCCGAGGGCGCGCGGCTAATATCGTCGATGAATGTGAACTTGATGAAAGGAGGAGTCCGTGGCTCGCATTGCGGTCGGAGGTTTCCAGCACGAGACGAATTGCTTTGTCACGCAGACGACGGATTTCGATTATTTCCTGAGCCATCGCGATCGGCCTCCCCTGGTGAGGGGGGGCGAGCTATTGCGTTGGCTGAACGGCACGACATTTGCCATGGCCGGATTTCTGCGCGAAATGGGAACGCAAGCGCGCGCCACGATCGTGCCGCTGGTTTGGGCGAGCGGCGGCGCGGGGGGCACGGTGACGCGTGATGCGTTCGAGCGCATCACGGGCGAATTGATCGGCGCGCTTTCGGTGTCCCTGCCCGTGGATGCGGTGTATCTGGACCTTCACGGCGCCATGGTCAGCGAGGATTTCGAGGACGGCGAAGGCGAGTTGTTGCGCAGAGTGCGAGCCGCGGTCGGCCCGGCGGTGCCTATCGTGGCTAGTCTGGACTACCACGGCAATGTCACGCCCGGTATGGTGGCCATGGCGGACGGGCTGATTGGTTATCGCACGTATCCGCACGTCGACCGCGTGGAGACCGGCGTCGCCTCGGCCAAGGTGCTGTCGACGTTGCTCCGATCAGGCCGGCCGGCTGGACGGGCATTGCGCAAGATGCCGTTTCTCATTCCCCTGAACGATCAATCGACGCTGGTGGAGCCCTCGCGCGGCATCGCGCGGCGCGCTCGCATTCTGGATGGTGATCTGTTCAGCTTGTCGTATCTTGCCGGCTTTCCTCCTTCGGATCTGCTTGATTGCGGGCCCGCGGTGGTAGCGTATGGGGCTACTCAGCAAGCCGCCGATGCGGCGGCCGATGCGCTGGCCTCTGAGATAGAAGCGAAAGAAGGCGAGTTTGCCCAGGCCATGTTGCCGGTCAAGGAAGGTGTTGCCAAGGCGATCGAGGCAAGCAAGTCCGGCGGTCCGCCCGTCGTGCTGGCCGACACGCAGGATAACCCCGGGTGCGGGGGCACCGCCGATACGACGGGCGTATTGGCCGAGCTCGTAGCCCAGGGCGCCGAGCATGCCGCCCTGGGCTATTTCTGTGATCCGGAAGCGGCCGAGGCCGCGCATGCCGCCGGCGTAGGCGCCGACATTGTCCTGGACCTGGGAGGCCGTCACGGGCCGGCCGGCGTCGAGCCATTTCATGCGACGTTTCGGGTGCGGGCGCTGTCAAACGGGCAACTGCGCACCACGGGACCGGTGTCGGGCAACCGGAATGTCGATTTGGGGGCGATGGCGTTGCTTGTCACCGGCGGCGTCTCGATTGCCGTGACGTCCAAGCGTTTTCAAGCGCACGATGCCGCTCCGTTCGAGGCGCTGGGCATCGACCCGATCGAGCAGTCAATACTGGTCCTGAAGAGCACATGCCATTTTCGCGCCGTGTTCGAGCCGTTGGCGCAGGAGGTCATGGTGGTGCTGGCGCCCGGAGGCTATCTTGCGGACCCGGCCCGGTATCCCTATCGACGATTGCGCGCGGGGGTGCGTCTGCGGCCCTTGGGACCGTCGTTCGTCGCTCCATCCTAACAAGCGTCGGGTGCGGTGATACAAGGAGAAGAAGAGCATGGAGAAAACCGAGGAAAAGAAGCTTCACGCCATCTTGGGGGAGCTCAGCGTCGAACGCATACGGCGGGACGTCGAGCGGATCGCCAAGGATATTCCGTCGCGATTGGCGGGCTCCGAAAACGGCAAACGCATGGCCGAATATAGTCTGGACAGGCTGCGAGAGGCCGGCGTGCGGTCCAGGATGGATGAATTTCCAGGGCTGGTCAGTTTTCCCGAGCCGGGCTCGATAGAAATCCTGGGCACGCGCGGCGCGAAAGATAGTATTGCGGGCCATACATTGGGCCACAGTCCCTCCACCTCCGAAGACGGGCTGGAGGCGCAGGTCATCTATATCGGCTCGGGCAGTCTCGCGGACTACCAGGGACAAGACGCGCGAGGAAAAATCACGCTGTCCGAGCTGTCGTATCATCCGGCCAGGCAGGAGAAGCTGCGCATCTCGGCCGAGCAAGGCGCCGTCGGCTGCATCATGATGAACTGGGGGCCGCCCGACAATCCGGCCATCCCTTTCGGGTCCGTCAAGGCCGCCTGGGGCACGCCGACGCCCGCCGCCTTTGCTGGCGAAATGCCGGCACTGCCATGCGTGGGTGTTTCCCGCGCGGACGGGTTGCGCTTGCGGGACCTGATTCAGCAGGGGGCGCTGCGCGCGCGCATGCATGCCAAGGCCGACAATGCATGGAGACCTGTGCAGAACACCATCGGTGAAATCGGCGGCGGCGAGCGCGATCTCGTGGTGGCCGGCGGCCACCAGGACTCATGGTTCGGTCCGCAGGCGACGGACAATGCGTCCGGCTCGGCGTGCCTGCTGGAGTTGGCGCGTGTGTTCAATCGTCACAGCGACGCCCTGGCGCGGGATCTGCTGTTCGGATTTTGGACCGGCCATGAAACCGGCACCATGATAGGATCGACCCGATTCGTCGACCGGAATTGGCATCGGTTGCGCCATCACGCCGTGGCCTACTTGCAAATCGATCAGCCTTCGTGCGCGGGCACCACCCAATGGAGCACGGCGTCCAATATCCAGTTGCGCCGCTTCCATCAGGAAATCGAAGAAAAGGCGCTCGATGGCCGCGTCCATTCATGGCGGGCCAGCGCCAAAGTGGGCGATGCGTCTTTCGTGGGACTGGGGGTTCCCATGTTCGTCGGGCAAGGCGCGTTCACGCCGCAGGAACTACAGGCCAGCGCCCTGGCCACTTACGGGTGGTGGCATCATTCCGTGGAAAACACCCTGGACAAAATCGACTGGGAATTCATGTCGACTCATATCCGGATTTACGCGGAGTATTTGTACCGGCTATGCACGCGACCGCTGCTGCCGTTCGAGTTCGTCGGCCTGGCCCAGGGGTTGCGGGAGCGGTTGGAGACCTTGGACGATTTGAAGTCCGGCCTGGATTTGGATTTTCCTCTGGCGCAGGCGAGAATGCTTGCCAAACAGGCGGAGCGGTTGGATGCCGCGACAGCCGGGTGGCGTGCACGTTGCGATCGAGGCGCGAACGACGTCGACGCGGTGCGTGGCTTGAATCATTGCATGCGCATGTTGAATCAGCTCCTGCTTCCGTTGCAGAATACGATAAAGGGAAGGTTTGGGCACGATCCCTATGGCTTTGCACCACTATCCACGTCGATTCCGTTGCTTTACGATGTATCGGCGTTGAAAGAGTTGCGTTGTGACGACGAACGCTACTGGATGCTTGAGACCGAGCTGGTCCGGGCTTCGAATCATGTGGGGGAAGTTCTTGAAACCGCGCGTTTGCTGGTAGAGAAAACCTTGCGTGGCGTTGCCTGAGCATGGCGGCATCGCTCAGGCGCCGGCGGCGGCGATGCAACGATGCCGTGTCATCCCATCGACAGAGGCTCGGCGGCCTTCTTTAGGATCCAGTTTCGGAAGATGGCGACCTTGCGGGGAACCCGAAGCTTCTCCGGATACACTAGATGATAGGCCAGAGTATGCTTCGCCCGGAGCGTGAAGGGAGCGATGAGCGTACCTTGTTGCAGCTCCGGCTGGATGAGCGCCGGGTGCGCCATCGCCAGTCCCAGGCCTTCGACCGCCGCCTGGTAGCTCAGGATCGAGTTTTGGAACATGAGTCGCCGCGCTGGTTGCAGTCGTTTGTGCCCGGCCGCGGTCAGCCATGTTCGCCAGTCGTCTCGCCGATAAAAACTATAGATGAAGGGGTAGTCGCCCAGGTCGCCGGGTGTGCGCAAGGGCGGACCGTTGCGCAACAGCTTGGGCGAGCAGACCGGATACATTTCGTCGGGAAGCAGTTCGTCCATGCCTACGCCTTGCAGGGGCGGTATGCCGAAATGGATGGCCAGGTCCACATTGCCCATTCCAAAATCGATCGATAGCGGCGAGGTAATGAGATTGACCGTGCAGTCGGGATGCTGTGTGTTGAAGTCCGGTAACCGGGGTAACAGCCAACGCAGCGCGAACGTTGCGTAGCATTGGACGTTCAAGGTGTCGTAGGCGTTTCTGCGCAGGAGCTCGTCGGTGGCGTCGGCCAGCAGTCCCAAGGCTTGGTGGGCGGCTTCGTAGTAGCGCACGCCGGCCGGGGTCAGTCGTACCGAAGAGTGATCGCGATCGAACAGGCGCACGTCTAGGACGTTCTCGAGCACCATGATCTGCCGACTGACCGCTGCCTGGGTGACGTTCAATTCCTGGGCGGCCCGGGCGAAGTTTTCGTGTCGGGCCGCCGCTTCGAAAGTACGCAAGGGGTTGAGCGGTGGCAATCGTCGCATGAACAGGCCCGTGGAGTTTGTGCCCGAGAAAATGTCGGGCCAGTATAACTATTGGGAAGTTGATGCGCAATAGAGCAAATATGAAAATGGCCAAGTGTGCCTTTCACTATTTTTCATAGGAGTGCTGCGTTCATGTCCACCGTAGATAGCCGCCCCAAAGCCCTTGTGACCGGCGCCGCGCGCGGGATAGGGCAAGCCAGTGCCGTTGCGCTGTTGAAACGGGGTTTCGATGTCGTCTTGGTCGACAAGCAGGCCGACGTGCTGGAGGAAACCGCGCACCTGTTGTCGGATTTGGGAAAAGTCCTTCCCCTGGTCTGCAACGTGGCCGACTTCGGACTGGTGCAGAAGCTGGGGGCTCAGGCGATAAGGGACTGGGGGCCGATGGATGTGCTGGTGAACAATGCCGGCGCGCCGTCGCCCAAGCGTCTGCTCGATATCTCGGAGGCCGAATGGGACGACGCGATAGCGGTCAATCTCAAGGGCTGCTTCAACTGGTGCAAAGCCTTGGCACCCGCCATGTATGAGGGCCGCGGCGGCCGCATCGTGATTATTTCGTCGGTCAGCGCTCAAACAGGGGCGGGGCCCACCGCGGTGAGCAAGATCGCCTACTGCGCGGCGAAGGCCGGGCTGCTTGGCATGACGCGCGGATTGGCGCGTGAATTGGCGCCCAAGGTGCTTGTCAACGCCATATGTCCCGGCATCACCGATACGGCGCAAACCCGTGACCGCATCGCGTCTCAATATGACCGGATCGTGCAACAAGTGCCCCTGGGCCGCTTGGGCACCCCCGAAGACATCGCGGAGGTCGTGGCGTTTCTTGCCGGCGCCGAGCCGATGTTCATCAACGGGGAAATCATCGACGTGGATGGAGGCCAGTACATAAATTGACCGGCCCAAAGTACATGGATATCGACACGCTGGAAACATTTGTCGCCGCCGTCGAGGAAAAAAGTCTTTCCCGGGCGGCCGAGCGTCAGAACGTCGTCGTTTCCGCCGCCAGCAAGCGGATTACCACGCTGGAGAGGCGCTTGAATAGAAAGCTTCTCCTTCGCCATGGCCGTGGCGTGGAGCCGACGTCGGCGGGAAAGCTGCTCTACTTGCGGGCCAAGTCCATCCTGAGCAATATCGAGTGCACCGAGATGGCCGTCAGCCATTTCTCCGCCGACGGCCAGGCGAAGATCCGCCTTGCGGCCAATCCTTCGACTATCTTGCAGTTTCTGCCTCGGCGTATCACGCGGTTCCTGGCGGATCGCCCCCATGTCAGCATCGACCTGCTCGAGGCGCATAGCTACGATATCCCGCGCATGGTCATCGAAGGAGCCACGGGTCTAGGCATTTACCATGCCAGGTATCCCGCCATGGGCGTAAGCTCGTTTCCGTTTTGTACGGATCGCGTCGCTCTCGTGGTGCCGGTCGGCCATCCGCTTGCCCAGCGGTCGGCCATCCGCCTCGAGGACGCCCTGGACTACGACATACTGGGCTATTTCCCTCAGCATTCTTTGGATAAATTCCTGGCGTATATCGGGCCGAGCTTGTCGCGCCCGCCCAATGTAAAGCTGCAAGTGTCCAACTTCGAAGCCAGATGCGTAATGATACGAGAAGGGTTGGGAGTGGGCGTGCTGCCGGAGGGAATTGCGCAGCGCTATCTGGCGCCGCTGGGCCTGGCCATGGTCAAGCTGGAAGACGATTGGGCGCAGCGCCAGTTTTTCATATGCGTAAAGGATCACGGCGACCGCAGCGAGGCCATGCAGGAACTGCTGGATTTTCTTCTTGCTTCCCGAAACGACTGACCCGGGCCGCCTGCGTTGTTCATGCCCTGGTATTGCGCGATTCAGCACGCCCTGACACTTACCAGAAAGAAGGGGTTCTCTTATTTTCAACCCTTTCCGACGTGCGGGTCTTTACACTTTGTCCATGGTCTCGGGCCAGTGTCGCCATGCCTGTGGAAGAATACCAATGACATCTGAGTTTCGTTCGTTTGCCAAGGCTTTGCTGGATCCCGACTCGGTCGCGCTCGTGGGAGTTTCGGGCGATCCCAAGAAGAACACGGCGCGGCCCCTGCGTTTTATGCGTAGACATGGTTACGGCGGAAGAATATTTCCCGTCAATGCCGCTCGCCGCCGCGTCATGGACGAGCCGGCATGGCCAAGCGTGGACGCATTGCCGCAGGCGGTGGATCATGTGTTCGTCATGGTATCCGCCGACCAGGTCATGGACGTCCTGGAGCAAAGTGCGAGAAATGGTGCGCGAGTGGTGACCATCTATTCGGACGGTTTCGGCGAGTCCGGCCCCCAGGGGCGGGATCGGCAACGCGAGCTGATCGAGCGCGCCGGACAGCTTGGTGTGCGCATACTTGGGCCGAACAGCATTGGCATCGCGAACTTGCATTCGGGCGCCATTGTGTCGGTAAATGCCGTCTTCGAGATGCCCGAGCTGAGGAAAGGGCACGCGGCAATCGTGTCGCAAAGCGGCTCGATGATGGGCTCGTTGCTGTCGCGCGCCGCGTCCAGAGGGATGGGGTTCGCCAAGTCTGTTTCGGTCGGCAATGAGAGCGATATTTCCGTCGGCGAGGTCGTTGACGCCCTGGTGGACGATCCCCAGACCAAGGTCATTCTGCTATTCCTGGAAACGATACGGGACGCCGGCATTCTGGCGGCCGCCTTGAATCGAGCTCAAGCGGCGTGCAAGCCGGTCATCGTTTACAAGCTGGGCCGTTCCGAGGCGGGAGACGCCCTGGCCCAGTCCCATACCGGCGCCATGGCTGGCAATGACGCCGCCGTCGATGCGTTTCTTCATGCGCACGGCGCCGTGCGTGTGCATATGCTCGAAACGCTGTTCGAGGCGGCGCCGCTATTACTGAACTATCCCGCCGCCGATTTACCGGCGGAACGCGCACCGAGAGTCGCGACCATCACGACCACGGGGGGCGGCGCCGCCACCGTAGTGGACAACCTGAGCCTGCGGGGGCTGCACGCGGTTTCGCCGCCGCTGGAATTCATCGCGGAGATGGCACAGCTTGGCCTGACTATCAAGCCGTCCCCCATCATCGACTTGACCTTGGCGGCTACCAGCGATCAGTATCGGATTTTACTCGAGCGATTGCTGCGCTCCGATTGGTGCGACGCCGTGCTTAGCGTAGGCGGTTCGTCGGCCCAATTTCATCCCGAACTGGTCCTGCAGCCTTTGATATCGGCGTCCAAGCCCGAGGGCAAGCCCTTAGTCGTTTTCTTTTCGCCCGACGCGCCCGAGTCTTTGCATCGCATGCACGAGCACGGACTGGCTGCCTTTCGCACCCCGGAGGCATGCGCGGATGCGTTGTCCGCCTATTTCAAACGCCGCGCGGCGATAACGCCGCGCGTACAGTCGCCATGGAGCTGGCCGGCGGATGCGCCGGTTGCCGAAGCATTGAACGAGTACGAGGCCTTGCAGGTATTTTCGGACTTGGGCATCCCCACGGTCAAGACGGAGCGGCTGGTCGACGGCGGGAACGAGATTCGCGATGTCATGTTTCCCGTCGTGGTCAAGGTGCTGTCGCGCGACATCGTCCATAAGACCGATGCCGGTGGCGTCAAGGTCGGGATCGGCTGCGCCGCGGCGTTGGACGAGGCCATTGCGCAAGTACGCGACAACGCGCGAGCGGCGCATCCAGGCGCCCGCATTGAAGGGGTGCTCGTGCAGGAAATGAAGCCGCGCCTGCTCGAACTGATCCTGGGATATCGTCTCGATCCCATGGTGGGGCCCACGGTGCTGCTGGGCGCGGGCGGCATCACCGCCGAGCTGGCGCCGGATTTCTCATTGCGTATTGCACCCGTGTCGTTCGAGCAGGCATGGGAAATGATACTGGAGGTCCGCCAGACTCGGCTCATCCGCGGTTATCGCAACCTGCCTCCAGGCGACTGCGCCGCGTTGGCGCGCGCCGTCTCGGATTTTTCCCGTCTCGCCGAGTGCGGGAGGCCGATCGTTCTGGAAGCGGAGATCAACCCCCTGTTCGTCAACACGGATGGCATCGTTGCCGTTGATGGCTTGTTGCGCATGCGCGTGGCTTCAGCCGACTAGACATTTCTTTCCACGTTTTGCTTAGGCATGCTTATGAATTTCGAACCGACGCCGGAACAAAGCAGTTTTCAGGACGCTGTCCGTCGCTACGCGGAAAAAAACCTGCAGAAAGATGCGCTCCAGCGCGCGCATAGCAGGGATTATCCATGGGACGTTTCCCGTTCGCTGGCGGGGCAAGGCCTGTTGGGTATCACCATCTCGTCGGAGGACGGCGGCGCGGGAGGCACGGTAATGGACGCCGTGATCGCCATTGAAACAGTCGCTTCGATTTGCCCGCGCAGCGCCGACGTGGTCCAGGCGGGCAACTTCGGCGCCATACGCGTGCTGGCCGAGTACGGCTCGGCCCGCCAGAAAGAGGCGTATCTGCGCCCATTGCTGGCCGGCGAGGCGTTGATATCCGTGGGCATGACCGAGAGCGAGGCCGGCTCGGCGGTGACCGAGCTGCGCACGCGCGCCACGAAGGACGGCAAGGGTTGGCGCATCAACGGCGCCAAGATTTTCACTACACACGGCCCTCATGCCGATTTTATTTTGACCTATGTCAGGTTCGGGCCCGGTTTGGACGGCATTGGCTCCGTCATCATAAAAACTCGTTCCACCGGCGTAACGCTGGGCAAGCGCTCGCGGTTCATGTCCGGCGAGGAGTGGGCGGAAATCCACTTCGACGACGTCTATGTCGGCGATGAAGACGTGGTTCTGGGCAGCGGCGGGTTCAAAAAGCAGATGGCCGGCTTCAATGTCGAACGAATAGGTAATACGGCGCGTTCCCTGGCGCTCGGACGGTACGCTTATGAAGAGGCGCGGCAGTGGGCTTTGCAGCGTAAGCAATTCGGCCGGCTGCTGTGCGAATTCCAGGGGCTGCAGTGGAAATTCGCCGACATGAAAATCAAGCTGGACGCGGCGCAGCTGTTGCTCTATCGCGCAGCCACGAATGCGGATACCGGATTTCCTTCGCCGATGGAAACCGCCATGGCGAAGGCTTACTGCAACCAGGTCGGCTTCGAGGTGGCGAACGAGGCTTTACAGGTAATGGGAGGCGTGGGGTACAGCCGCGAGTCTTTGGTCGAATATTGCGTGCGCCGTTGCCGTGGCTGGATGATCGCCGGAGGATCCATCGAGATTCTCAAGAACCGGATAGCCGAAGGCGTATTCGAACGCCGTTTTTCTCAACGTCCCGACAATCATCAACCCGGGAGCGAGCGATGAACCGGCCAATCGGGTCATGCGAGGACTTCCGATCCCGAGGCGGCGCTATTCATGGCGGCGTGTGCGGTCGCTATTGAACGCCCGCCTGGCCGCATCGCCAGCGACCCGCACTGAGCCGCCGGCCGCCATTTTCGCGATTTCTTCTTTCGTGTAGCCGATTTCTTCCAGAACGTTCGCGGTATCCTGGCCTAGTCGCGGCGCGGGGATCCAGTCCTTTCGCATGCCGGCCGACATCGTGTTGGCCGGCGCTATGTCCATGATGGCGCCTTCCGTGGGGTGCTCGCGCTTCTGAAACAAGCCCACGTCGTTCAGATGCGGGTCGCTCATCAGCGACTCCAGCGTATTGCAGGGCGCGGCGGGAATGTCGCGCCGGCGAAAGATCTCCATCCATTCTTGCGTGGTTCGCATCGCCATGGCTTCGCGTCTCAGGCGAAAGTACTCTCGCACATTCCTGAACCGTGCGGCAACCGTTGTAAACCTCGGATCCGTCTTGAGCTCGGGTCGTTCCATCGCGTCGAATAGCGCATGGGCCTGCGTATCGGTGTTGGCCGAGATGCATATGTAGCCGTCGAGGGTGGGAATGGGCCGGTTGCCGGGATCCAGCACGCGCGGATCGCCCGTACCGCCCAAGGGCGGGTCGAAGGTGCTCAGATACATGTGCTCCGTCATGACCTGGGTCACCATGTTCTCGTACATGGGAACCTCGATGCGCTGCCCTTCGCCGGTCTTCATGCGATGCAGCAGCGCCATCGTGATGAGGTGCGCGCCGATCAGGCCGACGGTGCGGTCGGCCAGCACAAAAGGCACGTAGGCGGGCGCGCCCAAGACGCGCCGATTCAAATCGGCGACTCCGGAAACGCCTTGGATGATGGAGTCGTAGGCTGGCATGTCGCGATAACGCCCGGCCTGGCCGAAGCCGAACATGCCGCAGTAGATGATGTCCGGCTTGACGCGTCTTATCGCGTCATAGCCCAGCCCTAGCCGTTCCATGGAGGCCGGACGCACATTCCACAGCAGCACGTCGGCTGTTTCCAGCAGACGCATCAGAACGCGATGGCCTTGCGTGGTTTTCAGGTCCAGGCAGACCGAGCGCTTGTTGCGGTTCAGGTGCAGGTACTTGGGCGACATGCCGTCATTGCGCCCCTTGCCCGCCAAATAGCGTCCGATGTCGCCGCCGGGCCCTTCCACCTTGATGACATCGGCGCCGTGGTCAGCCAGGATTTGCGTGGCGAGCGGGCCCACGACGACCGATGACAGGTCGATGATCCGAATTCCTTCCAATGCGCCGCCGCTCATGCGTCTCGCTCCGTTATCGCCGCCTCGACCGCGGTGTTGCCGTCCGGATCCGTCGCCACGATGACCTTGCCTTCCTTACGCTGTTCCGCATGCAAGGCCAAGGGTTGGTCAACGTACAGGGGACGTAGATTTCGGGAGGCGGAGTGCGTCATCATCCAGTCGTTGTCGGCGGCGTATTGCCATATGAGCAAGAGCGTCAATCCGCCATTGACCACCAGCGCCGGGTAATCTTCCTGATTCCGAGCGTACTCCAGGTCATAGTGGATGCGATGGGCGTTGAAGGTGATCGCGGAATAGCGAAATAGCATCATGGCGTCGGGGGTAATGATCCGGGGCCGGCCCAAGAGCTTGCCTTTCTGGCGCGCGTCCGCGTGGACGTCGCGATGATGGGGTGCCCGGGATGAGTGCGCCGCCGTGCGGGATGCCGCCTTGTAGACGATGTCCTGCTCCTCGACGACGGCGAGGCCTGTTTCGCCCACGATTTCGTGGCGCACCGTCACGAAACACATCGGACCGGATCGGCCTGTCTTAGGCGTGATCGCGTGAATCACCGACGTCTTCCTCACCCGTTCGCCGATGCGTAAAGGCGCGATGAACTCGACCCGTTTGCCGGCGAACATGCGTTTGGGAAGCGGGATCGGAGGAAGAAAGTCCCCTTTTTCCGGATGACCGTCCTGCGCCAGCGAGCTTTGCGGGGCCGTCTCGCCAAACAGGATGGGATACCAGTGCATGGGCAGCGCGTCGCCGGCCCGGAACATGGCGGACCGGTCCAGCAAGGCCGCCATACGCGTGGCCAACACGCTCGACACGTCGTCATGCTGGTCTTGCCGGCGTCCAAGCCAGGGCTTTAGCGACTCGACATCGCGCATCTTGTCTCCTTGTTCCTCGTATGCGAGCAGACCGTGGATGTGAACAAGAGGAATTGTAGGAGGCCGATGCCGTGTATGTACAATGCATTTTGTTCATCCATATATGTACAACTTACATAAATCGGCCATGCACAATTTCGACATCCTGGGTGTGGAAGCGTTCGTTGCGGTCGCTGATCTTGGAAGCTTCAGCCAAGCGGCGGATCGTCTCCATCTCTCCCAGACCGCCCTGAGCCGGCGTATCGTCAAGCTGGAGGCCGCCGTCGGCGGAAAGCTGCTGGCGCGCACGACCCGCAGCGTTTCCCTGACGCAACCGGGAGCGGATTTTCTGCCGCGCGCTCGCAGGCTGGTGCGCGAAATGTCGGCCGCCCTGGCGGAGCTGAAAGAAAGCACCATGCATGGGTATGGGCATGTGGTGATGGGCTGTTTGCCCACCGTTGCGGCCGGCCGGATGTCTCGGGTAATAGCGTTGTATGGAGAGCGCTATCCGCGCAATCGAATCCAGATACTCGACCGTTCCGCCACCGAGATTCGCCAGGCGGTCCTGCGGGGCGAGGCCGAATTCGGGATATCGGTCCTGCCCGCAAGGCACAACGAACTGGATTGCGTCACTTTGTTTCGCGACCCTGTTGTCATGGTGTGTCCTCGGCACCATCCATTGGCGAAGAGAAAGCGACTTGCCTGGCGCAGCCTGGCCGGCCAGCCCCTAATCGGTATCGGTTCGCTCAGCGGGCTGCGGCTGCAGACGGAAGCCGTGATCAGCGAGAACAAGCTGAGTTTGTGGTTCGCATATGAAGTGCAGCACCTGGCCACGGCGGTCGGCCTGGTCGCGGGCGGCGCCGGCATAGCCATCCTGCCCCTGGGCGCATGCGATGTCATCGGCCGCACGGGTTTATGCGTGGTGCCGCTCGTCAAGCCGACTGTTTGTCGTGCCATCGAGCTGTTCCATAGGCGTGGCCATGTGTTTGGCCCGGCTGCCCAGCCTTTATATGATCTTGTTCTGGAGCAGCTCGGCGGGTGAGCAGACGCGGGTAATACGGAGCCCGCCGCCGCTTATTCCGCGCTGATGTTCTTCTCTTCGATCAGCGCAGTCCACCTTTCGGCATCTTCCTTGGCCATTGCCCGGAATTGCTCGGGCGTGTTCCAGGCGGGGGCCAGCCCTTGCGCTTCCAGCGCCGCGATGACGTCCTTTTCTTTCATGGCTTTGGCGATGTCCGCGTTGATTTTTTCGATGACGGGCAAGGGTGTGCCGGCTGGCGCGGCAAGGCCGATCCACAAGGTCGAGTTGAAGTCCGGCAATGCTTCGGCGGCGATGGTGGGCATGTTCGGCAGGCTGGGGACCGGCTCGGGACCGCTGATCGCCAGTGCTTTGATATCGCCGCGCTTGACGAACGGCATCAGCGAATTCGGGATGCCGAACATCACGTCCACCCGACCCGCGGCCAGATCCGTGACGGCCGGCACGGCGCCCCGATAAGGAACGTGCAGCATATCCATGCCGGCCATCGACTTGAGCAGTTCAGCCGTCAGGTGGTGCGGCGTTCCCACGCCGGCGGACGCATAGCTCAATCCTTCCGGATGGGCCTTTGCGTAAGCGATAAGCTCGCCGACGGAATTGACCGGCAGCTTGGCGTTGACGGCCAGGAGGATGGGGCCGGTAGCAATGAGGGAAATCAAGGAGAAGTCCTTCAGCGGATCGTAGCCTACCCCCGTCTTTTTGTACATGGCGGGATTCATCGTCAGCAGATTGTTGGGCGTGATCAGCAAGGTATAGCCGTCGGGCGCCGCGCGGGCCACCATGCTGGCGCCCAGATTGCCGCCGGCGCCGGGTTTGTTTTCCACTACGACGGACTGTTTCCAGTATGAGCCGAGTTTTTCGCCCAGTATGCGCGCCACGACATCGTTGCTGCCTCCGGCAGTGTAGGGCACGATGAAAGTGACGGGGCGAGCGGGATAGGCGCTGGCGTCCTGCGCCCACGCCGGCGAGCCCAGGGCCGTTGCCAGCAGGACGGTGCCACAGGTCACGAGTGATTTCAGCGTTTTGTGCAAGGTCATGAGTTGTCTCCTGTTTTCTCGTTGCGTTTTTTAAAAGTTCATCGGGCGCCGCGCACGACATCGGCAATCAGCAATGCATCGTCGATCGCATCCGCGCGCCAGGCGACATGGCCGTCAGGCCTGACGAGGACGAAGCGGCGCTCGTAAAGCGCGGCGATGTCCGGCTCGTTCAGCGTTACCGTCATCAGCGGTATCTTCCGGTCGGAGAAGGCGTCGACCAAGGCAGCGGGGTCGTGGGTGTCATCGTCGCGAAAGTGCAGCAATACAAAGCACTCGCCGAAGAGGTCGAGTGTGGAACGCCCGTCCTTCAGCCATGCGTGCGGGGCGCGAGAGCCAGGGCGCGCCGTGGGAACGTATAGCCTGAAATCGTCCGGCGTCGGAGCGGTGCCGTCGGGCACGCAGATCGGCGAATTTTCATAACGATGGCCCAGCTGCAGGCCCATCGATTCCCATTCCACGCGGGTCGAGTCGCGCAGCCGTTTGCCGATGGCGGCGCGCACGGCCGCGCCTTCGGGCGTGTCGTCACAGACGGCGTCGGGCTCGGGCGTGTCTTGCCATGCCTTGAAGTTCTGCGTGGAAAAGCTGGTGTTGCGCTCTGCGATGGGGCGTCGTTCGACTTCATAGCTGGGCAATAGCTTGGGGCCCGCCCAGCCTTGCAGCAAGCCTTGCAGTTTCCAGCCAATGTCGACCGCTTCCTGGATGCCCGTGTTCATCCCCATGCCTCCGGTGGGCGACATGGTATGGGCGGAGTCGCCGACCAGCGCAACACGGCCGTTCACATAGCGCGTGGCGAGCATTTCGCTGCGGCGCCACGGCGTGACCGACAGCACGTCGAAAGGAATACGCCCGGGATCGTCCAGCGTGCCGAACGCTTTGCACACCCAATGGCGGGCATCGAACGTGTCCAGCGGGATTTTGTCGTTGGATCCCAGCACCGTCAGTCGCCAGATGTCCGATCCGTCCACGACGGTAAGGTTGCCCCACATGCCGGCGGGGCCGACGAACATATAGCGTTCGCCTTCGCCCATAGGGTGTTGCGCGGCCAGATTCGGAGCCTGGATCAGGATATTGATCGAGTAGCTGAGTAGACGGCCTTGCATGTCGATGCCGGCTTGAGCGCGAACCAGACTGGAGGGTCCGTCGCAGCCTATAAGGTATCGAGCCCGTATCGTCTTCGCCTGGCCCGTCTCCAGATCGCGCACGATGGCATCGACGTGGTCGGACGTCTGCTCGAACCGTTCGAATCGGTGTTTGAACATGACGGACGTCAGCGGATTGTCCAACGCGGCCTGGAGCAGAATGGGCTGGAGCCAGAGTTGAGGACAGCGTTGTTTTTTCTCGGGCGTTTCAGGAGGCGTCGGCGCATCGCGCATGTTGGGGTAGGGTTCTCGGTCCAGCAGGAAGCCGGTCAGCGACGTGCAGAACACCATGGATAGCTCATAGTCTTCCGGAAACCCGCACCCGCGCACTTGGTCGGCGATGCCCCAGCGCCTGAACGCTTCCATGGTGCGTATCGCAACCAGCCCCGTGCGCGGGTGCTCGATCGTGCCATCGCCTTGCTCTATAAGGATGCTGGGGATGCCGCGCGCGCCCAGGTCGATGGCCATGGCCAGTCCGACCGGGCCTGCGCCGACGACGAGTACGGGCGTATCGATGATTGCTTGGTGTGCCATCCGTGCGTAACCTGCTTGATCTTGAGTGATGGGAGACTATGGTCGGCGCACGAGGTATGCTATGTCAAATCAATAATGCATACTATTGGTATTCATAATATGAATATTAAGAATTTCGATCTCAACCTGCTCCGGGTGTTTGTCGCCATTTATACCGCTCGCAGCGTGTCGCAGGCGGCGCTGCAGGTGGGCTTGACGCAGGCGGCCATGAGCAATGCGCTGCGGCGTCTTCGAGACCAATGCGACGATCCGTTGTTCGTCCGTTCCAACGGCGCGATGGAGCCCACTGCGCTGGCCACGGCATTGGCGCCGCCCGTGCAAGAGGCGTTGAACGCCATCGAACGTTCTTTGACGAGCTCGATAGGATTCGATCCTTCGACCAGTGCCCGCACGTTCCGCTTGCTGACGTCCGATGTGGGAGAGCGGGTGATATTGCCGAAACTGATGCGGGCGTTGAAAACGGCCGCCCCCGATATCCGTATCGAGGCGATACGCCAGCCGCAGGCGGAATACGCCCAGGCCTTGCGTTCGGGCGACATTGATTTGGCGATCGGCAATATTGCTTTTTTGCAGAGGGGGTTCTATCAACAGCTTTTGTTCGAGGACAGGTATTTGTGCATCGCCCGAAAAGGGCATCCGAACGTGACCGACGAGTTGACCTTGGATGCCTACCTGGCTGAAGACCATGTCGTATCCTTGGCCGGCAGCACCGACAGCCTGGTCGAGGATGCTTTGGCGGCATTGCGCCGCCGCCGCCACATCAAGCTCAAAGTCACGCATTACTATGGCGCGTCGGCCATCGTGGCCGAGTCCGACCTGATCGCCACGGTGCCCGAGAATGCGGTGGCCGGCATGCATATGTTGCAGAAACTGCCTTTGCCGTTCGCGATCCCAGGCGCCCGGGTGCGGCAGTTTTGGCATCGACGCGCCCACAAGGACCCGGCCAACAGATGGCTGAGGACCTTGATAGCCGGCCTGATAAGGACTTGAAGCGTGCCCCGTGCCGCAAGGGTCAGCTGGCGTTTCCCATGTAACGCGCCCGGGGCCTGAGCATGGTGCCCGACAGCCGCTGTTCGGCCGCGTGCGCGATCCACCCCGCGCTTCTGCTCAGCGTATGCAGGAATGCGGCGCTGCCGGCAGGCAGGCCCAGCGACATGGATAAGATGACCAGCGCCGCAAACAGGTTGGGGTACTGGGACGTGTCCTGATAGGTGCGCTGCACGAACTTCAACAGCGTCGCGCGCACGGGCGATGTCTCGTCCAGGCCTGCCAGGTGTTCGAGGATCAGTTCCGCGCGCGGATCTTTGGTGTACAGAGGATGGTTGAAGCACGGGATATTCAATTCGCTGCGCCCTTTGCGGCCGGGATTCTCCAGCATGGTTTGCAGGTAGGCTTCGAGATGGCTTGAGCCTCCCATTTGCATCGGGCCGCTCTGCGCCATCAGGGCGGCCGCCACGCACGAGTACAGGTCGGCGCCAGTGGAGGCGCTGATGCGCGCGCAAAAGGTCGGGGTGGAAAGTTCGTTGTCCACGCTGAGCACCAATGCGGCGTTCACTGTTTTCAAGAGGCTGTCGCGGCTTTTGTTCTTGTCCAGGCCGAAACCCTTGAGCAGGCGCTCCGCGATGAATTCGTTTTGTCCGCGAGGCTGGTAGGCGCGCCGGGGGCCGAACCGCCCGCACACGCCGGCGAATGCGTTCAGCAGGCGCATACCGACCGATCGTGCTTCGCTGTGTCGCGCGTCGCCGCTTTCCATGCGATCCTTGGAGGCAAGCGCCACCGCGATATGCGCCATGGCCTCCGGCGCGGAGAAGGGTGCGCGGCACTGCTTGACCAGCATGCTTGCGCAGGACATGTCCTCTTGATCGGCTTCGCCCCAGGGCAGGTCCCGCATGGGCGGCATCCCTCCCCAGATCAGATCCGCCGCATATTCGAGAGTATGTCCGTCGCGGGCAAGCGTTGTTGCAAGATGGCCGCGGTAGCGCGGCCCCGCGTCAGTGATCTCGCATACCCAGGTTTGCACGACGGGTTCGCCGTAGCGTAGGCTGGGCGCGATGCGTTGTCCGCCCGATTTCGCGGCGGCGCGCGTCTTCAGTTTCTCGATGTCGGACTTCCGGTAGAGATGGGTTCTCTTTCCAGGCTCGGAAATCGTGCGTATCAAGCCGCGGCTGACATAGGTATAAAGCGATTCCTTCTTGATGCCGAGCACGGCCAGGGCCGCCTCCCGATCGAGGTAGTCCACGTCGTTGACTTGATCGGCGATCGCGTGCGCTCCGTCGTCTTCGGGCGCCGGGGAATGGAGGGACTTGCTCATGGCGTTTCCTTCTAAACTTACATCGATTATACAGTCGATCTATACATCGATCGACTATTTTTCTAGAATCGACCATGTCAAGCCGTCCAGGCAAACGAACCACGATATGGAGACACATCATGCAACCCGCTGTCGTACAGCTCAAACAACTTGCTCCCCGCTTCGAGCTCACCCGAAAGAACCTGCTCGGCGCGCGCCATCTTCCGGGCGGCGTGTACAGCTCGCCGGAAATATATGCAATGGAGAAAGAGCGGATCTTCATGACGCATTGGCTGTCCGTCGGGCGTGTCGATGAAATTCCGAATGTCGGCGATTACATGACCTTCAGCGTCATGGACGAGCCGATATTGATTTCGCGTCCGGCCGACGACGAGATCAGCGTCTGTATGAACATGTGCCTGCACCGCGGCGTCGCGGTGGCCAATGGATGCGGGAACGCCAAGGATTTCAGCTGTCCTTATCATGCCTGGCTGTTCGACGTGGGAGGAAAGCTGATCGCGGCGCCCGGCATGAAGGAGTCCGAGGTCGATCTCAAGGGAGCGCGCATGAAGCCCCTGCCGGTGAAAATCTGGCGTGGCTGGATCTTCACCACCTTCTCCGAGAATCCAAGGCCGTTCGAAGATTTCATAGCCACGTACGAGGAAAAGTTGTGGTGGTTCCAGTCGGGCGAATGCAAAACCGCGCATAAGGTGGAGATAGACGTAAAGTGCAACTGGAAATTCCTCGTCGAGAACCTGATCGACATCTATCACGTGGGCGTGATCCACAAAAGCACTTTCGGCGGATTCGTCAAAGGCGAGAAAATCAAGTTCAACCTCGAAAAGGACGGCGGCTGGCATACGCAGTACGAAGCGCGTCCCCATTCGAAGTCGGGCGAACAAGTTTTCCCGACGCTGCCATGGGCGAAGGACAAGTCTTCGGGCATCGCCTGCAAGGCCGGAATTTATCCGAACCTGAACCTGTCCATGCGGGCCGATAGCCTGCGCATGTGGCATGTATGGCCCACCTCTCCCGGCACCACGCGAGTCGTCTGCTACCTGCTGTTTCCCGAAGAGGCCTTTTCCATTCCCGATTTCGACGAGGAGCTGAAAAAGTACAGCGGTTTCGTCGAGCAGATCATTTACGAAGACGCCGCGATGGTCGAGTCCTTGCAGAACGCGTCGGGGTCGAAATTCTTTCAGCCGGGCCCGATGGCTCCGCTGGAGGAAGCGCTGCACCATCTGGAGAACCACTACATCGACGTCATGACGGGAGAGCAATGATGGACGACGAGTGGGTTGCCGTGGCGCAATGTGCCGATATCGACGAGGACGACACGCATGCCGTCCGGGTTGATGGAAGGGAGGTCTGCCTGTACAACGTCGCCGGGGCGTTCTTCGCGACGGACAACAAGTGCACGCATGGCGATGCGGATTTGTCGGACGGCTTGATCCAGGATGGGCACTTGATCGAATGCCCGTTGCACGAAGGCACGTTTGATATCCGTTCGGGGCGGGCCATGAGCGCGCCTTGTACCGAGGCCATTCGCTGCCACGACTTGCGTGTGCAGGACGGCGTCATTTATCTGCGGGTAGCGAGCTAGGGCGCCGGCATGAAAACAGTCATAGTCGGCGCCGGCCAATCGGGCGCATGGGCCGCGCGGACGCTGCGCGAACTGAGGCGGGACGTGGAAATCGTTCTGCTGGGAGACGAGGCGATTGCGCCGTACGAGCGTCCGCCCCTATCCAACGCGGTGCTGTCC
>CAZKBT010000036.1:0-34479 GCA_964551305.1 uncultured Burkholderiaceae bacterium
CAATGATTATTCGATTCTGGATACCCGTTCGCCGAACCTGACCTATCAGCCTGAACGCCTGACCATGGAAAAGGGCGAGTCCACGTTCTCGCCGCGTGACCGCATCGGCCAGCTGACCATGCGCAATCTGGATATCGTGGATACCCGCGAGAAACTGTTCACGTATGCCAAGGCGGGCTTGCTCGCGTCGTCCGGGCAGTCCGCGCTGCCCCAGCTGAAAGGCAAGGACGAAAAATAAGAAGAATCGGCATGACATGAAAAACGCGGCGTAAGCCGCGTTTTTTTCCTATCCGTCCAGCCGTCCCAGCAGCAGGAATTCCATCAGCGCCTTTTGCACGTGCAAGCGGTTTTCCGCTTCGTCCCACACGACGCTTTGCGGGCCGTCTATGACGTCGCCTGTCACTTCCTCACCCCGGTGCGCGGGCAGGCAGTGCATGAATAGCGCTTCCGGAACGGCGCAGGCCATCATGTCCGCATCGACGCGCCAGTTCGCGAATGCCTTGCGGCGTATTTCGTTTTCGTCTTCGTATCCCATGCTGGTCCAGACGTCGGTCGTGACCAGGTGGGCGCCTCGGCAGGCTGCGCGCGGATCGTCGAACTCTTGGAAAATGGACGGGTCGGGCCGGCCTATGCGCTCGGACTCCAGGCGGTAGCCGGGCGGGGCGGATACGTGCAGGCGAAAGCCGAGGATCTCGGCGGCCTGCAGCCAAGTATAGGCCATGTTGTTGCCGTCGCCGATCCAGGCGATCGTCTTGCCCTCGATCGGACCCTTGTGCTCGATGAATGTCAGGATGTCGGCCAGGATCTGGCAGGGATGGTACTCGTTGGTCAGGCCGTTGATGACGGGAACGCGCGAATGCGAGGCAAAGCGTTCGATGCGCGTTTGCTCGAACGTGCGGATCATGACCAGATCCACCATGCGGGAAATGACCCGGGCGGTATCTTCGATGGGTTCCGAGCGGCCGAGCTGCGAATCGCCCGTCGTCAGGTGTATGACGGCGCCGCCCAGCTGATACATGCCGGCCTCGAACGAGACGCGGGTGCGGGTGCTGGCTTTTTCGAACACCATGGCCAGGTTGCGGTCATGCAGGGTGCGATGCGGCTCGTAGCGCTTGAACTTGTCTTTTATGAGACGGGCGCGATCCAGTACGTATAGGATTTCGGATTTGGAGAAGTCGCGAAACTGCAGGAAATGGCGCAATGGGCCGGGGGGCGAAATAGCGTCAGACATAGATGGCCTTGTGTAAAAAAGTCATCTTACCTTGTGCTGGTCTTTTCAGCAAAAACGAATTGCTGCGATGCGATACAATGCCGAGCGCAGGCTGGCAAAGCGCCTGATCCCTTCAGCGTGCGAACTCGCAATCACGATGGCATAGTCTTGTGCAAAAGCTTATTATTCACGGCGTCACCAAGGATGGCAAAGTCTTTCGCCCCAGCGACTGGGCCGAGCGCCTTGCCGGCGTCATGTCCCGGTTTCGTCCCCCCGGCGCCTCGGGCGGCCTTTTGAGCTATTCTCCGTATGCGCTGCCCATGCACGTCGATGGAATCCGCAGCGTCGTAGTCGATCACCGGCTGCGCGAACTCGAGCCCCTGGCCTGGAAATTCGTGTGCGATTTTGCGCAAAGCAATAATTTGAAGACGTCCGAATGCGTCGACGCCGATCCGCCCCGTTCCTGACGGGGCTTTTTTATGGTGGCTGCGCTCAATGAAAAAGGACGCCGAGGCGTCCTTTTTTTCGGGCTTACGCCCAGACTGCTTTTGCCTTTCAAACAGCTACGCAATAATCAGGCGATTGCCTTGACGGCGGCGGCCAAACGGCTCTTATGGCGGGCAGCCTTGTTCTTGTGGATGATGTTCTTGTCAGCCACACGATCGATGATGCTCGTGGTTTTCTGGAAGACTTCCGTCGCGGCGGCCTTGTCGCCCGCGGCGATGGCTTGGCGTACGCGCTTGATGGAAGTGCGCAGCATGGAACGAAGGCTGGCGTTGTGTTTGTTGCGCTGAACGGCTTGGCGTGCGCGCTTGCGGGCTTGGGCGGAATTGGCCATTGTGGTCTGTGATCCTGTTGCGTAAATCCTGAAAAGGAATTTCAGTACGGCAAAACGAGTTCGCCGAAAAAGTTTGATTGGCAAAGACAGCTATTCTAGCTTAGTTGCGGCGACGTGTAAAGTCCCGAGTTCTGAAGCCCGACAGGAAAAGCGCGCCGAAGTACACGAGCATGCAGCCGCACAACACGCCGGCCAGCCATAGCGCCCGCAAGCCGGGCTGGCCGCCCATCGCCAGCCAGTCCATCTGCCGCGCCGCCCACAGGGCGGCGGCCAGGGCGGCCAAGGCCGGCACCATGCGAAGCAGGAAGCGGCTCCAGCCTGCGCCGGGCTGATAGATCTTGCGGCGTATGAGCATGATCACCAGGAGCGCGGCGTTGGCCGTCGCGCCCAGGCCGATCGACAGCGCCAATCCCGCGTGATCGAACAGGGGGACGAAAACCAGGTTCATCAACTGCGTCAGGACCAGTATGAGAAGGGCGATCCTGACGGGCGTGCGTATGTCCTGCTTGGCGTAAAAGCCTGGGGCCAGGATCTTGATGGCGAGCATGCCCAGTATGCCCGCCGAGTAGGCCATGACGGCCAGCTGGGTCTGGGCCGCGTCGTGGCCGGTGAAGGCGCCGTAATGGAACAGCACGGCGACCAGCCCGTCCGACAATAGCGCCATGCCCAGCGCAGCGGGCAGCCCGAGCAGCATGACCAGCTTCAGTCCCCAGTCCAGCAGGGCGCTATAGCGCCCCGGCTCCTGACTGGAATGGGCAGCCGACAGGCTGGGCAGCAACACGGTTCCCAATGCAACGCCTAGCAGCGCCGTCGGGAACTCCATCAGGCGGTCGGCGAACGACAGCCACGTGACGCTGCCCGGCGTCAGCCACGTCGCGATGTTGGTATTGATCAGCAAGGATATCTGCGCCACCGATACGCCCAGGATGGCGGGCAGCATCTGATGCATGATGCGCTGCACCGTGGGATCCCGCCACGCTTGCCTGATCTTGAGCGAATAGCGCGGCAGCAATCCCAGGCGGGCCAGGGCGGCCAGCTGGACTGCCAGCTGGGCGACGCCGCCTATCATGACCCCGGCGGCCAGCGCGTAGATCGGGGGCTCGAAATAGGCGGTCAGCAGCAGGGCCGCCGCGATCATCGAGAGGTTGAGCAATACCGGGGTGAACGCCGGCACGGCGAACCGGCTCCAGGTATTGAGCACGCCCGAGGCGAACGCGACCAGGGACATGCACAGGATGTAGGGAAACATCAGGCGCGTCATCCAGACCGCGGCTTCGAATTCCTGATGGCGCTGCGCCGCCCTCAGGCCGCTGGCCATGGCGCTGACGACCCATGGCGCGCAGACGATGCCCGCCAGCGTGACGAGCATCAACGCGAACGTCAGCAACAGCGCGACACGGTCGAGCAATATCCTGACTTCTTCGGCCCCGCGCTGCTGGCGCGCTTGGCCGAGTATGGGAACGAAGGCCTGGGAAAAAGCGCCTTCCGCGAAAAGGCGCCGCAATAGATTGGGGATGCGGAATGCTACCCAGAACGCGTCGGTTAGAGGGCCGGCCCCGAAAGATCCGGCGATCATGATGTCGCGCAGCAAGCCGGTGATGCGCGATAGCAGGGTAAAGCTGCTGACGGTGGCAGCTGACTTGAACAGGCTCATGGTCGCCGGTATGCGCCTGGCTATTTCGGCGCCATGCGAATGGCGCCGTCCAGGCGGATGGTTTCGCCATTGAGCATTTCGTTGGTAATGATGCTATGGACCAGCTTGGCGAAGTCTTCCGGACGGCCCAGGCGCGAAGGGAAGGGGATGCTTGCGCCCAGCGAGTCCTGGACTTCCTGGGGCATGCCGAAAATCATGGGCGTGCCGAAGATGCCGGGCGCGATGGTCATGCAGCGTATGCCGAGCTTTGCCAGATCGCGAGCGATGGGCAGGGTCATGCCGGCCACCGCGGCTTTCGACGCGGAATAGGCTGCCTGGCCGATCTGGCCGTCGAAGGCCGCCACCGAGGCGGTATTGATCAGGACGCCGCGCTCGCCCGTGGGCTCGGGCGTGTTTTCGCTCATGGCGGACGCCGCCAGGCGGCACATATTGAACGTGCCGAAAAGATTCACCGCAACGGTCTTCTGGAACAAATCCAAGGCATGAGGGCCGTTTTTTCCGACGATCCGCGCGGCGGGCGCGATGCCGGCGCAATTGACCAGTCCGAAAAGCGGGCCTTGATCGAGCGCCGCGGCGATGACGGCCTGGCCGTCCGTTTCCTGCGTGACGTCGCAGTGTACGTAAGTCTGCCGCAGCTCCTGCGCCAGTTCCCGGCCCGGCTCGTCTTGCAGATCGGCCAGCACGACCTTGGCGCCCTGGGCCGTCAGCATTCTTACGGTGCCCGCGCCCAGGCCCGATGCGCCGCCGGTAACAACGAAAACTTTGTCTTTGATTTCCATGCCTGTCTCGCGAAGAAAGTGTGTGTTCCAGCTTCGGTCCGGCCGCCGTCGGCCGGGACCGGACATCAGGCGCCGATGGCCTTCAGGATGCGCTCGCGGATTTCGTCCACGGAGCCCAGGCCGGACAGCTGACGGTACGCGGGGGCCTGGGGGTCGCCGGACGCCGCCCAGTTCGAATAGTAATCGACCAAGGGGCGGGTTTGCTCTTTGTAGACGGTCAGGCGGTGCCTGACGGTTTCTTCTTTGTCGTCGTCGCGCTGTACGAGGGCTTCGCCGGTGACGTCGTCGATGCCGGGCTTGGCAGGCGGGTTGAAGCTGGTGTGGTAGCTGCGTCCGCTGGCCGGATGCACGCGGCGTCCGCTGATCCGCTCGATGATGTTCTCTTCGGGCACGGAGATTTCCACGACGAAGTCCAAGGGGATGCTCGCGTTTTTCAACGCGTCCGCCTGGGGAATCGTGCGCGGGAAGCCGTCGAAAAGGTAGCCCCGCTTGCAGTCGTCCTGTTCGAGCCTGTCTTGCACCAGGCCTATGATCAGGTCGTCCGATACCAGACCGCCCGCATCCATGACTTTCTTGGCTTCCTTGCCCAGAGGGGTCTGCGCTTTGACGGCGGCTCTCAACATATCGCCCGTGGATATTTGGGGTATACCGAATTTTTCGGTAATGAACGCGGCCTGTGTTCCTTTGCCTGCGCCCGGCGGGCCGAGCAAAATCAATCGCATGAATTCCTCCTGGATTTTTCTGAAACTTTTTGGATTATGCCGCATCGCAGCAATCTGTGCTTGGGCGTGGACCGCAACGTAGCGGGTTTACTGCCTGTTTGCGAAAATCTCGCGCACTCGCCGGAGGTCCGCCGGCGTGTCGACGCCGGGAGCAGGCACGGCCGGGCAACGTTCCACTGCGATGACGTGGCCGTTCTCCATGGCGCGAAGCTGCTCCAGCGATTCGTAGCGCTCCAGCGGTCCCGGGGGCAACGAGGGGTAGGCGCGTAGAAACGCCGCGCGATACGCATAAAGGCCGATGTGCCGCAAGGCGGGAAGGCCATCGGCGACGCGTTGCCGGCCGTCGGCCAGCGCGTCGCGCGCCCAGGGAATGGGAGCGCGGGAAAAATAGAGCGCGCGTCCCAGGTGCGTGCAGACGACTTTGACGACATTGGGATCGAACAGGACTTGCGCATCGTCGATGGGGGCGGCGCAGGTCGCGATCGCGGCATCGTCCGCGCCGCGCAGCGCGCCGGCCACCAGGTCGATGAGCTCGGGCTCGATCAGAGGCTCGTCGGCCTGGACGTTCACCACGACCGCGTCGTCGGGCCACTCCAGCTGCTGCGCGACTTGCGCCAGCCGGTCCGTGCCCGTGGGATGCTCGGCGCGGGTGATGAGCGACTCGTAGCCGTATTCATCGGCCGCTTGCTGAACGCGGATGTCGTCCGTGGCGATCAGGATGCGTTGCGCGCCGGACAGCGCGGCCTGTTCCGCCGTGCGTATCACCATGGGGCGCCCGCCGATGTCCAGCAGTGGTTTGTCCGGCAAACGGGTGGAGGCCATGCGGGCCGGAATGACGACGATGAAGCTCATGCTTCGGAAGCCGAATCCGTCGTGTCCAAACGGCGCGCCTGCTCGGGCAAGAGTATGGGGATGCCGTCGCGGACGGGATAGGCGAGCTTGGCGCTTTGGCTGATCAGTTCCTGCCGTTCGCGGTCGTAGCGCAGCGCCCCCTTGGTCACAGGGCAAACCAGTATTTCAAGTAAGCGGGATTGCATGGATGGTTCCGCGTTCAGTCGATAAACGAACAGTTTAATTCAAAGGCGTTCGATCGTCGCGAACGACGTGCTGCGTCCGTTGCCGCATCTGTTCCAGCCGCCGCACCACCTCGTCGGTCCAATCGGGATCGGAAAACACGGGCTCGGCTTCGACCACCCACAATCGGGGGTCGTGAAACTTGCCGCATTTGACCCCGTCTTTCGCGGTGATCAGGACAGCATCGCCGCGCAGGGAGCCGAAGGGCGATTCCACGTAGTCGTGATGGTCGGGCAGCGCTAGCGTGTCGAACAGCTGAGCACCCTGACTGCGCAGCATGGCGAAAAACCGCTCGGGACGGCCGATGGCGGCGGCGGCGCTCAGTTTCATGTGCCCGTGTTGACGCAGCCAGTCGAGCCAGGAGATGGCCTGGCCGTCCTGCAGCCGGCGTACGAATGCCGCCTGCAGGCGCATGTTGATGCGGCGGGCCCGCGTGGCGGCCACGGGCAGGGCCGGCGCCTGCTGGTTCGACAGCAGATTGCTGATGATGAAGTCCACGTCGGCCATCCGGGAGACCGGCTCGCGCAACGGCCCGGCCGGCAACAGGCGGCCGTTGCCCGTTCCTCGGGCATCCTGCACGATGATTTCCAGGGACCGTTCCAGCTGCCAGTGCTGCAGGCCGTCGTCGGAAAGAATGACGTCCACCTGCGGATGCTGTTGCAAAAGGGCGTCGCGCGCCAGCGTGCGGCGCGGATGGACGGCGACAGGGCAGCCCGCGGCCCGCGCGATCAGCGCAGGCTCGTCGCCGAACCGGTCGGCCGTTACAGTGTCGGCCGTTCCGACGCGAGGGGTGGGGCCTATCCGGGCGCCGTAGCCCCGGCTGACGACGCCGGGGTGTCGCCCCCGCCGCTGCAGGGCTTGCGCCAGCGCGATGACCACCGGCGTCTTGCCGGTTCCGCCTACGTAAAGGTTTCCCACGACAATCACCGGCGGCGCCGCCGCGCCGGCGCGATGCGTGGATTGCCGAGCCCGGCGGCGGCGCCGGTCGGTGACGATCCGGGTCAGCCAGGACAGCGGCAACAGCATGGTGCTGATCACGCCGTTTTCCGCCCAGACGGCCTGCACGGCCCGCGCGATCGCGACGGAGGGCTTCATGGCGCCCCCTGGGTCGCGAAGTGGATGCGGCGCAATCCCGCCAACTGGGCGGCATCCATGGCGCGAATGACCGCTTCGTGCGGGGTTCGGGCATCGGCATGTATGACCAGCACCGCATCGGCCGGGTCCATGCCCTGGCCAATCAGCGCCTGCGCCAGCCCTTGCGCGCTGGAGTCCGGCAACAGATCGTCGTTCAAGGCATAGTGGCCGTCATGGCTGATCGCCATGAACAGCGGCGCTTGCGCCGCCGGCGCATGCGAGTCGGCCTGCGGCAGCGACACGTTCATCTGCTGAAAGCGCGCAAAGGACGTTGTGGCCGCCAGGAAGATAAGGATGACCAACAGGACGTCAATTAGTGGCACCAGATTGATCTCGAGCTCGTCGTCCAGGTTGTCGCGACGAAACTTCATGAGCGGGTCCTTCGCGCCAGCAGGCGATTCAACGCGTGCGCTTCGCGCTCCATCCGGTGCAGGTAATGATGCACCCTGGATCGAAAATAGCGATGAAAGATCAATGCGGGAATGGCGATCAGGATGCCGAATCCGGTGTTGTACAGGGCTATCGATATGCCGCGCGCCAGGAGCGCGGGATCGCCGCCGCGGGGGGTGTAGGAGGCGAAGATGTCGATCATGCCGACGACGGTGCCTAACAGTCCCATCAAGGGAGCCACCACCGCGATCGTGCCCAGGGCGGGCAAGTAGCGGGACAACCGGTGCGCCACGTCGATGCCGACGTCCTCGATCGCGGCTTGGCGCGCGCTTTCCGGCTCGTCGCGGGTGGCGATCACTTCGGCCAGCACGCGGCCCAGCGGCGAGCTGTTGGCCAGGCGCAAAACGGATTCCTGGCTATCGTTGTTCTGGCGTATCATTTCCAGGACATGTCCGGGCAGCGCGGGCGGAAAGACCTGCGAACCGCGCAAGGAAAGGAACCGTTCGATAATCAGGGCCAGGCCGACGACGGAGAGTCCGACCAGGGGCCATATCGGCCAGCCGGCAGCGTAAAGTATGTCGAGCACGTTCCGGTCCTTCGGGAAAAGAGTGAAATGAGTCCGGCTATTTTATCGTCTGCCGGGCGGGATGGGGACGGCGGGCAGGTTTCAAGGGCCGGCCGGGGGGCTTTCGGGCCCCGACGTCCGGCTTTAGCCGTTTTTACCGGTAAAAATGGCTCGCCTCGCGGCTTTGCGGAGGGTATCCACACAAGTTGTGGATAATTCTGTGTACAACCGGATCGATAGGCACGGTTTCACTGGCATTGAGGTTCAGTGGCTAATTACCGACCATTTTTTTTAAATTTGTTAATTTGTTTTAAATCAATTGGTTATGGAATATTTCTGAGATGTTTTTTATGTTTTCGCGCAATCGGATTGATATTTCATTGATTTGACAGATCATGTATTTCTGTGGAAATGGTGCTTGGAAAATGCGGGGTTTCATATGATTATGCGGGCGACGGAGCGCGCCGACGGCGAGATATTGACGATCAGCCAGTTGAACAAGAAAGTCGGCTCGTTGCTGGAGAACAGCTTTTCGCGGATCTGGATAAAGGGCGAGATATCGAACTTGACCATGGCGGCGTCTGGGCATTGGTATTTCTCCATCAAGGATGAGCGCGCGGCGGTCAAGGCGGTGATGTTTCGCGGTCGCGTCGCCTTGCTCGATTTCGCGCCCAAGGTGGGCGAAAAGTTCGAGTTTCGCGTCAACGTCACGCTTTACGAGCCTCGCGGCGACTATCAGGTGCAGGTCGATACCATGCGGCGGGCAGGATTAGGCGATTTACACGAAGCCTTCCTGCGCTTGAAAGCCGAGTTGGAGGCTGAGGGCCTGTTCGACCAGGAAAGGAAAAAGGCCGTGGCGCCGATGCCGCGGGCGATAGGCGTGATCACGTCGCTCGGCGCCGCGGCCTTGCGCGACGTGCTGACCGCGTTGGCGCGCAGGGCGCCTCATGTGCCGGTGATCATCTATCCGACGCCGGTGCAAGGGGCGGAAGCGGTGGACGGCCTGGTGCGGGCATTGGCCCAGGCCGTCGGCCGCGCCGAGGTCGATACGATCCTGCTGGTGCGCGGCGGAGGGAGCCTGGAAGACTTGTGGAGCTTCAATGCCGAGGTGCTTGCGCGCGCCATCGCCGCCAGTCCGATACCCGTCATCAGCGGAGTGGGGCACGAAACCGATTTCACGATCGCGGATTTCGTCGCCGACCTGCGCGCGCCCACGCCGACCGCGGCCGCGGAGCTGAGTTGCCGTACCCGCGAGGAATGCCTGTTGCGGACGCAGTCGGCGCTGCAGGCGCTGACCGTGCAGATGCACAGGCGCCTGGAGCGCTTGTCGCAGCGCCTGGACAGCGCCCTGATTCGACTGGTTTCCCCCGAGCAGCGCGTCGCGCGCCAAAGGGATCGTTTGCAGGGGCTGCGCGATCGCGTGATCCGGGCGACGGCGGTGGCTCAGCAGCATCGCATGGCCGGATTATTGCTGCAGCGCACGCGCCTCGTGCGCGCCACGCCTTCGATCGATGCGCTGCGAGAGAACATGCGGCTCCATGCCCGGCGCCTGGCGCTCGCATCGGCCCAGAACGTGCAGCGCCAGGCCCGGCGCCTGGCCGGCGCGCAGCAGACTTTGCAGGCGCTCAGCCCCCGCCACATCCTGGAAAGGGGCTACGCGATCGTGCGCAACGAGCGGGGGGAAATTGTAAAAAATGCGGTAGACTTGGGCGCGGGAGAGCGGCTCGGCGTCGAGCTGGGCAGGGGAACGCTACGCGTTGAAGTTTTGGACGCGCATCCCTTGCTTTGACTGCTCAGCCGCAGACGCCGGCACGTGTCCTGTTACCGATACAACTGGTTTTTTTGAAGGATCATAACCATGGCTTTTACCCTACCTCCCTTACCCTATGCGATGGATGCCCTGGCTCCGCACATCTCGCAGGAGACATTGGAATATCACTACGGCAAGCACCATCAGACTTACGTCACGAATTTGAATAACCTGACGGCCGGCACCGAGTTCGAGAACGCGGCCCTGGAAGACGTGGTCAAGAAGTCCTCGGGCGGTATATTCAACAATGCGGCCCAGGTGTGGAACCACACCTTCTATTGGAACAGTCTGTCGCCCAAGGGCGGCGGCGAGCCCAAGGGCGCCGTGCTGGACGGCATCGCCAAGAAATGGGGCGATGTCGCCGCATTCAAGGACGCGTTCAACAAATCCGCTGCGGGCAACTTCGGCTCGGGCTGGACGTGGCTGGTCAAGAAGTCGGACGGCTCGCTGGATATCGTCAATACCAGCAATGCCGCCACCCCGTTGACCACCGAAGACGTACCTCTCCTGACCTGTGATGTCTGGGAGCACGCTTATTACATCGACTACCGTAATGCGCGCCCCAAATATCTGGAGAATTTCTGGAGCCTGGTGAACTGGGAGTTCGCGGCTGCCAATCTGGGTTGAGTCCGGACGGCGGCGCCCGTCCTTCCAAGGACGGGATTCGGCCCTCGCCGCGAATGCGGCGGGGGCTTTTCCATTTTCGCGGCCGACGGCCGTGGAAAGCCGAAAACGACGGCGCCGAGCAGTGTGGCGTTGCTGCGTTGCGGCATTGCAGCTAATATGTTTTGCTATGCGGCAACGCCGTTTCACCGGATCATTCTCTTTTTCTTCTCGATTGGGACCAGTCATGACTATAGACGCGTTTATTTGCGATGCGATACGTACCCCGTTCGGCCGGTATGGCGGGGCCCTGGCGCCGGTTCGCACGGATGACCTGGGCGCCGTGCCTATCAAGGCGCTGGTGCAGCGCAATCCCGGCGTCGATTGGTCTTTGCTCGACGACGCGCTGTTTGGCTGCGCCAATCAAGCGGGAGAAGACAATCGCAACGTGGCGCGCATGGCGACGTTGCTGGCTGGACTGCCCGTCGACGTTCCGGGCGCGACGATCAACCGCCTCTGCGGATCGGGCTTGGACGCCATCGGAACGGCCGCGCGCGCCATACGATCGGGCGACGCGAGCTTCGTTCTGGCGGGCGGCGTGGAAAGCATGAGCCGCGCGCCATTCGTCATGGGCAAGGCGGAATCCGCCTTTTCCCGTAGCGCTGCGATTTACGACACGACGATAGGCTGGCGTTTCATCAACAAGGCGCTCAAGGCACAGTACGGCGTCGACTCGATGCCGGAAACGGCGGAGAACGTGGCCGATCAGTTCAAGGTGTCCCGCGAGGACCAGGACTTGTTTGCGCTGGCCAGCCAGAGCAAGACCGCTGCGGCGCAAAGCGCGGGCGTGTTCAAGGAAGAGATCGCCGCCGTCCATATTCCTCAGAAGAAGGGCGATCCGGTCGTCGTCGACACGGACGAGCATCCTCGCCAGACGACGCTCGAGGCCCTGGCGCGCCTCAAGCCCGTCGTGCGTCCGGACGGCACGGTGACCGCCGGAAACGCGTCGGGGGTCAATGACGGCGCTTGCGCGGTCATCGTCGCCTCGCAGGCCATGGCGCAGCGGCAAGGGCTGACGCCTCGGGCCAGAATCGTCGCCATGGCCTGCGCGGGCGTCGAGCCGCGCATCATGGGCATAGGTCCCGCTCCGGCGTCACAGAAGGTATTGGCGCAGGCCGGAATGACCCTGAATCAGATGGACGTCATCGAGCTGAACGAAGCGTTTGCCGCGCAAGGCCTGGCCGTCATGCGCATGCTGGATCTTGCCGACGACGATCCGCGCGTCAATCCCAACGGCGGCGCGATCGCGCTGGGCCACCCCCTGGGCGCCAGCGGCGCGCGCCTGGCGATCACGGCCGTCAATCAACTGCATCGGACCGGCGGACGCTACGCGCTGTGCACGATGTGCATAGGCGTGGGTCAGGGTATTGCGCTGATCCTGGAGCGTGTCTGACGTCGGCCGTTTCTTATTGCCGGTTCGGCAGGCCCTTCACGACCTCGCCCACGCCTATCTGTCGCCGGGCGAACCAGCCTTGCTCCATTTCGAGCGCATAGAGCGCGGGTTCCGCGGGGCAATGGCTGTCCAGGCTGAAAGGCGGCATGTCGGCAAGCGTGACGATACGGCCTGTCGCATCGATGAAGGCGATCGACAAGGGCAGGGGCGTGTTCTTCATCCAGAAGCACACGCTGCTCGGCTCATCGTAGACGAACAGCATACCGTGGTTCTCGGGCAGGGAGGTGCGGTTCATCAGGCCGTAGGCGCGGCTGGCGTCGGTGGCGGCGATTTCCGCTTGTACCGCGTGATCGTTGATGATGAGCTGTGTCGTGGGCAGCAACATTGCCTGCGCCAGGGCGATGACCGGGGACAGCAGGCAGGCGAATAGGCAAAATCGGGCCAGGGATGTGTAAAGCATAAAAAACAGGGCACGCAGCCCTGTCGTCAAGTCGTGTTGGTATGGCTTATTAGGATGGTGTGCAACTGTGCGCCAGGCATCAGGCGGCGGTGATATTCAGAGCCTGTTTTCCTTTGGGACCCTGGGCGACTTCAAAAGCGACTTTCTGACCTTCTTTCAAGGTCTTGAAGCCGTTCATTTGGATCGAAGAAAAATGTGCGAAAAGATCTTCGCCGCCGTTGTCGGGCGTAACGAAACCGAAGCCTTTCGCATCATTGAACCATTTGACGGTCCCGGTCAGCTTTTGAGTATCCCCAGGCGTGGAGGTGACGGTTGGATCGGACATACGAACTGCCTCTCGACTATAGTATAGAGTTGAAACTTGACTACAAGGGTTACCTTTAGCCTACGGATTCTGACACGTCAGCATAATTCAGCATGCTTTCAGAATTAATGTGATATTGCTCAATTTATGCTCAACTAGTCAACTATGGAAACCACTAATATTTGCCATGGTTACGCAAATCGAAAGTTCGCCCGTCACGATTCAGGACACTCGGCCCGCCAAGCTGGCGCCGCCGCCGATGTATCAGGTTGTCTTGCTCAATGACGACTACACCCCCATGGAATTCGTCGTATACGTCCTGCAGCGGGTGTTCGGGAAAAATGCGGAAGACGCGGCCCGGATCATGCTCAAGGTCCATCACGAAGGCCGCGGCGTCTGTGGCGTATATCCGCGCGATATCGCGGCGACACGCGTCGAAATGGTGCGTCAGTTGGCGCAGGCGCGCCAGCATCCGCTCCAGTGCATCATGGAAATCGCGCCCGATGCATAAATGTTGGGTTTCTGTTGCGCAAGCGGCCGAAGTTGCGGGTATAGTAAGACTGTAGCTATTTTATTTGTCCGCTTCGATATGCAATGGAGGAAGCGTGATCTCTGAAGAACTCGAAGTCAGCCTGCACATGGCTTTTGTCGAGGCCCGCGCGGCCCGGCATGAATTCATCACCGTCGAACATCTGCTGCTGGCGTTGCTGGACAACGCCGCGGCGGCGGATGTGCTGAAGGCGTGTTCCGCCAACATCGACGAGCTGCGCCGCGACTTGCGCAAGTTCGTCAACGAAAACACGCCGGTGTTCCCCGGCGAGGACGAGGTCGACACCCAGCCGACGCTGGGTTTTCAGCGCGTCATACAGCGCGCCATCATGCATGTTTCGTCCGGCAACTCGAACAAGAACACCGTGACCGGCGCTAACGTGCTCGTGGCCATGTTCGGCGAAAAAGATTCGCATGCGGTGTATTACTTGCAGCAGCAGGGCGTCACGCGCCTGGACGTGGTCAACTACCTGTCGCACGGCATCACCAAGACGCCCGAGCCGCCGCCCGCCGAGCCGGTGAAGCAGGCGGCCCAGGACAGCACCGAGCAGAAGTCCGACCAGCAGAAATCGCCCTTGGAGCTCTACGCCACGGATTTGAACGCGGAGGCGCGCCAAGGCCGGATCGACCCTTTGATCGGGCGCGAGCACGAGGTCGAGCGCGTCATCCAGGTGCTGTGCCGGCGCCGTAAGAACAATCCCTTGCTGGTCGGAGAGGCCGGCGTGGGCAAGACGGCGATCGCCGAAGGACTGGCATGGCGTATCGTCAAGGGCGACGTGCCCGAGGTCCTGGCCCAGGCGCAGGTCTATGCGCTGGACATGGGCGCGCTGCTGGCGGGAACCAAATACCGCGGTGATTTCGAGCAGCGCCTGAAAGGCGTGCTCAAGACGCTCAAGGACAACGACCGGGCCATCTTGTTCATCGACGAGATCCATACCCTGATCGGCGCGGGTTCCGCGTCGGGCGGGACCCTGGATGCGTCGAACTTGCTGAAGCCGGCGCTGTCGTCGGGCCAGCTCAAGTGCATGGGCGCGACCACCTACAACGAATATCGCGGCATCTTCGAAAAGGATCACGCTCTGTCGCGCCGATTCCAGAAAATCGACGTGCCCGAGCCCACGGTCGAACAGACGATACAGATTTTGCGCGGCCTGAAGTCCCACTTCGAGGCGCACCACGGCGTGCGCTATTCGTCGGCCGCCATTACCGCGGCGGCCGAGCTGTCGGCGCGCCATATCAACGACCGCTTTTTGCCCGACAAGGCCATCGACGTCATTGACGAAGCCGGCGCGGCCCAGCGTCTCCTGCCGCGCTCGCGCCAGAAGAAGGTCATCGGAAAGCCGGAAATCCAGGCCACGGTGGCCAAGATCGCGCGCATCCCGCCGCAAAGCGTCTCGACCGACGATCGCAATAAGCTGGCCACGCTCGAACGCGATCTGAAAACCGTCGTATTCGGCCAGGATGCGGCCATCGAAGCGCTGGCCGCCTCGATCAAGATGGCGCGATCGGGCTTGGGCAAGCCGGACAAGCCCATCGGGTCTTTCCTGTTCTCCGGCCCCACCGGCGTGGGCAAGACCGAGGTTGCGCGCCAGCTTGCCTTCGTCCTGGGCATCGAGCTGCTGCGTTTCGACATGTCGGAATACATGGAGCGGCACGCCGTGTCGCGCCTGATCGGCGCGCCGCCGGGCTACGTGGGATTCGATCAGGGCGGCCTCTTGACCGAGGCGATCAGCAAGCAGCCGCATTGCGTCTTGCTGCTGGACGAGATCGAAAAGGCGCACCCGGACGTCTACAACATACTCCTGCAGGTCATGGATCACGGCACGCTCACGGACAACAACGGCCGCAAGGCGGATTTCCGCAACGTCATCATCTTGATGACGACCAATGCCGGCGCCCAGGAATTGAATCGCGCCGCGATCGGCTTTACGCCGCCGCCACGCGCGGGTGACGAAATGGCCGACATCAAGCGGATGTTCACGCCGGAATTCCGTAATCGCCTGGACGCGATCATCGGATTCAGCGCCTTGTCGCAGGACATCATCCTGCGCGTGGTGGACAAGTTCCTGATGCAGCTCGAGGATCAGCTCCACGAAAAACGCGTGGATGTAAGCTTCTCGGATTCGCTGCGGGATTACCTGGCCAAGAAGGGATTCGATCCCGCCATGGGCGCGCGTCCCATGCAGCGCCTCATCCAGGACACGATACGTCGCGCCCTGGCCGACGAGCTGTTGTTCGGCCGCCTGGTCGATGGAGGCGCGGTGTCGGTCGATCTGGACGAGAACGAGCAGGTCAAGCTGGAGTTTTCCTCGGGCAAGCCGTCGCAGTCGGGAAAAAAGCCCAACGGCTCGGACGCGCAATTTCCGGAACCTGAGCTTGTCGATTGATGTCGGCGCACCCGCTTATTGCCTGCCATTGTTGCGGGGCGTTGCATGAGCGGATGCCTATGCGCGCGGGCGGGCGCGCCTATTGCAGCCGATGCGGCGGACTGTTGTTTCAGCAAGGCCGCATGTCCCTGGATGTATCCGTCGCCCTGATCACGACCGCCCTGGTGATGTTTGCGATCGCCAACGCCTTCCCCATCATCAGCGTCAGCTTGCAAGGCAAGACGGTAGACGCGACCTTGCCGGGCGCGTTATGGCTGATCTGGCGGCAGGATCATGGGCTGGTGGCCGCCATGACGGGAATGTTCGCATTCTGGCTGCCGCTGACGCAATTGCTCTTCTTGCTGTGGGCTTTGCTGTGCTTGCGATCCGGGCGCCTGCCGGCGGATTTCCATTATGGGCTGCGCGTCATCGACGTGATTTCGCCATGGAGCATGATGCCCGTCCTGATGCTGGCGATTCTGGTGGCCGTGGTGAAGTTTTCATCCTTGGCCATGTTGGCGCCCGGTCCCGGGATATGGGCGTTTGCCGTGCTGGCGTTTCTTCTTACCGCGGCTGGTCTCCATACGTCCCAGGCTTTGTGGCGGGTCGCCGAAGACGCGGGCCTGGTCGAGCGCGCGGGCCTGGAGTTTGCCGTGGATACGCGCCGGCCCGCTGCTTCATGTCACGTTTGCGGCCTGGTTCAGAACATGCCGGAAGGCCGGGCCGCCTGCCGGCGATGCTCGGCGACGTTGCACAGGCGCAAGCCGAATCAGCGCGCACGCGTATGGGCCTTGGTCATCGCGGCCGGCATACTGTACGTGCCGGCCAATCTGCTGCCCGTCATGCTGGTTCGCGCGCCCTCCGGCGAAAGCGCGCATACGATCATCGGGGGCGTGCTGGAGCTCTGGGAGCTGGGCTCCTGGGATTTGGCGCTGATCGTTTTCGTCGCCAGCATCGTGGTTCCGCTGACGAAGTTATTCTCCCTTGCGTTTCTGGCCGCGAACGGAAAATGGCGCGGGGAGAGTGTGCAGCGACAGCGTACACGTCTGTATCAGTTCATCGAATTCATCGGACAATGGTCCATGCTGGACGTCTTTGTCGTGGTGCTTCTGGCCGCGATGGCCAACTTTCCGGGTTTGGCCCAGATTACGGCGGGGCCGGCCGCCGCCAGTTTCGGCTTGGTCGTCATTTTCACCATGCTGGCCACTATGGGCTATGATCCGAGGGCCGGTTGGGACGGCCGGGAGCAGTCGAATAGCTACGCGCTACAATCGGCCCAATCCTCGACACCGGACACCTTATCCAGAACACGTTGAATAGATAGGCATGACAGACAGCCGTTCCGAACCCTCGGCGCCCGACCCGGAGAGGCGACACGCCGGCGACGCACCTCCCGTTTATCGGCCGCTGGTCCAGCCACCTCGGCGCGCGCGTGTTTCATGGATATGGCTGGTGCCCGTGGTCGCCTTGCTGGCAGGACTCGTATTGGTGGCGCGCACATGGTTGCTGACCGGTCCCACCATCACGATCAGCTTCGAATCGGCCGATGGCCTGGAGGTGGGCCAAACCAAGGTCCGATACAAGAACGTGGTGATCGGACTGGTTACCGACATCGATATTTCTCCGGATCGCTCGCGCGTCGAGGTCGATGTCGGGCTGGAGCGCGACGACGCCGCCTATTTCACGCGGGAAGGCACCCGCTTCTGGGTGGTCAAGCCGCGCCTGGGCGTCACGGGCGTATCGGGGCTGGGGACGCTGTTGTCGGGATCCTACATCGCCGTGGATGCGCCGACCGGGCCCGGCGATCCGGACGACAAGCCGGTCTACGTATTCGAAGGACTGGAGAACGAGCCCGAGGTCATCAGCGGGCGCCAGGGTCGACGCTTCGTCCTGACTGCGGAAACGAGAGGGTCGCTGGACGTGGGCTCGCCCGTCTACTATCGGGAGATCGAGGTCGGGCGCGTCATCGGCCACGCTTTGCGGGAAGACGGCCAAGCCGTTGACATTCAATTGTTCGTGGATGCGCCGTACGACCAGTACATCCATTCGGATACCCGTTTTTGGGACATGAGCGGCGTGCAGTTGTTGCTGGATGCCGACGGCTTCAATATCAGGACGGGTTCGCTGGCCTCCATCCTGGCCGGAGGCCTGGCCTTCGGCAACGCCGATGTGTCCGACCTGCCGCGCAACGCGGTCGAACAGGACCACGTCTTTACTTTGTTCCGTACAGAAGAGGCGGCGATGGCGGACCCGGACGGCAATCCATTCCGCATCGAATTGCATTTTGAGCAATCCGTGCGCGGGCTCGCCGTCGGTTCGCCCGTCAGCTTCCAGGGAATGAACCTGGGCAAGGTGATCGACATCGACTTGAGGTACGACGAGAAATCGGAGCAGTATTTCGTCCAGGTCAAGGTCGATCTTTACCCGTTGCGTTTCGGCAATGCATACGCGAACGCGGACAAGAAGGGCGAGGGCGCATCCGATCCGGCCCGGCTATTGCTGGCGCCCTTGGTCAAGCAGGGCTTGCGCGCGCAGCTGAAGGCGTCGAATCTTCTGACCGGCCAGCAGTACGTGGAGCTGGCGTTCAGCCCCGAGGCGGAGCCCGTGGATTTCGATGAGAACCGCAGGCCGATGGTGTTGCCGACGATCCCGGGTAGCTTCGATCGCTTGCAGCAGCAAATCAGCAGCATCGTGACCAAGATCGATTCCGTGCCGTTCGACGAGGTGGTCGGGGACTTGCGCGGGGTGCTTAAGGACGTGCGGGCGATGATAAAGAATGTCGACGGCCGGATCACGCCGCAGCTGGCCGAGGTATTGAAGTCCGCCGACCAGGCCGTGCAGCGCCTGGACGGACTGATCGACGGCGATTCCCCCTTGAATACGGGAGCCCGGGATACCCTGCGGGAAGTCGCCAACGCAGCCAAGGCGCTGCGGGCGTTGGCGGACTATTTCCAGTCGCACCCATCGGCGTTGATACGCGGGCGCGGCGCTGATACGCTACAGGTGACTCCATGACGAGGGGATTCGTAATGAAGGCCGGTTTGCCGGCACTGCGTGTAACGCGCCTGGCCATGGCGGCGGCCGTTCTGTCGTCGTGCGCTTCGGCGCCCAGCCACTATTATTCCTTGTCCGCGCCGCAGAGTCCGGCCGGCGCCGCGTTTGCTCGTTCGCTCGTATCGCCGTTCGCCATCGACGTCGCGCCCGTGGCTGTGCCCGACGAGGTGAACCGGCCGCAGATCATGATCGGCGAGGAAGGCGATGCGCGGATCGTGCCATTGAAAAGCTCTTTGTGGGCTTCTCCACTGGACGATCAGATACGGACCGCGTTGGGCAATGCCCTGAGCGCGCGTCTGGGCGTGCCCATGGTTCCCGGGGGCGCGGCGCCCGAGGGCGTGCCTGTCTGGCGGATTCAATTCCAGGCGCATCGTTTCGAATCGCAATACGGGCGGCGTGTATTACTGGATGCGAGCTGGCAGCTCAGGCCGATCAACCAAAAGAAGGCCGCTGGAACGTTCGTATGCCGAGGGGCCGTCAGCCTGCCCGTGGAGCAGGGGGTATCCGCCCTGGTGCTGGGGCATGAACAGGCGTTGCAGCGCTTCGCCACCGTCATGGCCGAACAGATACGGGGCGGCGCTCCGGCCGGTACTACCGGATTGGATGTCTTGAGTTGCACTTAATCCTGTTAGGGTTAACCTTAATATAAAAAAGAGTTGCACCTCTATATCATCTCGCTCCAGTCTGGGGCCCGATGCTTCGTGCGGCATGCCGTAACCGGGATGCGTCGGCCTCGGTGGGTTACCGTGTGGCACAAAGGACTCGAATAATGGCAACGACGACATTGGGCGTAAAAGTGGACGAGACTCTCAAGGAGCGTCTCAAGCAGGTGGCGGGGAAATTGGGGTGTACGCCGCACTGGCTGCATAAGCAGGCGATACTGTCGTACATCGAGGCCATAGAGCGCGGCCAGATCCCCGCCGAAATCGCGCATCTCGACGACGGCGCGCCCGACGCGGCCGATGATGCGCCGGGCGATGACGCCTTGCCGCCGTTCTTCGAATTCGCCCAAGAGGTTCGGCACCAATCCGTGCTAAGGGCGGCGGTGACGGCGGCCTACCGCAGGCCGGAAACCGAATGCGTATCCGGCCTGATCGACATGGCGCGCAGCGCCGCGCCGAAAGAGGTGCATGCGCTGGCTGCGCGCCTGGTGCAGACTTTGCGCGACAAGCGCGACACGGGTCTCGTCGACGGCTTGATCCAGGAGTTTTCCTTGTCCAGCCAGGAAGGCGTCGCCCTGATGTGCCTGGCCGAGGCCTTGCTGCGCATCCCGGACCGCGCGACGCGCGACGCCCTGATACGCGACAAGATCAGCCATGGAGACTGGAAATCGCACGTGGGCGAATCGCGCTCCCTTTTCGTCAATGCCGCGACCTGGGGGCTGGTCCTGACGGGCAAGCTGGTCAGCGTCAACAGCGAGCAGAGCCTGTCCAAGGCTTTGACCCGCATGATAGGCAAGGGCGGCGAACCCCTGGTGCGCAAGGGCGTCAATATCGCGATGCGCATGATGGGCGAGCAATTCGTATCCGGACAAACGATTTCCTCGGCCATCGCCAACGGCAAGAAGCTCGAAGAGCAGGGTTTCCGTTATTCCTACGATATGCTGGGCGAGGCCGCCACGACCGCCGACGATGCGCAGCGTTATTATCAGTCGTACCAGCAGGCCATCCACGCGATAGGCAAGGCTGCCCAGGGCAGGGGCATTTACGAAGGGCCGGGCATATCGATCAAGTTGTCGGCCTTGCACCCGCGTTATTCCCGGGCGCAGCGCGAGCGGATCATGACCGAGCTTTTGCCGCGCGTGGTGGAGCTGGCCCGCTTGGCGCGCAGCTATGACATAGGCCTGAATATCGATGCGGAAGAAGCCGACAGGCTCGAAGTTTCCCTCGACCTGCTCGAGGCTTTGTGCTTCGATCCCGATCTGGCGGGGTGGCATGGCGTCGGCTTCGTGATCCAGGCTTACCAGAAGCGGGCGCCCTTCGTCATCGACTATGTGATCGATCTGGCTCAACGCAGCGGGCGCCGCATCATGGTGCGACTGGTCAAAGGCGCGTATTGGGATACCGAGATCAAGCGCGCCCAGGTCGACGGCCTGGAGGATTATCCGGTCTACACCCGCAAAGTGCACACCGACCTGTCTTACCTGGCGTGCGCGCGCAAGCTGCTGGGCGCGCCCGGCGCGGTTTACCCGCAATTCGCCACGCACAACGCGCATACGCTGGCCGCGATCTATTATATGGCGGGCGCGAATTACTATCCCGGCCAATACGAGTTCCAGTGCCTGCACGGCATGGGGGAACCGCTGTACAAAGAGGTCGTGGGCCCGATCGCCCAGGGCAAGCTGGGCCGGCCTTGCCGGATCTATGCGCCCGTCGGCACCCACGAGACCCTGCTCGCCTACCTGGTGCGGCGCTTACTGGAGAACGGCGCGAACACCTCCTTCGTGAACCAGATATCGGACGAGTCCATACCCGTGGACAAGCTGATCGCCGATCCCGCGCAGCTGGCTTCGTCCATTATTCCCCTGGGTGCGCCGCACGACAAGATCCCCTTGCCACGCCAGCTCTATGCGCAAGAAAGCGACCGCGTCAATTCGGCGGGCATCGATCTGACCAATGAACACCGGCTGGGTTCGCTTTCCGCCGCCTTGCTCAACAGCGTCGCGCGCGACTGGCGGGCTAGGCCGCTGCTGGGCATCGACGGCTACCATGTTGATGACGAGCATGCCGTCCCGGTGCTCAATCCCGCCGACAATCGCGACTGTGTCGGATACGTGATCGAGGCGAGCGAAGAGAATGTCGACGACGCCGTGCAGGCGTCGCTGTCGGCGGCGCCGATCTGGCAGGCGACGCCCGTCCAGGAACGCGCGGCCTGCCTGGTTCGCGCCGCCCAGTTCCTGGAAGACGATATGCAGATCTTGCTGGGGCTGATCGTGCGCGAAGCCGGCAAATCGCTGCCCAATGCGATCGCCGAGGTGCGTGAAGCGGTGGATTTCCTGCGCTATTACGCCATGCAGGTGGAGCGCGACTTTTCCAATGATACGCATCGGCCCCTGGGGCCTGTCGTGTGCATCAGCCCCTGGAATTTCCCTCTGGCCATTTTCACCGGCCAGGTCGCCGCCGCCTTGGCGGCAGGCAATACCGTGCTGGCCAAGCCCGCCGAGCAGACCAACTTGATCGCCGCCGCGGCGGTGGAAATATTGCATCGCGCGGGAGTTCCCGCGGGCGCCTTGCAGCTGCTGCCCGGCCGCGGCGAAACGGTGGGCGCGCGGCTGGTGGGCAGCGCGGGCGTGCGAGGCGTGATGTTCACCGGCTCCACAGAGGTGGCCCGCCATATTGCCGCCACTGTTGCCGGCCGCCTGGACGACGACGGCCAGCCCATCCCGTTGATCGCGGAGACCGGCGGGCAGAACGCCATGGTCGTGGACTCGTCGGCCTTGGCCGAACAGGTCGTGTTCGACGTGCTGAATTCGGCCTACGATTCCGCGGGTCAGCGTTGCTCGGCGTTGCGCGTGTTGTGCGTCCAGGAAGATTGCGCCGATTATTTGTTGACGATGCTGCGCGGCGCCATGAAGGAGCTCAGCGTCGCCAATCCGGACCGCCTTTCGACCGACGTGGGGCCGGTGATCGATGAACAGGCGCGCGCCACGATCGACGACCATATCCATGCCATGCGCCAGGCGGGCTATCGCGTCGAGCAAGCCGATCTGCCCGACGCCTGCCAGCATGGGTCGTTCGTTCCCCCCACCTTGATCGAGATACCGGACGTATCGGTGCTGACCCGGGAGGTATTCGGCCCCGTGCTGCACGTCGTGCGCTACAAGCGCGATCAGCTGGGCGATTTACTGGACGCCGTCAATGCCACGGGATATGGATTGACCTTCGGCGTGCATACCCGCCTGGACGAAACGGTGAGCTACGTGCGCAACCGCATACGCGTCGGCAATATCTACGTCAATCGCAATATCGTGGGCGCGGTCGTGGGCGTGCAGCCTTTCGGCGGCGAGGGCTTGTCGGGCACGGGGCCGAAAGCCGGGGGGCCGTTGTATCTGTTGCGCTTGCTGTCGCGCAGCCCAGCCGGATTGCCCGGCTGGTGCGTGAAGGCGGAGAATGCATTTCGCCCGTTGACCTTGCCGGGCCCTACCGGTGAAAGCAATACCTACGGCGTCGGCCCGCGCGGCACCGTATTGTGCATCGCCGCCACGGCTGTCGGGGCGCAGGCGCAGTTCGACAGCTGCCGGAAAACGGGCAATGTTCCTGCCTTTCTGGACGATGAGGCGGGGCGGAGTTTCTATAATTCGAAGACTCCGGAAGAAAGGCGGGGCATGCGGCTCGTGCCGGTGGAGCAGACGACGGACCTGGATTTCCAGGCGGCGCTTTTCGAGGGCGACAGCGACGCCTTGCTCGCTTGGAACCGGGAGCTTGCGCGGCGCGACGGCCCCATCGTTTCCATGCAGGGCCTGAGCACGGAAGCGCTGATGGCGGGATCGAGCTATCGGCTCGAACGCCTGCTCCGGGAAGTCTCCGTCAGCGTGAACACGGCGGCGGCGGGCGGCAACGCCAGTCTGATGATGATAGGTTGATGGCGGCCGGCCCGAAGGGGCCGTGGCGTATCGAGAGAAGGATCGCGGCCAACCACAAGACGGCCGCGTTGTCGGCGATGGCGGCGCGCTACAGGCACGCTGTGCACGCTTTTGTTTACTACACGGGGAAAAAAATGAAATCTCATCAAAAGTTGAAGTTGCTCGCCGTAGCCGGCGCAATGGCGGCGGGATTGGCCGTGGCGCCCGTTCATGCCGAAGACGTTGTCGTCAAGCTGGGTTTTGCCGCGCCCCTGACGGGGCCTCAGTCCCACTACGGCGACGACATGCGCAACGGTCTGGTGCTCGCGCTGGAGGAAGCCAACGCCCAGAAGATTCAGCTGGACGGCAAGACCGCCAAATTCGAGTTGTTCACCCGTGACGACCAGGCCGACCCGCGCACGGCGGTGCAGGTGGCGCAACAGATCGTCGACGGCGGCGTGCAGGGCATGCTCGGCCATTTCAATTCCGGAACGACGATTCCCGCCTCGCGCGTCTACAACGACGCGGGCTTGCCGCAGATCGCCATGGCCACGTCGCCCGAATACACGGACCAGGGCTATGACACGACCTTCCGCATGATGACCAGCGATACGCAGCAAGGCGCGGCGGCGGGCAAGTTCATGGCCGAGGACCTGGGCGCCAAGAACATCGCCTTGATCGACGACCGCACCGCTTACGGCCAAGGCCTGGCCGACGAAGTGGCCAAGGCGGTCGAGGCCGCGGGCGGAAAGATCACGGCCCGCGAGTACACGACCGATAAAGCGAACGATTTCACCGCCATCCTGACCAATATCAAAGCCAAGGCGCCGGACGCCATCTTCTTCGGCGGACTCGACGCGCAGTCCGGACCGATGCGCCGTCAGATGGTGACGCTGGGCATCGACGTTCCGCTGGTTTCGGGCGAAATGACGCGCAGCGACACCTTCCTGAAATTGGCCGGCGAAGCCGCCAACGGCACCTATGCCTCTCTGGCGGGCGTTCCGCTGCAGCAGATGGCGGCCGGCGCGAAGTTCGAGGAAGACTACAAGGCGCGTTTCAAGAAAGATCCCGGCGTCTATGCGCCCTATGCCTACGACGGCGCATGGAATATGATTCTTGCCATGAAAGAAGCCGGCTCGGCCAAACCCGGCGCCTACTTGTCCAAGCTTGCGTCGCTCAAACGCTCCGGCGCCACCAGTGAAAACATCGCCTACGACGACAAGGGCGATCTGAAAGAGATCTCCGTCACGATCTATGAAGTGAAGGGCGGTAAATGGGAAATGGTGAAAACCATCGTCAGCCAAGCCAACTGACATACGCAACACGCCCGCCGTCCGGCGTGGCGCCATGGGCCGTCCTGGATGAAAACCATGCCGGCCCATGGGCGGCCTCCGGCGGCAATCGTTTATTTTGACAGTGAGTCAAACGCATGGATATCTTCCTGCAACAGCTGGTCAATGGCGTGACGGTGGGTAGCGTATACGCCCTTGTCGCGCTTGGCTATACGATGGTCTATGGGATCATAGGCTTGATCAATTTCGCCCACGGTGAAGTGGTCATGGTAGGCGCGATGATCGCCACGACCTTGGTCGTCGGATTGGCCGGCGCCGAGCCCGGGGCCGTCTCCGCGTGGCTGATGCTGGCCGCCGCCCTGGCCGCGGCCATACCGGTCTGCATGGCGCTGGGCTGGACCGCCGAGCGTTTCGCCTACCGGCCGCTGCGCCGGGCTCCCCGGCTGGCGGCATTGATCACCGCCATCGGCGTGTCCATCATCTTGCAGAATGTCGCGATGATGATATGGGGACGCAATTATCTGAGCTTTCCGCACATCGTCGAGCCTCTGGTCTTTCAACTGGGCGGCGCCCGCATCAGCCTGCTGCAAATATTGATCGTGGCCGTCGCCATCGCCATCATGACGGGCTTGCTGCTGGTCGTGCATCGCACCCGCCTGGGCACCGCGATGCGGGCCACCGCGCAGAATAGAGAAGTCGCCGGCCTGATGGGCATCAACATCAACACCGTCATTTCGGCCGCCTTTCTGATCGGTTCGGCGCTGGCCGCCGTGGCCGGCGTGATGGTCGCAACGTACTACGGCGTCTCTCAGTACACCATGGGCTTCATGCTGGGCTTGAAGGCCTTTACCGCCGCGGTGCTCGGGGGTATCGGCAACCTCGCGGGCGCGATGCTCGGGGGTTTGCTGCTGGGCATCATCGAGTCACTGGGAGCGGGCTATATCGGCGACCTGACCAACGGCATCTTCGGCAGCAACTATCAGGATGTCTTTTCCTTCATCGTCCTGATCCTGGTGCTGGTCTTCCGCCCTTCGGGCTTGTTGGGCGAACGGGTAGGAGATAGGGCATGAGCCGTACCAACACATCCTCCAAACGCGAACCGGTATCCTTGAAGGTATGGCTCGGCGTGGCGATGCTGGGCGTCGTGCTGGCCATCCTGCCTTTCGTGCTGGGCATGGCCGGGCAAAGCTGGGTGCGCACGCTGAATTTCGCGCTGATATACGTCATGCTCGCTCTGGGTCTGAACATCGTCGTGGGCTTTGCCGGCTTGCTGGATCTGGGCTACATCGCGTTCTACGCCGTGGGCGCCTATGTATGGGCCATGCTGGCATCGCCGCATTTCGGCCTGCATTTGCCGTTCTGGATCGTCTTGCCGATCGGCGTGGTGATGGCGGCGATTTTCGGCGCCTTGCTGGGCGCGCCGACCTTGAAGCTGCGCGGTGATTATCTGGCGATCGTGACGCTGGGTTTCGGCGAGATCATCCGCATCTTCATGAACAACCTGGACGCGCCCGTCAACATCACCAACGGCCCTCAAGGAATCAATCGCGTGGATACCTTCGCGTTGGGCGATTTCGTATTCGGAAGGTCGCAGGAAATGCTCGGTTTTCGCATAACCGGCCCCGAGAAGTACTATTATCTGCTCCTTTTTCTGGTCATCGTCATCGTGGTCATGTGCGTGCGCTTGCAGAATTCCCGCATAGGACGCGCATGGGAGGCCGTGCGCGAGGACGAGGTCGCGGCCAAGGCCATGGGCATCAACACCCGCAACATCAAGCTGCTGGCTTTTTCGATGGGCGCCAGCTTCGGCGGCGTGGCGGGCGCCATGTTCGCTTCCATGCAAGGTTTCGTCAGCCCCGAAAGCTTCAGCCTGATGGAATCCATCACGGTCCTTTGCATGGTGGTGCTGGGGGGCATGGGCCACATACCGGGCGTCATACTCGGGGCGATTCTGCTGTCGGTGTTCCCCGAGGTCTTGCGCGCCGTCGTGGTGCCGCTGCAGCAGGCGGCGTTCGGCGAAGTGCTGTTGGACCCCGAGGCGATACGCATGCTGATGTTCGGCCTCGCGCTGGTGCTGGTGATGATATTCCGGCCCGCGGGATTATGGCCGTCGGCGGTACGCCGCCGTGAATTGACCTCGAATCGGGAGGCCCGAGCATGAGTACCGTACCTGTGAATCCCAATGCGCGTTCCATGCCGGAACTGCTATTGGTGGCCAGCAAGCTGAGCAAGCGTTTCGGCGGACTTCAGGCCTTGTCCGACGTCAGCTTTTCTATTTGCAAAGGCGATATCTACGGCTTGATCGGTCCGAACGGCGCGGGCAAGACGACGTTGTTCAACGTATTGACCAGCTTGTACGTGCCTGAGTCGGGTACCTGCAATTTCATGGGCCATCAGCTTACCAAGTTGAAACCCCATGAAATCGCGCGCTGCGGCCTGGCGCGAACGTTCCAGAACATACGCCTGTTCGGCAGCCTGAGCGCCATCGAGAACGTGATGATCGGCCGCCATATCCGCACGAGCGCGGGCGTGTTCGGCGCCGTGACGCGCAACAAGCGCACCCGCGACGAAGAGGCCGCCATCGAGCAGCGCGCGCTCGAGTTGCTCGATTACGTGGGGATCGCTCATCGCGCCAATGACGTGGCGCGTTCCCTGCCGTATGGCGATCAGCGCCGCCTGGAGATCGCGCGCGCCCTGGCGACCGAACCGACCCTATTGGCGCTGGACGAGCCCGCGGCGGGCATGAATGCCTCGGAAACGCTGGTGCTGCGGCGCCTCATCGAAAAAATACGCGATGATGGCGTGACCGTGCTGTTGATCGAGCACGACATGAAGCTGGTGATGGGCTTGTGCGATCGCGTGCTCGTGCTCGAGTACGGCAAAGTGCTTGCCGAAGGAAAGCCGGCGGACGTGCAGCGCAATCCCAAGGTGATCGAAGCCTACCTGGGCACCGGCGCGACGGCGCAGCAATCGCCGCCGCGGTCCGCCGATGGATCGTCGGCGTCATCGTCTACGGATAAGGACCACGCATGAGCCAGTCAGAGAACTTGCTTGAACTACGCCAGTTGAATGTTTCCTATGGCGGGATACGCGCTGTCCGCGACCTGGATCTGCATGTCGGACATGGAGAGCTGGTCAGCCTGATCGGCGCCAACGGCGCGGGCAAAAGCACGACGCTGCGCGCGATCTGCGGCCTGGTGCCCATCGCCGGAGGCGATATCCTCTATGACGGAAAATCCATCGCCGGCACGCCGTCCTACATGCTGGTGCGCCAAGGGTTGGTCATGGTGCCCGAAGGCAGGGGCATTTTCGGCCAGCTGACCATCGAGGAGAACCTGGCGATGGGCGGCTACAGCCGTAAAGACATGGCGGAGATCGCCCGAGACAAGGAAAAGGTGTTCAGCCTGTTCCCGCGCCTGGCCGAGCGGCGCTCGCAGTCGGCCGGCACGCTTTCGGGCGGCGAACAGCAGATGCTGGCGATGGGGCGCGCGATGATATCCCGTCCGCGCTTGCTGCTGCTGGACGAACCCTCCATGGGCCTGGCGCCGCTGATGGTGGAGAAAATCTTCGAGGTGGTCCGCGGCATCGCGGCCGACGGCGTCACCATCTTGCTGATCGAGCAGAACGCCCGCCTGGCCCTCGAGGTCAGCCAGCGAGGGTATGTGATGGAGTCCGGACAGCTCATCCTGCAGGGCGCGTCCTCGCAGCTGCTGGACGACCCCAAGGTGCGCGCCGCTTACCTGGGCGAAGACGGCTGACCGCTCGACCGTTCTTTTTTGCGCATCGAAGGGCAAGCGCGGGCGGAGTCGCCGCGCTTGCCCTTTTTGACGAGAGGGCGGGGGATCAACCGCGTCCGGTGCTGCCGAATCCGCCCGCGCCCCGGGCGCTGTCGTCGAATTCGTCGACGACGTGGAACTGTACCTGCTGCACCGGCACGACGATCAGCTGGGCCAGGCGCTCCATCGGCTCGAGCACGAAATTCCGTTGTCCCCGATTCCAGACGGACACCATCAATGGACCCTGATAATCGGAGTCGATCAGGCCGACCAGATTGCCCAACACGATACCGTGCTTGTGGCCCAGCCCCGATCGCGGCAATATCATCGCGGCGTATGCCGGGTCGGCGATGTGGATCGCCAGTCCCGTCGCAACCAGTTGCGTGGCGCCGGGCTCGAGCACCAGCGGCTGGTCCAGGCAGGCGCGCAGATCCAGGCCGGCGGAGCCTTCCGTGGCGTAGTGGGGCAGTTGGTCCTTCATTCTGGGATCGAGAATTTTTAGGGCGATGTGTTTCATGTCGGAGTCGGAAAGTTCAGCGTCGATAGGAAGGGCCGGCTTCGAGGGGCCGGAGCCGGCTCGGAAAGGTCAGGACAAGCGTCCGGCGATGTCCCGGATCAGCAAGCGCGAGGCCTGCAGCTTGGGCAACGGGGGCAGGGCGCGATGGCCATGCTCGTCGAACAGGATCAGTTCGTTCGTGTCCGCGCCGAGCGCATTCTGCGCCAGGTTTCCGACCAGCAAGGGCACGCCCTTGCGGCGGCGCTTGGCCTGGGCATGCTCGTGCAATCGATCGGTTTCGGCGGCGAATCCCACGCACCACGGCCCGCCGGGCAGGGCGGCCACCTCGGCCAGGATGTCCGGGTTGGGCGCGAATTCCAGCTCGGGCGCCGAGAGGCCCGCGTCCTTCTTGAGCTTGCTGTCGCTGGCGTTGGCGACGCGCCAGTCCGCGACGGCGGCGACGGAGATGAAGATGTCGGCGCTTTTCGCATGCGCCATCACGTTGGCATGCATGTCGCGCGCGCTTTCGACGTCGATGCGCAGAACGCCGCGCGGCGCCGCCAAGGCGGTCGGTCCGGAAACGAGCGTGACTTGCGCGCCCGCCTCATGGGCGGCCCGCGCGATGGCATAGCCCATTTTTCCCGACGAGCGATTGGTGATGACGCGCACCGGATCGATTTTCTCCGATGTCGGGCCCGCCGTGATCAATACGCGTTTTCCCGCCAGCAACTTGGGCTGAAAAAAAGCGATGAGCTCGTTAAGTATGTCGTCGGCCTCCAGCATGCGGCCGCTGCCGGTTTCGCCGCAGGCCTGATCGCCTTCGTCAGGCCCGAGCAGCGTCGCGCCGTCGGCCTGGACCTGCCGCACATTGCGCTGGGTGGCCGGGTGCAGCCACATTTCCCGGTTCATCGCCGGCGCCAGAAGCAAAGGGCAATTGCCCCGGGCGACGCACAAGGTGGAGAGCAGGTCGTCGGCCAGGCCGAGCGCCAGCTTGGCGATGAAGTCGGTGCTGGCCGGCGCGATCAGCACGGCGTCGGCGCCGCGCGTCAAGTTGATGTGCGCCATGTTGTTGGGCACGCGGTCATCCCATGCGCTGGTGTACACGGGCCTGCCCGAGAGCGCCTGCATGGTGACGGGCGTGATGAACCGGGTGGCCGCTTCGGTCATGACGACGTCGGCGACCGCGCCCTGGTCCTGGGCCCGCCGCACGAATTCGGCTACTTTGTAGCAGGCGATCCCGCCGGTCATGCCGACGACGATACGTTTATTTGCGAGTTCCAGCATGAGGTGCGCTCCAGAATATACGCGTATCAAGGCGCCGTCGGTTTCTTGGCGCGGCGCTCGCGCCGCATGCGGCGTATTTCGTCGAGAACGAGCATGGCGGCGCCGCAGCTGATGGCGATGTCGGCGATGTTGAAGGCCGGAAAATGCCATGACTGCCAGTAGAAGAGCAGGAAATCCACCACATGCCCGTGCTGCAGGCGATCGATCACATTGCCCAGCGCGCCGCCCAGTATCGCGCTCAGGGAAGCGCAAAACAGGGTCTGGCCGGGATGGCGGCGCAGCAAATGCACGATCAGCACGGTCGCCGCCAGCGCGATGGCGGTAAAAAACCATCGTTGCCAGCCCTGGCCGTCGGCGAGGAAGCTGAACGCCGCCCCGGGGTTGTACAGCAGGGTGAAATCGAAGAACGGCAATACGTTCCATCGTTCGCCGTAGCGCAGGCTGGCGTCGAAATAGAGCTTGGTCGCCTGGTCCGCGATGATGATGGCCAGGGCGATGAGCAACCATCCGTAGAAAGGCGGGGATCGGCGATCGGAATTCAATGTCGTGCTAGCGTCCATGTGTGGCGAAGTACAGTCGGGCGCGTTGAACGTCTTGCTCAATGGCGGCGACCAGGGCGTCGAGGCCGGGAAACGCCGCTTCGTCGCGCAGGTGCTCCAGGAACTCGATGCGTACGAGTTTACCGTAAGCGTCCACCGAGGCATCCAGAAGATGGACTTCGAGCAGAAGCTCGCCGTCTTGCGCGACGGTGGGGCGCACCCCGATGCTGGCGACCGCCCGCATGGGCTCCGGCGCCAGGCCGTGGGCCAGCACGACGTAGATGCCCGAGCGCGCCGCGCAGTGCTGGGGGACGCGCAGGTTCAGGGTGGGAAAGCCGATGTCGCGGCCGAGTTTTTTGCCGTGGATGACGTGGCCGCTGATCTGGTAGGGCCGGCCCAGCAGGAAATTCGCTCTTTCGACGTGGCCGCCGGCCAGCGCGTTGCGAACTTCCGAGCTGGAGATGCGGTGGCCCTGGGTGTCGGCGACGTCGGCGATGACGTCCACATGAAAGCCGTGGTCGCGTCCGGCATGCGCGAGCAGGTCCAGATTGCCCCGGCGTTGCCGTCCGAAGCGGAAGTCTTCGCCGACCAATATCCAGCGCGTGTTCAGGCCGCGCACCAGCAGCGACAGGATGAAGTCTTCCGCGGACATGTCCGCCATGGACTGATTGAAGCGCTTGAGCACGACCTGTTCCACGCCGTGCGTGGTCAGGGCGTCGATTTTGTCGCGCAGGCTATTGATCTGGGTCGGGATGAGTTCCGGACGGTGGCCGCGCTGCGCGAAATACGCCCGGGGGTGCGGCGTGAAGGTAATGACGGTGCTGGCCAGTCCCCGGACATCGGCCGCCTGGCGCAAGCGCGCGAGAATGGCCTGATGTCCGCGGTGGACACCGTCGAAGTTGCCGATCGTGACGGCGCTTTCGCGTTGCGAGTCGTAACGCGGGAGATGGCGATATAGGCGTAGTTCAGGTTTCACAGGCAAGAGTTTACAATTTTGCCTTCGCCTATTAAGGAGTTGGTGTGTCCGCCGTTCAATTTTCTTCCCCGTGTCGATTCGTGGTGTTGTTTTCAGGCCGTGGCTCGAACATGCAGGCCATTGCGCACGCCTTGGAAAGCGCGGATCTGCATGCCGAGCTTGCCGCGGTGATCACCAACAAGGCCGATGCGCCGGGGCTGGGCTGGGCGCGCGCGCGAGGCATAGTGTCGCATACGGTGGCGCATCGCGACTACGAGAGCCGCGAAAGTTTCGACCAGGCGCTCGGCGACGTCATAGAGCGCTACAATCCCGATTACGTGCTGCTTGCCGGTTTCATGCGGGTGCTGACGCCGTCGTTCGTCGAGCGCTATTACGGCAGGCTGATCAACATTCATCCTTCCCTGCTGCCCGCTTTTCCCGGCCTGCATACCCATCAACAGGCGCTTGCCGCCGGCGTGCAATGGCACGGTTGTACGGTGCATTTCGTCACGCCCGTGCTCGACCACGGCCCCGTCCTGGCGCAAGGCGTGGTCAGCGTCCGCTCGAGCGATACGCCGGACAGCCTGGCCCAGCGGCTGCTCGAGGTCGAACATCATGTCTACGCACAGGTGGTCCGGTGGCTGGCGCAGCGCCGTGTCAGCCTGGACGCCATGCAGCGCGTCGAGATCCAGGGAGTGCGCAGCCGCGCTTTTTTATCGACGCCCGAGGGCGTCATCGCTTTTGAATAGTGAGTATTACCATGACGCGTGGCACGGATATGCCCAGATCAAAAAACAGGCGGGCGCCTTCGGCCCCGGCCAAGCCCTATGTGGTCGCCGCGGCGCGCATCGAACAGGTCCGCGGCGTGCTGGGCGAGATACTGCAGTGGTCCAACCCGGCGGACGTGGTCCTGTCGCGCTGGATGCGCGCGCATCCCAAGCTAGGGGGGCGTGATCGCGGCGAGGTCGCGGAAGCCGTATTCGACGTCCTGCGCCACCTGCGCCGCTATCGCCAGCTGGCGGAAAGCGGGGTCGGGCCCGCCGCGCGCCGGCTGGCCATCCTGGGGCTGTCCTCGGTCTTCACGCCTGAGCTGCTCAAGCCTGGATTGAGCGAGGTCGAGCAGCAATGGCTGGCGCATGTCTCGCGGATCGATCAGGCCGGCCTGTCCCGGGCGGTGCGTCATAGCCTGCCGGATTGGCTGGACGAGAAGCTGGCGGCATTGCCGGACGCCGACGCCCTGGTGCAGGCGCTCAATGCGCCCGCGCCGCTGGACATCAGGGTCAACAGCATGAAGGCGGAGCGCGATGTCATGCTGGCTCGGCTCGAGAACAGCCAGGCGGCGCATTTCGATCCGGCGCCCACGCCTTATTCGCCCTGGGGCATACGCCTGAAGGGCAGGCCGCCGGTCAACCGCTGGCCCATGTTCGAAAAGGGCGAAATCGAAGTGCAGGACGAAGGCAGCCAGATCCTGGCCTGCCTGGTCGCGCCCAAGCGCGGCGAGATGATCATCGATTTCTGCGCGGGGGCGGGGGGCAAGACACTGCTGCTGGGGGCGTTGATGCGCTCCACCGGCCGTCTTTACGCGTTCGATGTCTCCGCCGCCCGGCTGGCCCGCGCCAAGCCCCGTTTCGCGCGCAGCGGCCTTTCCAACGTCGTGCCCGTGGTGATTCAGCCCGAGCATGACCAGCGTGTCAAGCGCCTGCGGGGCAAGGCGCACCGCGTGCTGATCGACGCGCCTTGCAGCGGGCTGGGCACGCTCAGGCGCAATCCCGACCTGAAATGGCGCATGCACCCGGAGTCCCTGGCGAGCCTGCTGCAAACGCAGGCTGGAATCCTCCGGCAGGCGGCGGCGTGCGTCGCCCCCGGCGGACGGCTGGTCTACGCCACCTGCAGCCTGCTGCCCGAAGAGAACGAGCTGCAGGTTGAGCGCTTTTTAGCCGAAAATCCTGACTTTACGCTTCTCGATGCAGGCAATATCGTCAAAGATCGTTGTGAAAATCTGACGGTTCCGGGGCCTTATTTGTCGTTGCGTCCGGATGTGCATGGCACCGACGGGTTTTTTGCCGCCGTCCTGGAACGAAAAAAGCCGCCCAAGGAGGCCTCGATGCCCCTGGAAGGTGCGACAGAGACCTGAGAGGGCGCAGACGGGCCGGGAAGGGGGCAAAAGAACCGCGCGGCCGGTCGAGGCCTGTGAGCCCGCTGCCGTGGCCGGCGTCGCCCTGAAAATGTTTCAAGTCGTGTCTTCATCAGGGGAAAAGCAGGCGGGACTTGACGTAGCGCAAGTCCCGCAGCGAAATTTTACTGTCATAAGCGGGGCAAGTGGGCTACACTTTTCTTGTCTCAACTTAGGCCTTGAATGGGGTTTATGGACTACATACTAAATTTTCTGGCGGGCGGCATTCTTCAGTTCAACTGGTGGCAGGTTCTGCTGATCACCTTGCTGTTGACGCACATCACCATCATCAGCGTCACTGTCTTTTTGCATAGAAGCCAGGCGCACCGTGGCCTGGACTTGCATCCCGCGGTCATGCATTTCTTCCGCTTCTGGCTGTGGATGACCACCGGCATGGTCACTAAAGAATGGGTGGCCATCCACCGCAAGCACCACGCC
>CAZKBT010000037.1:0-33947 GCA_964551305.1 uncultured Burkholderiaceae bacterium
GAGCAACGGCCTTCTAAGCCGTAGGTCACACGTTCGAATCGTGTAGGGCGGGCCAGAGATTCATATATATTCCAATGGCTTATTGTCAGCCTAGCCAGCAGCCCCGAGCTTTTCGAGTTGTCGCTGTGACTCAAACGTGACAACGTTTACGTGCTGCGCGAGATGTCCCGCGTCAGGGTGAGCATACTTCTTGACCAACGGATGCAGGGCGTTCAGCTGGATGTAGGGCATTCAGCTCACCCAGATAATGGGCGGCCCGCGCGCTGAATCCTTCGGGCGAAAGCCCTTTCAAGGCATTTTCTTGCGCCAGCGCGGCTTATCCGCGGCGCGAGCTTTCAATGAAAGCATGGTGCGCGAATCGGGATTCGCCTTTCGAGATTTCCACAGTGCGAATCTCGCCCGCCCAACCGTGGATATCGCCGAACAGGAATTTGCGGATTTCCCGAAGGTGGGCCAAATCGAAGTTGTCGCGAACAGGGTCGAGAGCCAGCCCGTAGGAGAGGACGGCGACCAGGGTGGCCTCCACCCTTTTCAGTTCCGCCGGATCGGTGATGCCTAGGCGATGACGCAGGATTCCATGGCCAGGCGCGAAACGCGCCTGCCGCGAGCCGGGATTTCACGCTGCGAAGCACGTCTTCTATGCTGAGTTCTCGGGCGGCGGCGCGCTCGAGCTCATGCAAACAGCCGATCCGCCAAATACTACGGCAAGAGTCCGACGGGCGTCGCAAAGCTCAGGTAGTTCTTGGTCAGTTGTTTTTCCTTTTGTTGATTGGGGTTGGCGCTCTGGCACCACCTATCCGAGTTGGCGTGTTTTTGCCCCTGGCCGTCCGTGACGATGCAAGCCGCCTGATCGACGATCGCCGCCTTGTTGGTCGGGCACTTCGAAGAATCGGTCTCGTCGCATTTGGCGAACCGTTCCTTCACCAGGATGGAGTATCGATTGTCCTCCAGGTCGGTGAAGCGCACCCTGATGGGATAACCGGCCACGGTGCCTACGCGGAATCCCGCAATCTGGCTGTTGTCCGGCATATCGACATCTTGCGTGAAGTTTTCGCATTCAGGGTCGTCGGCCTGCGTTTTCAATGAGCACACCCCGTACCATTTGATCAACGGCTTGTTCTGGGGCAGGCCTTCAGGCACGCCGATCGCCAGGGTGAAGCCGCCAGCATAATCGAACTGCGCCTGGTTCTCGAGGCCCTTGGGGCCGCCCACGGTGAAGATCAGCCCATCGCCCAGCTCGCTCATGAAGCCCACCGCGTCGTCCACGGAAAAGGCGTAGGCATTCATCTCGAGGTCGTCGTGTATCAGCTGGACGTAAGGATTGAACACCTGCTTGGGGTCGTTCCGGACGTCCGGGTCTTGGTGGTTGTATTGCAGGTCGTGGATGTACATGGACTGGATTCTTGCGTGATCCCAGGGCGGTTGCGAGGGATCCAGGTCGGGAATCTGCGTATCGGCCAATGGATTCGCCCCCGCGCCGCATCCCTCGTTGAAGGGCACCCAGCCATAGATGTGCGTCATGGCATTCCAGAAGTCGAACTTCGGTACCAGCGGCGTGCTTCCTTCGCATGTTTTGCCGGCGGCGTACAAGGCCAGGTAGTTCTCATGGCTTTGCTTGAAGAACCGCTTGACGGTCGCCAGCTTATGTTGCAGATCGCTCGGGCAAGACCAGCGGTCGGTCACGTAGCCGCTGATGTCCTCTCCGTCCCAATCCACGCAGGATCCCCAGAGGTTTTGCATGCGTTGGACGGCTTGTCCGAAGTGCAGCGATCTTTTCTGCTCGTCGGTGCACGTTTCCTTTATGCATGCCAGGACGGTCAGCACGGGCGGAAAGCCCTCGTCCGGTTTGACGGGAACGTTGTTGCTGGGAGGCAAGGTGCCGGAGCGCTGCGCGAAGATATTGTATCCGCCGGGCAGCTTCAACTCGTCCAAATTGTAGACCGGCCAACCTTCCCCGACGGCGGAATCGGACAGGAATGCCGAAAGCGAACGCCTGAACTCGGCCAGGGGCTGCGTCGAGCCGCTGAATCCGATGTAGGGATTGTTTTTGGGGCCGATGGCCACCGGCATATATACATGGTCCACATAGGATATGTTGTACCCGACGTTTTCCGGCTTGAGAATCCGCCGCGCTTCGCCGGCGGGAACGATGGAGTCCCCGAATGTATATTCGGATAGCTGCGCGTAGATGTTTTCCGGGAACTGGACGTCGCTGTAGTACGTGGTCAGCGCGCATTCGGTGTTGTCACCCGTGCAGGTCACGCCTTCGGGCGTTGCCAGGGGCGCGTCCTGGCCATTGGGATGGCCTTCGTCCTTGCGCTCGAGCAGGCGTTCGTCGTTGTCGGCCAGCACGACGCGTCCGCCATTCCACCAGGTAATGTATTCGCCGTTCAACGCACCCTCGGTCAGCGCGCTATAGAGCGGGAGCGTGACCGTCACGGCGGAATCGGGCGGTATGCCCTTGCCTTCGTTGACGTACAGTTTGTAAACATGAGGGGTGGGGTAGTCATCGTTACTGCGCCAACATCCTTGAAGCCACTCGTTCTTTGCGTTTTTACTGGTAGCCAGGACAGGGTAGATCGTATCCGTCGCGGAATTGTTGTGTATGGTGATGGTCTTCGGATGGACCTGAATTTCTTCCTCGTTCGAGCCTACGCACGTCACGACCTGGGATGGCGGCGGCGGGCCGTCGCTGCTGCCGCAGGCTTGGCCCGGTTGGCATTCATATACGAAGCCCGGGCCGCTGCCATCCCCGCAAGCCGTAAGGGCGAACAGGGCTGCCAGCATGCCGCTATAGCGCAACACCTGGCCTGAAAAGGAATGTTGTGTTACTGCTGGATTATGCGGATTCATATGGTTTTTTCTCTTTGAATGGAAGGCGCGCGCATCGTTGCTGTATGGCGGATGGAATGCTTCAGTGAGCTGAGCAACCCAATATGGGGGAAAAGTTCCATGATTTCGTCTTCTTTTACTGGATTTTGGGTCGAGGCGGGCAACTCGATCGTCCAACTGCGTGCTTCCATGCATGGAACTATTCATTCCGTGGCCGTTACCAATAAGGAGATATCGGCGGGGCTGTCGTTTTTCCCAGAGTCGATCAGAGGACAATCTAAGGAAAGCGTAAGGAAATCACACATGTCAATCGAACTTTCAGCTGGTAATTTCGGCGTGCCGTCCATCAGTGCATCGGACATCAAGACGATTCAGGGCGCGACCGATCGCGACGGAATTGGAAGCGGACTTTCACGCATATGGGATAAAGTGTGCGACTGGTTTTGCAGCACGAACCGGTGGGAAGCGAAACAATGCTTGTTCGATCTGTATGCCGATCCCGCGTCGACGACTGCAAAAGACAAGCTTGATAGCTTTCTTAGGTTGCGTGATCTTGTCGGTGAGGATTATAAGGATCGATTCCAATTGGAGGAGGACGACGACGGCTTTACGTTTAAATTAGTCCTGGACATGGATGACGCCGACGATGTTGTGCTTAGGTTTGGCAAGGATGATCTCGCTGGCATTGCGGGGGCTCGGGGCGGCAACAGTCTCAAGACGTTTTTATTGGCTTGGGGCGTGGATAAAGTCGGGGATATTGTGCTGGTTGGCGCGAAGGACTTAGACAGCGTTTGCGGATTCCGGAATCTGGGCAATACGTGCTATGCGAATTCGGCCTTGAAGTTCCTGATCTTCTCCATGGGCGACGAGCGGCTTATTGGTCATCTTAAGAGTTTTGCGGAAAAAACGCCGGATCCGGCCAAGAAGGAAGCAGCGGAAAAATTTATCGCGGTCGTCGAGGCGTCAATGAGCGAGAAAGGCCCCCTGATAACCGAGCTTCGTGAGTTTTTCTCGTGCTTGCAAAAACTGGACGCATTCCGTGGTTTCAAGATAGTGGGGGTTCAGCATGAGTCGCATGAGTTCCTGGCTAAAGTGGCGGAGATTTTCGATTTCTCGCAGCTTCCGGACCGTTCCGTCACCTTGCAGCAAAGACTCGTCAGAGGAGACATGCAAAGGGAGCCTAGCGGCGAACCGGAGTTCTTCAGTGTGTTCCAAGTTTCCGGCGCCGATGCGCACGCGACAGTGCAGGATATCGTGAATGGCGCGTGTGAGCCGGAAGAGGTGGAATACAGGTTCGAAGGAGAGAAGCAAAGCTCTCCGGCCACCCGCGTCAAGCAATGGATGGTTTCGGACATAGAGTCGTTCCAGCACTTCAATATTTATCTCGAGACGCTGAACTACGATCTCGAGTTGGGCAGGCAATCCAGAACGACGCTGGAGAATACGAGCTTCAACGATGATCTGGTGCTGCAAGTGCTGGATGAGAAAACGAATAGTCATTGGAAAGTAACGTTCGCGCCGCGAGAAGTGATAGTCCACAGCGGAGGCGACGACGGCGGCCACTACTATATGTACGCCAAGCAGGACAAGGGCGGCTGGGTCAAGCACAACGACAGTACGGTGACGTCTTCGGAGCCCGGCAGCCGTGAGCAAGCCAGGATGATCGGCTTCGCGGTCATAAGCCGTGAGAAAGTCGAGCCTTGAGATCCGCATCGTCGCCGGTGCGGGCGGGTCCTTACAGGTAAGGACTGGCCAGCCAGATGATGCGGTTGCGCAGTCGCTTGCGAAAGGGCAGCGCCCTGAGGTCGTCCAGCGTCAGTGGTTTTGCGGAGCGGATTTCATTGTCGATTTGCCCGGCCACCTTCCGGGCCAGCTCGCGATCATAGATTTCCATGTCCAGTTCGAAGTTCAGCCGTAGGCTGCGCGGGTCGAGGTTCGATGAGCCGATATAGGTCCATCCGCCGTCGATCGTGATCAGCTTGGAATGGTTGAATGTGCCTTGCGCCAGCCAGACCGTGCATCCGCTGTGAAGAATCTGATCGAGCTGGGCCATCATGGCATAGTTGACCAGCCGCAGATTGTTTGTTCCGGGTATGACGATGTCCACGCGGATGCCGCGCCGCGCCGCGGTTTTGATCGCGCCCATGAGGATCTGGTCGGGGAGAAAATAGGGCGACTGGATGCGGATGTGATGCTGGGCGACGGCGAAGGCCCCCAACAACATGCTGTGGGTGCTGGCGATGTAGCGGTCCGGCCCCGACTGTATGCAGCGTCCCGCCACGAACGGCGGCGTTGCTTCGTATTCGCTGTCGAACCAGATGTCGTACGGCAGGGCTTCCTTGGTCGTGAAAGCCCAATCGTGGGCGAATACGGACATCAATTGCTGCACCAAAGGGCCGAGGATGCGAAAGTGAGTGTCGCGGTCGGCGTCCTGGTTCGCTTGGGACGTGACGAAACCGGCGCGTATGTTCATGCCGCCGGTAAACGCGCAATGCCCGTCCACGACCAGGATCTTGCGGTGGCTGCGCAGATTCGCATAGGGCATGCGCCATCCGAGCGGCGTGGTCATGAACAGCGCGCACGGAATGTTTCTTTTTCTTAGCTGGTGGACGATCGGGGGGCGGGAATACTTCGCGCCCACGGCATCGATCAACACGCGTATCTCGACGCCGCGTTCATGCGCCCGGGACAGCGCATCGACGAATTTTCGGCCTTCGGCGTCGTTATCAAAAATGTATGTCTGTAACGCGATGCAGGTATGCGCATTCTCGATGGCCTGCAGCATGGCCGGATAGGCTTGGTCGCCTCCTTGCAGCAAGGTCACGTTGTTGCCGCCCAACAAGGGGAAATGGCTGATCCCGTCCCCCAGCGTTTTCAGTGAATGAAATTGGGCGCCGCTGATGGCGTCGATGCTGGCTTGCGTATGTTCGCCGTTTTCCGCGTAAGGGGCTATCGTTTTGTCGCGCTCTTCGGATACCTGCGTTTGGCGCACGCGATTGATGCCCGCCACCAGGTACATAAGGGGTCCGGCCAGAGGCGACATCAGGCTGATTCCAACCCAGCCGATGGCCGCCCTGACGTCGGATTTGGTCATTGCGGCATGGATTGCGGCGGATGCGCTTGCCACCAGGCCGAGCACGAAGATGATGTGCGGCCAGTAGTCGGCAAACAGCTGCTGCAATGTAGACAAGGTCTGTGCCATAACGAATAGACTCCCGTGGCGGTGTCATAGGGGTCGGCGGGTGAGGGCTAGTATATAGAACTTGTCCCGCGAGTATATCGAGGGAATACGGAATCGCTTGGTTTCGGGGGCGGGGCCGTTCATGGCTCGCAAGCATGCGGACACAAGATCACACAAGGGGAAACTTGATAAGGGGGGCAAAGGTTTGCCATCATGAAAACAAGCCCAACCATGAACAAGGAGGTTTCATGATCCAATTTTCACGTGCTTTTGTGACTGCCGCTGTTTTTGCGGCGGGTCTCGCCGCCGCGCCCGTTGCAATGGCACAGACTGAGGCGCCGGCGCAAGCGGCTCCGCCCGCTGCCCAGGTGGTGCAGCCCAGCGACGCGTAGTTGCAGAAATTCGCACAGGCGTCTCAGAAGGTCGCGGTCGTTGCCGAAGAGTATCAGCCCAAGCTGAGCGCGGCGCCGGATGACAGCAGCCGTCAGCAGGTAATGAAGGAAGCGGACGAAAAAATGGTCCAGCTCGTCAGGGCGGATGGCCTGACGGTCGACGAATACAACGGCATCAGCATGGCGGTTCAGCAGGATCCCCAGTTGCGCCAGCGCGTCATGGATCTGGTCAATCAGCAGTCGGGCGGCTAAACGCCGTAAACAGCCCGGCCCGCGGTCGACGGCACATCGAGCCGGCGTGGTCGGCATTCATCTTTGTTTCTAATGAACAGCTTGAAGCTTCGGCCGGTCATTTGACCGGCTGAAGCTTTTTCTCGCTTACAATCCGCCGGTATGTAAGAATATTTTACGTAAAATGAAGAAATATTTTTCCGGCCGGATATGGCGCAATTCCTTCCGGCCGCTGGCGTTTGTCGCCGTCATGTCGGGCGGACTGTCGGGCATGGTCCATGCCCAGGACGTGCGCGTCATCGATGCCGATGACGGGCGAACCATGTTCGAGTTGCGTTACTACGAACCGCACGACACGCCGTTTCCCGAATGGCCGGCAAGCTGGTCCTTCAGCGAAGGCCAGAAAGGCCGCATGACCGAGACCATTCAGCGGTGGGCGCACATCCTTCGTCCCGGTCCGGCCATGGGAACGGGCGTGCTCAACTTCCTGCCTTTCGACGTGCCCATGGCTTATGCCTCCAGCGACGGCGCGTCGGACGACGGGCTCGGCGTCACCCGTTTGCGCAATGCCCTTCTTGGGCGCGCCGATGCATCCGTATCCCCGTTCGGCGCAGCGCATGCCGACGTCGTGATCGGCGCGTTGAGCCTGGATGACGGCCAGTATGCGCCGTCGCAGCATGCTGGTTCGGCTACGGGCTATGATTTGGCCGGCATCGTCTTCCATGAGTTCGCGCATGCGCTCGGTGTCACGGCCTCGGTCGTGACACCGAAGGACGAACCGGGCAAGGAAAGTCTGCCCAAGCCTCATTTTTCGTCGGAGCCGACCTTATGGAACAGCTTATTGAGAGACGATCACGGCAGGGCGGCGCGACCGGGGCAGGCGATACTATGTTCCGTTTGCGGTACGCCGGCGCAGCCGGATGCCTTCGATCTGCGGCAGGATCGAGGTTATGTGACCGGACCGCAGGTGGACGAGGTGCTGGCAGGCGCCATGCCGGGCCTTCCGGTGCGCATACTGAACTACAAAGGCCGGCTCGATACCGATTACATGAGCCATCTGGAACTCGACAACAGCTTGATGAGCCACCAGCCGTTTCGCAACTATATGACGTTCATGGAGGCCGAGCTCGCGGTCATGCAACTGCTGGGCTACGACATCGATCGTCGTCGCTTGTTTGGGCGATCCGTCTACGGCAACGGACTGTCGATAATCAATCAAGACGGTTATTACGAGCGTGGGGCGGATGCGCGCGCCTACTTGCCGGGCACATACAGCACCGCGACCTTGGGGATGGGGTTGCATGTCTATGGCAGCCACAACCGCGTTACGCAGGCGGCCGACCTGCTGACGCGCGGTCCCGGCGCCGTCGGGATACGCGTGGATGGGCAGGGGAACGATCTGATCGTGCCCGCCGGCATAAAGGTGCATGGTCTAGGAGAGAACGGCGCAGGCGCGCTGTTTTCCTATGGCCGCAATCATACTTTGGTCCATGCGGGCGACATACAGGCGACGGGGCCGAACGGCGTCGGGATAAAAGCCGATTTCGGCAATAACGTGGCGACCAACGAAGCCATGGTGCGCGGCTCGTATCTACTGTGCGACGGCACCATAGGCGATGGTCCATGCCATGCGCCTTGGCGCAGCAACCAGGCGCTCTTGCCGGAACTCGACGGGCCTTTGCTCGATCGGCTGGACATTACCGGCCGCGTCGCGGGGACGCATGCCGCCATAGAGGCCACGGAAACCGCGCTGATCGGGCGCATCGACGTCATGCGCGGCGCGCGGATCGACGGCGACATCCTTTCCCGTTACGAGCAGCGCGATGAGCAAGGACGGTTGCGCCTGACGCGTCTTACGCTGGGCTTGCTTGCCGACGGGCAAGGACGCGCCCTGAAAGTCCCCGATGCGGACTTTCAGTTTGTCCATGAGCACGACATACGTGGCGAGAACCTGTCGTTGCGCCTTGCGGGCGGGTTCGCCGTATTGAACGGCCGGCATGAGCTGCATGACGTGTCCGTGGATCCGGCGGCGACACTGGCCGGGCAGGGCTACTATCGGATCAACGGACCCGGCCAGGCCTTCGTCAACGCCGGGCGTGTCGTCCCCGGCAACGGAATGGGCATGATGCGGGTGGCGGGAAATTATCGCCAGACGCCGACCGGGGTGCTGGAGATCGCGTTCGACGGGGCAGGGCGTCATGGTGTGCTTGAAGTCGACGGCGCGGCGGCGTTGAGCGGCGGGCTGCGCCTGCGCGCCCAACCCGATTGGTATGCGCCCGGCTGGATGCTGCGCGCGGACGAGGCCTTGGCTGCCCGGGCGATCGAGGGAGGGTTCGACCATACGCAGGTCGAACTCGCGTCACCTACCTTGCATGCGCGGCTCGCTCCGGACGGCAAGCGGCTATATATCGAGCGGGCGCCGGATGCTTATGCTCGCTGGGCGAGTGCATCGGGCGCGGCGCAAACCGCGGCGGCATTGGACCATATCGCCGGGCAGGCGCCTTCCACCATGCAGCCGCTTTATCGGCAGCTGGATTTTTCGCGGCCCGATGGCGGCGAAGTGGCAACCGCGTTGGCGCAGCTGGCGCCTTCTCCCTATGCCGCCTTGAACGCGGCTCAGTACGATACCTTGCGCTTGGTTGGCGACGCTCTGTCCGGCCAGCAACGCTTGGACGCCGCGAGCACGCCAGGCGACGTTTGGGTGGGGTTCGCGCTGCCGTTTCATCAACAGGCTCGCCGGATGCTGGATGATTCAACGGCATTCAGGCACGATGGGCAAGGCGTGGTGATGGGGTTTGGCCGTCGTCTGGGCGCGTCGCCGTGGACGGCGGGCGTGCATGCGGCGTTTTCGACTTACGACGTGCGCATGGACCAACCGCTGCATAGCCGCGTTCGCAGCGCGCAGTGGCAGATGGGCGCTCATCTCGATTACGCGTCCGATACCCGCCGGGGCTGGTCTTTGCAGGCTCAATGGAGGTTCGGCCGCGGGCAGCATCGCATGCGGCGCAGCCTCGACGCCGCGAACTACCGGGCCGAGCATGAAGCGCGATGGCACAGTACTTTCGTTCAGGCTCGGGTGGAGGGCGGCTATCTTTGGGCGTGGTCGGACAGGCTCGGCATGGGGCCCGTGGCCGTACTAGATTATATAGGGTCGCGTCAGCCGGCGCGTGAAGAGTCCGGACCAGAAGCCTCCCGGTTGACGCTGGCTTCCGGCTATCGGCAGAGCTTGAGAATGGGGCTGGGATGGCGGGTGGCGACGAGTCCCGTGGAGCTGCCGGACGATTCATGGCAAGCTTATGCGCAGCTCACGCGCGAGCACGAGTTGCTGGCGGCAGCGGTATCGCAGCGCGCCGCATTTTACGTGCGGCCGGACGTGCCGTTCGCTTCCGCGTCGATGACCGCGGGACGCGGAGCCTGGCGCGTGCAGGCGGGGATCTCGCATCGGACCCCGCGGCTGTCGCTGGCTGCTTATCTGGAAGGGCAGCTTGCGGCGCAAGGCCAGCGTCAACTGGCGGCGCAGCTGTCGGTCGGGTGGCGATTTTGAGTTGAAACGACCCCGCATCGGCGCGCGTTGCCGTTTCTGAAGCTCGCAAGATCGCTCGACAACGATTCGCACCTGGCAAAACAGATCGATCTTGCCATCGAGGCATGCAAGCCGAAATGGCACTTTTGGTGGCAAGTTGCCAGCGGCATCGGGCGGCATCCGTCCGCTCCTGTCTTTCGAAGGGTCGGGCCGCGCTCATTTGCGTTTCCATGGCCGCCAGCGCGAGACTTCCCGCCAGCGTTTCTTAAGGCCCCGTTCGCTGATCGGCTCGAAAAAACCATCCGCGCTTTCGGGGTCGAGCAATTCGTTTTCCGCCAGGAAGTCTTCGAGTTCGCTCGTTTCTTCCAGTTCCAGCAGCTCCAGCGTCTTGCCCTCGTCCCGCAAGGCTTCGATGGCGACGATCAGCGAGCGGTGGCCTTCGTGGACATCGGCAAACGTTTCGGGAGACACGCCAAGATGCTCTGCCAGCAGGCGCAGGCGCAACTCCTTGATGGCGTCGCGGGCATGTCGATTCTGCTCGATCGCCGCATCGATCACCACGTCGCACTCGCTGTCCAGTCCCAGCGAGCGATTGTTCAGGTTCGAAGAGCCGATGCGCAGCAGCGTATCATCGACGATCATGACCTTGGCGTGCACGTATATGTCCTGGCCTCGCTGCGTCACCGGGACGTAGATGCGGAAACGCCGGAGCCGGTCCGCCTTGCCTATCATTTGCGTCAGACGAATGCGGGCCGCGTCCATTGCTTTCTGCTCCAGCCATCCATCGGCCGACCGGGGCATTACCATGACGATTTCCGGAGGGTCGCTTTCCTTGAGACGTTCGGCGACTGCCGCGGCGATCTTGCCGGACGTGAAATACTGGTTCTCGATGTAGATGAAGCGCCGGGCCGCCGCGATCATGTCCAGATACAGAGCCTCGATCTCGCGGATCTCAGGCCTGCCTTCGTATTCCGGCTGCGTGCGGGCGATGCCGACGATGATGTTTTCGAACTGGGCGGGCAGGTCGTCGGGCCAGAGTTCTTCTTCGCTGGCGGGCAGGGGTTCGAGACGGTCGGAGGTGGCGCGGTACCAGCGGTCGCAGCCCAGCTCGCCCAGCGCCGCCGCCGCGGCGCCGCTGAGCATCATCGTGACATCGTGCCAGGGCGGGTAGGGTTTTCCGTTCGGGAGGACGCGGCGGGGATCGTCGTCGAGGTGTTCCGGCGTGTCCCACCTGGCGGTGGACATGTCGATGCCGCCGCAGACGGCGGTCCGGTCGTCGGCGACCAGGATTTTCTGATGATGGCTGCAGCCGGGCGGGTGGGCGCCATCGAAGCAGAAGCGGATGGCCCGGGTAAGCTTCCAGCGCCACAGCATCCATAAGACGGCCGGCTGTACCAGCCGTTTCCACATGCCGAAGTTCCATTTCAGGATCTCGATGCTGCGGTCGGGCCTGTCCTTGGCCAGCGCCAGAATGAAATCTCCGAGCGTCTGGCTGTTCTCCCGATTCTGAGGCTCGAGCTTGATGCGCGTGTCGAAATCCCAGCCTATGACCATGATGCGTTGGCGGGCGGCCAGCATGGTCTCGCGGGCGAAATGGTAATAGTCGGCGGCGTCCACGATGGCGCTGGCGCGTTCGCAATGCTCGGCGCGCCAGCAGTTTCGTCCCGGTTCGAGTATCGGTGGTCGGGAGTCTTCCGGTGCGGCATGAGTCACATCTTGCATCGTCCTCTCCTTTTGCGCGGGGGGCTCGACGCCGGCAAGGTGCGTCCCCCGCTGGCTTCGAGTGTATCCGGTGTCGTACGGACGGAATGTTACAAGGGCGGAGCAAGCAGAGGGTAGAGGAAAATAAAAAAGCCCACACGAAGGCAGGCTAATTCTAACGTTTGCTTTTTTGTTCTAATTTTCATATGGTGAAAATTATGAATTTTCGCAACCGTATGAAAAATATAAGAATTATGGGGTGACCGATGGGGCTCGAACCCACGACAACCGGAATCACAATCCGGGACTCTACCAACTGAGCTACGGTCACCGCTGTTTTCTTTGCCGCTTGTCGCGGCATTACATGCGGTAATGCCCAGAGCAAAGAACCGTGATTCTAGCATGGAATTTTTGACTCTGCATATGCGATGGCAAGCCCGGCGCGCGAAAAGAAACGACAGGTAAAGAGGCCTGCATCGTCCGGTTCGTCGGACGGCCCGCGTGTGTTCCGGAGCGGCGGCATGCGGCCTGTCGGCGACGAATTGTTTCCAATCTGGTCAAACGTAAAAATTAGATGCATTTTGAAGGGTTTTAAGGGTAAGTCCCTACTACCATTAAGGCTCCGTTATCGACAAAAGGATAGCAACATGACGAGTACTAAAACGAGCAAAGCCCTATTGGCGATGTTATTGACGGTTCCTTTTGTGGCGGCGCACTCGGCGAATGCGAAATCGTCGCATCAGGCATGGCTTGAAGCCCAGAAAATTGATATCGAGCCGACGCTTTCGGTGCAGGAAACAGTGGTGCCGCTCGACCAGATTCCTCCTGAGATGCGGCCGTTGCCGTCCTCGCCGTCGTACGGCACGATGCCGGCGCCGAATGCTGCTCCGCCCGCGCCCCCCGCTCCCGCGCCGGGAACGCCTGGAGCGACAGGTTCCGGTAGCTACGTGCCCACGCCGCCTTCCACCATGCCTCAGAATGGAGCGGCCACTCCTCCGTCCACCACGCCGTATGGCGGTAGCGGCGTCAGTCCTCGCTGATCGGTTGACGGCGCGCCTTCCCGCAGCCCAGGGGCATGACTGCGGGGCGGCTCGTCCGTCAGGGCGTCGCGATCTTGAACGTATCGCACTGCGTGATGTCGCCTCCGGCATAGCCGCGCTTGAACCAACGCATGCGCTGGTCGGAGCTGCCGTGCGTGAATGAGTCGGGGACGACATATCCTTGGGAGCGTTTTTGCAGCGCGTCGTCGCCGATGGCGCTGGCGGCGTTGAGCGCTTCTTCGATGTCGCCTTCTTCAAGGGTATTGCGATGCGTATCGGACAAGCGCGCCCAAACGCCGGCGTAGCAATCGGCCTGCAGCTCGACACGCACCGACAGTTGATTGCGTTGCGCCGTGCCGAGTTGCCTGCCCGCCCGTTCGACTTCCGTCGTTATGCCAAGCAGGCGTTGGACATGATGGCCTACCTCGTGGGCGATGACATAGGCCTGAGCGAAATCCCCGGGAGAATTCAGTTGCTGAGCCATTTGCCGGAAGAAACCCAGGTCCAGGTATATTTTGCTGTCCCCGGGACAGTAGAAGGGGCCCATGGCGGCCTGCCCGGTCCCGCATGCCGTCGGGGTCATGCCTTCGTAGAGCACCAGCGTGGGTGCGCGGTAGTCCCCCCAGCCTTGCTGCTGGAACACATGGCTCCATGCGTCCTCGGTATCGCCCAGCACTCTGGAAACGAAGCGGGTTTCGGCAGTGGGCGCCGGCGACTGCGTCGACGCTGGGGATTGCGTCGTTGAAGGATCGTCGAAGCCTTGCAGGACCACGGTCGGATCGACGCCGAAATACATGGCCACTAGCGCCAAGACGATCGTTCCCAGCCCGATCTTGCCACGCCCGCCCACGCTCATGCGTCGTCCGCGGCGGTCTTCGATATTCTTGCTCTCGCGAGAGTTGTCCAGGCGCATGGTTTTTTATCCTTGGTATGAAATAGACGATGGAACACGCTAGCCGAGGCCGGGTTGGGTTATGGTTGCAATTGTAGAGCGCGGACCCGGGCACGGCCTCCTTGCTCGTCGTCAACAATGTTAGGATACGTAAAATGGCACAATTATTTATCGTACACCCCGATAATCCCCAGGCGCGCGCGATGGCGCAGGCCGGAAAACTGCTTGCCGACGGAGGGCTGATCGCCGTTCCTACGGATTCCAGCTATGCCATCGTCGCCCGGCTCGACGACAAGGCGGCCGCCGATGGACTGCGTCGGCTCAGGGGCCTGGACGACAGGCACCATCTCACGCTTCTGTGTCGGGATCTCGCGGAAATCGGCCATTTCGCGCGGGTCGACAATCGCCAATACCGGTTCCTCAAGATGGCGACTCCGGGGCCGTGGACGTTCATTCTCGAAGCGTCCCGGGAAGTGCCCAGGCGCGTGTCGCATCCGTCGCGCAAAACGATAGGTATCCGGGTACCCGACCATCGCGTCACCCGGGCGTTGATCGAAGCGGCCGGCTCCCCCTTGATGTCGACCACCTTCATCCCCGACGGCGAGGATGCGCCCTTGAATGATGCGCAGGAAATCTTCGACAGGTACGGCGGGCAGTTGGCGGCGATCATCGACGGCGGAGCGTGCCCGCTCGAGCCGACCACGGTGATCGACCTGACGGGCGCCGCGCCCGAAATCGTTCGCCGGGGTCAGGGCGATCTGTCCCAGCTCGGGTTGGATTAACCGCATCGGCGCTTGCCGAATCGCTATATACTCATCGCCTTCGGCTTGCGTATAAGCCCCATCTATGGAACCACATGGATTCTTTGATTCAAACCATTACTGTGTATGCCATCCCGGTGCTTTTCGGGATTACGCTGCATGAGGCTGCGCACGGTTATGTGGCAAGGATGTTCGGTGATCGCACGGCCTGGGATGCGGGGCGCGTCAGCCTGAATCCTGTTCGCCATGTGGATCCGATAGGCACGATCGTCGTCCCGTTGGTATTGTTGATCAGCACCAAGATGATGGGGGGCGCCGGCATGCTGTTCGGATGGGCCAAGCCCGTGCCGGTCGACTGGAGCCGCTTGCGAAAGCCCAAGCGGGACATGCTCTGGGTGGCGTTGGCGGGGCCGGCCTCCAATCTCGTCATGGGCGTGCTGTGGGTGATCGGCTTGCGTCTGTTGCTCGAATCCGGCGCGGCGCAGGACGGTTTCTGGGTGCGCATGGCGATTGCCGGCGTGCAGGTGAACCTGATCCTGATGGCGCTGAATCTCTTTCCTTTGCCGCCCCTGGATGGCGGCCGTATCGTATATAGCTTGTTGCCCGCCCGCATGGCCGAGCAGTACGCGCGCGTCGAGCCCTACGGCATGATCATTCTGATAGTATTGATGTTGTCTGGCCTGCTGTGGACCCTGTTGATGCCGTTTCTGGTTTTCGGGCAATCGATATTATTCTGGTTTTTGTGAATAAGCGGCGTCGAATCCGGTAAACTTGTGTGTTAGATCAGTGAAGTACACCGTTTTGGTACATTCGAGGAGTCCTTTTCCATCATGGCTAGCGCAGAATCCGTAATTCCGACTTTACAGGGCAGTATGGTCGCCCTGGTGACTCCCATGCATCCCGATGGGAAGCTGGATTACGATTCTTACCGAAAACTGATCGATTGGCACATCGCCGAAGGCACCAGCGCGCTGGTGGTCGTCGGCACTTCAGGCGAATCTCCGACGGTCGACGTCGAGGAGCACGTCGAACTGATCAGGGTGGCGGTCGAGCATGCCGCAGGCCGGGTTCCCGTGGTCGCCGGCATCGGTGGAAACTCCACGGCGGAAGCGATCGAGCTGTCGCGCCATGCCTTGCGCGTGGGCGCGCAGGCAGGCCTGTCGGTCGTGCCTTACTACAATCGTCCCACCCAAGAAGGCATGTACCAGCATTTTCGCGCCATCGCCGAAGCTGTGGAGCTGCCGTCCTTGCTTTATAACGTGCCGGGCCGGACCGTGGCGGATCTTGCCCACGACACCGTGGTGCGCCTTGCCCAGGTCCCGGGCATCATCGGCATAAAGGAAGCCACCGGCGACATGGCGCGCGCTGCCTTGCTCGTGCGCGACGTGCCTTCCGATTTCGTCGTGCTCAGCGGCGACGATCCCACCGCCGCGGCGCTCATGCTGTTGGGCGGCAAGGGCAATATTTCGGTGACCGCCAACGTCGCGCCGCGCTTGATGAGCGAACTGTGCGCCGCCGCGCTGGCGGGAGACGTGATCCGCACCAGGCAGTTGAACGCCCGGCTGGCGACGTTGAACAAAGTCCTCTTTATCGAGTCCAACCCGATACCGGTCAAATGGGCGGTGGCGGAAATGGGACTGACGAAGCTGGGCTATCGTTTACCTTTAACTCCTTTGAGCGAAACGCACCACTCCCTGGTGCGCAATGCGCTGAAAGATGCAGGCCTACTTAAATAAATGATGATGCGCATGAACAAACGCTGGATCGGCTGCTCCGCGGTCGCCGGGCTCACATTGCTGGCAGGCTGCTCGACTGTCAACCAGTTGATAGGTACTGAAGAACCCGTCAATTACAAAAGCACCGTCGCGGGCGATCCGCTCAGCATCCCCCCGGATCTGACGCAGGCCGGCAGCGGCGCCCATTATCGCGCTCCGGAAGGCGTGGCCACCTATAACCAGTATGCGCAGGCGCAGCAGAACCGGCAGGGCGCGTCAGCGGCCGACCGCATCCTTCCGGCCCAAAGCGGTATCGAGGTCAGGCGCGACGGCGATCTGCGCTGGCTGGTCATCGATCAGCCCGCCGAAGAGGTTTACCCGAAGATCGTCGACTTCTGGGGCACGCAAGGTTTTACGATCCAATCCCAGGATCCGGCCGCCGGCCTGATCCAGACCGACTGGGCGGAAAACCGATCCAAGATTCCGGAAGGTTGGATACGCAGCGCCTTGGGCAGCCTCATCGATCAGGTCTTCGACAGTGGCGAGCGCGAGCGTTTCCGCACTCGCGTCGAGCGCGTCAACGGCCGTACGGAAGTCTACCTGAGCCACCAGCACATGGTCGAGACGCCCACCAAGGACGGAGCAGCCTTCAAGTGGGTGTTCGGCAAAGAAGATCCGGGCCTGAACGCGGCCATGCTGGCGCGGATGGTGGTGTTCCTGGGGACTGACGTCGAGCAGGCTCGACAGATGGTTGCCGAAGCGGAAAAAGATCCCAACCGCACCCAGGTCAGCCAGTTGATGGATGGACAGGCGGCGTTGTCGCTGAACGAGCCTTTCGACCGCGCCTGGCGTCGAGTCGGCGTGGCCATCGACTCGGCCGGGTTCTCGGTCGAAGACCGCGACCGTTCGGCGGGTGACTACTACGTACGCTACCTGGATACGGACACCGGCGAGAAGATCGAACAGCCCAACTTCATTTCCCGCATGTTCGGCGGACGCAACACGGCGGAGGCCGCGTCCTTCCGCATTCATGTGGCGGACCAGGGCGGAACGTCGGTCGTGACCGTCCGGGACGAACAAGGCCAGACGCAGGAAACGGATACGGCCAAGCGTATCCTGACCGTATTGTCCGGCCATATGGGCTCGAACTAGGCGGCCCTTTCAGGGGGCCCGCCTTGGCGGCGGCTTATCCGACCCCTGCAGGGATCGGATAAGCCGCCGTTTCATTTGCGAAGGGAAGAGTCCGAAAACAAGGCTGGTCGGCCGTCAGGCCTGCGTGTAGTGCAGCCAGCCGTCGTCCAGCCATTGCGTGAGCATCGCGCGCTCATCGCCGCCCAAACCTTGGACGAGCGCGCTGGCGCAGTCCAAACGGCGTTCGTCGGCAAGTTCCTTGAGCGCGGGCGAAGCCGGGACCGCCGCGGCTTCGCCGTTGATGAACAGCATCTTGTCCTTGTAGATCAGCCGCGAGCAGCGATCCAGGGCCAGCCTGCCGTTGCGGGGCAAGTCCGATGCCAGGTCCAGGAGCTCGTCCGACGACGGCTCGAAGTAGGCGTTGGGTGAAAGCTCGGTCAGCCATTGCCCCAGAAACCGCGTGGCCAGGGTTTGATCGAAGCGGATCCGGGCAGCCGCGTCCACCGCGGCTTCGATCAGCGTATCGGGAAGGCGGGCGGGATGCGAGGCGGCGGGTGCGCCCGGATCCTTGAACGTTTCCGATAGGTCCGGTCCGGGGATGAGCGGATAGGCGTACAGCCCGTTGAAGTCTCCCAGGTTGGCCATGACCTGGTCGGCCGCCGCGCTCAGCATGCCGCAGGCCAGCGTGGCCAGCGTGGGCGCGCGAAAGCCGATCGAAACGGTCATGCAGTCGCCGATCGCCACGCCATCATGCGCCGCATGGGGGGGCAGGTACAGCATGTCGCCCGGCTCGAGAACGAATTCCTGTTCGTGTCGAAAATGACGCAGGATTTTCAGGGGCAGGCCGGGCTCCAGGGATAGATCCTGCTGACGGCTGATGCGCCATCGGCGCCGGCCGTGCGCTTGCAGCAGGAATACATCGTAGCTGTCGAAATGCGGCCCTACCCCGCCGCCGTCCGAGGCGATGCTGATCATGGCATCATCCAGGCGCGCATCGGAAATGAAGCGGAAGCGATGCATCAGCGCGGCCGTGGCATCATCGTGCAGATCGACGCTTTGCGCCAAGGCGGTCCAGCCTTTCTGCTTGAGCGGCGGCAGGCGCTTGAAAGGTCCGGTTTTCATGGACCAGCCCGTGTCGTCCTTGATGATCAGACGGGACTCGACTTCGTCGCGCCGCACCAGGGCGCGGATGTCATGGATCGACAGCGACGGCGTGAAATTTGGGATGGCGCCGCGGATCAGCAAGGGCTTGCGCTGCCAGTAGTCGCGCATGAATTCATCCGGCGTCAATCCGCCCAGCAGCTCCAAGGGTTGGTCAGTGCGCATGGCCTTCTTTTCTATGCAAGAGACGTTTAAAAGGGAAGGGGGCGGCAAGGCGGCGCGTGTCGCCGCCAAGCTACAAATACTCGTTTCTCAGGCGATACAAGGCGTCCAGCGCCTCTCTCGGCGTCAACGCATCGGGGTCTATCGCAGCCAGCTCCGCTTTCAGCGCCGCCTCGTCACGGCCGTCTTCCGTTTCCGCATCGGCGACATCGCCGTCGTGCTCGGATTCGACAGGCGCCGCGAACAAATCCAGCTGGGGCGCGTGGGCGCCTTGCGCTTCCAGGCGCGCCAACTCTTTCGTCGCATGCCGGATGACCGAGGCGGGCAGCCCGGCGCGCTGCGCGACTTGTATCCCGTAGCTGCGGCTAGCGGGGCCGGTCTGCACCTCGTGGAGAAAGACGATGCCCGACGGCGACTCGGCCGCGGCCAAGTGCACATTCGCCGCGCCGGGGTTTTCATTGGGTAGCCGGGTGATTTCGAAATAATGCGTGGCGAACAGGGTCAGCGCCTGATTGTGCGTCAGCAAGCGATGGGCGATGGCCCACGCCAGCGCCAAGCCGTCGTAGGTGGAGGTGCCTCGCCCGATCTCGTCCATCAGCACGAGGCTGTGCGACGTGCTGGCGGACAGGATCGCCGCGGCTTCCGTCATTTCCATCATGAAGGTGGATCGGCCGCCGGCCAGATCGTCGGCGGCGCCGATACGGGTAAAGATGCGATCGATCTGTCCTATCGTCGCCTCGCGCGCCGGCACGAAGCTGCCTATCCGCGCAAGCAGGACGATCAATGCTACCTGGCGCATGTACGTAGATTTGCCGCCCATGTTGGGGCCGGTGATCAGCAGCATTCTTTGCTGCGGCGCCAGCTCGCAGTCGTTGGGCGTGAAGCGCTCGATGCTGTGTTCGACGACGGGATGCCGGCCGCCTTCGATCCGGATTTCATTCGATTCGGACAGCGCCGGCGCCACCCATTCATTAGCCTGCGCATGATCGGCCAGCGCGGCCAGCGCGTCGATTTCGGCCAGCGACGAAGCGCAGCGCGAAAGCGCTTGGGCATGGGTACCCAGCTCGTCCAGCAGCGCGTCGAACAGCGCTTTCTCGCGCGACAGGCTGCGGTCCTTGGCGGACAGCACTTTGTCTTCCCAGGTCTTGAGCTCCGGCGTGATGTAGCGCTCGACGTTCTTCAAAGTCTGCCGCCGGCGATATTCGGCGGGAACCTTGTCGATCTGGCCCTTGGAGACCTCGATGTAAAAGCCGTGGACGCGATTGAACTCGACGCGCAGATTGGCGATGCCGGTGCTTTCGCGTTCGCGGGCTTCCAGCTCCAGCAGGAACTCGCCGCTGTCGCTGGCCAGGCGGCGCAGCTCGTCCAATTCGCTGTCGTAGCCCGGCGCGATGACGCCGCCGTCCCGAATCATCAGCGCCGGTTCCGCGTCTATGCTACGGCGCAGCAGATCGGCGATGGCGGGATCGATGCGGATCTGGCGGATATGCTCGAGCAGGCGCGGGTGGGACGCGAAGGCCTGTTGAAGGTGATCGGCGATGGCGGGCAGCTGCGCCAATGCGTCGCGCAGGCTGGCCAGCTCCCGGGGCCGAACGGAATGCATGGAAATGCGCGTGGCGATGCGCTCCAGGTCGGGAAAGCGGCGCAGCATGGCGCGCAGGGCGTCAAGAGAGGTCTGCGGCTCGAACGTGTCGGTCGGCGAGCCTTGCGACAGAAAAGCGGCGATGATCTGCTGCCGCATCGAGGCCGGGGCGTTGCTGCGCAACGGATGGTGGATCCAGCGCCGCAGCAGGCGGCTGCCCATGGGGGTTTCGCAGTGATCCAGCAAAGAAAACAGCGTCGGGCTTTCTTCTCCCGACAGGGTTTGCGTCAGCTCCAGGTTCTTGCGCGTTATGGGGTCCAGCACCAGGTATTCGCTGGATTGATCCACGCGAATGCTCTGGATGTGCGTCAGGGCGTGGGTTTGGGTGCGTCCGACGTAGCGCAGCAGGGCGCCCGCGGCCGCCACGGCCACGGGCATGTCGCCCAGCCCGAAGCCGGCCAGCGTATCCACGCTGAAATGGTCCTGAAGGATGTGCCGCGCGCCGTCGCTTTCGAAATGCCAATCGGGTATGGCGCTGATCTTGATGTCGCTGACGTCCAGCCGGCGATTGCTCTCGGCGCACACCAGCTCGGCGGGATGGATGCGATGCAGCTCCGTGTCCAACGAATCCATCGCGCATTCCGCGACACTGAATTCGCCGTTGGCCAGGTTCATCCAGGCGATGCCCACCCGCTCCGCGCGGTTGACGCGCGTCACGTGCACGGCGGCGATCATCCGGTCCGCCTTGGCGGGCAGCAGCGCTTCATCGGTCAGCGTGCCCGGCGTGACGATGCGCACGATCTTGCGTTCCACGGGGCCTTTGCTGGCGGCCGGATCCCCGATCTGTTCGCAGATGGCGACGGATTCGCCCATCGCCACCAGGCGCGCCAGATAGCCTTCCATGGCATGAAAGGGCACGCCCGCCATGGGGATGGGGGCGCCGTTGGACGTGCCGCGCTTGGTCAAGGTCAGATTGAGCAGCCTGGCCCCGCGCTCGGCGTCGTCGTAGAACATTTCATAGAAATCGCCCATGCGATAGAACAGCAGGTGCGAGCCGGCTTCGGCTTTCAGACGCAAGTATTGCTGCATCATGGGAGTGTGCGTGCTGGTGTCCGGTTTGCTCATTAAAATCAATGTCTTGTCGAATTCCTGGCGCTGGATTGGTGTGAACTTGGGGCAATCCAGGCTTCGTTTTACACGGGAGAGAGCGGGCGAAAAACCTGTACGCCTCCAAACAGACATTGTAGCGAGGTCGGGCCGGTACGCTTGCCGCCCGAGGGTGCGCGCCAAGGCGTGCTTGGTTTATTGGCGGGATGACGCGCTTTCCGACTTGGCGATGGTGGCTGTTACCATCCGACAAGCAATGCGTTCGAGACGGCGTACATGGATCAGGATGCAGTCCGATCCGGCTGGACCGGCTCGACGTAAGGGTAGCGCGCGCGTGCCTTGACGCTGGTGGGGCCGGACGCCCCGCTGCCTCGGATGAATTGGCGCGATGCATCCGAGCGGGGCTGGAACGCCCAATTGGGATAGTCCTTGCCGAGCTGCGCGACTTCGTGCAGAAACAGCCTGCGCTTCTGGCTGGCCAGAATGCGCTGATGGATTATGTCGGGGTCCCAGTCCTGTATGACTCGCTCGTGCAGAAGCTGTTCGACGTTGCGGAATTCAGGCAGGCCGGCCAGATTGCGCAATTCGTCCGGGTCATCCTCGAGATTGAACAGCATGGGGGCGACCTGATAAGTGTAGACATACTTCCATGGGCCTCGGCGCACCATGCGCGACGCGGCGCGAACCCCTTCGGAGCTGTATTCGGCAATGATCTCCCTATCCGCAAACATGGCGTCGGTTCCGGACTTCGCGGACGGCGGAGCATCCAGCAGCGGGCGCAGGCTTTGGCCGTCGATCGGGGCGACCAGATCCGTATTCGCTTCGCCGCCGGCGAAATCCAGGAGGGTCGGCAGCAGGTCGACCAGCGACACATGGTGGGCGCAACGTCCCGCGGCGATACGGCCGGGCCAGGAAAACACGAGCGGCACGCGGACGGAGGACTCGAAGAAGGTCTGCTTGAACCACATGCCGCGTTCGCCCAGCATTTCTCCGTGGTCGCCCGCGAACACGATCAAGGTGTCGCGGTCCAGGCCGGTTTCGGCCAAGGTATCCAGGATGCGCCCGATTTTTTCGTCTATGTAGCTGATCATGCCATAGTAGGCATGGCGGGCATTGCGGATGTGGTCATCCGTTACTGTATAAAGATTCTGGGCATGGGCCAGATACAGCCAACGGCTATGCTCGTCCAGTTTCTCGTAAGGAATGGGCGCCACGCGCGGCATATCGATGTCGCTGTGCGGGTAAAGATCCCAATGACGTTGGCTTGCGACGAAGGGCGGGTGCGGGTGCGTGAACGACACCGTCAGGAAGAACGGTTGCTCCGCTGGACTGCGAGCCAGGTCGTGTATCTTCTGCATGCCTTGGTATTCGACTTCGTCGTCGTAGTCGATCTGCATGCTGCGTGTGCAGGGCCCCGCTTCGGCGACGGGACGCATGCTGACGCCGGTGGGCCGATACTCCGGTCCCTTGAGCCAGTCTGGCGTCCAGGCATAGTCCGAAGGGTAGATGTCCGTGGTCAAGCGATGTTCGAAGCCATGCTGCTGATCCGGCCCGATGAAGTGCATCTTTCCCGCCAGCGCGGTGTGATAGCCCAGCCGGCGCAGGTAATGAGCCACGGTGGGAATGTCGGACGGAAATTCGGAGGCGTTGTCCCAGGATTCGATGGCATGCGGCAAGCGGCCGCACAGCATCGAAGCGCGCGACGGCGCGCAAATTGGGAAATTGCAGTAGGCGCTGTCAAAGACGCGACCATGCGCGGCCAGGCGCGCCAGGTTGGGCGCTTTCACGACAGGATGGCCATGGAACGGCAGATAGGGAACGGCCAGTTGATCCACCATCAGCAGCAGGATGTTGGGCCGCTTCCCGGCCCGGGCGAGCACGGACGAGCCGGATGCGTTGCCCGTGGCCGTTTCGGGTTTGTCGTGGGATGCCATCAGAACGCGACCTCGTATTCGCGAAGCTGGTCGAAATCCGGCGCGTGGCCCAGGCCGGCGGCGTCGTCGAGTCTGACGCGGCCCTTTTCGGGCCGTGCCAGCGGGCCGCAGGTCAGCGTGCGCAGGGGGTTGGGGTTGGCGTCGATCTCCAGCATGCCGTCGCCGCCCGCCGCCGCCAGCAGATGCGCCGAAGCCAGCAGGCCGATGCCGCCGCCCAGAAAATGCGGACAGTACCGTCGCCCCGACGACAGGATGCGCGTGGCCACGGGCAGGCAGCCGCTGAATCCTCCCCATTTGGCGACATCGGGCTGGACCACACTGAGCGAGCCCGCTTGCAGCGCATCGTCGAAGGCCGATGCGCCCATCACGTTCTCGCCGGCGGCCAGCGGCGTTCCCAGCGGGAGCAGACGCCGCCATTCTTGCCAGGGACGATCGGCGCGCAGCGGCTCTTCTATCCAATCCAATCCGAAATCCTTCAACCGGCTGATCATGCGCTCGGCGGTGTCGACGTCCCAGGCCTGGTTGGCATCGGCCATCACGGGGGCTTCGGAACCCACCGCATCCCGGATGGCGCGCAGGTTCGCGATGTCGGTTTCTTCGCCAAACCCGATCTTGAGCTTGAAGGCGCGATGCCCTTGATCCGACTGCGTTTGAACGACGTCGGCGGGCCGATCGGGATTTATGCCGCTGGCGTAGACGGCAATGTCGGAGGATCGGCCGCCTAACAGTTTCCACAAGGGCAGGCCGGTGCGCCGGGCGGCCAGGTCCCACAGCGCGATGTCGATGCCGGCGATGCAGTGCGCCAGGGGACCGGGCTCGCCGCATTGGATGCCCAGCACGTCCGTTGCGCGGGTGAGAGTGTCGAACAGCTTGCGCGGGTCGTCCACGCTCCGGCCTTCGAGCATCGGCGCGAATACATGATTGACCAGATGGCGCTTGTAGGCGGCGCCTCCGGGCGGGAAATTGCACCAGACCTCTCCCCAGCCTTCCTGCCCATGGCTGTCCACGACGCGCACGAACACGGCGGGACGAGCATGCATCTTTCCAAACGAGGTGCGTACCGCTTGCGCGATGGGAACTTCGTAGGCGCGGGCCTGGATGCCGGCGATGTGGATGGGCTCGGAAAACGGCAGCGGAAAGGTGGGCGTATTCATGGGCTCATTACCATTTCGAGGCGGACGAAATCACCTCGGTATATGACTTCCGCCAAATAGATGACGGTATCGTCGGGGTCATTGAATACCCGGCGCACCAGGGCGACGGGCGAATTAACGGGGATCTGCAGCAAGCCGGCTTCTTCGACGTCGGCCGTGCCGATGGTCATGGACTGGTGCGCCCGGGCGATCGTGACGTCGGGCATGGACATCATCAACGGGATGACCAGCTCTTCGCGCATGCGGTTCGGCGCCTTGCGGAAAATCCTGTCGTCCACGTGGATCGAAATCAGGCAATAGGGCTGGCCTTCCAGCGAGTGCACGCGCCGCATGAAGAAATACTTGTCGGCCAGCTTGCCGTCGCCTTCTTCCAGTACGGGGGCCGTGCTGGCTTCTTCGAGATTGAGCAGCTGCGGCTGGCTATCACGATAGAGATCTGCGAGCTCTCCCATAGTGGTGACTGTGCGCAGTCGCCGCTCGTCGGGCAGGGAGGTGACGAACGTGCCGCGTCCCTGCTGGGGGGAGACCAGGCCTTCCTGGGTTAGCTGATCGACCGCCTGCTTCGCCGTCACGCGCGCCACGTCGAATTCCTTGGCCAATTCTTCGAGCGACGGCAGGCGGTCGCCGATCTTCCATTGCCCGCGCACGATGCGTTGGCGTAATAGCTTGGCGACTTCGATGTAGCGGGGAAGCGGACTGTTTCCGAACAATGTATGCATGATTTCTATTGACAATACGTATGGTCTACTATACCTTAGAGTGTAAATAAGTCAATAGATATGGTGGACCATACTTTAAAGTGGTGGGTATGATTTTACGACACAGTTATGATTACATCATTGTAGGAGCGGGTTCGGCGGGCTGCGTCCTGGCCAACCGGCTTTCCGCCGAGCCGGGCAAGCGCGTCCTGTTGCTCGAGGCGGGGGGGCACGATCGGCATTTCTGGCTGCGGTTGCCTGTCGGTTACTTCCGCACCATTTACGATCCGCGCTTTTCGCGGGTCTTCGATACCGAGCCGTGCGAAGGCACGGCCGGACGCAACGTGCCTTGGCCGCGGGGCCGTATTCTTGGCGGGTCCAGCTCGATCAACGGCTTGCTGTACATACGCGGACAGCACGGCGATTTCGACGAATGGGCTGAAAGAGGCGCGACGGGATGGGGCTATCGCGACGTGCTGCCGTATTTCAGGCGGTCGGAGCGGTTCGAGCTGGGCGCCAACGACTATCACGGCGGCGACGGCGAGCTGGCAGTGTCGCTGCTGCGCAATGACCATCCGTGTTGCCGTGCCTGGGTCGAAGCCGCGCAAGAATACGGGCTGCCTTACAACCCCGATTTCAATGGCGTGCAGGATCAGGGCGTGGGCGCGTATCAGTTGACCATCGACAAAGGATGGCGCTGCAGCGCCTCCGCCGCCTTCCTGCGCCCCGCGCTGCGGCGTGCCAATCTGCATTTGCGCACGGGCGCTCACGTCACGCGCGTGCTGTTCGACGGCGACCTGGCGCGCGGCATCGAGTGGATGCAAGCCGGCCAGCGCCATGTCGCCGATGCGCAAGAGGCGGTCATCCTTGCCGCTGGGGCCATCCAGACGCCGCAGATCCTGCAGCTGTCCGGCGTGGGGCCGGGCGCGCTGCTGAAGGAGCTCGGCATTCCCGTCGTGCTCGACGCGCCCGAGGTGGGTGAAAACCTGAAAGACCACTACCAGGCCCGCACCATTATCCGGCTGAATCGTCCCGTGTCCTTGAACAATCAAGTACGCAATCCCCTTCATCTGTTGTCCATGGGGGCCCAGTGGTTGTTCCGGGACTCGGGTCCGCTTACGGTGGGGGCGGGACAGGTCGGCGGCCTGGCCAGGACCGAGTATGCAACCGATGCGCGGGCCGACGTACTGTTCAACGTCATGCCGGTGTCGGTCGACAAGCCGGGCACGCCGTTGCATCGCTTTGCGGGGTTCACCGCGTCGATCACGCAATGCCGTCCGCTGTCCAAGGGACGGGTCAGCATCGTTTCGACCGATCCCATGGCCGCGCCCCGCATCGAAACTCATTACTTGCGCGAAACCCTGGATCAACAGGTCATGGTGGCCGGATTGAAGATGCTGCGCGAAATCTATCGCCAGCCGGCGTTTTCCAAATGGATGGAGGCCGAAGTGCTGCCCGGCGGCCAGGCCGCCAGCGACGCCGAACTACTGGATTTTGCCCGACAAAAAGGGGGAACCGTATTCCATGCCGCCGGCACTTGCCGCATGGGCGGCGATGCCGCGGCGGTGGTGGATCCGCAGCTGAACGTAAGGGGCGTGCGCGGCCTGAAAGTGATCGATGCGTCGGTCATGCCGGAGATAGTATCCACCAATACCAACGCGGCGGCCATCATGATCGGAGAAAAGGGCGCGGATCTCGTGCTCAAAGGCATGTGATCTGAAATGAAACAGGATAGTCGACAATGAAATGTGAGTATGAGTACGGCAGCCTTATCGGCGACGCCCATGAATCAGGCGGCCCCCGCTTCATCACCTCGAACCCGGCGCGTCCCAGCCAGAAGGTAGGGAGCTATGCATGCGCGGATGCCGCAGCGGTCGATCGGGCCCTGGGCATTGCGCGTCGGGCGCAGCGGGGCTGGAGCGAAGTGCCAGCCATCGAGCGGGCCGTGTTGCTGCTGCGCTTGGTCGAAGGCGTCGAGAAGCGGGCCGATGATCTGGCCAGGGCGATTACCTTGGAACAGGGCAAGCCCCTGGCCGAAGCCAGGGGCGAAGTCATGAAGGCATGCGCCGAGGCGCGCGCTATGGCGGCGCGGGCGTTCGATGCGCAGGGCTCGCTATTGAGCTCGCCGCGCCCGGGCTATCGCATAGGCGTGATGCGTCGTCCGCGCGGCGTGATCGCGGCCATCACGCCCTGGAATTTCCCCATTCTGACACCCATGCGCAAGATTGCGCCCGCCTTGGTGTTTGGCAACGCCGTCATTCTCAAGCCTTCAGAGTTCACGCCGGCCGCGGCATGCCTGCTGGCGAGCGCGGCCCGCGATGTGCTGCCGGCCGGCGTCTTTCAGCTCGTGCTCGGCCAGGCCGAAACGGCCGCGGCCCTGGTCGGCGGCCGCGGCGTCGACGGCATCACCTTCACGGGCTCCGTGGCCACGGGACGGAAAATCCAGGTCGCGGCTGCGACGAGTCTGGCCGAACTGTCGTTCGAACTGGGCGGCAAGAATGCTGCGGTCATTCATGACACGGATGATCTCGAAGAAACGCTGGATCACGTGGTCGGGGCCGCGTTCATGTGCGCCGGCCAACGGTGCACGGCCATCAGCCGGGTGCTCGTTCAGCGCGGCTTGTATGACCGAGCGCAAGAAGCGCTGGCGCGCAAAGTCGGCGCGCTCGTGGTGGGGGACGGCATGGGCGCCGGCGTGCAGCTCGGGCCGTTGACCCATGAGCGGCATTACGAAAGCGTGCAGGCCATGGTGCAATCCGGCATCGACCAGGGCGCGCGCGTGCTGGCCGGAGCAAAGCGGCTGTCTTTGCCGGGGCTGGAAAGCGGGTACTTCTATGCGCCGACCGTGCTGGCCGACGTGCGGCCCGACATGACCGTGGCCCGTGAAGAGATTTTCGGACCGGTGCTGTCGGTGCTGGCCTACGAGTCGCTGGACGAGGGGCTTGCCATATTGAATGACGTCGACTACGGGTTGACCTCCGCCTTCTTTTCGAACGATGCGCGGGCGGTCGAGCGATTCGTGAACGAAAGCCAGAACGGCATGCTGCACGTCAATCACGGCACTGTGCCCGACAACCACGCTCCGTTCGGCGGCATCAAGCATTCCGGAGTGGGAGCGTACTCGGTCGGCGCTTCCGCCGCCAACTTCTATACCACCGAGCATACGGTGTACTGGAACCATCGGTGACGCTATGAGCAAGCAACCCAACATCATTCTGATCATGACGGACCAGCAACGCGCCGACACCATACACGCGTTGGGAGCAAGCTGGATGAAGACGCCCAACCTCGACGCGCTGGCGCGCGACGGCGCGGCGTTTACCGAATGCTTCGTCACGTCGCCGGTTTGCGTGGCGTCGCGCGCCAGCGTGTTCACCGGCATGTATCCGCATATCGAAGGCGTGTTCAGCAATTTCCATCCTTGGCAGCCGAATTGGGTGGGCTGGCTGGCCGACGCCGGCTACCATTGCGTGAACATCGGCAAGATGCACGTCAATCCCTACGATGCGCCGGCCGGCTTTCATCAGCGCTTCGTAGTCGAAAACAAAGACAGGCCCCTGTTCCTGGATGAGCACGACCGCGCGTTCTACGACGAGTGGGACAAGGCGCTGCATGCGCGCAAGTTGGCCAAGCCCTCACGCTACACTCGATTCAACCGTGATGCGCAAGCATATCGCCGCGCCCTCGGGGCCTTTGAGTGGGACTTGCCCGAAGACATGCATCCGGACATGTTCGTGGGCGACAACGCCCTATGGTGGCTGGAAGAGCGCCAGTCGACGGCGCCGCTCTTTCTGCAGATCGGATTCCCGGGTCCGCATCCTCCCTATGATCCGCTGGCCCGCAGCCTGGCCGAGTACGCGAATGCCGAGATTCCGGTGCCGCGGGTGGAAGGCAGTGAGCTCGACGCGCAGCCCGGCGCGCAGCGCGTCTTGCGCGAAAACATGATGCGCAACAACTACGACTCGGTGGCATGGCGGCAAGACGCGTCGACGCAGGAGCTGCTGCGCATGCGCCGCCACTACGCGGCCAACGTGACCATGATCGACGAAAAGGTCGGCGAGATCATGGACCTATTGCGCCGCAAGGGCTATCTGGACAACGCCATCGTGATCTTTACCTCGGATCACGCCGACGCGCTCGGCGATCACGGCCATATCCAGAAGTGGACGATGTATGACTGCGTGACCCGCGTGCCGCTGTTGATCTGGGCGAGTGAAAACGTGCAGGCGGGCATGCGTTGCGATGCGTTGGTCCAGCTGATGGATATCGCGCCGACCATCCTGGAGGCAGCGGGCGTATCCGTGCCGTCTCGCTTCGAAGCGCGGTCTTTGTGGCCTTTGCTGCGTCGAGAACAGGCATCGATACGCGACGCCGTGTATTCGGAGCTCGCCCGGGACCACATCCAGACGGGCGCGGAATACATAGTAATGCGCCGCGAGCGGCGCTGGAAGCTCGTGTTCTACCTGGATTCGCAGGAAGGCGAACTCTACGACTTGCAGGCTGATCCGGGCGAGTTGCGCAATCTTTGGCATGATCCGAATCATCGCGCTGAGCGCGAACGCATGGAGCGGGCGACGCTGGAGTGGTCGATGCGCTCCAGTCTGCAAGCCCGGCTTGCCCCGACACGCAAGCCGCAACAACCGATGCTGATCCAGTGACGCGAGTCACGGCATCACACTCTGATCCAACAAGGGAGATATGATCATGACGAGCATAACCAGGAAAATCGTTCAGGCGGTCGCGGTGTGCGGCTTCACGGCGGGGCCGGCCCTGCCTGCCGTCGCCGCCTCCTATCCCGAGCGGCCCATTACCGTCGTCGTTGCCTGGCCCGCGGGCGGGATGGCCGACAACGTGATCCGTGTCGCGACGGAAAAAATGCAGCCCGAGCTGGGCCAGCCCGTGGTGGTCGAGAATCGTCCAGGCGCGGGCGGGCAGGTGGCGGCCAGTCTCGTGGCGAAGGCCGCTCCCGACGGCTATACGCTATTGCTGACCACCAGTGCGCTGACGATGAATGCGGCCCTGGAGGGCGATCAAGCGAAATTCGACGTGCTCAACGATTTCGTGCCGATCGCGCGAGGAGGGCTTGCTCCGTCCATCCTCATGGTTCGCAAGGATTTTCCCGCCAATACCGTTCAAGAGCTGCTGGCCCAGGCCAAATCCAATCCGGGCAAGTTCAGCTACGGGTCCGCCGGGGTGGGAACTCCCGCGCATTTGTCCAGCGAACTGATGAAGTCGCTGGCGGACATCGATGTGCTGCACGTACCTTATAAGGGGGCGCCGCCGGTGATGGTGGATCTGGCTTCCGGTCGCATCGACATGGCCTTCGCCAACTACACGGTGGCATTGCCGCAGGTGCAGGCCGGCCGTGTGCGTCCGCTGGCGGTGACGAGTTTGCAGCGTTCGCCGTTGATGCCGGATACGCCGACCCTGGACGAGGCCGGCCTGAGCAACTTCGAGGCCGACCAATGGGTTGGCCTGCTTGCGCCCAAGGGCACCCCGGGTCCAGTCGTCGAACGCGTAGCCAAGGCATTCTCGCAAGCCTTGCGTGATCCCAAGGCTACGGAGACATTGGCCCAGAACTGCATCGCGGCCGACGGCGACAGCACGCCCGGCGATTTTTCGGTCTATCTGAAAGACGATCTGAACAAATGGGTCGATCTGGTCAAATCGGCCGGCATCAAGAACGAGTGAGGTCATAAATGCGCGTTATTTTCGTACTCTTCGATTCCCTTACCCGCTCGGCGCTGGAGTGTTATGGCGGCACGACCGTCAAGACGCCGAATTTCCAGCGCTTTGCTCGTCGCGCGGTGACTTTCGACACCCATTACGTGGGAAGCCTGCCTTGCATGCCGGCGCGCCGGGACATGCATACGGGAAGGTTGAACTTCCTGCATCGCAGCTGGGGACCATTAGAGCCGTTCGACCAGTCGTTCGCCGCGCTCTTGGGCGGCGGCGGCGTGCATACGCATCTGGTGTCCGATCATTACCACTACTGGGAAGACGGCGGTGCGACCTATCACAATCGCTATACCACGTGGGATTTCGTGCGCGGCCAGGAATGGGACCGGTGGAAGGCCATGGTGCAACCGCCCATGGAGCGCTTTCGCGAGATGTATCATGTCATGCAGCAACCGCAGGGAGGCGGCGACGGCCGTGTCCAGGCCATGGTGAATCGCGAGTTCATGCGCGAAGAGCAGGACTATTGCTGTCCCCGCACGTTTGCGGGCGCCTTCGAGTTTCTGGACCAGAACCGGGATGCGGACAATTGGCTGCTGCACCTGGAATGCTTCGATCCTCACGAGCCCTTCCACGCCCCGGAGCGTTTTCGCAAGGACTACCCGACGGGCTATGAAGGCCCCATCCTGGATTGGCCGCGGTACAAGCGGCTGGAGGAAAGCCCCGAAGAGGTCGCCGAGCTGCGGGCCAACTACGCGGCGCTCCTGGCCATGTGCGACGATTATTTCGGCCGGCTGCTGGACTACATGGACCGCCACGACATGTGGAAGGACACGGCGGTGGTCATGACCACCGACCACGGTTTCCTGCTGGGAGAGCATGACTGGTGGGGCAAGAATCGAATGCCGTTCTTCAACGAAATCGCGCACATTCCCTTGATCATCCATCATCCGGACCATATGCATCGGGCGGGCGAACGGCGCCGGGCGCTGACGCAAACCACCGACATCATGCCCACGCTGCTCGATCTCTTCGGCGTGGCGGCGCCCGAGACGGCGGAGGGGTATTCGCTGCTGCCGTTGCTCGAGCAAGACAAGCCACTGCGCGAGGCGGTGCTGTATGGCATGTTCGGCGCCGGGACCAACATCACGGACGGGCGCTACACCTATTTCTGCTATCCCCGCGACATGACGCGCCAGCAATTGTATGAATACACTCTTATGCCCATGCACCTGAAGTCCATGTTCGCCGTCGAGGACCTGCGCCAGGCGGAGCTGGCCGATCCCTTCGGCTTTACACAGGGCGTGCCCCTGCTCAAGGTGCCGGCGCGGCGCAACGTCAAGGGGCAGCCGACCGGGCACCAGGGCCAGGGCGGCGGTTATGAGGAGTGCACCACCGTTCTCTACGATCTGCATGCCGACCCCGGGCAGGAGAAACCGTTTCGAGACGAAGCGGTCGAAGGGCGGCTGCTGAAGCTGATGACGGGCTTGCTGGCGCGCAACGAAGCTCCGGTCGAGGCCTTCACGCGGCTCGATCTGCAAGGCTGAGGGGTGACGCGAGGCGCGGGCGGCGACTGGATGTGGCTTTCCTGAGAGCGGTGGCCGCCGCCGCGAGAGGAAAAAGGGCGCCGGCCAAGCGCCCTTTTTCATGGGAGTCATGACGGGCATTCATCTTCGTGGTGCCTGCCGTGTTATTTACGCGCTACAATGCCCGGTTTACTCTATTTTCAGTCTGTCTCGTCGGCAGGCTGATCGGCTCATCGAAGAAGTATATTTGCTCTAGGAATGCCCACGATATGAATGCGGTTGCGCGCAAGCGTCTGGTGATCGGAAATTGGAAAATGCACGGCGGCAAATCGGCGAATGCCACGTTGCTGGCGGGTTTGTGCGCGGGCGAAGCGGCGATCGACCAGTGCGATCTGGCTGTGTGCGTGCCGTTCCCGTACCTGGAGCAGGCGCAGTCGGCCTTGGCGGGCAGCCGGATATCCTGGGGAGCGCAAGACGTCAGTTGGCGCGCGCAGGGCGCGTACACGGGCGAAGTCAGTGCCGGGATGCTGGTGGACTTCGCTTGCCGCTGGGTGCTGGTCGGGCATTCGGAGCGGCGCGCGATGCACGGGGAGTCCGATGAACTGGTCGCCCAGAAAGCGGCCGCCGCGTTGCAAGCCGGGCTGACGCCGGTGGTGTGCATCGGTGAAACGCTGGAAGAGCAAGACGCCGGCCTGACGTCCGAAGTGATCGCCCGCCAGCTAGCGCCTGTGCTCGCGTTGGGCCGGGAGTCTGTTGCTAAAATGGTATTGGCCTATGAGCCAGTCTGGGCCATCGGGACCGGCCGCAGCGCGACGCCCGAGCAAGCGCAGGCCGTTCATGCCGATATCCGCGCCGAATTGACGGCGCTGGATGTCCCGCAGGTTCGCATTCTGTACGGTGGCAGCGTCAAAGCGGCCAATGCCGCCAGCTTGTTTGCCATGCCCGATATCGACGGTGCCCTGGTGGGCGGCGCGTCGCTGGTGGCCGAAGAATTTTTACGCATAGCAGCCGCATAGGCTACGGAGTTTTTTCATGGAATGGTTGTCACCGACTTTGCTGGCGATACAGGTAATTTCGTCGTTAAGCATCATCGTCCTGGTCCTGCTGCAGCAGGGCAAGGGCGCGGATATGGGCTCTTCTTTCGGCAGCGGTTCGGCCGGCAGCTTGTTCGGCGCTTCGGGCGCCGCGAATTTCCTTTCGCGCACGACCAAGTGGGCCGCCATTATCTTCTTCGCCTCGACGATCGGCTTGGCCTACGTTTCGCATCACCCCGCGAGCCGTGAGCCTGAAGGCGGCATCATGCAGGGCTTCCAGCCCACCGTGCCGTCCACGCCGCCCGCGTCCGGATCGGCGGTGCCCAGCGTTCCCGCGCCTGCTCAAACGGATCCTTCCGTCCCCGCGGCCCCGGCCACGCCCGAGGCGCCAAAGCAGTAACGGTTGTGCTTTCAGCATGAAAAGCGTGGTTTTTCATGCTAGAATTTCGCTCTTTTGCAGCGCCGTCGTGGTGGAATTGGTAGACACGCTATCTTGAGGGGGTAGTGGCGAAAG
>CAZKBT010000038.1:0-30792 GCA_964551305.1 uncultured Burkholderiaceae bacterium
CGATGACGGAACTGGGCAGGCTGAAAAGTTTTTGTAAGCTGAGAACGCTGGCCGGTGAGAACTATAAGAACCGATTTTCCCATCGCTCAGGCAACGACGGAATTCGCGTCTATACGATTGAACTCGGCATGGACTCCAAGCGCAATCCGAGCATTGAATTGTCGAAGAAGGTCAGCGACTCCCTGAAACGATGCGATGACAGCTTAGCAGGGTTAAGGCGCTTCGGCGCTGACCATTACCAAATACTCGGCCATCACTTCACCGATACAAAAGTAGCGGCGGCGCTGGTTCGCGAGGCACGCGAACATAATTCGACCACTCTGGATTTCAGCCGTTGTCCTTTCATTATTTCCTTGCCCGAAGATCTGCCTGAGTCATTGGAAATACTTAATCTAGGCGGCTGCGACGCGCTAACGAGCCTGCCAGGCCATCTGCCTAAAGCATTGAGAGAGCTTGACCTGGGCTGCTGCCTCTCGCTGAGAGCCCTGCCGGACGAGTTGCCGGAGTCATTGGTGACGCTTAATATAGACTTCTGCCAATCGCTGACCAGACTGCCTGAAACGCTACCTGATTCATTGGTAACGCTTCGACTACGCGACTGTCAATGGCTGACGGCTCTGCCTTCAAGGTTGCCGGAGTCATTGGTAGAGCTTTGCCTGATGGACTGCCCTGCGCTGAGAGCCTTACCGGACAGTCTGCCTGATTCATTGAAAATACTTAATCTACACGGTTGCAGCTTGCTGACGGTGCTGCCGAACACTTTGCCTAGGTCATTGGAATCTCTGGATGTCAGCAACTGCGGCTTGCTGACAGCCCTGCCGGACGCTCTGCCAGACTCTTTGGTAACGTTTACGCTAATCAACTGCCGCTTGCTGACAGCCTTGCCGAACACTCTACCAGCTTCTTTGGCATCGCTCAGTCTGAACAACTGCAGGTTGCTGACAGCCTTGCCGAACATTCTGCCAGATTCCTTGGCATTTCTTGATCTGTCCGACTGCAGGTCGCTGACAGTTCTGCCGGACACTCTGCCCGGGTCATTGACATATCTGTCTTTACGCAACTGTTCCTCGTTGATGGCCCTACCGAACAATCTGCCCTACGCCCTAAGGCTTGACTTGAGCGGTTGCCCCGCGCGTCTACCTCCTCGGCCTGCTCAGGAGCAGTGGTACGGGCAAGCGGGAAAATCAGAAGCCGAGATAAGAGTGCTTAGGGATGCCTGGGGCGCCATTGAAGGGGAACCTTTGTATCCCCACTTTAGCGGCCTCTTGGAGCGATTGAGCGGAGATAGACTACGCGGCATCGTGCGCGCCCAGGATGTTGCCAATGTCATCGAAGAGATCGTCGTATCGCCAAGAATCAGAACGCCGATTTTTGAGGAAGCGGAATCGGCGAACAATAACTGTGTCGATCGGCCCCTCACGCTTTTCAACACCATACAGTCGCTCGCGCGCTTTAATAAGCTGCAAAGAGAAGGAGCCGCCGATACCCAGATTCTAGAACTCGCGCAAGGCATGCTGAAAACGGCATTGCTCGACGAGGCGAGCATTCTGGTCATGACGAAACAATGGAGAGAGGGACGCCGCTTCGGTAATGCGAATGGGAATGGCCCTAATATGCGGGAGGGGCTGGAAGTGCAGCTTGAACTGCGCCGTGTGCTGGGTGAAGAACTGAATCTACCATTCAGAGTGCGGGATTCGCTTCACTCCCGACAGCTAGCGAATCTTAACGACAGCGACATACAATTCGTTAAACAGCATGTGAACGAGACCATGGGCAGCCCCGCTAGAAAATACCTGGGATTGATGGCCACACCCATGTGGCAGTCTTATATGCAAAAAGTATGCGAGACGGACATAACCAACGTCACCGACCAGTATGACCAGTTGCTCGATGAACTCGAAGAGGAATTTGACGACACGGAAGAAAGGATGTTCGATGAGGGGTCGTATGTCAAGTCATGCTCGCTATTAGCCGCTGATCGCCAAGGGGACATCGACCAAGTCATGATCGAAAGAACGAAAGCCGTCGATGAACTCCATCAGCGCGTGTTGCAAGATAGGGAAATGCATTCAATGCAGCAATACGCGTAGAGCGTTAGTCCCGATCCACATCGACCACCAGCCGCCCCCTGACTCGGCCGGTCAGCATTTGCTGCGCCACGTCGACCACGTCGCTCAAGCCTATCGTTCGCGAGCCGATGAGAGACAATTTGTTCCTGTCCAGCTCCTTGGCCAGGCGATTCCAGGCTTGCTGGCGCTCGGCCAGGGGACACATGACGCTGTCGATGCCAGCCAGCGTCACATTTCGCAGGATGAAGGGCGCGACGGTTGCGGGAAAATCCAGTCCCTGGGCCAGTCCGCAGGCGGCGACGATGCCTCGATACCGAGTGCCGGCGCAGACGTTGGCCAGCGTATGGCTGCCCACGCTGTCCACGGCGCCCGCCCAGCGTTCCTTGCCCAGCGGCTTGCCGGGCTCGCTCAAGGTTTTGCGGTCGATGATGTCGGCGGCGCCGAGGGCTTGCAAATAGTCGGCTTCTTCGGGGCGTCCGGTGGACGCCAATACCCTGTAGCCCAGGGACGAAAGCAAGGCGATGGCGATAGATCCGACGCCGCCGGCGGCGCCCGTGACGAGTATGTCTCCCGACTGCGGCGTCAAGCCGTGGCGCTGCAAGGCCATGATGCAGAGCATGGCCGTATATCCCGCCGTGCCGATGGCCATGGCTTGGTCGGGCTGCATCCCGTCCGGCAAGCGGATCAGCCATTGGCTTTTTACCCTGGCCAGTTGCGCCAAGCCGCCCCAATGCGCCTCGCCCACGCCCCAGCCGTTCAGCACCACCCTGTCGCCCGCCTTGAAGCCCGTGCCGGCGCTTTCTTGAACGGCGCCGACGAAATCGATGCCGGGCACCATGGGAAAGCTTCGCACGACCGGCGAGCGACCGGTGATGGCGAGCGCGTCCTTGTAATTCAAGGTCGAATGGGACACGCGCACCAGGACGTCGCCTTCAGGGAGCCGGCCGGGATCGACCGCCTGCAGGCCGGCGCGGTAACCTTGGTCGTCTTTTTCCACCAGAATAGCCTTGAACATCGCTTTTGCTCCTGTAACGTATGTCGGGTCTTATCGATCCGTAAACTGCGGCGTGCGCTTTTCAAAGAAAGCCCTCACGCCTTCCTTGGCGTCGGCGCGCTTTTCCAGGCGGCGCGCTTCGCGATACTCGTACTCTTCCGCCGCAGCATAGTCTATCGGATCGGAAGCCTGCATCCCTTTTTTTATGGCGGTGATGACCGCGGGCGCGTTGGCGGCGATCCTGTGCGCCAGTGCCAATGCCGCTTCCAGGGCCTGTCCTTTGGGAACCACTTGCGATACGAATCCCAGCCGGTAGGCGTCCTGGGCGGTGAGCGGATCGGCGGTGATCATCATTTCCAGCGCGACCGGGCGCGGCAGCAGGGTGGGAAGCCGGGATAGCTGGCCCCCTTCGGGCAGCATGCCCAGCCGCGCGCCGGGAGAGCCGAACTCCGCATTCTCGCTGGCGACGCGGATGTCGCAAGATAGCGCAAGGATGAACGCCGCCGCATAGCAGTGGCCGTTGACGGCGGCGATGACGGGCTTGTTCATGCTCAAAGGACGAAGAAACGGCGCTTCGCCCAGATCTGTTTCAAGGTAGGCGCCGCTTTCGATTTCCCGCAGATCATGCCCGGTGGAAAAGGCGGCCGATCCCGCGCCGGTCACGACGACGGCCCGGATGGCGGGATCCTGTTCGGCCTCATCCAGTTCATTCAACAGGGCTTGCGCCATGCCTTCGCCGAACGCGTTATGAATGCGCTCATTAGCGATTGTGAGAATGCGCACGGCGTTCTGGGTCTGTCGTAGAATTTCCATATTTTTTACTCGATAGGGTTTGCGATGTTGATGTGTCGAGGCTAGCGCCAACATTCGTCTTTCGCGTCGTAGGCGTTCAACCTGAGATCCTGGACGCCTTCGGTCAGCGCCTTCTTGCGCACGCGCAGGGAGTCCGTGAGCTCGAAGCGTTCCACATACGCGTAGTAGCGGGGAACTTTGAAGGCCGCCATGTTGGCGCGGGCGTGCTCGAGCAGGCGCGTAACCGGCAGCTGGTCCTGCGTGACGCCGTCATTGAGCTGCACGTATACCTTGACCTCTTCTCCGCAGTAGTCGTCGGGAACGGGAACGACGGCGGCCTGGCTTACCTCCGGCAAAGACCGGATGACCGCCTCCACTTCCTGTGCGGGAATGTTCTCGCCGTTGCGGCGCACCATGTCTTTGCTGCGGCCGACGATGCGATAGTGTCCGCTCGGTTCTTTGACGAACAGGTCGCCCGTGCGGAACCACCCGTCGCGGAATACGTCCGACGTGGCCTCTTCGTTCTGGTAGTATCCCAGCATGATGCCGGGGCCGCGCACGCATAATTCCCCGGTCTTGCCGTCTTCCAGCTCATGGCCGTCGGGGTCGCAAATGCGGACTTCGCGAAAAGGGGCGACTACGCCGCACGTGCCGGAGGCGTAGTCGCTGGGCCGTACGTCGCGCGGCATGTACAGGACGCCTCCGATTTCCGTCATGCCGTAGAACTCCTGCACGTGCGCGTCGAATAGCTGCTCGAAGTTCTGCGCGGCAGCTTGGTTGAATCCGAAAATAGTGGCGAGCTTGAGCCGGTTCGTCTTGTCCTCGATGCGCAGACCTTGCTTATAGGCCATTTCGAACATGGAGCAATAATCGCAGCCATGACGAATGGCGTCGGGCATGAAGCGCTTGGACCCGGGACGGCGGGGAATGAAGAGTTGCGCCCCCATCAGCATCGCGTTCATCAGCAGGCGCTGGGAAACCATGTAGTAGAAGCTTTGGCCCATGTAGATCCGGCTCATGGTGTCGCCAAAGAGAGCGCACGAACCAAGGCCGAGGACCAGCCAGTACTCATGCGTCAGCATGCAGCCTTTGGCAAAGCCGGTGGTGCCGGAGGTGAACTGGATGTTCAAGAGCGTGGAGGGGCGCACGTCCGCCGGCGGCAGCGCCGTATCGGCGGCCGCCAGGAGCCGGTCCCAGGACCGGTAAGGCGCGCGCGGGGCCGACGTGCCGACCACCAGTGTGTTCTCGGCGCGGCGCGGCGCGTTCGGCACCTGTTCGAACACCGGCAGGAATTCGTCCTCGATGACCAGGAAGCGGCTTTCGGAAAGCGAAAGCGCATGCTCGACTTCTCGCTCGGTGTACGCGGTGTTGATGGGGACGATGGTGGCGCCGATCTTGGCAAGGGCCAGCCAGCACAAGGGAAAGGCCTCTATGTTGTTGACCATGATGGCAACGTGCGACCGCGGCCTTACTCCCGCGCCGTAAAGGGCGCCGGCGGCGCGATCGACCAGGTCCAGCACCTGGCGCCAGGTTTTGCTTACGCCTTCGTCGATGAACGTCCATGCGGCGCGATCGCCATGCTGCTGCGCCGTCCAGCGCAGGACTTCATATACGGTGCGGGGCAGCCCTTTCGCATAAAGGTCGCCGAATCCGGAGGCGCGGCCGGTCTCGTCGAGCAGTTGCGCATACGTAGCAGTCATGTTGCTCTACAGCCTATATCAGTTATCTGTGGTTAAACCGTGTTGTTGCGCGCTCTTGCGCCGCAACAGCTCGATCGGCACCACCACGACGGCGGTGATGACGATCAGCAAGGTCGCGACGACCGCGACGACGGGAGACAGGTCTTGTCGAACGTCGGCCCAGATCCGCATGGGCAGGGTTTCGTTCTGCGCCATGACGAACAATGAGATGACGAGTTCGTCGAATGAGACGAAGAAGGCGAACACAAAGGCGGCGAAGACCGATGGGGCGATGCACGGCAGGGTGACGTGCCGGAATGCCTTGAAGGGTGTAGCCCCGAGTACGCGTGCCGTTTTCTCCAACGACTCTCCCGCTTGCTGCAGGACGCCCAGCGTGGCCGTAATGACGAAGGGCAAGGCCAATGTGCTGTGTGCGATGATGATCCCGGCGTATGAGCCGTAAAGGCCGAGGCGCGTGAACAAAAGCAGAACCCCCAGGGCCAGGATGATGACCGGCACGACCTGCGGCCCGAGGAACAGCCAGCGCAGGGTGACGCTCCAGCTCTTGTTGCTGCGAGCCAGGGCCAGCGAGCTGAGCGTGCCTACGATGGTGGCGACCGTGGCGGACGCCGTCGCCACGAACAGGCTGCGATAAATGGCGTTCATCCAGCCCGTGGACTTGAACAGTTCGCCATACCAGTGCCAAGTCAGCCCTTTGGGCGGAAAGGCAAGATAGGTGGTGTTGCTGAACGACATGGGAATGACGACGATCAGCGGCACCAGCAAGTACAGAAGAATCAGCGCCACGTAGAGCGGGAGCACCCACTGCCGTTTTGGTCGCGTGCCGCTCATTTCACGCCTCCGCTCAAGTCGGCCTGCAGCGCCTTGCGGACGAACGCCACGAGCACTGCAACCAATAGCCCCCCGCCCACCAGAAGAATGACGCTGAGCGTGGCTGCCAATTCCCAGTCCATCGTTTCATTCACCTGGGTTTGTATGACGTTGGAAATGAGCACGTCGTTGGGTCCGCCCACCAGCGCGGGCGTGATGAAGAAGCCGAGCGACAGGACGAAAACCAGAATGCCGCTGGCGATCACCGCGTTGGCGGTCATGGGAAAAAAGACATGCCGGAAGGCGTTGACCGGACTGGCGCCGAGGCTGCGGGCGGCCTTGACGAAGGTGTCGTTGATGGATGCCATGGCGCTGTAGAGCATGAGAACGGCGATCGGCAGCAGCACCTGGATCATGGCGACGTATACGGCAAAGCGCGTATACAAGAGCTGTACCGGCTGGTCGGTCGCGTTGATGGCCAGCAAAAAGGTATTGACCACGCCCGTGCGCCCGAGCACGACGATCCAGCCATAGGTGCGGATCAGCACGCTCACCCATAGCGGCGTCAGGATGGCGATCAACAGCAGTTTCTGGGAAACCCCCCGGGTGCGGGTAAGATAATAAGCGACCGGATAAGCCAGGGTGACCGTGAGCAGGGCCACCCCGACCGACAATGTGAACGTGTCGATCATGATGTGGCGATAAGGATCGCCAGGCAGGAAGAACTGCGTGTAGAGGTCGAGTGTCGTGGCCCACTGCGCGACTTCGCCCAGTGGAATGACAAAGCCTACCGCCATGAACAACAAGGCAGGCACGAGCAGCCAGACCGGGCTGCGTCGTAGCAATGAAGGCGGCATGAGTCCCATAGCGTATCCGGTTGTTTGGTGAGCCTGATTACTGCAAGCGCCAGCGATCCCAGCGCGCTTGGACCTGCTTGCGGTTTTTCGCCCAGAACTCCGCGTTGTAGTTGAACTGCTTGTCCACGTTCTGAGGGTGGGTGGGCAGCTTCCTGGCGTATTCGTCATCCAGGTACTGGTACATCTCGTTGTTGAAGCTGGAATAGGGCAGTTTTTTCGCGATCTCGGCCAGGCGCTTTGGATCGTTCCAGCAGAACTTGATGAATTTCAGCGCGCCTTCCTTGTTCTTCGCATGCCTCGGGATGGAGTAGTTGCTCATTTCGATTGCCGCGCCGTTCCAGCTGATATCAACCGGCACGCCTTCGGCTTGCAGCGGCGATACGCGGCCGTTGAAAGTCGTGGCGTAGTACACGTTGCCTGTGGCCAGCATTTGCGGGGGCTGCTGGCCGCTGGACCACCATACGGTAATGTGCTCTTTGATTTCGTCCATTTTCTTGAACGCGCGATCCATGCCTTCTTTGGTGTCGAGCACGTCGTACACTTGCGCTGGAGCCACGCCGTCGGCGATCAGGGCGAACTCGAGGTTTTCCACGGGGGTGTTGCGCAGCGAGCGCGGGCCGGGAAATTCCTTTACGTTCCAAAAATCCTTCCAGCCGGTGAACGTTTTTCCTTCCGGGACTTTATCGGTGCGGTAGGCGATGGCGACGGAATAGGCCACCGCTCCGATCGCGGTCGGCATGCGACCGACGTCGGCGATCTTTTTCTCCGGATCGATGTAGTCCCAATCCAGCGGCTCCAGCCAGTCATTCTCGGTGGCGATGATGACGGCGTCGCCTTCAGTAGGCGCGATGTCCCACTGCACGTTCTTGGTCATTTGCTGGATGCGGATCTGCGCAATGGAGTTGTCGGTCGCGACCGTGTGCACCGGTATGCCGGTTTCTTTCTCAAAGGGAACGCCGCAGACTTCCTTGATGGTGTCGGCCCACACCCCGCCGTAGCTGGCGAAAACCACCGGATCATTGGCTTTGGCGGCGCCCGGAGCGATCGCCATGGCGACGATGAAGCCGCATGACAATTGCCGACTGGAGAACTTGAGTTTCATAAGCAACCTCGGTACTTGGACAAGTGGAACAACGGCATCAATGCCGGGACGCTACGCGTCCTGGACGAAGACCAGGTCTTCCGGATTGATGGAAAAAAAGAGGGTTTGGCCTCGCTCGAGTCCGGCCGCGCCTTGCAGGCGGGACTCTTTGAAATGGATGATCTTTCCGCTTGCCGTGGCCGCCGAGCATTCCACGACGTCGCCCAGGAAAATCATTTCCTGCAGGACCGCCTGGACCGTGACGCCCGAGGGCTGGGCGACCCGCCTGAAGCGTTCGGGGCGGATGCTGACGAAGGACGGCGTCGGCGTGATCGTCAAGCCATCCAGCTCGGCCCCGATATCCGAGATGCGGATGCCGCCGGTGGCGGATGCCTCGACGGCGAGCAGGTTGGTATTGCCGATGAAGTCGGCCACGAAACGGTTGCATGGCTTGTCATAGATGTCGGCCGGCGTGCCTACTTGCTCTATCCTGCCCGCCCTGAGCACGGCGATCCGGTTGGACATGGCCAGCGCTTCGCGCTGGTCGTGCGTGACGTAAATGACGGTGCAATTGAGCTGGTGCTGGATTTCTTTGATCTCGAACTGCAGCGCCTCACGCAGCTTCAGATCGAGCGCGCCGAGCGGTTCGTCCATGAGCAACAGCGAGGGCGAGAAAACGATCGCCCTGGCAATGGCGACGCGCTGCTGCTGACCGCCCGAGAGCTCTTTGGGCTTGCGCGCCGAAAAGTCGGCCAGCCGCACGATCTCCAGCGCCTTGCGCGCGAGCCTCTCCCGCCGCGGCTTGTCTATTTTGCGCATCAACAGCGGAAAGCACACGTTTTCCAGCACGTTCATGTGGGGAAACAGGGAATAATTCTGGAACACCATGCCGATGTTGCGCTTTTCGGGCGGCGCGTACGTGATCGGCTTGTCGTTTACGTAGATTTCCCCCGAGCTGGCGGGAGAAAAGCCGGCCAGCGCATTGAGCACGGTGCTCTTGCCGGATCCGCTCGCGCCGAGGATGGTGATGAACTCGCCCGCCGGAACGTCCAGGGAAAAATCGCGCAACGCTTGCACGTCCCCATAGTTTTTGCTGACGGATTGAAATCTGACGCTCGCGCCTTTGGTCATCATGATGGTCTACCTGAACCTGAATTGCCGTGTTCCCCAGCCGGATCTAGAAATAACATACACACTAAATTTATACATATAGTCAGTTATGAATAGTATGTATAGTTATTGCGGTAGTCAATAACTCACTATAAATACGAGGGTTATCACTAATATGCGCGCGATGGTCGAGGTTCGAGTCCGTAAGGTGTGTATTTTTATATACTGTGTGTATAGTTATTTATATAAGTAATCTTTTCTCCAAAATTGGACATGCGCATGAAAGATGACCCGACGACGGATGCGCGCAGCGACGTCCGCGATGACGCTCGAGACGAATCGGCCACCTTCGCGGGCATGTTGCAGGCGCAGTCCGTCAATCGCCGTTTGCGCAAATCGGAGCGCACGCGTTATCTGATCCTGGGCAAAATTGCGGAGCGTATCGAGCAGTCTCCGACCGGTCGCATCACGGTCGAGACCTTGCTCAACGATACCGGGCTATCCAGGGGCACCTTCTACAACTATTTTCGCGATATCAACGATGGCATCTATGTGCTGCTGGCCTTGTTCCTGGAAACCTGGAACGTCGACAGTCAGCGCCAAGGCGGCAACAAGGATCTTTTCAAGGCGATCTTCGATACCAATCTGCTGTACTGCCTGCGCTATGAAAAGAATGCCGCGTTTTTCTCGGCATTTTCGTACTATGCATCCAGCATGAGCGAGTTGCTGGTATTGCGCAATCAGATCAATGCCGCATGGGCGGTGCGTATTGCCAAGGCCATCGAAAGGCGTTTCAAGATTTCGTTCAGCGCGCAGGAGAACACGTATTTACAGGGCACCCTGCGCATGCTGATCGTGATGACGACGGGCACGCTGGAAGAATACTACGTCCATCGAAACCCTTTGCTCTGCGCCGCATTCAGCGACGTGTACGAGCTTTCTTTCGCGTTGTCGCGGCAGTGGCACCCCGTGCTGTCCAACCCCGCTTATTCGGTGGCCGAGATGGCGCACTACCAGACGCTCAAAGGCGCCATGTCCGTCAAGGCGGATATGTCCCTGCTTGTCGGCGCCGAAAAATAGCGGGCCGACGGTTCAGGCGGGCGCGCTATGCTCGGCCACGATGTCGGCGAAGGTGTGTATGGCCGGGCCGATGCGCTCGATGGCCGTGCTGCCGAAACCAAGGCAAAAGCCGGTTACCGCTTTGTTGCCAAGGCTGTAGGACGACAGGGCGGGCACGTCCAGCATGTGGGTTTTGCATTGCTCGGAGATGCGTTTGTCGTTCACGGGGGCGTGCGGCCATATGGCCAGGTGCAAGCCCGATTGTGTTTGCGAAAGGGTGAAGTCCTCGCCCAGCAAAGTATGCAGGTAGTTGCGCATCAGCGCCGCGCGCTCGCGATAGCGGCCGCCCATGCGCCTGATGTGGGCCGCCATTTGCCCGGATTCCATGAATTCGGCCAGCACGCCTTGCAGCGGATGCGGTGCCTGGATCGACAGCATCAGGCAGGCCTTGGAGAATACCGGGATCAGCTCTTCGGGGATGATGATGTAGGCGAGATTCAGCGCGGGCGCGATGGAGCGGTTGAAATTGCCGATGTAGATGACGCGCTTGCCGCCTTCGAGCGCCGCCAGCGATGGCAGGGGTGGTTCGTTGAAGTAGAAGCAATTGCTGAAGTCGTACTCGACGACCCAGGCGTCCTGCCTGCGCGCCCAATCCAGCAAAGACAGCCTGCGCTCCATGCTCATGGTGCTGCCGAAGGGGAACTGGTTGGTCGGCGATGCGATGACCATCCGGGCTGTTTGTCCGGCCGCGCCGAATTGCGCCGCATCCAGTCCGAGCGCGTCGATGGGCATCGGGACGAGATCGAGGCCGGTCGTGCGCAGTGCGGCGATGCGGGTCAGATAGCACGGATCTTCGATCAGGACGCGGTCGCCGGGATCGGCCAATACGCAGCTCGTCAGCATCAGGCTCTGCGTCACGCCGCTGGTCATCAGGATCTGCTCTGGATGACAGGCGATGCCGTGTGCCTCGCCTACATAGGCCGCGATTTGCCGGCGCAGGTTCGGTAGCCCGGCGGAGGCGCCATAACCCAATTCATTGGTCGGATTGGAGCGCCAGTATTGCGCGGAGACGCGGGCGAACTGGTCGAACGGCAGTTCATCCAGCGCCGGCACGGTGGGGCTGAGGTCATAGGTGCTCAGGCGTTCGCTGGGCAGCGCCATGTCGGCCAGCGATTGGCCGCGGGCGGACAGGCGTCGGCGCGGCATGCCGGCATCGGACGCGTCGGTGGCATACGTCATGCCGGGCGGCGGCTTCATGTCCTCGGGCAGCACCTTGGAGACGAAGGTGCCGACGCTGGTGACGCTGGTCGCGTAGCCTTCTTCGACCAGGCGTTCGTACACCAGCACTACCGTGTTGCGGGATACGCCCAGCTCCGCCGCCAGCATGCGCGAGGGCGGCAGGCGGTGCTCCCTGGCGATGCGCGCCTGGATGATGGCGTCGCGAAACTGTTCGAATATCTGCACGTGCAGCGGCTGATGGCTGCTTCTGTCCAGTTTGAACACCGCCCAGCTTGGGTAGTTGAAATTACGTGCCATGATGCAGGAACTCAGGCACGGGAAACGTCATCTTTCCGCCCGCGCCAGAATCGCCAGTACCTCCTTGTGCAGTTCGGGATTGCCCGAGGCCACCAGGCGGTTGCCGGAATAGATGGTCAACGGCTCGCCTTCCCAGTCCGTAATCATACCGCCGGCGCCTTCGATAACGGGAACCAGCGCGCAGTAATCTACTTCGCGATGGCGCCCGCAATCGATGGCGATGTCCACGGTGCCGCTGGCCACGCAGCCGTAGGCGTAGCAGCTGGATCCGTAGATGCGCCATTTGGTGGCGTCGCGCAGGGTCTCGAAGGCTTCGCGCTCCAGGGGGCGGAACGGCTCGGGATTGCTGCAAGACAGCAGCGCATCGCCCAGAGAGGGACACAGGCGCGTGGTGATGGTCTCGCCATTGAAGATCGACGGCATTCCTTGCGCGCCCACCCACCGGTCATTGGTTGCCGGATGATCGATGATGCCCAGGACGGGACGGCCCTTGTGGGCCAGGCAGATCAGGGTGCCGTAGACCGGTACGCCGGTAATGAACGATTTCGTGCCGTCGATGGGATCGATCACCCATACATAGTCCGCGCCCAGGTCCTTGCCGTCGAACTCTTCGCCCAGAATGCCGTGCTCCGGATAGGTCGCCTGGATTTGCGAGCGCAAGGTCTGCTCGACCAGCTTGTCGATGGCGGTGACGGGGCTGGCGTCGTCCTTGGTCTCGAAGTCCTTGAAGCCATGCATGTGATTCTTGATGATGGCGCCGCTGGCGTCGGCCAGCGCATGGGCGAATGCCAGAACGGACGGCATGGAAAAGGGGGCGGTCATGCTTACTTACTCCTGGATGGAAGCGAGGCGGGAAATGGAGAATCAAGGTTCGATGGCGGCGCTCGAGGCCGTGACCGGCCGCATGTGATGAGACAGCCTGTGTTCCATGTAGTGGACGGCGCGGTTGGCGGCCCACGCGAATACCAGGTAAATGGCGGCGGCGGTCAGGAATATCTCGTACGGCGCGAAGGTCCTGGACACGAGCATGTTCGCCACGCCCGTCAGGTCGGCGATGGTGATGACGCTGGCCAGCGACGTGCGCTTCACGGTCTTGATGAGTTCGTTGCCGTAGCTGGGCAACGCCAGGAGAAAGGCCTTGGGCAGGATCACATAGCGGTAGCGGGCCCAGGCGCCGAGACCGAATGCGTGCGCGGCTTCGATTTCCCCTTCCGGCACGGCCTGGATGGCGCCGCGAAAGATGTGGATCAGATAGGCCGAGGTGTTCAGGGTGAACGTAATGAGCGCGCACCAATAGGCCTGACGCAGATACACCCATGCCCAGCTTTGCCGCAGGAAATCGATTTGCGCCAGGCCGTAGTACACGATGAAAAGCTGCACCATCAAGGGCGTGCCGCGAAATACTTGCGAGAATATCTCCAGCGGCCCATAGATGTACCAGCGCTTGTCGGTGCGCAGTATGCTCAAGGGTATGGACACCAGGGTGGAGACGACGATGGTGACGACCGAGAGCTGCAAGGTAATCAGCGTGCCTTGCCACAACAGGGGGAGGCTTTCCCAGATCAACTGAAAATCCATGCTTACCTCCGGGCCCCGCGCGCCGCGCGTTTTTCAAGGCGTGCCAGAATCAAGCCGCTGATCAGGGTCATGGCCAAGTAGATTCCGCCCGCGGTCAAGTAAAAGAACAGCGCCCGGCGGGTATCGGAGGTGGCCAGCATCGATGTCCTGGTCAATTCCTCCAGGCCTATGACCGCGATCAGGGACGTGTCCTTCAAGGTCGAGATCCACACGTTGCCCAATCCCGGCAGCGCATAGCGCAGCAATTGCGGCCACGATATCAGCGAGAAGACCTGCCAGGGCGTCAGGCCGAACGCCTTGGCGGCTTCTATCTGGCCTTTCGGGATCGCTTGGATGGCGCCGCGAAAGATGGGATAGGTATAGCCGCCGACGATCAGCGCCAGCGCGAAAATGCCCGCGGCAAGCGGGGGGATCTCGACCGGATTGCCACCCGATCCCAGCAGCTCGGCCAAGCGGGTCAGCGCGACAGTGCTGCCGTAGTAGGCAAGCAGTATCAGCACCAGCTGCGGTATGCCGCGCATGATGTTGCTATAAACGTCCACGAGCCATCGCAACGCCCCCATGCGGGAAAAGCTGGCCAGCGTAGCGACGAGACCGAGCAATACGCCGAGCACGGCCGAGGTGACGGCCACTTCCAGCGTCATCAGGGCGCCCATCGCGATGGCGGGCCCCCAGCCGTAGAACCATTCCATAGCCGTCTACCGAAGAGAGGAGTGTGAACCGGGCATGGGCCCGCTTACTTTTGCCAGTTCCACTTGGACGGCAGAATGTTGATCGACCAGTATTTCTTGTTGAGCGCTTCCATGGTGCCGTCGGCGAACATCGATTCCAGCGCCTTGTCGATCCTGTCGCGCAGATCGTCGTTGCCTTTGCGCATGGCCACGCCCACGCCTTCCCCGAAATATTTGGGGATGTCGATATCGGGACCGACGAAGGCGAAGTCCTTGCCTTCGGGCTGATCCAGGAAGTCCTGTTGCGCCTTCAGCGCGCCGATCAGGGCCAGGTCGATGCGGCCTGCCACGAGGTCGAGCAATAGATTCTCGGCGGAATCGTAGCGCGCGATTTCCACGCCCTCGAATTCGCCTGCCAGATAAGTGTCGTTGGTGGTGGAGCGCTGCACTCCGACGACTTTTCCTTTCAAGGCTTCGGTGTTGGCCGTGCCGTCGCCGTTGACGGGCTCGATGTTCGCGTCTTTGTGCGCGACGAAGCGGCCGGCCGATACACGGTAGGGAATGGAGAAGTCGACGCTTTTTTTCCTTGCCTCGGTGATGGACAGGCTGGACACCACGATGTCGAGCTTGCGCGCGAGCAGGGCGGGGATGAATGCGTCGAAGCTCAGGCAGGAGAAGGCGATCTCGGCGCCGATGCGCTTGCCGATCTCGTTGGCGACGTCGATTTCAAAGCCCTTGAGTTCTCCGGCCGCATCGCGGTAGTTGAACGGCGGGTAGGTGCATTGTTCTCCGACCGTCAGCGTTTCCGCTTGCGCCCACGACGACGTCATTGCGGCGATCAGGCCGGCCAATATCCATTTTTTCATGGGAACCCCTTTTTCTCTATTGCTACGGTTAGCACACGGTATGTCTACAGCACGCTGGACAGGAACTGCTTGCAGCGCTCTGATTGCGGATGGGTAAATATGTCGGCGGGACTGCCTTGCTCTTCTATTTTTCCTTTGTGCAGGAACAGTACCTGGTTCGACACTTCCCGGGCGAAGGCCATTTCGTGGGTCACCAGCACCATGGTGCGGCCTTCGTCGGCCAGCATCCGGATGACCTTCAGCACCTCACCCACCAATTCGGGGTCCAGGGCGGAAGTCGGCTCGTCGAACAGCAATAGCTTGGGCTCCATCGCCAGGGCGCGTGCGATGGCGCAGCGCTGCTGCTCGCCGCCCGACATGTGGACGGGGTAGTAGTTCATCCGTTTGCCCAGGCCGACTTTGTCGAGCATGGCGCTCGCCCGCTCGCCCGCTTCTTTGCGGTTCAGACCAAGCACCCGCATCTGCGGCATGCAGACGTTTTCCATCACCGTCATATGGGTCCACAGATTGAAGTTCTGGAAGACCATGCCGATGCCCGCGCGCAAGCGGCGAACTTGTTTGGGGTCTCGCGGCACGGTGGCGCCGTCTCGGCGTCTGGTCATGGCGATCTGTTCGCCGTCGATGGAAATGGCGCCTTCATCGGGCGTTTCCAGCAGATTCAGGCAGCGCAGGAACGTGCTTTTTCCCGATCCGCTTGCACCGATGAGCGTCACGATTTCATGTTCGCGAGCCAGCAGATCCACGCCTTCGAGGACTGTCGTCGGGCCAAAGCGCTTGCGGATGCCTTGGGCCGACACAATGACTCGATGCTCGTCTGGTGGTTTTACGCTCACGCTGAGTCTCCTGTGGTGCGGGACATTGGGTTTATCTAGAAGGTGCCGGGGTAGGCGCCACCGTCGAGCAGCCAGTTCTGGCCCGTGATGTAGCCGGCATGAGCGCTGCACAGGAAAGCGCATGCGCGTCCCAACTCCATCGGATCGCCGAAGCGTCCCGCCGGGCAGCGCGCCGTCCATTCCTGCTCGATGTCGACCAGGGTCTTGCCTTGTATGTCCGCATCCGCCTGCAAGGTGGCGACCAGGCGATCCGTGGCGAACGGGCCGGGCAGAAGATTGTTGATGGTGACGTTGTGGGCCGCCGTCTTTCTGGCCAGTCCGGCGACGAAGCCGGTTAGTCCGCTGCGCGCGCCGTTGGACAATCCCAGGATGTCGATCGGCGCCTTGACGGCGGCCGACGTAATGTTCACGATGCGTCCGAAGCGCCGGGCCATCATGCCGTCGACGGTCAGCCGGATCAGTTCGATCGGTGTAAACATATTGTTGTTCAGCGCGGTCATCCAATCGTCATGGGTCCACTCGCGGAAGTCGCCAGGCTTGGGGCCCGCCGTATTGTTGATCAGCATGTCGGGCTCGGGACAGGCGGATATCACTTTGTCGCGGCCTTGCTCGGTGGTGACGTCCGCCGCCACCGCCTGGATCTTGACGCCCGTGGCCGCCCGGATTTCCTCCGCGGCCTGCTCCAGCGCTTCCCGGCCGCGCGCGACGAGGGTGAGATTCACGCCTTCTTCGGCGAGCGCCACGGCGCACGCGCGGCCCAGGCCTTTGCTTGCTCCGCACACAATGGCGTGGCGATTTTCAATTTGCAAGTTCATGGTGCGGCATCCTTTTCGTGTTAGACAAAACGGGCGTCGACCGAGCCGAACGGATCGTATTTGGCGCAGATCCGGGTGGGCTTGTCGATGGCGTATTGTTTCGTAAAGGAGCCGGACATCACATGCATGCCGGCTTGCAGCTCGAGGCCGAATTCGGCCAGCTTGTTCGCCAGCCATGCCACGGAGGCGACGCCGCCTTTTTCCAGGACGTTGGCGCCCATGGCCTGCTCGACGTGAGCTCCGTCGATGCTGAGGTCCAGCGTGGCGCGGGCCAGCTCCCGGTTGCCGGCGTTCAGGGCGACCGGCGTGCCGGTGACGTAGGAATGCTGTTGGGCGTTATCGGCCAGGGCCAGGGGCAGGTCCTTGGCGAAGGGACCGCGCACTTCGATGACTTCCAGCGCGGGCGCGACGTGACTGACGGCGTCCAGCGCGTCTTCGTACGTGATGCCGGGCCCTTTCAATGTCTTGCCTATCGTCAGGCAGAGTTCCATTTCGACGCCGGGAGGCATCATGGCGGCGCGTTCGAACGTGTGGCCGCTTGGCTTGCACCCGCTTTGCAGCAGGTAGCCGAAGCACGGTTCATGAACGTTTTGCTGCTGCTGCATGGCTTTGGCCGTCAGGCCGACTTTCCAGCCGCTTTGGCGTTCACCTTGGGCCACCCTGCGGCGCAGGATGTCCAGCTGCACGTGATAGGCCTTTGCCAGGTCGAGCTTGCCGGACAGTTCCGACGGCATATGGCGTCCTTGCTGCAACGCTTCCCACAGCTGATCCGCGATAAGGTGCGTGTCCATTCTTTCAGCGTCCCGTTTCCATCGTGTTCATGAATGCCGCCAGGCGGTCCAGGCCGTTGCGTATCCGGTCGGGCTCGCTGGCGTAGCACCAGCGCAGGTAGCCTTCGCCTTCCTGGCCGAAAGCCAGGCCCGGCGCCAGGCCCAGGCCGGTCCGCACAAGCAGCTGCTTGCAGAACGCGAGGCTGTCCGCGGCTTTTTCGGCGCGAAAGAACGTGTACATGGCGCCTTGTGGAGCGCCCGGAACCCGGATGCCGGGTATGGTCTTCAGGCCCGCTTCCAGCGCGTCGCGTCCTCGCCGCAGGCGGGTGGTGTCTTTCTCGATGTCCGGCTCTCCCTGCTCCAGGGCGGCTTTGCCGGCCAACTGCACGAAGATCGGGGAGCAGGTCGTGTTGAATTCGATCAGCTTGCTGATCGAGGACAGCATGCCGGCCGGCGCGACCAGCCAGCCTAGGCGCCAGCCTGTCATCCGCCAGGCCTTGGAAAAGGAATTGCAGCTGATCACCAGATCGTCCGGCCCGGTCAGGTCGAGAAATGACGGCGCCGATGGGCCGTCGTAGTACACGCGCTGATAGACGTCGTCGGCGATGATCCATATGCCGTGACGTCGGCAGTGCTCGAGCAGCCGCTCTTGAAGTGCGCGCGAGGCGGCCCAGCCGGTGGGGTTGTTGGGCGAATTGATGATCAGGGCGCGGGTGCCGGGAGGCAATGCATCCAGCAGGCGTTGTTCGTCGAGCTGCCATCCTTGGTCGCCGAACTCCAGCGCCACGGTGGTCACCGATGCGCCCAGCAGTTTGGGCATTTCCACCAAGTTCGGCCATACGGGCGTGACGGCCGTCACGCGATCGCCGGGGTTGATGAGAGCCTGCATGGCGATCATCAGCGACGACGTGCCCGATGCCGTGACGGCGATGCGGTCTTCGGCCAGCGTTTTATCGTGTAGGCGGCATAGATACGCGGACAAGGCGGCCCTGAGCACGGGCATGCCGAGCGTCTGGGCGTAGAACGTCTGGCCCTTGTTCAGCGCGTCCACCGCGGCGGCGCGTATGTAGTCGGCGGTGGGCTGGTCCGGCTCGCCGAACCAGAAGGGCATCAGGTCGGTCCGTTCCATGCCGGCATTGGCAACGTCGCGAATCAGGGAAGATCGCAGGCTTTGAACGAGAGGTCGCGCTTGGGGAGTGCTCATAAGTGTGTTGAAGCCGAAGCTCTTGGAATGAAAACAAGTTTATGGGGCGCTCATGGGCGCAACAAGGTCCAGTATTCGATAAGCGAGGGGTCCACGTGCGGTCCCCGAGGCGAGCCGGCGTGTCCACCGAGGGTACTCACCTATCTGCGGACTCGAAACCAGTTGATGACGATGGCGGCGATCAGTATCAGACCGACCACGCCCAGCATCGGGTAGACGGTACCGATCAGCTTGCTGAAGCCGAGCTGGCTCAAGCCCAGGCCGACCACGGTAAATATAGCACTGAGCCATTTGAACCGGGCCGACGCCGGCGTGGCGAAACGCGCGGCGAAGGCGAAGAACATGCCGACGGCCGTGCTGTAGATCATGCAGACCAGGGATATCGACATGAGTACCGCCAGCGCGGGATGAATGCGGTCAGCCAGGGCCAAGGTCGGTATTTCTATGCCTTGCAGATGGTTGATGTTGGCGAAAAGCCCCGCATTGAGCAAGAATAGCAGCAGTCCCAGCCCCAGTCCCCCCATGATGCCGCCCAGGCCCGCCTGTTTCGACGATCGCGTCATGCCGCCGATGACCGCCAGCATGGGAAAGCCGACGGCGATATTGAACGACGCATAAAGTAGCGCGCCGAAGGCCCAGTTGGAAACCGGCCAGTCCGAGCTGATGGTCGGGTTTGCCTGGGCCGATTCGTTCAACACGGCCATCGTCCCGTCGCTGGTCACGATGGAGTAGACGGTGATGATGAGCACCATGGCCAGCAGAAACGGCATGACCGCGCTGATCAGGTTGACGATGCGATCGACATTCATGCAAAGCGTGACGATCACCAGCACGGTCATCACAATGCCACCGAACAGGGGGGCGACGCCATATTGCTCGGCAAAGGTCGAGCCGCTGCCGGCCAGCATCACGACTCCCACGCCGAACAGGAAGAACGACAAGATCACGTCCACCACGAATCCGGCCTGCTTGCCGAACAGGTTGTAGAGCACATCTTTGTGGGAGCCGGCCTGCATGTTGGAGCTGATCTGGGCGATTTGCATGCCAAGGAAGGCGAAAAGCACGCCGCTGACCAGTGTGCCGACCACGCCGATGGCGCCATAGCCGGTAAAGAATTGAAGGACTTCCTGGCCTGAGGCAAAGCCGCCGCCGATGACCACGGACATGTAGGCCAGGGCGATTTGGATGGAATGCTTATTCATATGGTTGTCTCTTTATGGATTGATAGACGTGGTTTGGCAGCGGGGTCCGGCGCCTGCGGCGGGCAGCGCCCGGCCGGCTTGTCGCCTGTCGTTATTTATCGGTGGGAACCCGCTTGGGGGCCAAATGGGCGCTATGGTAGCACCGGCGCCCCGCGATTACCAAAAAGCGCCGCTGCCCGGCTTCAGGACTTCTTGATAGCGTGCCACGTAGCTATCGAAGCTTTCCGTGTCGCTGTCTTCCAGGTTTTTTTGAGCGGCGAACGACGTCGTCGCCATGTCCTGGTAGTATTTTTCGAGATCGGCCGGCAGCGGCGGGCTGCGTAAGGCGTCCCGATGGCGCAGGCTCAGGGCCAGCGCATGCTCGTGCTGCCCTTGCTTCTGGTCTCGCATGGCCTGCAGCCATTGCGCCGACAGCGTTTTTTCCGGGTCTTCGACTCTTTCGGCCTGAACCGCCAGAGCGGCGCCGTAGGCCTGGGTGTCGTGAACGTGGTCAAGCAGCCGCGCGTAGGGCGCCATATTCCCGACGAGTTCCCGGCCCCATTCCTGGAGTCCGATGGGCCGATTGCTTTTGATCAGGACCAGGCCCGGCTTGCGGCCTTCCTTTACCACCGTGGAGAAATTGTCGTTGCTGTCCCGGCAAAAGCCGTTGTTCGGGAAGAAAGCGCTTTCCTCCATGGCGCAATACAGCAGAAATACGTCCAGGAAGTGAGCCGTATCCTTGGAGATGCCGATCGGCGAGAAGGGGTCGATGTCCAGGCAGCGTACTTCGACGTACTGCACGCCGCGCAAGGCCAGCGCGCTAATCGGGCGCTCGCCTCGGGCGGTCGTGCGTTTGGGGCGTATGCTGGAATAGTACTCGTTCTCGATCTGGAGGACGTTGGTGTTCAGTTGTACCCATCGGCCATCGCGATGGGTGCCGATGGCTTCGTAAGGTGGCCACGGCGTGGTGACCGCTGCATGCATGCGGCGCAGGAATGTTTCCAGGTCGTTGTAACAGAGCTCCAGATCCGATTGCGCCTTGTTCTTATAGCCCAGATCGCTCATGCGCAGACTGGTGGCATGTGGCAGGTACAGGGTATCGTCGTCGAAGGCTTCCAGGTCATGCGGCAGGCCTTGCAGGAACTGTCGCGACACGGCGGGCGATGCGCCGAACAAGTACATCAGCAGCCAGGAGAATCGGGTGAAATTGCGGATCAGGGCCAGATAGCCCTTGGAGCGCTGGTCTTCGGGAGACGAGCCGCGAATGCCGATGACGTTCCAGAGCGCATCGGGCAGGGAAAAGTTGTAATGCACGCCCGCGATGCATTGCATGGCCTTGCCGTAGCGCTCCGCCAGGCCGGCACGGTAGACGTGCTTGAGCATGCCGCTGTTGGATTTTCCGTATCGGGCGATGGGAATGTCGCTTTCCGGCGGAAGGTGGGCGGGCATGGAGTGGTTCCAGATCAGTTCGCGATCCAGGTGTTGGCTGACGAACCGGTGCGTGTCCTCCAGTTCACGGAGCATCGCATCGGGTGTATCGTGCGGCGGGGTGATCAGCTCCAGCAAGGCTTCGGAATAATCCGTCGTGATCCGCTCGTGCGTCAGGGCTGCGCCCAATGGCGGCGGGTGGCCTGTGTCGGCCAGCTTGCCCGTTTCGGTTACGCGCAGGCCTTCTTTTTCTATTCCCCGCTTGATGTCCTGGAGCAGCGTCGGATCGTTTTCCAGCAGGGTGTGGCGGGAGGCAGGGACGGTCATTGAGGAGGGTCTTTTCAACGGTGTTGGTTTGTCGCACGGATTTTAACCGAGTGGGTGTATGCTGCGATCATAACCCTGGATTCATGCGAGCCCGTAGGGCGGTAAAGTAGGCGTCTTTCATAGGTAAGAGAGTTCTTCATGATCAAAAGGTTGATGCGTCAAGGGTATATGCTGATGCGCGCCGCGGCCGTGGCAAGCGCGGCGCTGGCGTTGGCCGGCTGCTCCCCTGATTACAACTGGCGCGCTGTGACAGTGGGCGATGGGATCGCGACCGGCTTTTTTCCCGATCGTCCTCGCGTCCAGGAGCGGACGGTGAGCTACGACGGGCACGACATCGTGTTCAGCATGAGTGCGGCCTCGGTCGCCGGCGCGCTTTTCACCGTGTCCTACGCCGTCCTGCCGCCGCCGTTGGCGCAGGATGCGCAAGCCGCCGCGAGGCTCGGCCAAAGCGTGCAGGGGTCGCTGTATCAGAATCTCGGCGCGTCGCTGCCTGAGAACTTGCCTCTGTTTGGAGAGCGGTTCGACATACGTGGCAGTCCGGCGGGAAAGCCTATTCGTCTTCAAGGCGCGGTTTGGCTGACGTCCGGCGTTTTGGTCGAAGGGGCCGTGGTGGCTGATGCGGCGTCGTATCCCGAGGAGCAGGCTCGTCAATTTTTTCAGGGCTTGCAGGTAGGCCGTTGAGATAGTTTTGCAGCTCGCCGGCTTGCATGGCCAGCGTGATCGCTGCCTGGCGGCCGTACACGCCCAGCTTTCTGCATGCGTTGTGGATGTGGAAGTTGATGGTTCGTTCACTGAGCTGCAGAATGACGCCCACCTCCCAGCTCGTTTTGCCCGATGCGGCCCAGCCCAGGCAGGTGATTTCCCTTTTGCTAAGTCTCTTCATATCGTCTCCGCGGAAAAGGCAATTATTTCAATTTAGTTTTAAATGTATCAATTATTTTCATTTAGGAAAAGTGTGATAATGACATGTTTGTCACGGTTGCTAGCCACTAGCGCGGCGTCGATGAAACAAGCGTTGGTGGTAGAATGTTGACCTTTCCAGAGCGCCGATTTGCTTGATCTGCTTGCGGGCGCCTCATAAATCCAGCTAAAGAGGTCCAAATGGCCGATCTATCCGTACCTGAATCCCAGGTAAACGTCTTCAACGCACCTACCGGCTCCGTAGGGATCGTCAGTCCTCAGTATCTCTCCTTCGACGAACCTTTGCATCTGGCCAGCGGCCAGGTGCTGCCCGCCTATGAGCTCGCCATCGAGACCTATGGCGAGCTCAATGCGGACCACAGCAACGCCGTCCTGATCTGTCATGCCCTGAATGCATCGCATCACGTTGCCGGTCGTGCGCAAGAGGATCCGCAGGACCTCGGCTGGTGGGACAACATGGTCGGTCCTGGCAAGGCGGTGGACACGGAACGATTTTTCGTGATCGGCATCAATAACCTGGGTTCGTGTTTCGGATCGACGGGACCGGCCAGCGTCAATCCGGCCACCGGCGAGCCCTGGGGGGCGGCATTCCCGATGCTGACCGTCGAGGATTGGGTCAAGGCGCAGGCCAGGGTGGCGGATTATTTCGGCATCAAGCGGTTCGCCGCCGTGATGGGCGGGTCGCTGGGAGGCATGCAGGCCTTGAGCTGGGCGATCACCTGCCCGGACCGCGTCGCCCATTGCGTGGTGATCGCCAGCACGCCGCGCCTGTCCGCGCAGAACATCGGTTTTAACGAGGTTGCCCGGCGCGCCATCATCACGGATCCCGATTTCCACGGCGGCAATTACTATGCGCACGGCACCGTGCCGCGCCGCGGGCTGGCGGTGGCGCGCATGGTGGGGCACATCACCTATTTGTCCGATGACGACATGGCGGAAAAGTTCGGCCGGGCCCAGCGGGCGCCCGCCGCGAATGGCGCATTCCGCTATGGCTACGATGTCGAGTTCGAAGTCGAATCCTATCTGCGCTACCAAGGCGAAAAGTTCTCCACGTACTTCGACGCCAATACCTATTTGTTGACGACGCGCGCGCTGGATTACTTCGATCCCGCGCGCCATCATGGTGGTGACCTGGCCGCCGCCATGAAAGCGGCGAACGCGGATTTTCTGCTGGTGTCCTTCACCACGGATTGGCGCTTTCCGCCGGAGCGCTCGCGTGAAATCGTGCGCGCCCTATTGAACAACAAGCGCCCGGTGACGTACGCGCAGATCGACGCGCCCCATGGCCACGACGCGTTCCTGCTGGACGACCGCCGGTATCATGCGGTCGTCCAGGGCTATTACGACAGGATTGCGCGGGAGCTGGGCTTGCCGCAGCGTAAAAGTACGACGGGGGTATTGGCGTGAGTGTGTCAGCTTTCGCAGTCAAGGAAACAGGCTTGGCCGAATCGATACGGCCCGATCTGGCCCGCATCGCAAGTTGGATCGCGCCCGGCAGCCGCGTGCTGGACCTGGGCTGCGGGGATGGCGAGCTGCTTGCCTATCTGCAAGAGACCCGGAGGGTGGTGGGCGCGGGCGTGGAGATCAGCGACGAACAGGTCATCGGTTGTGTGCGCCGTGGCGTGCGGGTCATACAGCAGAACCTTGAAGAAGGCCTGGCGCTGTTCGACGATCAGCAATTCGATACCGTCGTGCTGTCCCAGACTTTGCAATCCATGCATCGCACCGAGCACATCCTGCGCGAAATGGCGCGCGTGGCGCGGTATGGGGTGGTGTCCTTTCCCAACTTCGGCTATTGGCCGCACGGGTGGTCGATCCTGATGGGACGCATGCCGGTGACGGGGGAAATGCCCTTCCAGTGGTACGACACGCCCAACATTCATTTGTGCACGCTCAAGGACTTCCAGGATCTGGCCCGTTCGCTGGGGCTGCGCATTACGCATCTGGCCGCTTTCAAGGACAGCAAAGAAGTTAAACTGCTGCGAGGCTGGCGCAGCACCTTGGCCGTCTACCGCTTCGAGTCTCCCAACGCCAATTGATCCGGAGTCCATTATTGCTTCTTTGAGTAACGTCTACGCGAGTCCGCGCGTATTGTCCTTGCTGGTGCTCGGTTTCGCCAGCGGCCTGCCGCTGGCCCTGACGAGCGGAACCTTGCAAGCCTGGGCCACGGTCGATGGCGTGTCGCTCCAGAACATCGGTTTCCTGACCCTGGCGGGCACGGCCTATACCCTGAAGTTCCTGTGGGCGCCGCTGGTGGACCGCTATGCGCCGCCGATCCTGGGGCGCCGCCGCGGTTGGGTGTTCATTTGCCAATTGCTGCTGGCGCTGTGCATCGCTCTGATGGGCTTGTATACCCCCGCCGCCAATTTGGGCGTGCTGGCCGTGCTGGCGATCCTGGTCGCTTTCCTGTCCGCCACGCAGGACATAGCGTTCGATGCCTACAGCACCGACGTCCTGCGCAATGAAGAGCGCGCGGCGGGCGCCGCCGTCAAAGTCCTGGGCTATCGCCTGGCCATGATTGTGTCGGGAGGCTTGGCGCTGGTGCTGGCCGACACCGTCCTGGGCTGGGGCAACACCTACATCCTGATGGGCGGCTTCATGGCGTTGTGCGCGGTGGCCACCCTGATTGCGCCCGAGCCGGAGGTTTCCGTGGCCGCGCCGCGCACGCTGGCGCAGGCCGTGGTCGAGCCGCTGGTCGAGTTCTTCAACCGACCGGGCGCATGGGCTTTGCTTCTGCTGATTGTGCTGTACAAACTGGGCGACGCCTTCGCGGGCGCGTTGTCGACCACCTTTCTGATACGCGGTGCGGGCTTCAGTAGCGCCGAGGTCGGTGCCGTGAACAAGATTTTCGGGCTGGCCGCGACCATCGTGGGCGCGCTGGCCGGTGGCGCATTGATGACGCGCCTGGGGCTGTACCGCTCCCTGTTGTGGTTCGGCTTGCTGCAGGCCGTGTCGAATTTCGGGTATTGGGTGCTGGCGGTGACCCCCGCGCACCTTTATTCCATGGGGCTGGTCGTCGCGGTGGAGAATCTGTGCGGCGGCCTGGGCACGGCGGCGTTCGTGGCGCTGCTCATGGCCTTGTGCAACCGGTCTTTTTCCGCCACGCAGTTCGCTCTGCTGTCGGCCTTGTCGGCAGTGGGTCGGACGTATCTGGCCGGCCCTCTGACGCCCGTCCTGGTGGCGTGGATGGGCTGGCCGGGCTTCTTTGTCGTGACTGTCTTCATCGCGTTGCCGGGCATATGGCTGCTGGCGCGGCATCGCGCCGAAATAGAGAGATTGGACGCGGAGCCCTGACCATGTTTCTATTCCTGTACATCGTGGCCATTACGGCCGAAGCCATGACCGCCGCGTTGATGGCGGGACGGCGTGAAATGGACTGGTTCGGGGTGTGCGTCATTGCCAGCGTGACGGCACTGGGCGGAGGCACCATGCGCGATATCCTGCTGGGCCACTATCCCTTGACCTGGGTGCTGCACCCCGAATACTTGTGGATTACGGCGGGGGCGGCCTTGCTGACCGCCGTCATGGCGCCCGTCATGCGGCATTTGCGCCGGCTGTTCTTGTGGCTGGATGCGGTGGGCCTGGTCGTGTTTACGATCATCGGCTGCAATATCGCGCTGGAGATGCAGCTGCCCCTGACCATCGTCATCATCAGCGGCATGATTACCGGCTGCGCGGGCGGCGTGCTGCGCGACGTCCTGTGCAACGACATCCCCCTGCTGTTGCGGGCGGAGCTGTATGCCAGCGTGTCCCTCGTCACCGGGGCCGTCTACATCGGCGCCCGGTACTGGGGCTTGCATGACAATATGTCGGTCGTATTGGCCATGACGCTTGGCCTGGCCTTGCGGATGCTGGCCGTGCGCTTCAACTGGCAAATGCCCAAGTTCGTCTACAGCGACGACTGGCGGTAGCCGGCCTCAAGGTCGCAGATCGATGCCGTAGTCCACCGTCAAGGGAGCGTGGTCGCTGAAGCGCTGTTCTTTATAGATCGACGTCCGCGCGGCGGCGTCGGCGATGGCCGGCGTGGCGATCTGGTAGTCGATGCGCCACCCTACGTTCTTGGCCCAGGCTTGCCCGCGGTTGCTCCACCACGTATAGGCTTCGCCCGTCGCGTCCGGGTGCAGGCGGCGATAGACGTCTTTCCAGCCCAGTTCATCGAACACCCGCGTCAGCCATGCGCGCTCCTCGGGCAGGAAGCCGCTGTTCTTCAGATTGCCCTTCCAGTTCTTCAGGTCGATTTCCTGGTGCGCGATATTCCAGTCGCCGCACAGGATGACTTCACGGCCGCAGCGCGCCAGTTCGTCCAGGTGCGAAAAGAAATGCTCCATGAAGACGAATTTTGCCGCCTGCCGATGGTCGCCGCTCGAGCCCGAGGGCAGATACACGGAAATCATCGACAGCTTGTCGTATACCAGCTCGATGTAGCGGCCTTCCGCATCGATCTCGGGCACGCCCAGGCCCTCGATCACGCGCAAGGGTTCGTGGCGCGTATAGATGCCCACGCCGCTGTAGCCTTTTTTCTCTGCATAATGAAAATAGCCTTGCATGCCGTCCGGCTCGCGCATGTCGGGCGTCAGATTGTCCGCCTGCGCCTTCAGTTCCTGCAAGCAGATGAAGTCGGCTTTTTGCGTGGCGATCCAGGGCAGCATGCCTTTGTTGAAGGCGGAGCGGATGCCGTTGAGATTGGCTGAGATGACTCGTAGCATAAGGATGTGGATGTTTCGGATGCGGATGAATGGCGCATGGCGCGGTGAATCGTCAATTGTAGGCGAAGCCCGGCCGCGCGGGCCGGCGCCCGCTACCGGCCGAAACGAAAGCTCGAGGCCGTAATGAATCCGAAGGCCGTGTTCTCGTGATACACACAGGTCGAGGGTTCGTTTTCGGCCGCGCCCAGCGCCGTCATCAGCGGAATCAGGTGGTCTTCGCGGGCGTGCGCGATCCGTGCGGCAGGGGCGTGTTCCCACTGTTCGATGAGCGCCAGCCGCTCGGCGGCGGGCTGGCGCAGCGCATCCTGCAGCCATGCATCGAACAGCGCGGACGGCTCCGCGCCTTGGGGGCCCAGCATGCGCAGGTTGTGATAGCTCAGTCCGCTGCCCATGATGAGTACGTTTTCGTCGCGTAGCGGGGCCAGGGCGCGCCCCATGGCCACGTGCAGGACCGGGTCGTGGTTCTTGTCGATCGATAACTGGACGATGGGCACGTCCGCGTGGGGGTACATGACGTAGGCGGGGACGAAGGTCCCATGGTCGAAGCCGCGATCGGGATCGAGATGCGCCGGCAGACCTGCGCTGGCCAGCAGCTGCGCCACTCGATCGGCCAGCGCGGGCGAGCCCGGCGCGGGATACTGGATGCGATAGGTATGGGGTGGAAAACCGCGATAGTCATACAGCATGGCGGGCGCGGGATGCGACATGACGCCGAAGCTGCCTTCCGTTTCCCAGTGGGCGGACACCATCAGGATCGCTGCCGGCCGTCTTCCCAGCTGGTAGGGGATGGCCCGTAGGCTGGCCGCCAGGCGTTCATGGCCTTCCCGCATCTCGGGAACGTAGGGCCACGGGCCGCCGCCGTGTGAAATGAAATAGGTGGGTAAGGTCAATTTGCTATCGTCCGCATAGGTCGCGCCGAGCACCACCGGCCGCGAGGCGAGGGTGAAGCGCGGCGGCCGGGCGGATTTCCTTGATCAGGTCTTGGCGCGCGCGGCATCGACGCTCCATGGGCCGGGGCCCGCCGCCGCAAGGTACAGGAATACGAAGCAGAACAGCACGGCGGATTCGCCGCCGTTCAGCATCGGGAACAGGAAGTTGCCCTGAGGCGCGACGTGGCCGAGAAAATAAGCGAAGGCCGACAAGCCCGACAGCAGGAAGGCGGAAGGCCGCGAGAACAGCCCGATCAACAGCAGCAGCCCGAAAACGATCTCGATGATGCCGGCAACGCCGACCAAGGAAAATACTTGCAGGTTGTCGAAGTAGGCGACGTGAGGAAAGCCCAGGTGCTTGGCCGTGCCATGCAGGATGAAAAGATAAGCGCTCACAATGCGCAGTATGCTCAATACCCGGGGAGTCCAAGTGGCGCAAGCGTTTGTCGTCATGGTGATGTCCTTGAGGTAGGTAAGCCGATCAGGCTGAACATGGATGTGCTACGACTGCAGAGTTTAATGAAATCGCGCCAAGAAAGATACGGTAAGCCGTCAAAGCGGCTCCGCGGCGAGTCGCGGGACGTGATATGGCGGATAATGGCGTTTTTTTCTTCCTGGTGCTGATCATGTCGGATTCCTCCAATCGAACGGATTTTGTACGGTTTTCTCTGGAGCAGGGCGTATTGCGCTTCGGCGAGTTCAAGGTCAAGTCGGGCCGGCTGAGTCCGTATTTCTTCAATGCGGGGCTGTTCAATACCGGCGCTTCGGTGGGACGGCTGGCCGTGTTCTACGCCCAGGCCTTGCTGGATTCGGGCGTCCGGTTCGACATGCTGTTCGGGCCCGCATACAAAGGCATCCCCCTGTCCACGGCGACGGCGATCGCCCTGGCGAATCATCCGGCCATGGCGGGGTGCGACGTGCCTTTCGCCTACAACCGCAAGGAAGCCAAGGATCATGGCGAAGGCGGCACCCTGGTCGGGGCGCCGCTGCAAGGCAAGGTCGTGATTATCGACGACGTCATCACCGCGGGAACCTCGGTGCGGGAATCCGTGGACATCATCCGTGCCGCGGGCGCCGAACCCGCCGCCGTGCTGATCGCCCTGGATCGCATGGAGCGCGCCGGCCCGGACCAGGCCCTGTCCGCGCATTCCGCCGTGCAGGACGTGGAGCAGGCTTACGGCATGCCCGTGGTCAGCATTGCATCCTTGACCGATATCATGGCCCTGCTGCAGGACGACGAGACGCTGGAGTCGCATCGCGATGCCGTGGGCGCGTATCGGGCTCGCTACGGGGTCTGAACGCGTCCGGGGGCGTCCGTCCCGAGGGTCGAGGGGCTCGGTATCGCGCCGCCCGCCGGGCCGCTCATCCCAGTTTCTGTTTGAGCAAATCGTTGACCTGCTGAGGATTGGCCTTGCCTTTGGCCGCCTTCATTACCTGGCCGACCAGCGAGTTGAACGCTTTCTGCTTGCCCGCGCGGTATTCCTGCACGATGGCCGGGTTGGCCGCCAGCACCTCGTCGATCATGGCGCCGATGGCGCCGTCGTCGCTGATTTGCTTCAGGCCTCGAGCCTCGATGATGGCGTCGGCATTGCCGTTTTCTTCGCCGGTCCACATGGCGGCGAAGACGTCCCGGGCGATTTTGTTCGAGATCGTGCCGTCGATGATGCGGTTGATCAGGCCCGCCAGGGCGACCGGACCGACCGGACTGGCCGCGATGTCCAGGTCTTCCCGGTTCAAGGCGGCGGACAGCTCGCCCAATACCCAATTGGCCGCCAGCTTGGCCTGGTCCGCGGGCAACGCGGCGCCGGCCTGCTCGAAATAGGCCGCCATGTCGCGGTCCATGGTCAATTGCGCCGCGTCGTAGGCGCTCAGGCCCAGGGATGATTCGAAGCGCGCACGCATTTGCGCGGGCAGCTCGGGCATGTCGCGGCGAACCTGCTCGATCCACTCCGGCGAGATGACCAGCGGCGGCAGGTCGGGGTCGGGGAAGTAGCGGTAATCGTTGGCGTCTTCCTTGCTGCGCATGCTGCGCGTTTCGTCGCGCACGGCATCGTACAGGCGGGTTTCCTGGACGACGGCGCCGCCGTCTTCGATGAGTTCGATCTGCCGGCGCGCTTCATATAGAATGGCGCGCTCCAGGAAGCGGAACGAGTTGACGTTCTTGATTTCACAGCGCGTGCCGAATCGGGTTTCGCCCTTGGGGCGCACCGAGACGTTGGCGTCGCAGCGAAACGAGCCCTCCTGCATGTTGCCGTCGCAGATTTCCAGGTAGCGCACCAAGGTATGGATCTTCTTCATGTAGGCGACGGCTTCCTTGGCCGACCGCATGTCGGGCTCCGACACGATCTCCAGCAGCGGCGTGCCGGCGCGGTTCAGATCGATACCGGTCAGCCCGTGGAAATCCTCATGCAGCGACTTGCCCGCATCCTCTTCCAGGTGCGCACGCGTGATCCCGATCGTCTTGCGCTCGCCGTCGTCCAGAACGATCTGCAGCGAACCCCGCTCGACGATCGGCTTTTCATACTGGCTGATCTGATAGCCCTTGGGCAGATCGG
>CAZKBT010000039.1:0-29994 GCA_964551305.1 uncultured Burkholderiaceae bacterium
AGCGGATGCCAAGCTGCAAGGCATGCCCGTCAGCAGCGGCACGGCATCGTCCGGCGAACACGGCGCGGGACTTATCACCCGGGTCTTCCCGCTGCGTTACGAAAGCGCCGCCAATCTGGTGCCCATACTGCGGCCGATGATAGCCCCCAACAACACCATCAATGCCTATAGCTCCAACAACACGCTGGTCATCACGGATTACGCGGACAACCTGGAGCGCATCGCGCAGGTCATCGCCGGCATCGACACGCCGGACTCGATGAGCACGGACGTAATAACCATAGAGTACGGCGTCGCGCTGGACGTGGCCGCGCTGGCGACGCAATTGCTGAATAACAATGCCGATTCCGCGCTGCAAACGGTCATCGTGGCGGATCCTCGCAGCAACGCCATTCTGCTGCGCGCCAACAGTCCGGAAAAGCTCGCACGGGCCCGCGAGCTGATCGAACGTATCGACAGCCCCGAAACCCGCGAAGGCAACATGCACGTAGTGTACTTGCGCAACGCGCAGGCGACGCGGTTGGCCGAAGTGCTGCGCGGCGCCTTGAGCGCAAGCACGGACGGCCCCACCCAATCGACAGCCGTCGATACCTCCGAAACACTGGCCGGCCCCTCCGCCAGGCAGGCGGGCACGCAGTCGGGCGCCGGGCAATCCTTTGCCGGCGCCGGATTGACCCAGAATACTTCCCTGGGCGGCTCGACGGCCCCCTTGGGCGGCACTTCGGGCAACAATCCGCAATCCATGGCGTTTTCGGCCGGCGGCGCGACGGTGCAGGCCGATCCTTCCACAAACACGCTGATCATATCGGCTCCGCCACCGCTGTACCGCAGCCTGCGCGAGATCATCGATCAGCTGGACCAGCGCCGTGCTCAAGTCCTGGTCGAAAGCCTGATCGTCGAGGTCACGTCCGATAATGCGGCCGAATTCGGCATCCAATGGATGGTGGGGGGCGATGATATTGCCAGCGGCAGGTCGTCCTTCGTAGGGGGCAGCAATCTGGGCGGCAGTGGTATAAATAGTAGCGGCGTCACGACGATCGATGCTTTGGGCCGGGGACTGAGCCTGGGCGTCGTCAAGGGCACCGTCAATATCCTGGGCAATGAGATCCTCAACCTCGGCGTGCTGGCGCGCGCCTTGCAAACCAAAGGCGGCGTCAACATTCTTTCCACGCCGAACCTGATGACGCTGGACAACGAAGAAGCCAGCATCATGGTGGGACGCACCGTGCCTTTCGTGACCGGACAATACACGACCTCCGGCGACGGCGCGAGCAACCCTTTCCAGACCATTACCCGCGAAGACATAGGGCTGACGCTGCGCATCCGTCCTCAGATATCCGAAGGCGGAGCCGTCAAAATGGCGCTCTACCAAGAAGTCAGCAGCATCGACGGCGCCAGCGTGGTAACCAATGCGGGTAGCGGGCTCATTACGCGCAAACGCGCCTTGCAGACCAACGTGCTGGTCGATGACGGGCAAATCATCGTGCTGGGCGGCCTGCTCGAGGACAATATATCGGACAGCACGCGCTCGGTCCCGTTGCTGGGCGACATCCCTGTTCTCGGCAGTCTGTTCAGGTACGACACGCGCAGCCGGACCAAGACCAATCTGATGGTCTTCCTCAGGCCCCACATCGTGCGCAATGCCCAGGACGGAGCCAGCGTCACGCTGGATCGCTACAACTACATGCGGGCGGCCCAGGCGCGCCTGCCGACGAGAAGCACCTGGTTCTCTCCCGACGAAGGCAGGAGCGCCCTACCCGTGATCGAGCGCAATGACGAATCAGGCCTGCTGGACATGCGGGACATGAATTCGCCATGAGCAGCCGACTTCCCTACGCCTGGGCGCGAGCGCACCGCGCCTTGATACAGACCGGCTCGTCGGGCGTCACGCTGACGACCTCCGGGCGGACGCCGGACTGGGCCCTGACCGAAATACGCCGCCGCCACGGCGAGCTCCACCATCGCGTCGTAAGCGACGAGGAACTGGATACGCTGCTGGCGGCCGCCTACGCGCAAACCGACGACGCCGCCGCGGTGGTGGACGCGGCGGGCAATGAGATCGATCTGGATCGCCTGATGCAGGACATTCCGGAAGTCGAAGACCTGCTCGAAGCCCATGACGATGCGCCGGTGATACGCATGATCAACGCCCTGTTCACCCAAGCGGTGCGCGACGGCGCCAGCGACATCCACCTGGAAATTTTCGAGACGCATTCGATCGTCAGATACCGGGTGGACGGCACCTTGCGCGATATCGTCAGCCCGCGCCGCGCATTGCATAATGCGCTCGTGTCGCGCATAAAAATCATGGCCAGCCTGGACATCGCGGAAAAGCGGCTGCCGCAAGACGGCCGGATCGCCCTTCGCGTCGGAGGACGCCCCATCGACGTGCGCGTATCCACGTTGCCAACGGGCCATGGCGAACGCGCCGTGCTCCGCCTTCTGGACAAGCAGGCGGGCCGTCTGCAGCTGGAAAACCTCGGCATGGCGCCGGGCGTGCTGGCCCAATTGGACGGCCTGATCCATCAGCCTCACGGCATCGTTCTGGTTACCGGACCGACGGGTAGCGGCAAAAGCACCACGCTGTATGCCGCCTTGAGCCGCCTGGACGCCGCCGCCACCAATATCCTCACGGTGGAAGATCCCATCGAATACGACCTCCCGGGCATCGGCCAGACCCAGGTGAATCCCAGGATCGACCTGACGTTCGCCGCCGCGCTGCGCGCCATTCTGCGCCAGGATCCGGATATCGTCATGATAGGCGAAATCCGGGATTTGGAAACCGCGCAGATCGCGGTTCAAGCATCGTTGACCGGACACCTGGTCCTGGCCACGCTGCACACCAATGACGCAGTCTCCGCCGTGACGCGCTTGGTGGACATGGGAGTCGAACCGTTCCTTCTGGCTTCGACCTTGCAAGGCGTGCTGGCGCAGCGGCTGGTCAGAATGCTGTGTCCGCACTGCAAGACCCGCCATGACGACGGCACGGCCGCCAGAAACAGCCAAGGCTGCACAGCCTGCAGCCACACGGGGTACAGCGGACGAACCGGCGTGCATGAACTCTTTTCCATGGACGATGCCTTGCGCGGCCTGATTCATGCCGGCGCGGACGAACAAGCCTTGCGCCAAGCCGCAGGCCGCACTGGCATGCGCAGCATGCGCCAGGACGGCATGCGCTGGGTGGAGCAAGGTATCACCACACAGGAAGAAATCGCGCGCGTTACGCGCGATGCCTGAGATATTTCGGCGGAATCGACATGCCTACTTATCATTACGAAGCCTCGGATGCCACAGGCCGTATCGAGTCCGGCATGATCGACGCCGACAGCGAGCGCAGCGCGCGCCAGGCCCTGCGCTCGCGCGGCATGCTGCCGCTGTCGGTGCGATCGACCTCCGGCGGGCAAGACCGAGGCGGCCGTTTTTTCAAGGGCCCGCGCCTGAGCGACGCGGACCTGGGCTGGCTGACGCGCCAGCTGGCCAGCTTGCTGGCGGCCCACCTGCCGCTGGAGGCGGCCTTGAGCGTTACCCTGGAGCAGGCCGAGCGCCGCCATATCGTCGATACAGTGGCGGCGGTCCGAGCCGACATCCGCGCCGGCCACCGCCTGGGCGAGGCGCTGGCGGCGCGGCCACGCGATTTTCCGCCCATCTATCGCGCCTTGGTCGACACCGGCGAACAGTCCGGCGACCTGGCCCTCGTCATGGAAAAGCTTGCCGACTACATCGAGTCGCGCGGCAACCTGCGCAACAAGATACTTACGGCATTCATCTATCCCGTCATCGTCACCGTGGTGTCCATCGCCATTGTGATTTTCCTGCTCAGCTACGTCGTTCCTCAAGTGGTCGGGGCGTTCAGCCAGGCGCAGCAAACACTTCCCCTGCTGACCCGCATCCTGCTCGCTGTCAGCGGCTTCGTGCGGGATTGGGGGCTGGCGACCGCGCTGGGCATGGCGATGCTGTTCGTCCTTTGGCGCTGGCAGTTGCGCGAGGCCGGAGCCCGGCTTGCCTGGCATGCGCGCGTGCTACGCCTGCCTTTGGCGGGCCGTTACGTGCTGGGTGTGAATACCGCCCGCTTCGCCGCGACGCTGGCGATCCTTGCCGGCAGCGGCACCCCGCTGCTCGCGGCGCTGGACGCGGCGCGGCGCACCCTGAACAACGACAAATTGCGCCGGGCCGTGGATGACGCCATGCAGCACGTGCGCGAAGGCAGCCCTCTGGCAGCGGCCCTGCAAGCGCAAAAAGTGTTTCCGCCTTTATTGATCCACTTGATCGGCAGCGGCGAGCGCACGGGCGACCTGCCGGCCATGCTCGACCGCGCGGCGCGCACGCTGTCCAACGACCTGGAGCGCCGCGCCATGGCCATGACGGCGTTGCTCGAACCCCTGATGACGCTGATCATGGGCGGCATCGTATTGCTCATCGTGCTTGCCGTCATGCTGCCCATCATCGAAATCAATCAAATGGTCTTGTAGTCGAAAATATTCGTAACACTATTGCTGAGCTCGAACGTCAAATATGAAACACGACGTGTTACGATTATTTCTGAAAATAACATTTTTAACAATAAGAACGACACAAAACGATGGGGACGACAATGAACTCGACGCAATCCTCTTTGCTTGCCGCTGCCTTCGTTTCGGTCGCGTTGACCGCCTGCGGCGGCAGCGGCACCGGCGCATCGAAAGACCAACCGGCTACCGCGCCAAACATCCTGTTCATCGTGCTCGACGACCTGGGCGTGGATCAATTGACCGCTTTCGGCTATGGCGGGCTCACACCGGCCAGAACACCGGTCATCGATACCCTGGCCCACGCGGGGGTGCGGTTTCGCAACGCCTGGTCGATGCCCACCTGCTCGCCCGGTCGAGCGACCTTCTTCCAGGGGCGCTACCCGTTTCGCACCGACGTGAAAAACGCAATCGTCGCGCTCGACCTGGCCAATTCCCAAGTCTCTCCCTATGAAACCACCATACCCAAGATCCTCAAAGAAAAGGGCTATGTCAACGCCGTCATCGGCAAGATGCATCTGTCCGGGTCGGATCTGGGACCGAACAATCATCCGCTGGGCAATAAAGCGATGCATGAGCTCGGCTGGGATTACTTTGAAGGCTACATGGACGGCGGACCATACCCGATCGATACCACGGCGGGCGGAGCCAGCCATGCCAACGGCGCGGTCTACGGCTGCGGTTTCGTCCCCAATGCCCGGGACGATCAGGCACACGGCGCCGACAACGGCGCCTGCTATCGAGCGAACGGCACCTGTTCCACGATTTCCACCGCGCTTGCCGACACGCCGGGCAGGGCATGCCTGGAACGGGGCGGCATATTCGATCCAGGCCAATCCTGCCACGCGACCACGCCCTCCTACCTGAGCTTCGAGACGCAGAACGGCTATTACACCGGCGAATGGGTCATCAACCGGCCTGACGGCAGCGTCGAGGTCATTCCGGCGTCCGATCCGCGCAACCGAGGATATCGTACAACGATGGAAACCGACAGAGCCGTGCAGTGGGCCAAGGCGCAAGCGCCGGCTCAGCCTTGGATGCTAAGCATCGGCTATTCGGCGATCCACACGCCCGTCCAGCCACCACCGGCATCCCTGCTTCCGGCGGATGCCGAGCCTGTCGGCGCCTACACATGCACGGATACGCAAGAACAGCGCGTGTTGACGAATCAGATGCTCGAAGCGATGGACCAGGAAATCGGCCGGCTGCTCGTCGAGCTCGGCCTGGCCCGATACGGCGTAAACGGCGCGCTCGAATACCGCCCCGAGCAAACCAATACCGTCGTGATCGTCATGGCCGACAACGGCACGTACGCGCCCAGCGTGAAAGCGCCCTTCAATCCCGCCCGGGCAAAAGGATTCCCGTACCAGACCGGCGTTTGGGTTCCGCTCATCGTGTCCGGCCCCATGGTCGAAGAGCCGGGCCGCGACGTACAGCACATGGTCAACTCGGTCGACCTGTTCAGCCTGTTCGGCGAGCTGGCCGGCATCGACGTCCGCCAGGCCGTTCCCCCGAGCCGCCCGCTGGACGCGCAGCCTTTGCTGGCCTACCTGACCGACCCCGGCCATGCGGGCATACGCAGCACCAACTACACGGAAATGGGCGCCAACATCACCGCCACCACCGCCGCATCGGCGCCGCCCTGCGTCATTCCCGCCTCCAATGTATGCGTCGAGCTGTTTCCTCAGCAGGGCGTATGCCAGGACCAAGGCGGCACATGGTACGGTCCGGGAGGAGCGGCGGGCGAAACCGGCCTGCCGTCCTGCTGCGCCGTGAACGACTATCTGGTCGCGCAAGGCGAAAACCCCGTGGACGTGCTGCCCGAATCGCAACAAGCCATCCGCAATGAATTCTTCAAGCTGGTCCGCATCAAGCGCCTGAACTGCGCCAATCAGCGAATCGAAGCCGTCGACGAGTTCTATCGCATCGACCAGGCGACACCGCTGCCCAGGCTGGACAACGCCTCGTCCAATCTTCTGGCCCACTCCGTCATGACGCCCGAACAGCAGGAAAACTATGAGGCGCTTCAAACCGAGCTGCAGACCTTGATGGCCAGCCACGTCGAATGCCCCGGGGACGGCAATCTGGATCTGCTGGTCAACGAAGAAGACATCCGCAACTGGGAGCGGTTCAGCACGGCCAACGGCGGTCATTCCAGCTGGTACGACTTCAATCACGACGGCCTTACCGACGCCGCCGATCTGGCTATCATCCAGCAGAATCTGGGCCGGGACTGCCGGCCGTCGGCGCTATGAAGAGGGGAAAGACAAGGGGCGCGTCAGGTGACGGGCGCAGGCGCGTCCTTGACCAGCCTGAATCCCACGTGCGACATTGAACTATAAGGATCGGCCCCTCGGCGCGCGCTGGGCCGATAAGACAGGCAATAGCTCTCGTTGCAGAGAAACGAGCCGCCGCGTATGACGCGTTTGGGCGCGTGTACCGGCACGCCGGGTTCCGAAGGGTCGAAGGAATCCTTCGGCCCTTGGGGATTGTCGATCGTCCCCGTATGCTCACGCGCTTGCATGAGGAAATAATCGGCGCGGTACCAGTCCGCAACCCACTGCCAGGCATTGCCGGTCATATCGAACAAGCCGTAGCCGTTGGGCGGAAACGTGCCGGCGGGCATCGTGCCCGCCGCTCCTCCGGCCTCGGGACTCACCACGGGAAACATGCGCTGGCGGCTATCCCAATAATTCGCTTGCTGCTGGCCATCGGCCATGAGTTCATCGCCCCATGCATACGTTGCCTGATCGAGGCCGCCGCGCGCGGCGAACTCCCATTCAGCCTCCGTGGGCAAGCGCTTTCCCGCCCAGCTGGCATAGGCAAGCGCGTCCTCATGGCTGATCTGGACGACCGGATGGTCGCCTTTGTCCTGGATCGAACTATCCGGCCCTTGCGGGTGGCGCCAGTTCGCACCCGGAATGTAGCGCCACCACTGAAGGTAGTCGGCAAGATTGGCCGGCCCCTCGGTACCCACGAACACCATCGCGCCCGGAATCAATACGTCGTCGGGCGGCCTGGGCGTGCCAGGTGGCAATTGCACGCGTATCGTGTCCCAGTCCGGCTTCTTTTCGGCGGTGGTCACATAGCCCGTCTGTCCGACGAATTCCGCGAACTGGTCATTAGTGACGTGCGTGAGATCCATCCAAAAACCCGGCACCTTCACCGAATGCACCGGCCGTTCGTTGGGCTGGGCAAGCTTGCTGTCGCTGCCCATGAGGAAAGCGCCCGGCGGCACCCATGCCATGCCTTCGGGCGTGACGATGCCGTCTCCGATCACCACAGTCGGCTGGGCGGGCGGCTGCTCCGACCAGGCCGACCAGCCCCAGGCGCCGAGCGCCCCCATCAAGCCGAGCGCGCCGCCCCCCGCCACCAGCGCGCGACGGCGCGGCAGCTTAGTAGAGGCCATAAGTGCGCTCGCAGGTTTTCCCCAGGTTGTTTTGTATGACATCCGCGTCGGCGTTGTTGGTCAAGCCGTCCCGGAAGCCATCCACGACAAAATCGTAAACGCTGGAAAGCCCCCACGCATGGGCGATCCTGCCCCAATTCTCCAGATCCTCGCCGTTGACCACGCCGTCCATGTTCCCGTCGCCCGGACAATAGGGATCGGAGGCCAGCATGCTTTCCAATTTTCCTTTCAGATCGGCATAAATGGTCTGGATTTCGGCATCCTGGCTCGGCAATAGATTGCGGTCGGGCGTATCCAGCAAGGGCACGGGCGCAGCCTGATTGACTTCGTATAGCTCGTCAATGGTAAGTGGCTCTATGCTGTCCGTGACGGGTTCGTATATCTGCGAGATATTTCTCACCAGCTTATAACGGTCGTCGCGGATGGCCATGGATGTTTCAGGCATGATGTTGATCAGCGGACGATTTTCCTGGTACAGAGCCCGATTCACGTCCGCGCACTGCTTGTAGCCCACGCCGCCGTTGTCGATGACCGACTCATGGGTGTAGTCGGGCCCCCACCAGATGCCCAGATTGTCTTCGCACACGCTCTTGCTGGTCGGAATATGGGTGCACGCGGCATTGATCAGGCAAGGACCGTTGCGTGCGCCGTTGGCCTGCTGGTTGAGGCCGCCCATCGTGAAATTGATGGTGCGCAGACTGCTTTGGCCGGGGCTGGTCAGGTACGGCAATATGCCCACTGAATCGACGGTGTGCGGGACGGCTTTATGGACGTCGATGTCCGCCAGCTCGCCGAAGAACTGGAAGAGGTCGACCATATTGACCATGTGCTCCACTTCACGGTCGGGTTCCACGACTTGGGGCCCTGCGATGATCAACGGATCCCATACCCCGGTCTGATATGCCGTGCCCTTTGCTTGCGTGGTTATGAACGGCGCCTTGACAGCCGTTCCCAGCGAACCGTTGTCGCCGACGATCACGATGACCGTATTCGTGGCCTTGGGATCGTAGATCAGGCGGCCGTCTTCGCCGCGCCGCGCCAAGCCCGTCTCAACCAGCAAGCGGCCGAACTCCGTGTCCATCGCTTCGATCATCTTGTCCTGGATCGGACGCCCGACCGCCGGGGCCGTGCAATCCCAGCTTTCCGACGCGGGGCCGTCAGTGCCCGCGCTCAGCAACTTTCCGGGCGGCTGCTGCCAGGGCGTGTGAGCCGAGCTATAACTGACCGTCGCCATCCATGGCGTGCCCACCGAGCGGGATTTAATCCAGTTTATTGCGGCATCGGTTTCTATCCGCGTACGATAGCCTCGCGCCCGAGAGTCCGTAAGCGGCACCTCTTCGATCTTGCCGTCATTGATGATGACCAGGGGCGAAACGTAATACCCGTTCAGACGCGTGAAATCGATCGTCGAAGGCGCGACGCCGCACGACTCGCCCGGCACGAAAATACCGCCTGAATCCAGACATTGCAAACCCGCCGCATCCTGGGAGGGATCGGTGCGCGTGAAGACGGAGCACGTCCCTTCGGCGCGGTAGCATGCGCCGCTCTCGGCTCCGCCGGCGAGTTTGCCGGGCACGAAACCACAAGAGTACGCGCCGGTGCCCCCCACACCCCCGGCCGTGCTGTCGACCGAGCCGGGCAGCCCGCCCACCCAGCCATAGAAATGATCCCAGCCCAGGACGCTGGGCATGGTGTTGCCCGCCTCATTATTCTCGGGCCCCCCCAAGTGAAACTTCCCGAACATCGCGCTTTCGTACTTGGCCTGCTTGAGTACTTTGGGCGCGGTCACGTCATACGGGGAAAGATGGGATGTGGCCAGGTCGTTGGGGCCGATCGCCTGATAAATATTGGTGCGGTGCGGATAGCGTCCGACGAAGAAGGCCGCTCGTCCCGGAGAGCACTCGGGCATGGACCAGGTATTGCGAAAACGCACGCCCGCCGCCGCGATCGTATTCATATTCGGCATGTGCGGAGGCTTGGGGCCGCCATAGCCGAAGGAAGCCATCTGGTCGATGCCGACGTCATCCATGATGACAAAAAGAATATTCGGCGTTTTAGCCGGCTGATCCTTGGATGCCACGCTGCCCCCGCCATCGCATGCCGTCAGGGCAAAGGCTGCAAAGGTTGCGGCGAACAGGGCTCGGGTAGTGTAACGCACTGGATCTTCCTCCACGACGAACGCGTTATCTCCGAACTTCTTGTTTGGAAATGACACGATAATATTTGTTAATTTATCGTCTGAAATTTACCATGAAATTCCTCTTGTAAAAAAAATTCATGCGCCGCGCATAGCCGATCGTAGTCCGGCATCGCGATTTAGGCCGCTCGGACTGCATACATCAACTGGTAAATGCCTTTCCGCCCCGCTTTTATGCCAAGGTCGTCGTCGTTCTGGTCCCGATCCAGCCGATCCAGGACGGCTTCGACCCGATCGAGTTGCGTCGCCTCGACCAACAACACCCAATGCGCCCTGGCATCGTCGCTGCCCGACTTGCGGTGCGCATCCTGCGCATCCCGCAGCTCAGGCGCTTGTCGAAGCAAATGCACGGCGATGACGCCCGGCAGAGCGGCCAGGGGCGCAATGACGTGATTTTTTATTTTCTCGGCGCCCGCCCCGTCGGCGATCCGTCCGGGGTCGGGCTGGAATCCGAGCGACAACAGGAATCCACCCTCGCCCGCTCCGACGCTGTACTCGACCTTGAACGTGTCTCTTACCACGTTGCGGAACGCGGCGCGCATCCGCCTGTCGGTCTCGTCGACCTCGCGTTGCAGCCGCAGGTAGTCCTCTGAAATCAGGTCTTCCGGATGCCTCGCTTCGTACAGCGCCAGCGTGGCGGGCCGCGTGGAGCCGACGGCGCCGTAACGCCGGGCGCGGCGCCAACCCGGTATCGCGATCCGGTCGGCGATATGCCGTTTCACGTACCACGCATCGCACTCGTCGCGGACCGAGGGGTCGATGTCTATCCATAACGCCAATATCGCCGTGCCCAGCATCATTTTCAGTCACCCTATCGCAAAGCCATCGCTCAAGGAATCCATTTCCCGGCGCGATAGAAATCGAAGCTCGCCCGCCACATCCAGGACGACTCCACCTTCTCCGTGAAACCGTATTCACGCGCCTTGTCCATCGAGGACACGACATCCCACTCCGGCGCGAAAACATAGTCCGCGTACGCCCATTGAACGACGGTGCGCAAATCGGAATCACGCAGGCCGTGCGCCTTGATCATGCTTTGCCAGACATCACGCCGGCCGTCCGGGAAACGAGTGAGCGATTGCGGATCGGGGCCGCCCCACGGCATGTCGAAATAGCCCGCGATCATCGGCCACAACACGCTCCATGGCTGAGGATCGTCATTCACGACATTGAACGCCTGATTGGCGCACGCGGGTTCGGTGGCCATCCATTCCACGGCGCGCGCCAGCATGGGCAACCACGTAAACTGCGTACGCGCCTCGAAGGCGCGCCGGCTGCCGGGAAATATCAGCGGCAATCCGAGCTCTCGCAGCACCGACGCATACACCGCCACCAGACGCGTGATGCTGCGCGGCTCATCGGGATTCAAATCACAAAACGAATGAGGGCGGGAAATCGTCCAGCCCCATCCCTGCTCTTTCGCCAGCCGCACCACCAAATCCTGTTGCGGATAATAGAACAGCGGGTGTTCATGACGCGGCGCATCCTCGCGATAGGGCACCGTCCCCGAGCCGTGAGCATGTCCGTAGTACTTGGTGCCATGGACCAGATGGACGTGGCGCAGGCTGTCCGAGCCGCGAAACGCGGCAAGCAGATTGGCCAACATGCTCGCATTGATGTCGGCGGATTCCGGCGCCCCTCCGGCATGGTCGTGGCGAGCTGCATAAATCAGGTGCGTCACCCCGCTTACGTCGCTCAGCTTGGCGCGGCAGTCTTGCGCATCGAGCAGGTCCACAGCCAATATGGGAAACGGCGCCTCCTGCCGCTGCCTGCGCGACAAACCCACCACGCTCCATGAATCCGCCCACATGAAATGACGCCCGATGCTGGCTCCGATCTGCCCCGTCGCCCCGGCGATCACTGCCACATTCCCGGCCACAGGCGTCGCCCTAGCAACTAAAGGGTTCATAAATTCCTACTCCGGCTTCGCGCGCCGGCGCCGTATCGACCGCCGCCGGGACGACGGCAATGGCGCGATACGGGGTGGAGCGGTCCAGGCCTGCGGATTCGAGCCATGAAAAACGGATGCCGGGAAACGCCAGGTCTGGCTCGTCGCGGTCCGCCACCCATAACAGAAAGCCGGCCGGCACGGCCGGCGCCGCCTCCAGCCCCTCGAAAAAATTGCGGCGATAATAGCGCTTGTCGATGAGCGGCAGCCACTCCCCCATCCCTCTTATCTTTTGATAATAAGGGTCGTCGAACACCGCCGCCGACCGTATCGTATACATGGCCAGCGAAGGCGGCCAGCCCGGATCCTTCGTCTTGAAACGCCGCGCCGAATCTATGCCGTCCACGGTCTCCATGATGCGCAAGTGCTCTACGTACCACTGATCCCACTCGCGTTCCCGAGCACGATCGAGCAAACCGCTCTGACTCATGAATATCATCGTTCCCCCTTGTTTCATCGAAAGGCCGCTCTCCGGCGGCCCGCGATGTCTCGTCAATCGATCTGAAGCCCTATCTGCTTGACCAGCGGCCCCCATTTGTCCAGTTCGGCCTGAATGTGCTTGTCGAAGTCCTCGGGCTTGCCGCCCACGGGCTCGTAGCCGTTGTCCAGCAGGCGCTTGCGCATATCGGGATCTTTCAGGACGTTGTTGAAGGCTTCGTTCAGCCGGGCAATGGCTTCGGGCGGCGTGCCGGCCGGAGCTAGGACACCGTTCCATGACGTCACGTCATAACCGGGCAAGCCCGATTCAGCGATCGTCGGAATTTCCGGCAGGCTCAGCGACCTTTCTTTGCTGGTAGTCGCAACGGCGCGCAGCTTCCCGGCCTGGATATTGGCCAGGAACGTGGAGGGCTCGCCGAATATCATGTCGATTTCTCCGCCAAGCAAGGCCATGGCGGCCGGGCCGCCGCCCTTGTAAGGCACGTGCATCAGCTTGATGCCCGCCGTCGATGCAAACAATTCCCCCGCCAAGTGGTTGATGGCGCCGTTGCCGCTGGAGCCGAACTTCAGGGGCGTTTCCGACTTCTTGGCCAACTCGATCAGTTCCTGCACGGTTTTCGCCGGGACTCCCGCGTTCACGGTCAGCATCTGCGGCACCGACGTCAGAAAGATCACCGACGAAAAATCGCTTTGTTTGAACGGCATCTTCTTGTAGATGTGCGGATTGATGGAGTGCGTTCCGGAATAGGCAAAAACGATCGTGTAGCCGTCGGGCTTGGCATCGGCGGCCGCGCGAGCGCCGATGTTGCCACCAGCCCCGCCCTGGTTGATGATGACCACGGGTTGCCCCAGTTCTTCCGCGACCTTGTCGCTGAACAAGCGCGCCACGACGTCTGCCCCTCCACCGACCGGCCACGGGACTATCCATCTGATCGCCCGGTCGGGATAGCTCTGCGCGACGGCGGCATGACTGCATAATGCCGCGACCAGCAGAGTTAGCAGGTATCTCAGGACTGCTCTCATGGTGTGTCTCCTTGCTAAGTATTATTTAAGAAAAGACCGCATTTACCACCAAAATACATCCCTTGCATCCACCTCATACACGCCCCGCATTCCTCTCATGCGACGCTCAACACATATTTTCCCGTCGCCTTGCCCGATTCCAAGATGGCCAGCGGTTCGGCAAACCGCTCCAGCGGAAACACCTGCGCAATGTCGGGCCGTATCGCGCCCGACGCATGCAGGTCGAAAAGACGCTGCTGAACCTCGCGCACCTTTTGAGGCGCGCGTTCGCGGTAATCGCTCCACTGCAATCCGCTGACCGCTATGTTTTTTACCAATAGATAGTTGGCCTTGATCGCGGGAATGCGGCCGGCCGCGAATCCTATGATCACGACTCGACCGCACCAGGCCACTGCCCTGAGCGACGCGTCGAAAATGTCGCCGCCCAAAGGATCCAGCACCACGTCCGCGCCGTGCCCATCCGTGCAATCATGAACTTGCCTGCGCAATGCGTCGCGTAAATTCTCCGCGCCAAGATCGATGATGTGATCGGCGCCGTGGCGGCGCGCCGACTCCGCCTGCTCCGACGTATTGACTCCTGCCAGCACGATACCGCCAAGTCCCTTGGTCAGCTGTATGGCCGCTCCGCCCACGCCGCCCGCCGCGCCGTTGATCAGCACGCGCTCTCCCGCATGGAATCCTCCGCGCTCGACCAGCGCGAAATACGCCGTCTGATAGACCAGCCCCATGGCGGCGGCATCGACGTCGCTGATCGTATCCGGCAGCTTGTAGCAGTTTTCGTGATGCGTGACCGCGCAACCCGCGTAGCCCCCGTACTCCATCTGCGCCACTACCCTATCGCCGGCAGCCAGGCCTTTCACGGCGCTGCCGACCTGGCGAACAGTGCCCGCCACATCCTTGCCCGGCGAAAACGGCAAGGGCGGCAATATCTGATACTGTCCTCGTATGACCAGGGAATCGGGAAAATTGACGCCCGCCGCCTTGACGTCGATCAAGACCTCGTCGATCCCGCATGCGGGATCGGGCACATTCTCGACCCTCAACGTGTCCGGCGCGCCGAATTGCCGGATAAGTACAGCCTTCATGAATTTCCTCCTCCTACGCCGGGCTGCGGCCGCATGCCCATCCTGACACCCGATGGAACGAAAGCAAAATTCGTGCCATACTTTCGCCACAGGAATAGGAATAGCGCTATGTAGTGTCGTTGTAAAGTACACTGTCCGTCAAAATATAATGACGATATCCAGACAGAGGTAGGCGGATGAGCCAGCAACAGCGCGGCATTCTGGTTTTGAATGCTGAAAACGAGGTCGTCTTTGCAGCGGGGCTAGCGTCGGACGAAACATTGCAAGCCGAGCTGAAACGATGCCTGGCGTCGCGCGGCAATCAAGAACAGACGAGCATGTTCTCGCTGATCAGCCAGGGCCAGCCATACAACGCCGCCATGTTCCCCAGCTCGTCCGCGAACTGCTTCGTCATATTCAGGCAAGATCAGGCCGATCCGCTGTTCGAATTCGTTTCCACTGTCGATTTCGCCGCCGACATCCTGCGTTATTTCATCACCAATCCCTACGAAGCCATTACCGTCGTCGACGACCAGGCCAGGGTACGCTACATGAGCCCCGTGCACCAGCGTTTTTTCGGCGTGGCGCTGGAAAGCATCGCCGGCCGCCCCGTGAAAGAAGTCATCGAAAACACGCGATTGGACGTGGTCCTGCGCACGGGCGTGCCCGAGATCGGGCACGTCCAGAAGGTTCAGGGCACCACGCGCATCGTCAATCGCAGCCCCATTTTCGATACGCAAGGCAAGGCCGTCGGCGCCATCGGACAGATCATGTTCAAAAGTCCCGCCGCGCTGCAAATGCTCAACAGCGAAATCAGCCGACTACGCATGGAAATCGGTTTTTACGAGCGGAAAATGCCGCGCACGCAGGATTTCCCGGGCCTGGATGCCATTATCGGCAACAGCGATGCCATCATCCGGCTGAAAGAGCAAATCGTGAAGGTCGCGGCCCTGGACGTGCCGGTGCTATTGGTCGGCGAAAGCGGCGTGGGCAAGGATCTCGTCGCGAATGCGATCCACGCCGCAAGTCCCCGCGCCGGCAAACCGCTGGTCTTGATCAACGCCGCGGCATTGCCCACCAGCCTGGTGGAGGCCGAGCTGTTCGGATACGAGGGCGGATCGTTCACGGGAGCAGAGCGCAAGGGGCGCAGCGGCAAATTCGAGCAAGCCGACCAAGGCACGCTGTTCCTGGACGAAATTGGCGACATGCCCTTGGAAATCCAGGTAAAACTGCTGCGTACCTTGCAAGACGGAACCTTTCAGCGCGTGGGCGGCTCCCAGGAAAAACGATCTGACTTCCGCCTGATTTCCGCAAGCAACCGCGACTTCAAGGAAATGCTGGCCACCGGCGAGTTTCGCCTGGACCTGTTCTATCGCATCAGCTCCGTGACCTTGCGGCTGCCGTCGCTGCGCGAACGTCTGGATGACGTGCCGTTGCTCGCGGAAACCTTTCTGCGCAACTTCATCGCGCGCCACAACATGCCTGAAAAGCAATTGTCGCCCGACGTCGTCCCCTATCTGCAGTCGCTTTCCTGGCCGGGCAATGTGCGTCAACTACAGCACGCCGTGGAACGCGCAGCCATCTTTTCGGAAGCCGGCGACATCGCCATCAAGGATTTCGACATACCGCTGGAGGCAACCGATCCCTCGTTCGAAATGTCCTTCAGTCAAGCCGCGCTGCAGCCGGCCGCAATGCCAGGCGCTCGGCAACAGGACGTGCGCGCAGCCAAATCCCGCGTCGAGAACGAACTCATCATGGACGCCATGCAGAAATACAAGGGCAATAAAAAGAAAGTGGCCGAGCATCTTGGCATTTCCCGATCGTATCTCTATAAAAAACTGGCAAGTATCGACACGGGCCTAACCGACATCTGAACCCGGAATGTCCGCGCCGTTTGAAACAGCACCAGCGGCCTTGGACATGTCTCCTTGGAAGACACATTCGCCTCGCGTGTGCGTAACGAGGACACGACGGCCAAGCCGCACCAGGTCATCTGCATGGGCCATGGACCCTCTTTTTGGCATGGGTTTTGCTGTGTCTGCATGAAGCCGACCTGACCGACGACAAGCAAGGACGATTCGACCCATGATAAAGAAAACCCAGCGCCTTGGCCTGCTCCTGCCCTCATCCAACACCACCCAGGAACCCGAGTTCATATCGGTGCTGCCGGAAAACGTTTCGCTGCACTGCGCCCGGCTGTCGCTCAGCAACATCGACAAGAATTCGACGATCGCCATCGTCAACGAATTGGAAGCCGAAGCCAAGAAACTGCTGGACGCGCAGGCTGACGCCATCGTGCTTTCCGCAACTGCCCCATCCACCCGAAAAGGCAAAGGCTACGACCAGGAGCTTTGCGACAGAATACGCAATGCCACCGGCAAGCCCGCCATGACGGCCGCGACCGCCATGCTGCAGGCATTCCAGACCTTGAACGTCAAGAGCATCGTTCTAGGCGCGCCATGGACCGATGCCACGAATGAGTTCGTGGGCAACTTCATCGAGGAAAACGGCGTATCCGTTCTTTCGCGCACGGCAATGGGCCACGTCAGCAATCTGGAAGTCGGCAACCTGGACTCGCAGACGGCATACGATCTGGGCAAGGCGATCTCCCGGGCCGACGCCGACGCTATTTTTCTTGCCTGCGGAAATTGGCTGACCATGGACGTCGTCGAAAAGCTGGAGGCCGACACCGGCAAGGTCGTGCTGACCACCAACGGCTGCGCAATCTGGGCCGTGCTGAAGATGCTGGGAGGCCATCGCCGCATCGACGGCTTCGGTCGCCTGCTGCGGGACCATCTATAAAATCCGCAAGCCCGGATCCGATCATGGCGTCATAACAAATCCGGCTATGGCGGCACAGCCGTAAACCGGGTAGTATCCGTCTCCGACGTAACGTTTTACGTCGATACAATAACAATCAATTACGGAGACGGGAATGACGACAAGATTCGCCTTATGCGGCCTATTGTGTTTCGCGGGCGCAAACGGCGCCCTTGCCGAGAGCGCCGCAACGGGTCCGGGCCCCTACGTTGGCCTGTTCGGAGGCGCCGGATCCGCCATTTCCGCCAACCTGGAACAAAAAGGAGCGGTCATCCTCAATCCCTCTCCCACACGCTTGCTGCCCATCAAGGCAAGCGGCGCCACCGGCGGCGCCCATGTCTCCTTCGGGGGAGCTCAAGTGGGATATTCATGGGATCGATGGGGTTCGGCGCAGTCCAAGTGGGGCCTGAAACCCGCCGTCGAACTTGAAGGAATCTACCTGGGCAAGCATGCGCCCACGGGTGAAATGCCCGTCATGCCGCGCGCGCTGGGAATGCAATACGTCACGATTCCCATGACCACTGGCGTGCTGCTGGCCAATGCGGTTTTCACTATGCAGACTCCCTATTCCGACACCGTGTTTCCCTATCTCGGCGTAGGCGCGGGTATCGCATCCATATCCATCAAGGGATCGGATTCCGCCAACCCGTCCGAGCCCGGGATCAACCACTTCAATTCGGATCCGGACGCCTCGGCATCCGCCTTCGCCTTGCAACTGAAAGCGGGGCTGAAAGCGCAAATGAACAAACATCTATCCCTATTCGCCGAATACCGGTATTTGTCCATCAATTCGACGAACTACACCTTCGGCGCAACGGATTATCCAGGCGTGCATCTGCCCACGAAACCCTGGAACGTGAGCCTGGGACGACAGCACTACAACTTATTCGCGGTCGGCCTGCAGTATGCATTCTGAACGGCTCCCGACGCATCGGGAGCCGTGCCGGAACATGTCCGCCTAGGTTTCTTCCTTCGCAAGATGGCCCAGGCAGTTCCCGGCCTCGACTCGAGCCAGCATCCGCTTCATCACCGCCAGGCCGCCGGCCTTGAAGAACACCTTTTCCGGCTCGACCCAGGGTCGGTACGGATCATGGATCAATCCGGCCAGCTGGCCCTCCTTCACCTCGTCGCCCAGCCGGTAGGCCGGCTCGAAAATGCCCGGAACCGGCGCGAATATGTAATGCTCCGGCCGGAACGAATAGCGTTTGCTGGGCGGAGGCGGCGCATCTTCGGCCGGGGCCGGCAATACGCCCAGCGTCCCGAGGAAGCGACCGATCCCTTTCTCGATGATGGACAAGCCATCGAGATTGATCGCGCCACAACCGCCGAACTCGCCTGTGGCGAAAAAGGCGCCGTGCTTGCGGGCCACCGATCCAATCATCGTCTCGCCTTCGAGCGAATCCATGTACATCACTCTGGGCGCGCCGAAGGCCTTGATGAACATCTCCGTCTTTTCTTGCTGGGCGGGATCGCTGGTGCGAGCCACGAACAAGAGCGGCACGTAGTCCATCGTGGTTCCGCCCGCATGAAAGTCCAGGGCGTAATCCGCCCTGGGCATCAGCTCGGACTCGATGTAGTGCGCAATCATCTGCGTGGGCGTGCCATCGGGGTCGCCGGGAAACAGCCGATTCAAATTGCCTTTGTCCAAGGGTGACGTGCGGGTGCCGTTCAGGTAGGCGGGAAAATTCAGCCCCGGAATGATGATCAGGCATCCGTTGAGGTCTTCCAGCTTTAACTTATGCATGAGATGCATGAGCGCGACCGAACCCTCGTATTCGTCGCCGTGGTTCGCCCCCGTCAACAAGACTGTGGGCCCGTCGCCGCGGCGGGCGACCATCAATGGAATGGGAACATACCCATAGGCATCGCGGTCATGCGAATACGGCACGCGCAGCACGCCGGTTTGTATTCCGTCTCGATCAAAGTCAATATCGGTCGAAACCGACGATTTCCGCTTGGTAACCGATGTCATGCCGCTAGCACCCCTTCCAATCAATTCCACTTCAAACCATAAATCTGATCGATCTTCAAATTCCCGCCGCTCAAGACGCATACGACTTTCTTGCCCGCCGGAATCCGAACCTTGCCTTTACGCAAGGCCGTGACGGTCGCGGCGGCCGCGCCTTCGGCGACCAGCTTGCAGCGTTCCATCATCCACGTCACCGTATCGAAAATATCGGCGTCGTCGACCTGAACGATATCGTCGACGAAGCGCTGCGCCACCCAAAGTGTATTCTCGCCCACCTGTCGCACGACGAGGCCGTCGACCGTCGACGTCACGTTCTCGAGCACCACCCTTTTGCCTTCCTGGATGGAGCGCGTCATGGCCGGGGCGCCCGTCGATTCGACGCCGATGATCTTGACCGCCGGATTCGCCGCCTTGATCGCCATGGCGACGCCTGAAATCAATCCGCCGCCGCCGATGGGCACGATAACATAATCGACATCGGGCACGTCCTCGATGATTTCCAGTCCGACCGTGCCCTGCCCGGCAATGAGCAGCGGGTTGTCGAAGGGATGAATGTAGGTCAGGCCCTGCTCCTTCTGGATTTCAAGCGACTTGGCATACGCATCGTCCCATATCTCGCCATGCTGGACGACGGTCGCGCCGTAGCCGCGCGTGGCATTGATCTTGGCGGCGGGCGCGTTGACGGACATGACGACGGTTGCCGGAATGCCGTGCACCCGAGCGGCATAGGCAACGCCTTGGGCATGGTTGCCCGCGGAAGAACAAATGATGCCCCTGGCTTTATCCTCGTCCGACATCTTCGACAGCACGTTCAACGGACCGCGTATCTTGTAAGAACCCGTGCGCTGGAATAGCTCGGCCTTGAGCAATACCTGGGCGCCGGTCAAGTCGCTGAGCGTGGTGCTGGGCAGTATCGGGGTACGGTGAATATGAGGATGAGCGACGGCGCGCGCCGCCTGAAAATCCGCAGTGGTTAAGGGGGTCATCGGAACTCTTCTCCAAGTAAACTGATCATTCCGCTGAAAACGGGCGGAATCCAATAAATTAGATCACGCTTCGCCAGTTTGTTTGTTGCGTTCTAAGGCTCGCGCCTTCGGCCATTCGCAATAATATTGCCGAGCCCCGCCATGTACGCGCCGATATAATCGGAACGGAGACACGAACAGTAAAAGGAGACGACATGACGCCGCAATTCGAACTGGACCAGGCGCTGATGGAACGCTACGTCACGGAGCTGGCGCAATTCGGCGCCTTCGGCGAGAGCGGCGTCAAGCGAGCCGCGTACACGCCCGAGTGGGTGGCGGCAACGGATCACTATGCGGCGTGGTGCGAACAAGCCGGGCTGGACGTACATCGCGACGCGGTGGGCAACGTCTGGGGCAGGCTCGAAGGCGCCACGCCCGGCAAGACGATCGCTTCGGGCTCACACATCGATTCGCAACTTCCCGGAGGCCGCTACGACGGCGCCTTGGGCGCACTGACCGCCTTGTTCGTGCTCCAATCCCTGAAGAAACAATTCGGAAAACCGAAGCGCACGATCGAAGCGGTGGCGTTCTGCGAGGAAGAAGGCAGCCGCTTTCCCGGCGCCAATCTATGGGGCTCGCGCGCCGTCACGGGACGCATCAAGCCGACGGAAGCCGAGCAGCTCCGGGACTACGAAGGCGTCACCATCGGGCAGGCGATGCTCGCCATCGGCCTGGACCCGTCGCGTATTCCCAGCGCCGCGCGCACCGACATCGACACTTTCATCGAATTGCACATAGAGCAAGGCCCGGTGCTGGAACACGCGAAGCTGCCCGTCGGGATCGTCACCGGCATCACCGGCTTGCGCCATTACGTCGTCGAGGTCATGGGGGAAACGAACCATGCGGGCGCGTTTCCCATGGACCTGCGCCGCGACGCGATGGCCGGCGCCGCTGAAATGATACTTGGCGTCGTCGACACGGCGGCCAAGCTCGGCAGGCCGGCCGTCACCACGGTCGGACGCGTACAGGCGGAGCCCGGCTACCCCGCCATCGTCCCGGGCAAGGCGCGCTTCACCATCGATGTCCGCCACCCGGATGCGGACTGTCTGCGCGAACTTTATCGTGCGCACGAACGTTTATTGCGCGACGTCGCCACACGCCGCGGCCTGCAAGTCGATTGGGAAATCACGCTGGATCAGCCTCCCAGTCCGTCCGCCCCCTCCGTCATTCGCCTGCTGGAAGAATCCGCCACGCAGCAACAGATCCCTCATATGCGGATGCACAGCGGAGCGGGCCATGATTCGCAGATCATGGCCAACGTCGCGAAGATCGGCATGATCTTCGTCCAGAGCCACCGTGGGCGCAGCCATACGCCCGACGAGTTTACGAACATGGAGCACATCATGCTGGGAGCGCGCACGCTGGCGGCGGCCGTATACCAGCTTGCATATCGTTGAATGTTCAACCCTGTTACATCACGATTTCGTCCGCATCGGAGCAATGGAATTTCCAGCCCCATCCATATTGAGCGTAAATATTGCGTTTAAAGCGCAATTTTATTGCGAAGACGCAATCGAATGAAGCACTGCTTCGCCTACAATTTACTGGAGACAAACCCAAGCCGTAAATAAATGTACGCGCTTGCTGATCAACTCGTCGTGGAGAAAGCGAAAAATGAATACTAGAAGATTTACACCCAAGGCCATGCTATCGGCGCTGCTGATCGCCGCCAGCTGCAGTTGGGCCGTCGCGGCCCATGCGGCTGATTTCAAGCTGGCGGTCAGCGGGGAAATCACATCGATGGACCCCCACTTCGGGAATATATTTCCAAACAACAACGTCATGGAGCATATATTTGAAACCCTGGTGACGCGGGATGCGGATTCAAAGCTGATACCCGGCCTGGCGACGGCCTGGGAGCCCGTGGATCCCGTCACGTGGGAGTTCACGCTGCGCCCCGACGTGAAGTTCCATGACGGCTCCACGCTGACCGCCGACGACGTGGTGCATTCATTGCAGCGTCCGGCAACCTTGACCAACAGCACGGCGCCATTCACCACATATACCAAGGCCATCGTCAGCGCCGAAGCGGACGGCAACATCGTGCGGATCAAGACTTCGTCGCCCTATCCGCTGCTGCCCAACGACTTGAGCGCGATCTACATCGTGTCGAAAGCGGCGACCGGCGACGTCAAGACGCCGGAATTCGATCAGGGCAAGGGAATGATCGGCACCGGCCCGTTCAAGTTCGTCAGCTTCGCCCGGGGCGATCGCATCGAGCTGACTCGCAATGAGGACTACTGGGGTGAAAAACCCGCTTGGGACAAAGTCACGCTGCGTATCCTGACCAATGACGCCAGCCGCATGGCGGCGCTGCTGTCGGGAGACGTGGACGCCATCGAAAACATTCCGTCGTCGGACTACGGCAAGCTGAAAGCCAACACGAATTTCAACGTGGCGCAAAAGGTTTCCCACCGCACGTTGATGTTCGTCCTGGACAGCGACCGCGACGTGTCGCCCTTCGTAACGGACAAGGCGGGCAAGCCACTGGCGAAGAATCCGCTGAAGGATCCGCGCGTGCGCCTGGCGCTTTCCAAAGCGATCAACCGTCAGGGCATCAGCGAGCGCGTCATGGAGGGACTTTCCCTGCCGACGGCCAACCTCGTTCCGCCCTCCATCTTCGGTCATGCCGACGACGTCAAGGTAGAGGAGTACAATCCAGCCGCCGCCAAGGAGCTGCTTGCGCAAGCCGGCTACCCGGACGGCTTCGGGATCACGCTGCATGCGCCCAACAACCGCTTCGTCAATGATTCCCGGATTACCCAGGCCGTGGCGCAAATGCTGACGCAAGCGGGCGTCCAGGCCAAGGTGGAGGCGATGCCGTTCTCGGTCTACGTCGGCCGCGCCAGCAAGCTGGAATTCAGCATGACACTGCTCGGCTGGGGCGCCACCAGCGCGGAAGCGTCGTCGCCGATGCGCGCGCTGATCGCCACCTTCAACCCCGAAGAAGGCATGGGCGCCTATAATTGGGGCCGTTACTCGAACCCGGAGTTCGACAAGCTGCTGAAGGACGCCCTGCAGACGCTGGACACCGACAAGCGGGAAGAACTGCTCAAGGACATGATCAGGCTCGTCAACAAAGACACCGCCGTCATCCCCATCCACCAGCAGGCGACCAGCTGGGCCAGCCGCAAGGGAATCAACTATATCGCCCGCACGGATGAATATAGCCTGGCGCAGAAGTTCGTAAAGGAATAACGCGCGATACGTAGTCATGGCGCGCCCGCGACTCGGCATCGGTTTGCGGGCGCGCCATGAAGCATATGTCGATCCGTCCCTTCGAGCGTCTCGACCTCCATGCACCGAATTCAAGAATCGCACCATGCAATCAGAACGAAATGCCGACTTTGACCGCATCGACAGAAAAATCATGGAAATCCTGCAGAACAATGCCCGGATTTCCAATGTCGACCTCGCGCACGCGGTCGGCCTGTCTCCCGCGCCCTGTCTGCGGCGGGTGCAGGCGCTGGAAGAGCGCGGCGTCATTCAGGGATATGTCGCGCTGCTCGACATGAGAAGCGTGCTGCTGGGCGTGGAAACCTTCATCCAGGTCCAGATGAACAGCCAGGGCAAGAGCATCCTGGATGTCTTCGAAAATACGGTAAAGCGGTTTCCCGGCGTCCTGGAGTGCTATCTCATGACGGGCGACTGGGACTACATGCTTCACGTCGTGGCGCAAGACCTGGATGAAATCCAGGAGTTCCTGCAAGACAATCTCAGCCAAATACCCGGCGTCATGCGCATCAAAACGTCGTTGGCCGTGCGGCGCGTGATCAGAACGAACTCGCTGCCCCTGAACCATATAGGGCCAACCAAATAACATCGACGGAGCGTTCGCAATGAATGCAGGTTTCACGTTTCCCCTACGCGGCCGACAAGAATGTTGACCTTCTTAATACGACGAAGCATCCAGAGCATCGTAGTTCTGTTCTTCATGTCGCTCATCGTGTTCGTGGGCGTGTATGCCATCGGCAACCCCATCGACACCTTGATCAGCCCCCAAGCCGACCAGATGGAGCGGGCGAAAGCCATCGCGGCCCTGGGATTGGACAAGCCCCTGACGGAACAGTACTTGAGTTTTCTATCGGGCATCGCGCGCGGCGACCTGGGCGACTCCTTCGCCTATGGAACGCCCGCCCTCAAGCTGATTTTCGAGCGCCTGCCGGCCACGCTGGAGCTGGCGCTGGCGGCCACGGTGATCGGCATTATTTTCGGCGTTCCGCTGGGCCTGTGGGCCGGCCTCAAGCCCGACGGCGTCGCGGGCCGCTCGATCATGGTGGGATCGATATTGGGATTCTCGCTCCCGACCTTCTGGGTCGGCCTGATGCTGATCATGGTTTTCTCCGTCATGCTGGGCTGGCTGCCTTCCAGCGGACGCGGCCCCACCACCATGCTGTTCGGTGTTCCCGTCTCGTTCTTGTCGCTGGAAGGATGGAGCTATCTCATCATGCCGGCGATCAACCTGGCGCTGTTCAAGGTCGCCCTGCTCATCCGCCTGACACGGGCGACGGCGCGCGAAGCCCTGCTGCAGGACTACGTCAAGTTCGCGCGGGCCAAGGGGCTTACCAATAAGCGCGTGATCGGGGTACACGTGCTGCGCAACATCATGATTCCGATCGTGACCGTCGTCGGGTTGGAATTCGGCACCGTCATCGCATTCGCCATCGTCACCGAAAGCGTGTTTTCCTGGCCGGGCATGGGCAAGCTGCTGATCGATTCCATCACCATGCTGGACCGGCCGGTGATCGTAGCCTACCTGCTGGTCATCGTCTCCATCTTCATCATCATCAATCTCGTGGTCGATATCCTTTACTCCTTGTTGGATCCCCGCGTGCGTCTAGTGGAGACCGACAAATGAAAAAAAAGGACAAAGCGGGCGAAAGCCCTATTCGCCGCGTTCTGAACGACTACTGTGAAAGCTGGGTGGCCATATTCGGCGCCCTCTTGCTAGGACTCATCATTGCGGTCGCCATTTTCGCGCCCTGGATCTCTCCCCAGAATCCCTACGATCTTTCCCAGTTGAACTTCCTGGCCGGCCGCCTCGAACCCGGGGCCGCCAATCCCGACGGCGGCATTTTCTGGCTGGGCAGCGACGACCAGGGGCGGGACATGTTGTCGGCCATTTTCTATGGCCTGCGCATCAGCCTGAGCGTGGGCATCATCAGCACGGTGCTGGCGCTGGTCATCGGCCTGGCCATGGGCTTGGCCGCCGCTTACTTGGGCGGCCGGCTGCAAACCCTCATCATGCGCATCATCGACATCCAGCTGTCTTTCCCGGCCATCCTGATCGCGCTGATACTGATCGCCGTCCTGGGACAAGGCGTGGGCAAAGTCATCGCCGCGCTGGTCACGGTGCAATGGGCCTACTATGCACGCACGGTGCGAGGCGCCGCGCTTGCCGAAAAGGACAAGGAATACATGGAAGCGGCCCGCTGCCTCGCTCTGCCCTCATGGCGCATCGTTCTGTACCATCTGCTGCCGAACTGCCTGCCACCGATGATCGTGATCGCGACGGTGCAGGTCGCCGCCGCCATCGCCCTGGAAGCGACACTTTCGTTCCTCGGGCTGGGCTTGCCGATTACCGAGCCTTCCTTGGGATTGCTGATCTCCAACGGCTACCAGTATTTGCTCTCGGGCACGTACTGGATCAGCTTTTTCCCCGGGGTCGCCCTGCTGCTGACTATTCTGAGCATCAACCTGGTCGCCGATCAGTTGCGCGACGTACTGAATCCGAGGCTGCAAAAATGACCACACCACTACTGGAAGTCACCGGGCTGCAAACTCATTTTCACACCAAGGCCGGCGTGGTGAGGGCCGTGCAGGACGTTTCGTTCAGCTTGCGCAAAGGAGAAATACTCGGCCTGGTCGGTGAATCCGGATCGGGCAAATCCATGACGGGCTATTCCTTGATGGGCCTGATCGACCCTCCCGGGCGCATCGTGGGCGGAAGCATGAAACTGGCCGGACAAGAGCTGCGCGGTCTCTCGGCCGAGGCCATGCGCAAATTGCGCGGCAACCGGATGGCCATGGTGTTCCAGGATCCGATGATGACGCTCAATCCCGTGCTGCGCGTCGATACGCAAATGATCGAGGCCATTACGGCGCATGCGCCCGTCAACCGGGATGCGGCCTTGAAGCGAGCGCGCGAAGCCTTGGTCAAGGTGGGCATACCGGCGCCGGACGAGCGGCTGCGGTCCTATCCGTACCAGTTCTCCGGCGGCATGAGGCAACGGGTCGCCATCGCCATCGCGCTGCTGAATCAGCCCGATCTGATCATTGCCGATGAACCCACCACCGCGCTGGACGTCACGATACAAGGACAGATTCTTTACGAAATGCAGCGCCTTGCCAGCGAGACCGGCGCCGCCCTGATCTGGATCACCCATGACCTGTCCGTGGTGGCCGGCCTGGCGGACCGCATCTGCGTGATGTACGCGGGCCGCATCGTGGAACAAGGCACGACGGAAGATGTTTTGACGCGCCCCTCTCATCCCTACACCCAAGGCTTGCTGGATTCCGTCCCTTCCCGCAATCAACGCGGCACCAAGCTCAAGCAGATCCCCGGCATGACGCCGTCCCTGCTCGAGCTGCCCCCGGGCTGTCCATTCCGCGAACGATGTTCGCGGGCAAGCTCCGAATGCGGCGTCAATCCGGAACCACGCATGGTCGATGACACTCTCCAGGACGAACCCCACACTGTGCGTTGCCACCACCCCCTGAGGCACGAGGTTTTAGCTTGAACGAGAACACGCCCCCCTTACTCGAACTGAAAGCCGTCTCCAGGCGCTTTGAACACTCCCTGGACGCGGCCGCCAAACTGGCCAAGCTCCTGGGCGGGAAGGTCCTTTCGCAAACCGTCCACGCGGTGAACGATGTGAGCCTGGCCATTTCACCGGGCGAAGTCGTCGGCTTGGTGGGCGAATCGGGCTGCGGCAAATCGACGCTGGGCAGGTTGGCGATAGGGCTGCTGCCGCTGAGCGAAGGCGAGCGCTATTGGCGCGGCAAGCCGATTTCCGGGCTGGCCGGCGCCGAGAAGAAGGCGCAGCAGCTGCGCACCCAGATGATTTTTCAGGATCCGTATGCGTCCTTGAACCCTCGCATGCGCGTCGTCGACATCGTGGGCGAGGCGCCCGTCACGCACGGCCTGATATCGCGCAAGCAACAAGCCGAATACGTAAGCGAGCAATTGAACCGCGTGGGCCTGAGCGGCCAGGTATTGCGCCGCTTTCCACATCAGTTCTCCGGCGGACAACGCGCGCGCATCGGCATCGCCCGGGCGCTGGCGGTGAATCCCGAGTTCCTGGTGTGCGACGAATCGGTGGCGGCCCTGGACGTATCGATACAAGCTCAAGTCATCAATCTCTTCCTGGATCTGCGTTCGCAGCTGAACCTGACCTATCTGTTCATCAGCCACGACCTGAGCGTCGTCGAGCACATCAGCGACCGCATCGTCATCATGTACCTGGGCCGCGTCGTGGAAACAGGATCGGTGCAAGAGTTGTATGCCGATCCGAATCACCCCTACACCCAGGCGTTGTTATCCGGCATAGGCAAGATCGTTCCGAAGAAACGGACTTTCGTGCCCATCAAAGGCGAAATCCCTTCGCCGCTGAGCCCGCCCTCGGGCTGTCATTTCCACCCGCGGTGCCCGCACGTCATGCCCATTTGCAAATCGGAAGTCCCAGCGCTGCGGGAAATCGCTCCCGGCCGCCAATCGGCCTGTCACCTGAATACCACGGGAAGCGCTTGACGCGCCGGGCCGGTCGTCGCGGTCTCGCGACGACCGGCCCGGGCACCACGGGCAAGACAGCGCCGAGAAATCTGGCTACCATGAGGGGCATGTTCCCGACCCCGCAGGAGGCTTGCATGCTCTGGCGTTTTTCCGCTAGCAATACCCATCTCTATCCCGGCGCCTTTTTACGCAGCCTGGAAGCTCCCGACGAGACCCGACTATCCACGGGCGACGGCGTGCTGGTGGAATTCAGCGATGGCGTGTTCGTGAATGCGCAACTGCTGGATGCAACGCCGACGACGGCGACCTTGCAAATACCCGGCTATCACACCAGGCGCGGGACAATGGTGGCGGCGCGGACATGGCGCATCGTCCCCGCGGGCAAGCCGGGCCTGGTGCGCGTGCAAGAACGATTGTCTCGCTAGCCGGCTATCCCGGCCAAACTCAATGCAGCCTCGCAATGCACCAATGTCGTGTCGAACACCGGTACCGGCACATTTTCCTGGTCAAGCAGCATGCCCACCTCCGTGCATCCAAGAATCAGGCTATCCGCACCTCGCTCGACAAGACGCCGCGCAATCGCCACATACGCTGCTTCGCTTTCCCTGGTGACCACGTCGCGGCATAGCTCTTCGTAGATGATGCGATGAGTCTCGGCGCGATCCCGCGCGCCGGGGACGATGACGTCCAACCCCGCCGCTTCCAGCCGGTCCGTGTAGAAGGTTTGCTCCATCGTGAATGCCGTCGCCATCAGGCCCGGCGAACGCAGCCCCTGGCGTTGAATGGCGGCGGCGGTGGCATCGGCAATGTGCAGCAACGAAATGGACACGCCGTCCATCATCCGATCGGCCAGCTTGTGCATGGTGTTAGTGGCCAGCACGATGAAATCCGCCCCTCCCCGCTCGAGAGCCTTGGCTTCGCGATTCAGGACGTCGCCCGCCCGGCTCCACTCTCCGGCCATTTGCAGCGCTTCGATGCTTGCGAAATCAAGGGAGCGGATCAGCAACTCCGGGGAATGCAAGCCGCCCAACCGCTTTCTGGTCAGGTCACAGAGTTCGCGATAGTAGATCTGGGTGGATGCGGCGGACATGCCCCCCAGGATGCCTATGGTTTTCATGCGCTAAGCCTTACGTCCTGCCAAATGGATCAATGATGCGCCATCCATGTCGACAAGGTCAAGCATCCGGCCAAGGCGCGCCGGCGCCGCGCCTATCACTCGAGCCGGATATCCTGTTCCTTGATGACGCGGCGATTATTGTCGAGTTCTTGCTTGAGCTGCTTCTTGAACGTGTCGCCAACGCCGGTGCCCGGCTGCAACGCGCTGCTTGCCAGGTATTCCTGATACAGGGGTGTCGCCAATACTGCCTCCACCCGTTTCTGAATCTGACGCGCAAGGTCAGGTTGAACGCCCGCGGGCGCAAACAATCCATAGTTGGAAAAGTATCTGACCTCGGGGAATCCGAGTTCAGCCGTGGTCGGCACTTCCGGCCATGCCGCCAGCCTGACCGGCGCCATGACCGCCAACGGCTTGATCGCGCCGGACGATACGTGCGACAAGAGCACGTCCGGGTTCGAGATCAACAAATCGATCACGCCGCCAAGGCCGTCCGTCAGCGCCTGGTTGTTGCTCCGATAAGGAATCTGGCGCATCTTGATCCCCGCCTGCTCGGAAAGATCCGCCATGCCCAGATGCGCAACCGTTCCTAGCCCGGGAACACCGAATGTGACCTTGTCCGGATTTTTCTTCGCGTAGGAAATCAAGCCCGCGAAGTCCTTCACATCCAGCGCCTTGGTCGCCGCGATTGCCACCGTGTAATGACCCAGTGAATTTCTGCTCAGGTGATAATCGAGGAAATCACCATGA
>CAZKBT010000040.1:0-28401 GCA_964551305.1 uncultured Burkholderiaceae bacterium
GGTTGTCGCAGGAACAAGCTCATGTACAGCAAGAGCAAAGGCTGGTGGCCGCCCATGATCTGGACGCGGGCACGGTTCTGGACGGTGACCGGTTCGCCGTGCGCAGCTACCCCGTCGGCCTGGCCCCCAGCGACAGCATCAGGCCGGAAGCATGGCGGAAAATGGAGGGGCTGGTGTTGCGGCAATCGTTGCGTGCCGGCGATCTGTTGCTCCCCGCGCATGCGGAATCGAGTAGAAATGCCGCTTTTTCCAGCCAACTGGAGACGGGGCGGCGCGCCATCACTATGCCGGTCGACGTGGTCAACTCCGTTTCCGGCTTGCTGGCGCCGGGCGATCTGATCGACCTGTACGTGTCGTTCGATCATCTGCGCCGGCGTGTCACGGCCCCTCTGCTGCAGGGCGTGCTGGTCTTGGCGACGGGGACGACGGTGCAGGGCCAGGACGGTGCGGCCTATCCCCATGAAAGAGGGTATGCGACGGTGACGCTGGATGCGGCGCCGGAAGACGCCGTCAAGTTGGTCGCGGCAAGACAGAGCGGGGTCGTGACGGCCGTGTTGCGTCATCCCCATGATCAGCAGCCTTCCCAGAAGGCGGCGCGGGGCGATCTGGCAAGCCTGCTCGGCATCGGGACGCCGATTGTCGCGCCGGTAAAAAAGCGCGCTCAGGTTATTTACGGGAACAGAGCCGTGCGCAGCGTCGCCGGTTTACGCCCGCCGGAACCTCGCCGGTCTTCCTCGGGCCTGTTCGACCTGCCTTACATGCCTGTACTGAGCAGCGCAAGGACGAGCGGCGAGCACGCAGGCATGCACACGTTCATGCCGGACGAGGATCCGTCCGCCGATATCGACATGCCGCAAGCGGCCGGCTATGAGGAGTAGGCCATGATCGCCATACAATACTGCGCCCGGTTGGCCTTGGTGCTGGCGCTGTGCTGCCATTCGGCGTCGGCATGGGCTTCAGGCGACACCTCCATGAAGCTGCAGGTGGGCGAAGTCAAAGTTTTGGCCGTGCCCGACGTGGCCAGAGTCGCCGTTGGCGACGGGCACATTCTCAATGCCGTGGCGACGGATGAAAAAGAAGTCATTATTTTTGCCCGGCACGAAGGTTCAAGCATGGTGCATGTCTGGTCCGAGGATGGTAAACGCCATCGCTATTTCGTCGACGTGGCGCCGCAAGGCGCGCGCCAGGTCCAGCAGGAACTGCTTTCCGTGCTCGAGCGCATTCCGAATGCCAGGGTGTCCACCGTAGGCGACAAACTTCTCGTCGAAGGCGACGACTTGTCGGATGGCGACCGCGAGCGTGTGCAGGCCCTGAGCAAACGCTATCCGCAGTTGCTCGATTTCACCAGCCAGATAGGTTGGGACAGCATGGTGCTGCTCGATGTCCAGGTCGTGGAGGTGCCGCGCGCCCGGTTGATGGAGCTGGGATTTCGCTGGGCGGCTAGTCCGGAGGGCGGCGTCAATACAGGCCTGGTTTGGGACGGCGGCACGAAACAGCTGGCGGACAGACCCGCCGAGACGGTCGTTCCCGGCATGTTTCCAGTCACGGGCGTGGCGGGATATTTCGGCGTCAATGCCTTGTTGTCGGCAAAGATCAATGCGCTCGCGCAATCGGGCGCCGCGGTCATTCTGGCGCAGCCGCAGTTGCTGGCGCGCAGCGGTTCGACCGCCGAGTTTCTCGCGGGCGGCGAAGTTCCCTATACGACCGTTGATGCCAACGGCAATGTCAACACCTCGTTCAAGCCTTACGGCGTGTCCTTGCACATAACACCGCAACTCGAGCGCAACGGGGCCGTGCGCTCGCGCATCGAAGTCGAAGTCAGTTCCGTCGACTCCACGATGTCCATGGCCAATGGTCCGGCGCTGAAGACGCGCCGCGCCGTGACCGAGTTCAACGTGCATTCCGGCCAGACATTGGTATTGGCCGGATTTCTTTCGCGGGATGCTACCCGCAATATGGACGGCGTCCCCGGACTGAGCGATATACCGATTCTAGGCCATCTTTTCAAGTCGACCCGCTATCAGAGCAACGAAACGGAGCTTGCCATTTTCGTGACGCCCGTCGTCGTGACCAGTAATCATCCGCTTATCGTTCAGAGGGCGGATTATGCCGGAAATGTGTTGGAGCAGGCGTTTCCCGAGCCGTCGTTGCTCGGCACATCGTCAACGTCATTGAAAGCGGTTCCCATCGGCCATGACGTGGTTCGCGCATACGGCATCGGCCGGGGCGGCGTTGTTGAAACCGGCGCGGCGTCCGACAGCCCGCCAGGCGCAGGCCAGGTTGCCGGCTGGCAGGCATCGCAGTGGCGAGCGGACGGGGACGTCCGACCTTTCCCGGAAGCGACGTCGCCGTCTTCCATCAAACCCATATCAAGGAAACGCCGCCATGTTGACGTTGAACCTGCATTTTGAGCACGGCGTGAGCGAAGCCCGGCAAATTCCCTTGCCGGCCACGATAGGTCGGGCAAGCTCCTGCGATCTCGTGCTCAAGTCTTGGCGCATCGGCAAACGGCATGCCAGGCTCGAACTCAGGCATGGGCAAGTATTCATCGAAGACCACGGGCATCTGGGCGGCACGGTCGTGAATGGCGCGCGCATTACGATGTACGGTCCCTTGTCGCCCGAGGACGAACTAGTGATAGGCCCTTGTTTGATGCGAATACAGGCCATGCCGCAAGCGCTCGTGTCGCAGCCGGAGGACAGGCTGCCGGTGGTCCGGATCGATTCCTTGCCGCCGCCATGCATCTCGGCGGGCGCCGACCAAGCAGGCATGGCCGCCGGTTCGATCGGAGAAGTCGAGACGGGAGGGCCTCCATGCGAATCGGTACCGTGCGATATTGCGCCGCGCGCGCGCGACGGCGCCTTGCTGGCGCATCGAAAACGCCTGCATGCCGCGCTGCTCGATGCGTTGGACTTGCGGCGCCGCGACGTTTCAAGCATGAGCGACATCGCATTGCGTTCGGAGGCCACGTCCTTGTTGACGGGTATCATCGAACAGGATGAATCGCTTCCCGAGGGCGTATCCAGGCAGGATATCGTGACGGACGTGGTCAACGAGGCGATCGGGCTCGGTCCGCTGGAGCGCTTGCTGGCGGATTCGAGCGTTTCGGAAATCATGGTCAATCGCTACGATGAAATCTATGTGGAGCGTGCTGGCAGGTTGCATAGGCACGAGAGCGCGTTCAGCAGCGAGCAAGCCGTCCTGGGCGTCATCGACCGCATCGTTTCGCCTCTGGGCAGACGTATCGACGAGAGCTCGCCGATGGTGGATGCGCGCTTGCGGGATGGGTCGCGCGTCAACGCGATCATTCCCCCGGTGGCATTGCGCGGAGCAAGCATGACGATACGCAAGTTCGCGCAAAGGCGCTTGACGATGCTCGACTTGCTGCGCATGCGTGCTCTTGACGACAACATGGGACGTTTCCTTCAGGCTTGCGTCGCCCATAGAAAGAGCATGGTGGTTTCCGGCGGTACGGGTTCGGGGAAAACCACGTTGCTGAACATACTTTCGGATTGCATTCCCGAGGGTGAACGCATCGTGACGATAGAGGACGCGGCCGAATTGCGGCTTGCCCATGCGCATCTGGTAAGCCTGGAGTCGCGGCCGGCCAACCTGGAAGGAAGGGGGCGGGTGGACATCCGCGATCTCGTGCGCAATGCCTTGCGCATGCGGCCGGATCGGATCGTGGTCGGCGAATGTCGCGGCAGCGAAGCCTTCGACATGTTGACCGCGATGAACACGGGACACGAGGGGTCGTTGACGACATTGCACGCGAATAGCCCGCGCGACGCCTTGTCCAGACTCGAAACCATGATATTGATGGCGGGCATGGAGATACCGTTGACGGCCATACGCGAGCATATCGCCTCGAGCGTGGACATCATCGTTCAACAGGCGCGACTGGCCAGCGGCCGCCGGCTCATCACTTCCATAGTCGAGATCACCGGCATGGAAAGCGGGCGGATACAAACTCAGGAACTGTTCCGTTATCGCGCCGGAGACCGGGCGACGTTCACCGGCTGCGGGGTCATGCCCGAATGTTTTCAGCGCGAATCCGGGGCAAGCGGCCTGCCACTGGCGTGGTTCATGCAAGAAACCCCGGCCTTTCAGGCGGGGTCGTCATGCTGATCATCTTGATTGCCGTTGCCTCGGCCGGCACGATTGCAAGCTGGTATCTGCTGCACGGATTGACCGGCGCATATGAAAAGCGGCGGCGTGACTTTCACGATGAAACCCGCCGCACGCTGAGCGAGTTTTTCCTTTTCCTCGATCCGGCGCAGCTTTGGGCCGCCAATCTCGGCGTGTGCGCCGTCATCATGGGCTTGCTGTATGCCGCGAGCGGCACGGCATGGTTGTCCCTTTTTGGTTTGATCGCGCTGGCCGTCCCCGGGATGCTGGTTTCGCATTTGCGAAGGCGACGCATGCGGCATTTTGACCGGCAGCTTCCCGATTTCCTGATGGCCTTGGCGGGCGCCGTGCGCGCGGGCTCGGGCGTGCAGTCGGCATTGCGGCATGTCACGGCTCAAAGTCCGGCGCCCCTGGGGCAGGAGTTTGCGTTCATGCTGCGTCATCAGCGTTTAGGCCTGTCGTTCGAGCAAGCCTTGACGAGCCTGCATGAGCGTGTGCCGACGGAAGCGCTCGGGCTGGTCGTCTCCTCCCTGAAGATAGCCTCTCAGACAGGCGCGGGCCTGGCATCCATCCTGGACAATATAGCGGCCACTTTGCGGTCGCGGCTGTACCTGCTTGGGCGCATACGCGCCTTGACGGCACAGGGAAGAATGCAGGCCTGGGTCATGGCCGGCCTGCCGCTGCTGTTGGCCGCATGTCTGCATTATCTGGATCCGGCGTCGATGCAGATGCTGTGGCGTTCGCCGCTTGGATGGGTCGTCGTGGCGGCGATCCTGGCGCTCGAGCTGATCGGCCTGTTCTGGATAAGGCGCATCGTGACGATACAGGTCTAAGGAGCAGCGTCATGTGGATATGGATCAGCAGCCTGGCGCTGGGCAGCGGTTGCGGCGTGTTGTTCTATTGGTTCCTGCAGCCGGCTTCGCGGCATGGAGCCGTTCGCGCCGTCTCGACGCATCGTGTCCTGCGCTTGGCGTGGCCCTGGATATACGTGCTGGCCGGATGCTGCTCGCCGCTCCTGTCCTGGTCCATGCGCCGGTCCCTGGCACGCAGCATCGGGCTGGCGGGACTGAAGGGCGATTGGATGCCCGAGCATATCGTGGCCCTGCAGGTATTGTGCGCGGCGGCCATTTCCACGCTGGCCTGCGGGCTGTGTCTCATGCTGGGTATTGGCCCCGCAGGCACGGCGCTCGCCTTTTTGCCTGCCTTGTTGCTCGGCGCCTGGCTGCCGTGGCAACGCGTACAGGATCAAGGCAAGGTCCGGCAGCAATGGATGCTTCGAGAACTTCCGTTCCTGCTGGACATGACGACCTTGTGCGTGGAGGCTGGACTCAATCTGTCGGGAGCATTGCAGCAGGCGGCTGCTTACGGACCGGATGGGCCGTTGCGGACGGAGCTTCGGCACGCCCTCGCCGATATGCGCACGGGAATGGCGCGCGCACAGGCCTTGGAGCAACTGGCCGACCGCACGGATTTGGCAGCCTTGAAAACCCTGGCCATGATGCTTGCGCAAGCGGAGCAGTTGGGAATGGCGGTCGGCCCGCTTTTACGGACACAGGCCGAGCAACAGCGCGCCGAACGTTTTCTGAAGGCCGAAACCTTGGCCATGCAGGCGCCCGTGAAGATCCTGTTTCCGCTGGTGACGTGTATTTTCCCTTGTACTTTCCTGATCATCAGCGTGCCCATCATTGCCAAGCTGATGCAATCGTCATGGTAAATCCGGCGAAGACAAGGTTGCCTTGTTGCCGCCTGGAATGCGGCTTGAGGATGTACGTGGCGGCCACGTGCGCGCAAAAGCTCCTGGGCGTATGGGGGTTGCCCGAACGAGGGGCGAATAGCGCGCTTTGCCTGTTGGATTGCCGTGCCATCCATACGCTGGGCTTGCGCCGGCCCATGGATATCGTCTTTCTGGACGCCGGCGGCCGGGAGCTGCGCCGCATCGACAGTCTCGCGCCCAATCGTTGCGCGTGGTCGGCGCGGGCAAGCTGTGTCATCGAGCTGCCCCCAACCTACTGCAGCAGGCACCCGGATTATTTCCGCCGTATCGGCCAGGGCTTGCTCAAGCTTGTTCCGGCGTACCGTAGTCGTTGCCGAACACGCTGACGTACGCGGGGTAGAAACTGCAGTAAAGGATGGCGGCGACGAACAGATTGAGCGGCGTCATCAGCATTTGCGCCATCGCCGGCGACAAGCCGATGCCTGTGAGCAGCACGCCTATCATCTGCATGCCCCAGAAGATCGTGGCCCAGCTCAGGCCGTAAAGCAGAAGCGGCCACTTGTTGCGCCAGCATGCGACCATGGAAAAGAACAGGGCTTGTCCCAGGCGTATGCCGTGCCATCCCATCAGGGCGGGAGCATGCCAGAACAATGCGGAGATCAGGATATAGATGGCGGAAAAGGCTAGAAAGGGACCGCGCATGACGGCCATTACCATGGCCTCGTCGAGCTGGCTGTTGGCATCCACCACGTCGAGCATTTGCGGCAGGAACGGCAAGGTGGCGAGAAAGCCGCCCGCCATGCAGGCAAACAGATACGCCAGCCCCAGGCGCAGCAGCCTGCGGCGCCGGTCGCGATCGCGCAGCGGCTCGAGCCATGTCGTCAACAGCATGGGGCGCCCGGCCGAGATATGGCGGCATGCGCTCAAGGTCACGAAAGTGAGCATGGGCGTCAGCCCGATCAACGCCATTTGCCCGAACAATGGTATCAAATAGCTTGCCGTAATCAGGAAGCCCATCACCAGGCTCCAGAAAAACAGGGGCATGGGCTGCCGCTTGAATATGTACAGGCCTCCTTGTATCCATGACCAGCCGGCTGTAACGGGAAGGGTTGCTGCTTGCATAACGTGCGAGGATTCCTGGTGGAGGTGGACTTGCGGGCTCGGCGGGCGGGATCGCTGCCTGGCCGGATGGCGCTTTGCTCGATCAGGGCAGGGGATGTTCCGTCATGTCCTGCCGCTGGTTCAGAACGCGCTCGAAGTGCATGGGATCATGCGGCTTGAGCGTTTGCGCCGGTCGCGGTATGAAAAAGTCGTAAAGACGCGATATCCAGAAGCGCAGCGCCGCCGCTCGCAACATGACGGGCCACGCCTGTTTTTCCTGCGCGGTGAACGGCCGGATTTGGGCATACGCGTTCAACCATGCCTGTAGCTTGGCGGATTGCAGCGCGCCGGTGTTGCGCTCTATGCACCAGTCGTTGACACTGACGGCCACGTCGAACAGCCAATGATCACAGCCGGCGAAATAGAAGTCGATGAATCCGCCCATGCGGGGCATCTCGAAGGTGCCGTCGAACAGGACATTGTCCCGGAACAGGTCGCAATGGGACGGACCCGATGGCAGCATTAGGTAGATGGGATCGTCCGCGAAGCGGACTTGTTCGTCCAACGCGGACCGGATCAGGCCGGCTTGAGCGGGATTGAGAAAGGGCAACACCTTGGGGACGGTTTCCCGCCACCATGGAAGACCGCGCAGATTGGGTTGATGCAGAGGGAAATCCTGCGCAGCCAGGTGCGCGCGCGCGAGCGTGGCGCCGGCCAGCGCGCAATGCGCGGGCGTCGGGTCGGGCTCGTAGCCTCCCGATAGCCGGCTGACGATGGCGCACGGCTTGTCGTGCAGGGTCGTCAGGCGCGTGCCGTCGATCAGGGTTTGAGGCAAAGGAACCGGTATGCCCCGCGTCGCCAAATGGTGCATCAATTCGATGTAGAACGGCAACTGTTCGTGCGTCAGGACCTCGAACAGCGTCAGGACGTATTCGCCCTTCGTGGTTTCCAGGAAATAATTGGTGTTTTCGATGCCGGCGGTGATGCCACGCAAGGACACCAGTTCGCCCAGGTCGTAGCGGGTCAACAAGAGTTTAGTGTCATTGTTGCTGACGGGAGTAAAAACAGCCATGGGCGCGAAATTGGGAAGCCGTATAAAAGTTGCGGAGATGCCTTCTAGGCACGGGAGCCCCGATTTTAGACCAGGACGGTTCGAATATGGGCCGAGCGGACGGCGGCTCCCATTTATTCGCGGGAATGCCGGGCTGCCGTTAAAATGACGCCGTTATCAATCTGGGGTGACGGTGTTGGTTCCTTCTATGTCTTTGCCTGTTGAGCCGGTGCAGGAGTGGCGCTTGTGCGTCGCGCCCATGATCGATGTGACCGATCGGCATTGCCGCTATTTCCATCGGCTGCTGGCGCCGACGGCCCGTCTCTATACCGAGATGATCACGACCGGCGCCTTGGTGCATGGCGACGTGGCGCGGCATCTGGACTATGATCAGGCCGAGCATCCGGTCGCCTTGCAGCTGGGCGGAAGCGAGCCCGCCGCGTTGGCGCAGTCGGCGCGCCTCGGGGAGCAGTGGGGCTATGACGAGATCAATCTGAATTGCGGTTGTCCCTCGGAACGCGTGCAAAAGGGCGCATTCGGCGCCTGTCTGATGGCCGAGCCCGATCTGGTGGCCGATTGCTTCAAGTCCATGCAGGACAGTGTGTCGGTGCCCGTCACCATCAAGCACAGGCTCGGCCTGGATTACGATGACAGCTATGGCTTTGCCAGGGATTTCGTGGGCGCGCTGCACGCGGCGGGCTGTCGGGTCTTCATCGTGCACGCGCGCAATGCGGTGCTCAAGGGCTTGTCGCCCAAGGATAATCGCGAAATACCGCCTTTGCGCTACGATCATGCGGCACGCCTGATGCAGGATTTTCCGGATGCCCGCTTCGTCCTGAACGGGGGCATTGATCGGGTGGACGAGGCGCTGACGCTCATGGCGCGGTTCGGCGGCGTCATGTTGGGCAGGGCGGCGTGGCACCATCCCGGTATCCTCAGCGCCATTTCCGAGCGCATGGACCCGACCCGGCCGGCTGTGCAGCCGCAGGCCGTCGTCGAAGCCATGCTAGCCTATGCCCAGGGACAGGTCGATCGGGGCGTGCCGTTGCGCATGGTCGTGCGGCCGATGCTGGGCTGGATGAGCGGGCTGAAAGGCTCGCGGCGCTGGCGCCAGACCTTGTCGGATGCGCGAGTGCTGGCCGCCAACGACCCGGCCCTCATCGGTCGGGCGTGGAGTACGCTCGCCGGCCAGGCCGGCTTGCCGGCATGAAAAATCCGGCTTGCGTCGCAAGGACGGCAAACCGGATCGGAAAATGCGGAGCGATTCAGTGGCTGGTGGCGTCGATGTTGCTCGGCCAGTCGCGGATGTAGGCTTTCAGCATGTCGTTCTCGAACTGTTGCGCGTCCACGATGGCGCGCGCCATGTCGTAAAAGGAAATGACGCCCATGAGGGTCGGGCCATCCATGACCGGCATGTATCGCGCGTGCTTTTCCAGCATCAGGCGCTGCACTTCGTCGGCGCTGGTATTGGGCGACACGCTGACGGGCGCGTCGTCCATGATGCTGCGTATGGTGTTGGACCCGATGTCGCCCTCGTTGCCGTGCAGGTGGCGGATGATTTCGCGGAAAGTTAGCATACCGACGAGCTCGCCATGCTCCATGATGACCAGCGACCCGATGTCCTGTTCGCTCATGGTTTCTATCGCCTGCTTGATGGGCGTGTCGGGCGCGGCGGTATATAGCGCATTGCCTTTGACGCGTAGTATTTCACTGACTTTCAACATGATCGGTCTCCTCGGGGCTGTCGCCACCCCCTGATCTCGTGGTTTTGTTATTTTGCACCATCTGCGTGTTTTCCGGTAGAGCGCCCGGCTCTTCGAACAAGTGACTGAGTAATACAGGCGTGTCCCGCAAAGACAGGGCAACGGCGTTGAGCAGGACGGGAGTTTGTCCTATATGGGGCTGCGTCCTGTCGATCAGCAGCGCGTCGATCAGCGGACCCAAGGCGGCGGAGCGGGGATCGCTGGCCAGGACCCAGCGGGTGCTTTGCTTGTCTTGTGTGCTGACCACGTAGCCCAGCTTGGACAGCGCTTTCAGCACATCGAGCACGTCGTCGTGATCCGCCGCGAGCGCGTTTGCGATCCGGTCGAGCGGCAAGCCGGGCTCGGCACGGCCTTGGCTTCGCCAGAGCACGCCGAGCACATTGACGGCATCCACGAATTCCACTCCGGTGTAGTGTTGCTTGGCCCAATGCTGGTGGCGCAAGGCGGGCAAGGTGGCGACCAGGGTCGCGCCGCCCAGGATGGCCAGCCATGACATGTATATCCACAGCAGGAAGATGGGCACGGTGGCAAACGCGCCGTAAATGATGGTGTATGACGGAAACCGCGTCAGGTAATAGGCAAATCCTATCCGCATGATTTCCAGGGCGACGGCGGTAATGACGCCGCCTATCAGCGCATCCCGCCAGCGCACGCGATCGTTTGGAACGAAGACGAACAAGGCCGTGAACCCCAGGCTCGTCAATAGCAGGGGCGTCAGGGAAAAGCCCATTTTCAGCAAGGCCGGAACGTCGCCGATATAGCCCAGCGATTGCCGCGCGAATGTGCTGGTGGCCCAGAGGCTGGCCCCCAGCAGGATGGGTCCCAAAGACAAAATGGCCCAGTAGACCAGCATGCGCTGGCGCAACGGGCGCTGTTGCTCGACCTGCCATATGTTGTTGAACGCTTCATCGATGGTTCTCATCAGCATGACCGACGTCACGATCAGCGCCAGGCTGCCGATGGCGGTCAGGCCGGAGGCCTTGGCCGCGAAATCGTTCAGGTACGTCATGACGTTTTCGGATACGGCGGGCGGCATGAGATTGTTGGTCAGAAACTCTTCCAGGGCCAGCCGGAAATCGTCGAACAGCGGGAATGCCGTGAATAGCGCCAAAATGACCGCCAGCATGGGCACCAGGCCCAATACGGTGGTAAAGGTCAAGCTGGAGGCGACTTGCGTCAGGTTCTTTTCGGCGGCGCGGCGCAGAATGAATGCGGAAATTTTTTGAAACCTGTCCTTACCTTTCAGTTTCATGCTCGGTCCCGTCTGGTCGGGGACGTGGGCTGGTTCCAGAAGGCGGCGGGGCGTCTGGGCGGTGGATGGCGTGTCCTGCGCATCCGACCCGGATAGGCTGGTGGTCGTCACAATGGCATTACCTTTGCGCTTCGGCATGAGTCAGGGCGGAGCGGTATGTTTTCAGGTCATAATACCAGCATGACGACACAATTGAACCCTGGGCTTCGCTATGGAGCCGCCGTTTCCTTCATCGGCCTGATCGTGCTGTGCGTGGTCTGGGAGCTCTGGATTGCGCCGCTGCGGCCGGGCGGGTCGTGGCTGGTTCTCAAGGCGCTTCCGTTGTTGTTCGCGCTGCGCGGCGTGCTCAAAGGGAATCTCTATACCTTGCAGTGGGCGGCGATGCTCGTCCTGCTGTACTTCATGGAAGGGGTCGTGCGGGCTTGGTCTGACACGCAGGCCATGTGGGTGCTCATGGCCAGTATCGAAATCGTTCTGTCGATGATATTTTACGTATGCGCGTTGCTGTACCTGAGGCCGGCCAAGCGCGCCGCCAAACAGCACGCTGCGCAGGCCGCAAGGCGGCAGTGAGCGGATTCCACATGTTCAAGCGCTCTATCACCGAACTGGATGTCGTCAACGAGTTTGCCGATCTGACGCCGGCATTCTATACGGAGCTGGCTCCGCAGCCGTTGACCGATCCCTGGCTCGTCCATGCCAACGCGGACGTCGCGGCATTGCTGGGCCTTGCGCCCGAGGCCTTCGACCAGCCCGCATTCCTGAAGATCATGTCCGGCGCGCAACCCTTGCCTCGGGGCCGCACCTTGGCCGCGGCATACAGCGGCCACCAGTTCGGCGTATGGGCGGGACAATTAGGCGATGGACGCGCGCATTTGCTGGGCGAAGTCGTGGGGCCTTCAGGCAACTGGGAGATCCAGCTCAAGGGGTCGGGTCTTACTCCTTATTCGCGCATGGGTGATGGGCGCGCCGTACTGCGTTCATCGATACGCGAGTACCTCGCCGGCGAGGCCATGGCGGGCTTGGGCATCCCCACCACCCGGGCGCTGGCCATCGTGGCGTCCGACGATCCCGTCTATCGGGAAACCGTCGAGACCGCCGCGATCGTCGCGCGCGTGTCGCCCACCTTCGTGCGGTTCGGGTCGTTTCAACATTGGGCCAGGTCGCCCGAGAACCTGCGGCGACTTTTCGACTACGTCGTCGACACTTTTTATCCCGAATGCCGCCGGGGGCCGGCGGGGCAGGCCGACACGCCGTCGAAGGCGGTCTGCCGCTTCCTGCGGGAAGTGACGCACCGCACGGCCAGGCTGATGGCGGACTGGCAAACCGTCGGGTTCTGCCATGGCGTGATGAATACGGACAATATGTCCATATTGGGCCTGACGCTGGATTATGGTCCTTACGGCTTCATGGACGCCTTCCAGGCCGATCACATCTGCAACCACACGGATACCGGCGGGCGCTATGCCTGGAACGCGCAGCCTTCGGTGGGGCATTGGAATTTGTACAGGCTGGCGTCGAGCCTGCTGGGCCTGGACGCCGACCCGGACGATATGCAAGCCGTGCTGCAGGAATACGAGGGTGTGTTTCTCGATAAATACCGGCGCAACCTGCGCGACAAATTGGGGTTGTCCTCATGGAAAGAGGGCGACGACCAATTGGCGGACGATTGGTGGCGCTTGCTGCATCTCGACCGGGCGGACTTTACCTTGAGCTTCCGGAGACTGGCGTTCGCTCTGCAAGATAGCGATGCATTCATTGCGCGTTTTCGGGACGCGGATGCCGCGTCGGCGTGGCTGGAACGCTACCGGGATCGCGTGGCGCGGGACGACCGGCCCGAGCAGGAGCGCATTGCCCGGATGCTGGCGGTCAACCCCTTGTATGTGTTGCGCAACCACCTTGCGGAGCTTGCCATACGACGCGCCAAGCAGCGCGATGCAAGCGAGATCGCCAGGCTGTTGACGGTGCTCAGGGACCCCTGCACGGAACGTCCGGGCTACGAGGCCTATGCCGCAGAGCCGCCAGAATGGGCCGCCGGGATCGAAGTAAGCTGTTCCTCCTGATCGCCGGGCGGCCGCCATGGCGATACAGTGCCATAATTGCGCATGTAACATGACGGATCGTGCGGTATCCCCCCAATTCTTGTTTTTGACCGGTTTTTCTTATGTCTGGCAATACCCTAGGTAAAATTTTCTGTGTTACCAATTTTGGCGAGTCCCATGGACCCGCCATCGGCGCGGTCGTCGACGGATGTCCTCCCGGCCTGCCGCTGAGCATCGAAGACATACAACAGGAACTGGATCGCAGGCGCCCCGGCACGTCGCGGCATGTGACGCAGCGCCGGGAGGCGGACCAGGTCGAGATACTGTCGGGCGTCTACGAAGGCGTGACCACCGGCACGCCGATCGGGCTCCTCATACGCAATACCGATGCCCGCAGCAAGGATTACAGCGCCATTGCCGACACGTTCCGGCCCGGTCACGCGGACTATACCTATTGGCATAAGTTCGGGCAGCGCGATCCGCGCGGCGGCGGCCGGTCTTCCGCGCGCCTGACGGCGCCCACGGTCGCGGCCGGCGCCATCGCCAAGAAATGGCTGGCGCGGGCCCACGGGGTACGGATACGAGGCTACATGAGCCGGCTCGGAGAGATCGCCATTCCTTTTGAATCCTGGGACGAGGTGGCGCGCAATCCCTTTTATGCCCCCAATGCGGGGATGGTGCCGCAGCTCGAGGCATACATGGATGCCTTGCGCCGCGACGGGGATTCCATCGGCGCGCGCATCGAAGTCGTGGCGCAGAACATGCCGACGGGCTGGGGCGAGCCCATCTATGACCGTCTGGACGCGGACGTCGCCCATGCCATGATGGGATTGAACGCGGTCAAGGGCGTGTCCATCGGGGCTGGCTTCGACTGCATCGCCCAGCGGGGCTCGGAGCATGGCGATGAAATTACACCGGACGGTTTTATCGGCAACAACGCGGGTGGGATTCTAGGCGGCATTTCGTCCGGCCAGGACCTGACTGTCTCGTTGGCGATCAAGCCCACGTCCAGCATCCGGGTCGAGCGCCGTTCCGTGGACAAGATCGGGCAGCCGGTCAATGTCCAGACGCTGGGACGGCATGACCCTTGCGTCGGCATCCGGGCGACGCCCATCGTGGAAGGACTGCTGGCCATCGTATTGATGGATCATGCATTGCGCCACCGCGCGCAATGCGGTTGAGTCCATAGTACATAGCGGAAGTATCCCGATCCTTAGACGCGGAGGATGTCGATATGCGGCGATGTGCGTTCTGGTTTCGCAGGCCGGCCGTCATGGCCGTTTTGTCGGGAGCGCTGCTCGGCGGGTGCGCGGCCGTGCAGACGACCGGCTCGGGCGCGGTGGGTATCGAGCGCAAGCAATACATGTCCAGCCTGGTGTCGCAAGCGGCGCTGGAAAACGAGGCCGCGCGGCAGTATTCCGGTCTGATCGGCCAGGCCAGGGCGCACAAGGCGCTGGACGTGGACGCGGCGCAGACCAAGCGTGTGCGCGCCATCGCGCAACGCCTCATCCGTCAGGTGCCAGTTTTCCGTCCCGACGCCGCCCGTTGGGATTGGCAGATACACGTGTTGCGTTCCGACGAGGTCAACGCATGGTGCATGCCGGGCGGGAAGATGGCGGTGTATTCCGGCTTGATCCAGCGCATCAAGCCCAGCGACGACGAGCTGGGTGCCGTCATCGGGCATGAAATGGCGCATGCTCTGCGCGAGCACGCCCGCGAACAAGTGTCCCAGCAGATGGCGGCGGACATAGGACTATCGATTTTGTCCGCGATAACGGGCAGTCGCGCGGCTGCCGACCTGGGCGGCAGCCTGAACCAGGTCATGTTCGCGCTGCCCAACAGCAGGACCCACGAAACCGAGGCGGATCGCATGGGCGTGGAATTGGCCGCGCGCGCCGGCTTCGATCCCAGGGCAGCCGTGACGCTTTGGCGGAAAATGGGCGCTTTGGCGGACGGCAGCGCGCCGGCCGAGTTCTTGTCCACGCACCCGTCGCCGGCCAGCCGCATCGCCGACTTGAATCAGATCGCCGAACAGATGATGCCGCTGTACCGACAGGCCGTCGCGCGCGGTAAATGACGTGTTTCTGGTAGTTTCCATACCAGTATATATGCTCGGATTGCTGCGCCGGCCCACGCTGGCATAATTGGCACAAGGCGTTGTTTTGAACAGCGTTGTCTTCAATTTTCTATCGAGAATATCGCCGTGGCACAAACTTTATACGACAAATTGTGGGATGCGCACGTCGTGCATCAGGAATCGGACGGCACCTGTCTGCTCTATATCGATCGCCATTTGCTTCATGAGGTGACTAGCCCCCAGGCCTTCGAGGGCTTGGCGCTGGCCGGCCGCAAGCCGTGGCGCATCGATGCCAATCTGGCGGTGGCGGACCATAACGTGCCGACCACGGCGCGGGACGAGGGCATCCACGACCCCATTTCGCGTCTTCAGGTCGACACCCTGGACGAGAACTGCGAGAAATTCGGAATCACCGAATTTCGCATGAACGACCTGCGCCAGGGCATCGTGCACATCATAGGCCCCGAGCAAGGCGCGACGCTGCCGGGGATGACCGTGGTCTGCGGCGACTCGCACACCAGCACCCATGGCGCGGTGGGCGCGTTGGCGTTCGGCATCGGCACGTCGGAAGTCGAGCACGTCTTGGCGACGCAGACGTTGTTGATGAAAAAGAACAAAAGCATGCTGATCAACGTCGAAGGCGCGCTGCCCTTCGGCTGTACAGCCAAGGACCTGGTGCTGCACGTCATCGGCGTGATCGGCACGGCGGGCGGCACGGGCTACGCGATCGAATTCGGCGGCAGCACCATTCGCGCGCTGTCGCTCGAAGGGCGCATGACCGTCTGTAATATGGCCATAGAGGCGGGAGCGCGCTCGGGCATGGTGGCGGTCGACCAGAAAACCGTCGATTATTTCCGCGGACGCCCTTATGCGCCGACGGGCGTGCTCTGGGACGAGGCCGTGAAGTACTGGCAGACCCTGCATTCGGACGAAGGCGCGTCTTTCGATCGCGTGGTGCAGGTCGACGCGACGACGATATCGCCTCAGGTGACCTGGGGAACCTCGCCTGAAATGGTGCTGCCGGTGACGGAGCGCGTTCCGGACCCGGACAAGGAAAAGGATGCCGTGCGCCGCAGCGGCATGGAGCGCGCCTTGGAGTACATGGGCCTGAAGCCGAACATGCCCTTGGTCGACATCAAGGTGGACAAAGTCTTCATCGGATCATGCACGAATGCGCGCATCGAAGACTTGCGGGCCGCCGCCCAGATCGCGCGCGGCAAGCGCGTCGCGTCGACGGTCAAGCAGGCCATGATCGTGCCGGGTTCCGGCCTGGTGAAGAAACAGGCCGAGGCCGAGGGCCTGGACAAGATTTTCATCGCGGCCGGCTTCGAGTGGCGCGAGCCGGGATGTTCGATGTGCCTGGCGATGAACGCGGACCGGCTGGAACCCGGCGAGCGCTGCGCATCGACCTCCAATCGCAATTTCGAAGGCCGCCAGGGACAGGGCGGGCGCACCCACCTGGTCAGTCCCGCCATGGCCGCTGCGGCCGCCGTCGCGGGCCACTTCGTCGATGTACGTAATTTCAATTAGGAATCCACGCCATGCAAGCCTTTACCACCCATGATGGAGTCGTCGCGCCGCTGGATCGCGAAAACGTCGATACGGACCTTATCATTCCCAAGCAGTTCCTAAAGTCGATCAAGCGCACCGGCTTCGGTCCCAACCTATTCGACGAGCTGCGTTATCTCGACCATGGCGAGCCGGGCATGGATAACGGCAAGCGTCCCGTCAATCCCGATTTCGTCTTGAATCAGCCCCGCTACAAAGACGCCAGCATCTTGCTTGCCCGCAAGAATTTCGGTTGCGGCTCCAGCCGCGAGCATGCTCCCTGGGCGCTGTCGCAATATGGGTTTCGCGCCATCATCGCGCCGTCCTATGCCGATATTTTTTTCAATAACAGCTTCAAGAACGGCCTGTTGCCCATCGTTTTGTCCGAGCTACACGTGTCTCGGCTATTCGACGAGGTCCGCTCGTTCGTGGGCTACAAGCTGCGCGTCGATCTGTCTCGTCAAGTCGTCGTCACGCCGGACGGCGAGGAAATCGGATTCGACATCGAGCCGTTTCGCAAGCACTGCCTGTTGAACGGTCTGGATGACATTGGGCTGACGCTGCAGAAAGCCGATATGATCCGCAGTTTCGAGAGCGAACGCTTGGCTCGCCATCCTTGGCTCAACGCCAGGCCGGTGGTGCGTTGAGGCGCAAGCAGCGGCGTAGCCGCGCCGCTTGCGCCCAGTTTGTTGTATAAAACATACATTAAGGAAGTCGCATGACACATCGTATTGCCGTTCTGCCCGGCGATGGAATCGGCCCCGAGGTCACCGAGCAGGCGGTGCGCGTATTGACCGCGCTTGGACTCGATCTGGACATTCAAACGGCGCCCGTGGGCGGCGCGGCCTACGATGCCCTGGAGCATCCCTTGCCGCCCAGCACCTTGGCGCTGGCCCAGCAGTCGTCGGCCGTGCTGTTCGGCGCGGTGGGCGACTGGAAATACGACAGCCTGCCTCGCGAGCTCAGGCCAGAACAGGCGATCCTGGGGCTGCGCAAGTCGCTGGGGCTCTTCGCCAACCTGCGTCCCGCCGTCCTTTATCCCCAGCTGGCCAACGCGTCCTCGCTGAAGCCTGAAATCGTGGCCGGTCTGGATATCCTGATCGTCCGCGAGCTTACGGGCGATATCTATTTCGGGCAGCCGCGCGGCGTGCGCACGGCGCAGCAGGGTGAATTCAAAGGCGAGCGCGAAGGCTTCGACACCATGCACTATGCGGAGTCCGAAGTCCGGCGCATCGCCCACACGGCCTTCCAGGCGGCCCAAAAGCGCAGGAAGAAACTGTGCAGCGTGGACAAGGCCAATGTCTTGGAAACCTCGCAGTTCTGGCGCGATACCGTGATCCAGGTGGCGCGCGACTACCCGGACGTCGAGCTCAGCCACATGTATGTCGACAACGCCGCCATGCAGCTGGTTCGCGCGCCGAAAGCGTTCGACGTCATCGTGACCGGCAATCTGTTCGGCGATATTCTCTCGGACGAGGCCGCCATGCTGACCGGTTCCATCGGCATGCTTCCTTCCGCGTCGTTGAATGCGAAGAAGCAGGGCCTGTATGAGCCCAGCCACGGCTCCGCTCCCGATATCGCCGGCAAGGGCGTGGCCAATCCCCTGGCCACGATATTGTCGGCGGCGATGCTGCTGCGTTATTCGCTCAATGAAGACGCCCAGGCCGGGCGCATCGAGACCGCCGTGCAGCGCGTTCTGGAGCAGAATCTGCGCACATCGGACATATATGAAGAGGGAACGCGCCAAGTTTCCACGCAGGAAATGGGCGATGCGGTTCTGAAAGCATTAGAATAGAAAAAATCAGCACTCTTTTTTAATTCTAGCGGTCCGAATTTACTATGAGCCAAGCAGTAGGTTTGATCGGGTGGCGCGGCATGGTGGGCTCCGTCCTGATGCAGCGCATGCGCGATGAAAATGATTTTTCCTTGTTCCAGCCGGTGTTTTTTTCCACCAGTAATGCGGGGGGCAAGGCCCCCGCCTGGGCCGACGGCGCAGGTCCTTTGCAGGATGCGTTCGACATCGACGTCTTGAAAAAGCTGCCGATCATCGTGACCGCGCAAGGCGGCGATTACACCACCGAGGTCTACCCGAAGCTGCGCGGCGCGGGATGGGGCGGCATCTGGATAGACGCGGCCAGCACGCTGCGCATGAAAGACGATGCGATCATCGTCCTGGATCCGGTCAACCGTCCCGTCATCGACGCTGCATTGCAGCGCGGCATCAAGAATTTCGTGGGCGGAAATTGCACGGTCAGCTGCATGTTGATGGGCCTGGCGGGACTGTTCAATCAAGACCTGATCGAGTGGATGACCAGCATGACGTATCAGGCGGCATCCGGCGGCGGCGCCCAGCACATGCGCGAACTCCTGACGCAGTTCGGCCTGCTCAACGCGGCCGTCAAGCCTTTGCTCGACGATCCGGCATCGGCCATCCTGGAAATCGACCGCGGCGTGCTTCAGGCGCAGCAGGATGAGAGCTTGCCGCGCGAGCATTTCGGCGTTCCGCTGGGTGGCAGCCTGATACCCTGGATCGACAAGGACTTGGGCAACGGCATGAGCCGAGAGGAGTGGAAAGGCGAGGCCGAAACCAACAAGATTCTGGGCCGAGGCCCGGCATTCGGCGCGCCCGTCACGCCTATCGACGGCTTGTGCGTGCGGATCGGCGCCATGCGCTGCCACAGCCAGGCATTGACCATCAAGCTCAAGCGCGACGTCCGCCTGGATGAAATCTCCGACATCCTGCGCGAAGGATCCAAGTGGGCCAAGGTCATTCCCAACGAGCGCGAGGCGACCATGCGGCATCTCACGCCCGTCGCCGTGACGGGCACGCTGGATATACCGGTGGGACGCTTGCGCAAGCTGTCGATGGGGCCCGAGTATCTCAGCGCCTTCACGGTCGGCGATCAACTGCTGTGGGGGGCGGCCGAGCCGCTGCGCCGCATGCTGCGCATTACTTTGGGCGAGCTCTGACCATGGACATGACCGACGACTCGCCGCGCCTGCCTCGAACCGTGATCCGGACCGGGGCGGGCGCGGCGGTTGTCATCGCCGCATTGACCATGATGTCGCCGTCGCAGGCGGCCACCCTGGGGCATTCCCGCGTGGTTTCCAAGGCCGGCGGCGCGTTGGCCATCGACGTGCAGCTCAGGGACGTCACGGCGGCCGACCGCTCGTCGTTGACGGTGGGGCTGGCGCCTCGGCAGGCATGGGCGCAAGCCGGACTGACGCCCCCGGTCGCCTTGGGCGGATTGCGGGTGGCCGTGGCGTCCGGTCCTAACGCAACGACAAGCACGATTCAGATCCGCTCCGACGAGCGCTTCAGCGGCAGCGTCGCGGACGTATTGCTCGACGTGGGCACGTCGTCGGGCGTGCAGCGGCACCAGGTCAGCGTGCTGGCGCCGTCGGCCGATCAGGTTCGTTCCCCTGCTTCTTCGGCCGCGAACGCCGGATCCCTGTCCGGGACGCAAGCCGGCGTCGGCTCTGGATCGCACTCCGACAGCGTGGCGGTTCGGCGTGGCGATACGCTATTCGCGCTTTCGCGCCGTCACGTGCCGCCGGGGGTTTCCATTTATCAGTGGATGATTGCCGTGCACAATGCGAACCCGCAGGCGTTCATCCGGGGCGACATCAATCTGGTCAAGGCCGGGGCGACGCTTTCGATACCGGATACGGCGGCGATGACCGCCATCTCCGACAGACGGGCGCGCGGGCTGTTTCACGGCATGACCAGCGGCGTGCGGTCGGGAAATGCGCAGGCGTTCGATTCGTTTTCCGAGACGGGGGACACCGGAGCCGGCAAATTGTCCAGCGGCGTGCCGGCGTCGGATGCGCAACCCGAAGGGTCGCGGGATCAACTGCGTCTATCCGTGGCCGGCTCGCAAACCGCGGCGGGAAGCATGCGCGATGTATTGACGGATACGGATCGCTCGGGAGAAACGGGTTCCGGAACCGGAGCTCTCGGCGCTTCCACGAGCGGATCGGCCAACCAATCGGCAACCGGTTCCGAGGCCGGCCCGGGCGGCGCTTCTTCCGGCCGAGCGGATCGGGGCGCGGATCATGCGCTCAGCGATGATGAGCGCGCGGTTCGAAAAAACCTCGAGGAAGCCGGTCAGCGGGTTTCCCAGTTGGAAGCGAACATCAAGAACTTGAATCAAGCCATGCAGGCCCAGGGGCTCGCGGCGACGGCGCTGGTGGAAGACAGCGCCAATGAAATCAGTCAAACGCTTTCCGAGGCGAGCCAGGCATTGGCGGAGGCCTCGGTCGGCGCCAACGCGATTCTGGCCATACCGGAGCCCGGTGCGCCCGATGCAAAAATCAACAAGGTAGAGAGCACCGTGTCTTGGCTACAAGATAATGTATTGGCAATCGTGACGATTATCCTGGCGTTGCTGGTCTTGATACTTGCCTGGGCCTTGCGCCGGGCCAGCAGCGCGCGATCCCAAGGCAGGGATGGCGCCGGCGGCGCCATCACCGAAGCCATGGTCCAGGAAAAGCTCGATCAGATCAATCTCGATCTCGCCGCCGAGGACGAGTCTGCCGGGCGCGCGTCTAAGAGCTGATCCACGACGATGCCGCGCATAGCTTTAGGCGTAGCCTATGACGGATCGGCATGGCATGGCTGGCAGACCCAGTCCGACGGGAACACCGTACAAGACAGTCTGGAAGCGGCTTTGGCCGAGTTTCTGGCGCAACCGACGCCGACCGTTTGCGCCGGGCGCACCGATGCCGGCGTGCATGCGCTGGGCCAAATCGTTCACCTGGATACGACGGCTGAGCGACGTCCGGAATCCTGGATCCGGGGCTTGAACTCACTTTTGCCGCGAAACATTGCCGTGCAATGGGCTCGGGAAACCACGGACGATTTTCATGCGCGTTTTTCCGCTGTGTCGCGCACCTATGCCTATATCCTGCGCAACAGCCGGATACGGCCCGCCTTGCAGGATGCCCGGGTGGGATGGGCGCACCGTCCCTTGGATCTGGACCGCATGCGCCTGGCGGCGCAGCATCTGGTCGGCGAGCACGATTTCAGCTGTTTTCGCTCGTCGCAGTGTCAGGCCGCCAGCCCCGTACGCACATTGAGCAAGCTCGACATTACCCGGCATGGCGACCATTTCTTGTTTGTCTTCAAGGCAAATGCGTTCCTGCATCACATGGTGCGCAACCTGATGGGCGCCTTGATCTATGTGGGGCAGGGAAGGCAGGAGCCCGACTGGATGGTTTACCTGCTGGCGCAGCGTGACCGCCGGTTGGCGGCGCCGACTTTTTCGCCGCATGGGCTGTATCTGGTGGGAGCGGATTATCCCCCCCAGTTTGCGCTGCCCGAGATCGGCGTGCGTGATGCCTTATTGTCCCATCTGGGTTACGACTTCCCGTTGCCGTAGTGGTGCATACACCTACGGCGATTCCCGATTCAATCGATTACACTTTCAACCTTTACTATATGCAAACTGTGTCATGTCATGCTGTTCGCCGTTCGCGGTAGGGTGGCCGCGAACGACACGGCCTGACGCGATCGCTGCTAGAGTGCCCCATGACTATACTCCTGGCTATATCCCGGTTCATCGACGCCATGAACCAACGCATCGGACAGTTGGTTGCCTGGCTGACATTGGCGGCCGTGCTGGTCAGCGCGATCAACGCGACGGTGCGCAAGACCTTCAACATCAGTTCGAATGCCTGGCTGGAGCTTCAGTGGTACCTTTTCGGCGCCATGTTCCTGCTGGCGGCCGGCTATACGTTCCTGCGCAACGAGCACGTGCGCGTCGACGTCCTGTCTTCCCGGCTGTCGCGCCGGACGCAGGTCAAGATCGATATATTCGGGGTGATTTTCTTCCTGTTTCCCGCGTGCGTGCTGGTTTTCTGGCTGTCTCTGCCTTTTTTCCACGAGTCCTTCGTTTTGCAGGAACAGTCGTCCAATACCGGCGGGTTGATCCGCTGGCCGGCCAAGCTGCTGGTGCCGGTGGGGTTCGCCTTGTTGATACTTGCGGGCGTTTCCCATTTGATCAAGTGCATCGGCTTTCTGATGGGGCGATGTCCGGATCCACTGGCGCGCCAGTCCTCGCAGACAGCCGAAGAGGCGCTGGCCGACGAGATCCGCAAGCATGCCGACGATGAAGTCCGCAAAGCCATCGATACGCAAACAGAGCAAAAGGGTCGGTAAGCATGGAGCTACTCATCGACAGTCTGGCGCCGATCATGTTCTTCAATTTGATCGTGTTTTTATTGCTGGGGTTTCCCGTGGCCTTTTCGCTCGCGGCCGTAGGCATCCTGTACGGCCTGGTCGCGATCGAGCTCGGCCTGATGCAGCCGGCGCTTTTTCAAGCCTTGCCGCAACGCGTGTTCGGCATCGTCTCCAATGATACGCTGTTGGCCGTCCCGTTCTTCACCTTCATGGGGCTGATATTGGAACGCTCCGGCATGGCCGAGGATCTGCTGGAAACCATAGGCCAGCTGTTCGGACCCATACGCGGCGGCCTGGCGATCGCCGTCGTGCTGGTGGGCGCCATGCTGGCCGCCACGACCGGGGTGGTCTCGGCGTCCGTCATCGCCATGGGCCTGATTTCGTTGCCTATCATGCTGCGCTACGGCTATGACCGGCGCCTGGCGAGCGGCGTCATCGCGGCGTCGGGAACCTTGTCGCAGGTCATCCCGCCGTCGCTGGTGTTGATCATCCTTGCGGATCAGCTGGGCCGTTCGATAGGCGACATGTACCGCGCGGCAATGCTTCCCGGCTTGCTGCTGGCGGGGGCGTACGTCGTCTACATCGTGCTGGTTTCCCTGATCAAGCCTTCCAGCGCGCCGGCGTTGCCGCCGGAGGCCAGAGGATACGTCAAGCCGGATGGCAGCCGCGGTCTGCGCTCCTTGGGGGTGTTGATGCTGATTTCGGGAGTCGTGGCCGTGTACGGCGCGGAAGCCTATTTCGCTGGGCATCCCGCTCCCGTCGACGAGCACGTCGTCGTGATTCTGCTGGTGGGCGGCATGTTTGCATTTGTTCTCGCCTCCGCGAATCGTCTCCTGAAACTGGGATGGTTTTCGGAGATCGCCGAACGCGTGACGTTCGTCATGATCCCCCCCTTGCTTCTGATCTTTCTGGTGCTGGGCACGATATTCATCGGCTTGGCGACCCCGACCGAAGGCGGGGCCATGGGCGCCGTGGGGGCGCTGGTCATGGCATTGGCGCGGGGACGTTTCAGTTGGTCCTTGCTCAAGCAAGCCATGGATTCGACTACCAGGCTCACGTGCTTCGTGGTGTTCATTCTGGTCGGCTCGACGATATTCAGCCTGAGCTTTCGCGGCATCAACGGCGACATCTGGGTCGAGCATTTGTTGATAGGGCTGCCCGGAGGAGAATGGGGCTTTCTGATCGTCGTCAGCCTGCTGACGTTTTTCCTGGCGTTTTTCCTGGATTTCTTCGAACTGGCATTTATCGTCGTGCCATTGCTGGCGCCGGTGGCGGACAAGATGGGCATCGACCTGATCTGGTTCGGCGTGTTGCTCGCCATCAATATGCAGACTTCGTTCATGCACCCGCCGTTCGGATTCGCCTTGTTCTTCCTGCGCTCGGTCGCGCCGAAAGAGGATTATGTCGACAAGGTTACCGGCCAGCCCATAGCCAAAGTGACGACGGGACAAATATACTGGGGCTCCATACCGTTCATCGTCATCCAGCTGATGATGGTGGCGACGGTCATGATATTTCCGGGCTTGGTCATGCACTATAAAGACGACGGACCCCAGGTGGATCCAGCCACGGTCAATTTCGGCACGGAAAGCACCTACGATTCGGGCGGCTATGGCTACGGCGGCTCGGACGCGGGTTCCGACCCTGGCGCCGCATTCCAATGAAGCCTATGAAAGCCGTTACCGAATGGATTGCTCCGCGGCGCACCCGCGTCAAGATTTGCGGGCTGACGCGCATCGAGGACGTGCGGGCCGCCGTCGGCGCCGGCGCGGATGCCATCGGCCTGGTTTTCTTTCCTGAAAGCCGGCGCTGCGTTTCCCTGGAGCACGCCGGGCTGCTGCGTCGGGCGGCGCCTGCGTTTGTTTCCGTCGTCGCCTTGTTCGTGAACGCGAGCCGTGATCAGATCGAGCAGGTCATCGAGAAGGTCCGGCCGGATCTTTTGCAGTTCCACGGGGACGAGACGCCTGATTACTGCCGCAGCTTTGGGCGACGATACATGCGGGCTTTTCGCGTCGGGGCGCCCGGGTTGGAGACGGGGGAGGATCTGGCCCGGGCATGTCGGTCGTATTCCGACGCCTCGGCCTGGCTGTTCGACAGCTATAGCGAAGGCTATGGAGGCAGCGGCCGGCGTTTCGATGTTGGAAGCCTGGACGCGCTGCGGAGCCAGGACGACGTCCGTCCCATCGTCCTGGCGGGAGGCATGACCAGCGAAAACGTGGCGCAATCCATCGCGCGCTGCCGGCCTTACGCGGTCGACGTCAGTAGCGGAGTGGAAGACGCCCCGGGCGTCAAATCCGCCTCGAAGATACGCGCGTTCATGAACGCGGTTGCCGAGGCCTCCGGCTAGCGACGGCGCACTGCTTTTCTTTGAAAGGATGTTCTCGGAATGATGAGTCGTGAGCACTGCCAGTCGTTGGACCGGCAAGATCCCTTGGCCCCGTTGCGGGACGAATTCGATCTGCAGCAGGGCGTTATCTACCTTGACGGCAATTCCCTGGGAGCGCCGCCGAAAGCGGGCATGGAGCGCGCCGCGCATGTCGTCCGTCAGGAATGGGGCAGGGACCTCATCCGCAGCTGGAACACGGCCGGTTGGTTCGACATGCCCGTGGCCTTGGGCGAGCAATTGGCGGGACTGATCGGCGCGGAAGCGGGCGAGACCGCCGTGACGGACACGACCTCGGTGAACCTGTTCAAGGTCCTTGCCGCCGCGCTGCAGATCCAGGCTTCCCAGCCCGAAACCAATTCGCGCCGGATCATCGTCAGCGAGCGCAGCAACTTTCCGACGGATGTGTATATCGCTCAAGGCCTGGCGCAATGGCTCAATCGTGGCTACACCCTGCGACTGGTCGATTCGTCGGAGCAACTGTACGACGCCATCAGCGATGACACGGCGGTGGTGATGCTCACCCATGTCAATTACCGCACGGGCGAACTCCTGGACATGGACTCGCTGACTGCTTATGCACATCATCATGGCGCGCTGATCGTATGGGACCTATGCCATTCGGCTGGCGCCGTCCCGGTCGATCTGAACGCGGCGAGCGCGGACTTTGCCGTGGGGTGCACGTATAAGTACTTGAACGGCGGACCGGGCTCGCCTGCTTTCATCTGGGTGCCCAGCAGGCACCAGGCGCAGTTTTTCCAGCCTTTGTCCGGATGGTGGGGGCACGCGGTGCCGTTTGCCATGCAACCCGACTACGAGCCGGCTGACGGCATACGGCGAGCCTTGTGCGGAACGCAGCCCATTTTGTCGATGGCGCTGGTGAGGTGCGGGTTGGACGTCTTTGCAAAGACGTCCATGCAAGCCTTGCGCGAAAAGTCGCTGGCGTTGACGGATTTGTTCATCGAGCTCGTCGAGTCGCGTTGCGGACATCATCCCGTTACGCTGATCACCCCGCGCGATCATGGCCGGCGCGGCAGCCAAGTATGCTTCGACCATCCGCATGCCTATGCCGTCATCCATTCGCTGAGCGAACAAGGCGTCATAGGCGATTACCGCGAGCCCGGTATCATGCGTTTCGGATTCACGCCGCTGTATTCGCGCTTTGTCGACGTATGGGATGCGGTGGACGCGCTTGTCGATACCCTGGACCACGAAAGGTACGATGTCCGCCAGCAGCGCAATGCGGTGACATAAGCGCTACGCGCGTACGACGGCGATAGCGTCGATCTCGATGCGTTTCCAGGGCGCGCTAAGGCGCGCCTCGACCCCGGTGCTGGCGGGCGGGGGCTCGACGGATTGGAAAATACGATTGCGCTCGGCATTATAGAGATCGTATTCCCGGATGTCCGTCAAATACGCGCTTATCTTCACCAGATCGTCCAGCTTGCCGCCGTGCTCCCGCAGCAGACTCGCCATCTTTTCGAAGATGACGCGGGTTTGGTCTTTGATGTCGAAGGGGTGGTCGTTGCCCGCGGTGAGGCCGGACACATACAGAAAGGTCGCCTCGCCTATGTTTACGGCTCTGACGGGAGAATAACGGCTGGGAGATGGAGTCATGGTTGGCGTCGTCTGAATAATGGAAGAGAAGCGTTGTGCTCGGCGGGCGTCAATCCAGCCTGCGCACGTCCGATAGATCCTTGCCGCCGCGCGCCTGGACATAGCGCGCGCCGCGCCATTCGAGCACGGGCAGATGGGCCAGGGCGTTGACGATGTGAAACAGGGTGGGCAATTGTTCCCAGGTGGATTCGGTGAAGCAAAGCTCGCCTTCGCCGGCCAGTATGCGCTCATAGCGCAGCGTCGAGCCGCCATGCGGCGTCAGGGTGACATAGTGCGCGTCCGGCGGAGCGGATTTGCCCGTGCCCGGAACGTATTTCACATGCAGCACGCCGTCGTCGGCGGGGCCGGGAACGGTGCTTGTATCGACGTCGTCGAGCTTGCTCAGCTGCATGGTGAAGAAGTCATGTCCGCCCCATCCCGCGGAAAACAGTTTCTTGCCGTCCAGGTTTCTTTCGGGGGCGATGTCGGCGAATATCTTGGCGTACCCCAGCTCCTCGCGGCCGCTGATGATGGGATCCGCCATGTTTTCCCAGATTACCGCCAGCAGCTGTCCTCTGGCCCTATCCTTCTTTCCTTGGAAAAGAACGGGAAACTTGACGTTCAAGGTGCTGTAGCCTCGGCCGGCCAGCCAGGCCAGCTCGCTGAATACTTGCAGTTCCACCGTCACGACCGGATCTCCGTCGATTTTCATGTTCTCGGGAAGCAGGCGCTCCATCTTGTCGGCGTCGGTCAGATACTTGACCGTCGCCACGGTCAAGGCCGGATTGTCCGACAGATCGAAGGACTTGCCGTCGGGACCTTGACGGGGGCCAGGCGCGGGACCGAAATGAATCGGGCTGCGGTAGCGTAGATGATCATGCAGTTCGTATGCCATGTCGGGCTCCTGTATGTATGTTTTGGCGTTTTGCCTACCAGCGTCATGCGGACGGCGCAAAGCTGCACAAGCCGCCTTTCCATTCCGTCGCCGCCACGATTTCAGGCAGTACTTCGGCAAGGCGCTCGGGATCCATGTCGATGCCGTTGGCGGCCATCAGCGCTTCGGACTCTTTCACGACTTGTCTCCAGTCGTTTCGTCCCAGAAAACGCTCGAACGTATCTTCGTAGGGCTCCTCGCCCAGCGCGCGAACGAGAATTTCGGTGAAGTTGACCACCTCGAATTCATGCTGCAGGCCCGCGGCCTTGAGCTGCCTATGGCAGGCGTGGTAGAGCGATACCACGACGTCCACCTCGGCGGTCTTTGCAAGTTCCAGCGTTCTGGCGCGTCCCTGCGCCTTGAGCTCGGGCGCGCGCTCGGAGCCGGAGGCGCCGCACATGTACGCCGGTTCTTCCACCTCGTGGACGATTTCCAATCCGGGCACCGCCTTCAGCAGCTCGACGACGTCCTTGCCGACTTCCGGCATGCCTTGGTGCGTGTGGACCAGCACGCGTTTGCGGACCGCGTGCGCGAAGAGCTTCTTCAGGTCCGCTTTTCTTTCCATCAGGAACCGGGTTATGTGTCCGAACTCGAACTGAACTTCCCGGTAGCCTTTGATCGTTTCGCCCAGGTG
>CAZKBT010000041.1:0-25970 GCA_964551305.1 uncultured Burkholderiaceae bacterium
TGCCGATGTTCTCGAACAGCGAGGCCATCTGCCACATGATCCAGTGCGACATGCCGTTGACGCGCAAGGCCATGGCCGTGACGGCCGCCACGGCGCCGGTGCCGACTTCATTGCCATGCCAGAGCCACAAGGCATAGCCTCCCGCTGCGCCGATCAGTACCGTCACCAGGGCCTGGTTGACGATCTCGAATTGGCTCACCAGGCGCATCTGGCGATAGCCGGTCTCTTTGAAATCCTCCATGGCGGCGCGGGCGAAGCGCGCCTCGCGTTGGGTGTGGGAAAACAGCTTGACGGTGGTGATGTTGGTATAGGCGTCGGTTACGCGTCCTGTCATGGACGAGCGGGCGTGGGCTTGTTCCTGTCCGACCTTGCCCAGGCGCGGCACGAAGTACAGCATGGCCAGGCTGTACAGCACGATCCAGCCCAGAAAGGGTAGCATCAGCTTGGCGTCGAAGCTTCCCGCCAGCGCGATGATGGTGACGAAATAGACGCCGATGCCCAGCACGATCTCGCAGAAGGTCAGCAGTACTTCGCGCACGGCCAGCGCCGTTTGCATGACTTTGGTGGTTACGCGTCCGGCGAATTCATCCGAGAAGAACGACAGGCTTTGCCTGAGCATCAGGCGATGGAAATCCCAGCGCAGCCGCAGCGGCAGATTGATGGCCAGCACCTGATGCTGGACCATGGTGCGCAGGGCGACCAGGCCCACGCTGGCTGCCAGGACGACGGCTATGCCCCATAGCACCCGCCGCTCATGCGCATCGGCCGGTGCGTCGGCCTGCCATACCGAGAGCAAATCCACTATCTGCCCCAAAAAGGCGAACAGCCATGCTTCATAGATCGAGACGCATGCGCTGAGCAGGGCCAACGCGGCAAAGTAGCGGCGCGACCCGCGCGTGCATGCCCATAAGAACCGAAATAGCCCGGTGGGAGGCGTCGGTGCGTTCTCGGGCGGAAACGGGTCGAGCAGGCTTTCGAACTTGCGAAGCAAATGAGGCTCCAAAAACTTATCAATCACGTCGGCAAATGAATAGGCTACAGGATCGGCTGGCCGCCCGTTCACGGGTCCGAGGCAGCGGGTTTGTCACAGCCGCTTGAACATGGCGGGTATCCGGTGCCGGAAGACCAGGCCCAGCGTAATGAACGACGAGACCGCCATCGCGATGACGAAGGCTGCCATCGGCGGCAGGTACAGCACGGTCGACGCCATGGCGATGCAGAATCCCGCAAGGCTGGCGGTGCCCAGCATGGCGGAATGCAGGGTGGCGATCACGCTGTTTGCCCCGAACTTCTGATGGATCGTAACCGATACTACGGTAAATCCGACAGGAAAGGCGAGCAACAGTCCGGCGCCCACCGGCCCCAGCCACTGGCTGGCCGTGGTGACGGCGGCCACCAGCACGCCCGCCAGCAGGCCGCGGGCAAGGAGCAGGGCAAATCCGGCATTGCCTTTCGCTGTCGATTCGGAGGTAAGGTACTTGGCTCCCAGATATTGACAGCCGCTCGTCGTTATCAGAAACAGCACGATGAATACCATGAGCCGTATCGGCAGCAGCTGAAACAGGAAGATGGCCGTCACCCACGACAGGAACGCGCAGCCAAGGGATAGCCAGGGCTTGCCTGTGCGCGCGGTGGCGATGTAGGCCAGCAGAAAGAACTGCGTGGCGCACATCGATAGCAGGGAGTATATGGCTGCTTGATGGATGAAGGATACGGATTCTTGGGTGACCAGGAAATAGAAGCCCGGGCCCAGAATAATGGGAAGCCCCGCTATCGCGCCTCCGATGAGCGGACCGAAGATACCGACGGACCATGCCACGGCCATGACGACGAAGGCGGTGGTGAACATTTTGATGGATAAAATTCCCAGCGGAACGCCGGAGAACAAAGATGTCAGCATGTTGCAATCCAGACGTTCTGGACAGTCGGGAAAGCCATATCTTACACAATGTCGTTATTGCGGCATGGGCGCCGCTCGCCGTGCTGCCTCGGGTCGAAGCGGCCCTTGGTGCCGGATGGGCGTTTATTTATTCCGGCATCAGGAACTCCGTGACCAGCTTCACCAGTTCTCCCACGCCCAATACGACAACGAATGCCATGACGGCGATCACTAATGCGATGGGCACGATGTACCATGAGAGGGCAGGCCATCCCAGCGCCGTTACGATCGTTCCGATGACGATGGCCGCAGCCGCGCCTACTGCCTTGGTATGGCGCGTCACCAGGTTCAAGATGGGGAAGCGGGCCAGTCCGTGGGACGCCGTCTCGGCGGGCTCCGCGCCGGAGCCGTGGGTCGCGGGCTGCGCCGAGGGATCCTGCGAGCCCGCGGTCGCGCGCGGATATTCGATGGTGAAGGTTTTTCCTTCTAGCGTTGCGATGTGTTCCGCCGCCAGCAGTCCGAAACTACCCGCTTTGATCAAGCCGCCGATGTAGGCGGCTTCCGATCCGCCTTCCAGGCCTCCGGTCGTGGCGCCTGCCGCATAGAGCCCGGGAATGGGCTGCCGGTTTCCGTCGAGCGCCTGCGCGTGTTCGTTGATGTCGATGCCGCCCATGGTATAGGTGATGCCCGGGCAGATGGGGATGGCCATCAACGGCAAGTCGCGGACGGGATAAGGCTTGACCTTGTCCGAGCGGGGAACCGCTAGTTGGCGCAGGCTTCCCGCATCGAACGCGCGATTGTACTCATCCAGGGTTTGTTCGAGCGCATCGGCGGGGATTCCCATTTTCTCCGCCAACTCCTCGACGGAGTTCGCGCGCAATATGGTTCCGCCGGCTTTCTCGAGCAGGGGGTTAGCGGGAATCCGGGCCGTCTTGCCCGGCCCGTCCCAGATCGTCGCATCGAAGACCGCGAACAATTTGCCGGTATCGGGATGCGCGGCCAGTTTATTGGCCAGGTTCACGCCCGTGTTGCCTTCGTCGATACAGCGTCGGCCGGAGCCGTCGACGACGATGCCGGCCGTGGCGATGGCGTCGATTTCGGGATACGGCCAGACTTGGTCGTTATGCCTGGCATCGGCGCATAAGAGATGGCCGTAGAATCGGCTGCAGTCGGTCAAGGCCGCGCCGGCCGTCTGCGCCATTTTCAAGCCGTCTCCGTGCCCGGTGCTTGCGCCGCGCTGAAACAGGGCGTCGAACCGGGGTGAGATATATTTTTCGACCAGCATCCGATTGGCCTGGAAGCCGCCGTCGGCTAGTATGCAATGCTTGGCGCGCCATTCCGTCGGTTCGCCGTCGCGTACGCCGCGTACGCCTACACAGCGCCCGTTTTCCATCAGCAGCGCTTCGGCGCGCGCGCGCAACTGCAGTTTGCCGCCCGATTCGGCCAACGTGCGCGCCAGTTGGCGCAACATGACGTCCGGTCCGCGGTTTTGCCAGTCCGCCCCCGCGCGCAATGCGCGCGGGGGCGACAGGCACCAGCGGTAGCCTTCCTGCGGGTTGAAACGCATGAACTTCCCGCCTTGGCTTTGCAGCCAGGCGATGAGTCGCGCGCCCGTGCGCGCGAGCGCTTGGGACAGCTCCGGCTTGGCCTGTCCGGCGCTGACGCGGTCGATGACGTCGATGAGTTCTTGCGTGGAGCGGTAGGGGTCGTGAAACGCGATATGCAGGATCCCGCCCGATTGCCGCGAATTGCAAGGGTAATCCTCGCCATCGCCTTGTTCCAGCACCAACGGGCGCAAGCCCAGTTGCACGGCTCGGACACCGGCGGTAAGGCCGGCCAGGCCGCCGCCGACGATGATCAGGTCTGGAAGGAAAGTGTCCTTGCTCATGTCGTCCTCTGACAATTGCTGAATTCGCGGGCGGTGCCGGTTCTCTCGGGTATCGACGTCATTAGCCGGCAATGCCTATTTGCTTGGCGATGTCGTGCCTGGTATCGGTTACGTAGCCGCCGGCGAAGCCATCGGGCAGTGGCCGCGCATTCGGGTACCTCAACCATAGGCGGAGCATGAGGCGCTTGCGCTCCCATTCGGGCGCATCGACCCAGTCGGTACGGCTATGGACTATTGTACTGCCGTTAACGAACCGCAGAACGCCGATGTAACAAGTCCATATCGTAGTGCAGGTCGTCGCGCTCGGAGACGATGTATATATGATGGTGCGGCAGGCAGAGGCGCGTCCCCCCGGTTAGTGGCCGAATCAGGACGGCGCGTCGGCGGCGGCGCGCCGGGGTATCGCTTCGTAGCGCGGCGGATGACCGACCGCGGCCAGGAACTGCGCCAATTCCTCCTGGCTGATGGCCACCGTCGATGTATTGATCAAAGGATGAAACTGGAAATGGGAGGCCGTCGCCAATTCCGCATCCATGACCAGCTGGATTTGTTTCGCGTCCCGATCAGCGATGAGCGAGAAAGGACTCATCGCGCCGGGAGCGATGCCGAGCAGGTCCATCATTTCCGGAGCCGGACATAGGGACAGGCGGCCGGATCCGAGCATCTTGCCGAGCGCGCCGAGATCCACGGCGGCATCGGGACTGGTGACGATCAAATAGCGCAGCGTGCCTTTCTTGTTCCGGACCAGCAGATTCTTGCAACGGCACCCGGGTAATGCGAGGCTCAGGCCGGCCGACTCGGTCATCGTGAATACTGCGGGATGCAGCGCTTCTTGAATATGGATTCGTTGTATATCCAGGAAAGATAAAAGGCTTTCGCGTGTCCAATGCGTCATGGTTTGCCGTTCGAGGATGTTCGCGTCCAGGGCCGTTCAAGTCAAAGCACGTGGCCCAGGAACTCTTGCGTACGCGGATCCTTGGGCGAATCGAAGAATTCGGCCGGCGCGCCGTGCTCGACGATCAATCCCCGGTCGGTGAAATATACCTGGTGGGCCACCTCGCGCGCAAAGCCCATTTCGTGGGTGACCAGGATGCAGGTCATGCCTTCCTGAACAAGATCACGGATGGTGTGCAGGACCTCTTTGACGGTTTCAGGGTCCAGTGCGGCAGTCACTTCGTCGAACAGCATGACGCTGGGCCGCATGGCCAGCGCTCTGGCGATGGCGACGCGCTGCTGTTGGCCGCCCGAGAGATGGCCGGGGTAAGCGTCCTCCTTTCCCGTCAGACGAACCTTCGCCAGCAGAGCGACGGCGCGCTCGCGCACTTCGTCGGGGTCCTGTTTCAGGACTTCGACCGGCGCCAGCATGATGTTCTTCAGCACGTTCATGTGGGGAAACAGGTTGTATTGCTGGAAAACCATGCAGACGTCCTTGCGCAGGGCGATGCGTCCGGCGTTGCCTTTCAGGGTGTGCACGGCGTGGCCCGCCGCGTGGATCTGTCCGGAGTCGATGGGCACCAAGCCGTTGATGCAGCGCAGCAACGTGGATTTGCCGGATCCGGACGGACCGATCAGCGCCACGGCTTCGCCTTTTCGCACTGTCATGGAGACGCCGCGCAGTACTTGGTTGTCGCCGAACGCTTTCGTGACGTTGTCGACGTGGACGATCGCGTTCTGGTCGTTTTGGGTCATGTCGTGGCCTCCTGGCTCGATTCGATGTGGTTTCACGCGACCGCGTAGCGGCGTTCGAGTGCTCGCGTCCAGCGCGCAATGGGATAGCAATAGACGAAGAACAGAACGAGCAGCAACCCGTATACCGGCATCAGCAACGCCGTGTCGTTCTCGGCCGACAGCACGGCTCGCGCCACCGTGACGCTGTCTTCGACGCCGACGATGGAGACCAGGGGCGTGGCCATCATCAGAACGGCATAGACGTTCATCCAGGGCGGGACCATGCGCTTGACGGCCTGGGGCAGGATGATCATGCGCAAGGTCTTCCCACGGCTGAAGGCCAGGGCGTTGGCGGCTTCCCACTGGCCGGACGGGATGGACTGTATGCCTCCGCGCACCACTTCGGAAACGTTGCCCATGACCGGCAGCATGAGCCCGACGATGCCTTTGACCCAGGCGGGGAAGGGAATGACCCAGTCGAAAAGCTGTATCTGGTAGGGCAAAAGCAATATGCAGAAGAACAGCAGGACGAGCCAGGGCGCGTTGCGAAAGAACTGGGTAACCCAGTCCGACAGCAGGCGTATCGGAGAAAACTGCGAAATTTGTCCTATGCCCAGCAACGCGCCCAGCGCGGTGCCGATCGCCATGGCGGCGAAGCTGATTCCCACGTCCATGGCGAACCCTTGCAGGATCAAGGGCAGCCATTTCACCAGCGCGAGCAGGCCGGATTCGCCGGCCTGGCCGGCTTGCGCGCCCATGGGCAGCGCCGCGAGCGCCGCGGCGACCAGCCATACCGGCGGCATCGATGTGTGAAGTGTGTGCGGTGTCTTCATGCTTGCCCCCATCCCGGCACGGCGGTTGCGCGTTCAAGCATCTTCATCAGCCACGTGAATGCGCCGATCAGCAGCATGAAGAAGACGAGCAGGACGATCATCATTTCCAGCGCGTTCATGCTCTCGGACCAGATCTGCGACGAGGCGTACAGAATCTCCGGCACGGCGATGGCAAAGGCGTTGGTCGTGGTTTTGATGAGATTGACGAGATTGTTGGTCAGGCCGGCCAGGCTGATGCGTACCGACAGCGGCAGGACGATCCTGCGAAATATCTGTCCTTCGTTCATGCCCAGGGCGTCGGCGGCTTCGATGGTCGATTGCGGCACGGCTTCGATGCCGGAGCGAAAGATCTCGACGTTGAAGGCACCCGCGTACAAGGTTAAGGACACGATCGCCCAGGTGACGTTGCTGACCGCGGGATGGATGTCGCCCATCAGGCCGCTGAGCGTGGGTCCGACCGCGAAATAGAAAAAGTACAGTTGCACGAGCGGCGGCGTATTACGGAATGCGTGCACGTAGCCGTTGACCAGTCGCTGCGCCCAGCTGCCGCCCGTGTATTGCAGATAGGCGCCCAGCGCGCCCACTACTAGGCTGCCGATGATGGAAGCAGCCGACAGCCATGCTGTATAGACGATGCCTTCCAGGAACAGGTCGCGGTCGAAGTGGTCATAGAAAATGGAGAGGTTGATGCCGTACGAGTGGTAGAGCTCGGCAAAGAATTCGACGATGTCCATCATGTCCCCCCGGCGCGGGTTGGGCGCTCGAGCAGCATGCTCGAGCTGGGCTCGTGCTCCACGCGCTGCAGGCGTTGCCATACGGCTCGGGCATGGTCCGGCGACAGGGCCGACGCCGCGCATGCCATGAATTTTTCGCGCAAGGCGGATGTGGAGGCGGGCTTCTGCGGCATGCCGGTCGCGGCCAGGACAGTATGAGAAAGTTGCCGGCCACCGGTCAGCGTGATGGTGACGCGGGCTGCCTCGGGGCATGCCGATGCCTCGTGGGGCGGCACTAGCATGGCGTCCGCCCGCAATTCGATTCGCTGCATCAGTTGCCGCAGCGCCGGATCGGCCAATGTCGCCTCGTTCAAGTGCTCGACCCGCACGTCGCCATGCAGTAGCGTGCATGCGATGGAAAAAGGCATGCTGAATTGTGCTTCGCTGGGCTTGGTGGGCGCACGGTACGGCAGGCAGGACACCACGAGCGGGGTGCCGTGGCAGAGTACGGACTCGACCTGGTCCGGCGTCCATTCATGGTGTTCGCGCAGGACAATCACGGCTTCGACGGCGGCTTGCGTCGCGGAACACATCGGACGAAGCTTAAATGCTACGCCGGGATCGAGCAGGGCATAGCGCGTGCCGAGTGTGTCTATGACATCGGCTCGGAAGGTGCCGCCATTGAGCGTCTCTGCGTAGCCGCGCGGTTTTTCGAAGGTCCCGGCCTGGCCGGCCAGGCCTGCCTGGGCCGCATAGGCGGCATCCACGCCCAGGCGCGCCGCGATGCCGCAAAGATAAGGCTTGCCGCTCGTGCCGTGGGTGATGCGCAGGCCGAGCGGCATGTTGGCCGCCAGCCGGATGGCCTGGGCGGTGGATTCGGCGTCCAGCCCGAGCAGCTTGGCGCAGCCCGCGGCCGCGCCGATGACGCCCAAGGTTGCCGTCGTCCAATGGCCGCGCTCATAAATGCTTTCCGTCAGGGCCAGGCCGAGGGCGTACTCGATTTCCACGCCCGACACGAAGGCTTCCAGCAGGCGCGCGCCGTCGGCGTCGATTTCCTGCGCGACGGCCAGCACGGCCGGCAGCACGGCGGCCGTGCCATGGACGATGCCGGCATAGCACGTGTCATCGAAATCCAGCGCATGCCCGGCGGCGCCGTTCAAGAGCGCCGCCGATCGGGCATCCGCCGTGCCCGAGCCGTCGGCGAGGCGGCAGCGGCCGGCGTAGCGGGGAATCGTCTCGCATTGCCGAAAGACCGCGGTGGCGCTGCCGGCCAGCATCACGCCGATGCCGTCGGCCATGCATGCGCGGGCCACGGCGAGGACGGGCTCGGGAACGGCCGCCAAGGTCAGCCCGGCGACCCAGCGGGACAAGCGGCTTTCCGCATCCATGGGCTCGGAGCGGGCGATGGTCATTGGGCCTTCGCCTTGGCTTGTTCTTCCTTCAGGAAGTCGGACGGCGGCAATCCCCACTTGCTTTCGAGCGAGATCAGCAGGCCCGAATGATGCCATTCGGTCACCACTTTTCTGATGAAATCGCCGTAGGCCTGGTCGCGTTCGGCCAGCGGCACGGCGATCGCCCAGAGCGCCATGTCTTCGATGGGCAGGGGCATTTCGAAATCGGCCCACTGGCTTTCGCCGCTGGCCAGGATCGAAGCCAGCAGCGTGCTGTCTTGCACGAAGCCGATGCACGAGCCGGTCAGCAGGGCATTCTGCGCTTCGACGTTGCCCGGAAATGCGACGATCTTGACGCCGTACTTCTGCGCGACGTTCCGGTTGTAGTAGGCGCCTTGCGTGCCGCAGACGGGTTTCCCCTCCAGGTCTTCCCATTTCTCGATGCCGGCGTTCTTGCGCACCAGCAAGGCGGTGCCGCCGGCATAGTAATAGGGTTCGATGACGCCGATCACTTTGCGTCGCTGTTCGTTGACGGACATGGTGGCGATCATCAGATCGGTGCGTCCTTGTTGCAGGAATTCGATGCGATTGGCCGTCTGCACCGGTACTAGCTCCAGCCGGACGCCCAGCTGCTTGGCGATGTCGGCCGCCAGATCGGGCTCCATGCCCACGATCTTGCCGCTCGGATCGAGAAAGCCGAAGGGACGATAGTCGGTCTTTACGCCTACGCGCAGCACGCCCGAACTTTTGACGCGATCGAGCACGGCGGATTGCGCATGCGCCACGCCGGCGCCCATGACGCATGCGGCGGCCAGAGTAGCGAACAGTATCGAAAGTCGTTTTTTCATAATGTGTCTCCGTTGTTGAAATCATGGCGCCAGCAGCCTGGCGGGAAGGTTCAGGAATCGATGGCGGTCGATCCCCGGGTGAGTGCGACGGCCTGCTCGTGAGTGAGCAGGTCCTGGTCCTGCAGCACGTCCAGCAGGTTCAGGTTCCGCGCCGCGGCCTGGCGGACCATGGCGCTGACCTTGGCATAGCCCAGTGTGGGGACCAGCGCCGTGGCGATTGCGGTCGATTGCAGTAAATGCTGTTCGTTGGCGGCCTCATTGGCGCGGATTCCGTCGATGCATTTTTCCCTGAACAGACGCACGCCGTTGCGCAGCAGGCGGATCGAGTCGTACAGGCGGTCGGCGACGACAGGCTCGAAATGATTGATCTCCAGCTGGCCGGCCTGATTGGCCTGAGCCACGCAGACGTCATTTCCCGTGACGGCAAAGCCTATCTGCACTATGGCCATCGGAAGCACGGGGTTGATCTTGCCCGGCATGATCGAGGATCCCGCCTGCACGGCCGGCAGCTCCAGCTCGGCCAGCCCGCCGTTGGGGCCGGAAGACAACAGGATCAGATCCGATGCGATCTTGCCCAGCGAGGTGGCGCAGGTTCGCAGTTCGGCCGACACGCGAGTAAAGGTGTCGAGGTTCTGCATGGCATCGAAAGGGTTGGCCGCTGGCCGAAAATCCGTTCCCGTGATGTCGGCCAGGTGAGCATAGACGCGGGCTTTGTAGCCCTTGGGCGCGCCGAATCCCGTGCCGATGGCCGTGCCGCCCAGAGGCAGCGTGCGCAGACTGTCGCGGGCGCTTTCCAGCTCGGACGCCAATCGTTCGGTCAAGGCGGCATAGCCGCCGAACAACTGGCCCAGTGTCATCGGCTGCGCGTCCTGCATGCAGGTGCGGCCCAGGTGGAGAATGTCGGCGAATTCGTCGGCTTTGTTCTGGAAGCTGGCGGCCAGCGCATGGACCTCCGCTATCATCGGCGCAAGCAAGGCATGCGCCGCGGTCTTCATCGACGCGGGATAGACGTCGTTGGTGGATTGCGAACGGTTGACGTGATCGTTCGGATGCACCCGGTCATAGACGCCGGGCCGACTGTCGAGCAACTGCTGCGCCCGGTTCGCAATGACTTCGTTGACATTCATATTGGACGATGTGCCTCCCGAGCCCTCCAGGAAATCCACCATCATGTATGCATCGTAGTGTCCATCCGCCAGTTCTTTGCATGCCTGGACGATGGCGTTGCACTGCGCTTCGTCCACCACGCCCAGCTCATGATTCGCCAATGCCGCGGCCCATTTGCAGTAGGCGAAGGCGCGGATGAACTCTCGCTCGGAGCCGATGGTGCGCTGGGACACCGTCAGGTTCTCGATGCCGCGCACGGTATTCACGCCGTACAGCACATCGCAGGGGATGTGAACAATGCCGAGGTAGTCGGATTCCGACCGTTGATCAACTAGGGGGGTAACCATCTTCGCTCCAGGAATGGACTTTTATCAAATTGCATAAGAACGGATTCATGGACTTCAACTCGTCTTTGACCGTGTTTTCGAGCAGGTCGCGGACGATGTGGAAAACCTCCCGCCCCAGGGAGCCGTATTCCCCTTTCCGAAAGTGCAGGAAGAGCTTGCGATCCACATTCAGGTCCGTGATGAAATCTTGCCGAATGGCGGGGGCCGAGCGCGCGCCTTGCAGCAGGCAAAGCGGCGTCGTGACGGCCCAGCCAAGGCCGCCGGCGACCATGGATGTCAGGGTGTCCGCCGTTTCGACTTCGAGTCGGCGGCCCGGGTTCAGGCCTATGCGCCGCAAGGCGCTGTCGACTTGCGCGCCCAGGTGCGATTGCTGGTTGAAGCGCACGATGGGCAGCGCCCGGGCCAGCGCCGCGATATCGGTGACCGATCGGCAAACCGGCGCGTCTTTGGGCGCGATGAGGAAAAACTGCTCGGTCATCAGCGTGTGATTGGCCATGCCTTCCAAGTCCAGCGAGCGCGAGGAGATGACCAGGTCCAGCTCCCGTCGGGAAAACGCTTCGCCGAGATTGGGCGATAGCCCCGAGCGCACGGAAAGCTGGGCGGTATTCTTGAGCAGTTGCCGAACGAACGGGGTGCCGCACGTCGCGGCGAAAGAATCCACTAGTCCCAGGCGCAGGCTGGGCTTGATGCCCTTGCTGGCTTCGATGACCGCGCCGCGCAAGTCGAGCGCCTCTTCCATTAGGAGACTGCCTCGGTTGAGCAATGCCATCCCCGCCGCGGTCAAGGTCAGCGGACGTGCCGAGCGGTTGAGCAGCGGCGTTCCGAAGTTTTCCTCCAGGAGCCGGATGGATTGCGACACGGCGGATTGCGAGACTCCCAGGCGCGTGGCCGCCTTGGACATATTGCAGTCCTGAGCGGTGGAGAGGAAGACGCGAAGCGCTTGCATGTCGATGGGCCGGTTTTCTTGCATGGCGAAAGTTCCGTATCAGTCTAGGATTGAAAAGAAGTATTTGGAATAGTTTATGTCATATCATTAGCATAGCTAATATTGATGTGCGTGACGCTTTAATGATTCGGGCTGTCCATACTGGTAAACGCCGAGGCAAAAAAGCGGGGGAGCAGGATAGCGGCAGCGGCGTTTTGCATCGGCCGTCGGCGCGGGCAGGGTGGTCGCCGGCGACATCGGGTATATTCCTCACCGCGCAAGCCGGAACATGCCGTCGGATTCACGTTGACATCCTCGATGGCTGCCTAGCTTGGATCACACGCCTCGTCGCTATTTCGGGGCGATTCTAGGAGAAATCATGTCTGTAGCTTTACAAGAGAGCCGCTCGGCTCGTTTTGCCATGCGTTGCGCCAATTGGGCGGAACGCTGGTTTCCGGATTCATGGGTGTTTGCCACGGTTGCCGTGTTGATTGCCGCGGTCGCGGCGCTGGCCATCGGGGCGCCGGTGAGCGCGACGGCCAAAGCTTTTGGCGATGGATTCTGGAGCCTGATCCCCTTCACCATGCAGATGGCCTTCGTGGTCATCGGCGGCTATGTGGTGGCAAGCTCACGGCCCGCCTCGAAGTTGATCGACCGGTTCGCGCAGGTGCCCAAGAACGGCCGTTCGGCGGTGGCTTGGGTGGCGATCATTTCCATGTTGGCGTCGTTGCTGAACTGGGGCTTGAGCCTGGTCTTCGGCGGCTTGCTGGCCAAGGCGCTGGCTCGCCGCACGGATCTGAAGATGGACTACCGCGCGGCCGGCGCGGCGGCGTATTTGGGATTGGGCGCGGTATGGGCGTTGGGGCTGTCGTCGTCCGCCGCGCAATTGCAGGCCAATCCGGCCAGCTTGCCGCCGTCGATACTTGCCATCACGGGCGTCATTCCCTTTACCGAGACCATCTTCCTGTGGCAGTCCGGGGTCATGCTGCTGGTGCTGGTGATCATTTCGGTGATCATCGCCTATGTGACCGCGCCCAGCGCGGACAGCGCCAAGGATGCGCAGGCTTGCGGCATCGATCCCGTCGTGGAAACGCCCGAGACCGCCAAGCCCGCCCGGCCGGGCGAGTGGCTGGAGTACAGTCCCTTCCTGATCATCATGCTGGTCTTGCTGGGCGGGGGCTGGCTATGGCAGGAGTTCGCCAGCAAGCCCGCCATCGTGGCCATTTCCGGATTGAATACCTACAACTTGTTGTTCCTGATGGCCGGCGCGCTGCTGCATTGGCGGCCTCGCAGTTTCCTGGATGCGGTGGCTCGCGCCGTACCGACGACGACCGGGGTGCTGATCCAGTTTCCGCTCTATGGTTCCATCGCGGCGATCATGACCACGGTGCAAGGCAGCGGCGGCGATACGATCGCGCACTACATCTCGCATTTCTTCGTGCAGATTGCATCTCATGACACGTACGCCGTGCTGATGGGCGTGTACTCGGCCATCCTGGGCTTTTTCATTCCGTCCGGTGGAGGAAAGTGGATTATCGAAGCTCCCTACGTGATGCAGGTCGCCAATGAACTGCAATTTCACCTGGGCTGGGCGGTGCAGATCTATAACGCGGCCGAGGCTTTGCCCAACTTGATCAATCCCTTCTACATGCTGCCGCTGCTGGGCGTGCTGGGATTGAAAGCCCGTGATCTGATCGGCTTCACGTTCGTGCAATTGCTGGTGCACATACCGGTCGTGCTGATCTTGTTGTGGGCATTGGGCTCGACATTGAGTTATTTTCCGCCCATTCAGCCTTGAAGGGCGGCGAACAGAAAAGGCGCGGGGCGGTCCGGGCACAGGCCCGGGCTCCGTTTCGCCGGAGGGCTCTGCGGCGGGGCCACGATATCAAAGACAACCCCTGGCTATAACAATTAGAATTAATTTCATATTTTTATTATTATTGTTTGCCGTCTTGTCCGCCGAATATCATTTTCGCCCTTTTGCCCTTTCATAAAAAAACACATGCACGATGCACATAACACATCCCTCCGGGAGCTCACGCTACGGGGGATAATTCTTGGCGCCCTCATCACTCTGGTCTTTACCGCATCCAACGTCTATCTGGGACTCAAGGTCGGGATGACGTTCGCATCATCGATACCGGCGGCCGTCATTTCCATGGCCGTATTGCGCGCCTTCCGGGACTCCAATATCCTGGAAAACAACATCGTGCAGACGCAGGCGTCCGCCGCCGGAACACTTTCGGCCATTATTTTCGTGCTGCCCGCCTTGCTGATGATGGGATACTGGCAAGGCTTCCCGCTGCTGGAAACGGCTATGATCTGCGCATGCGGCGGCATACTGGGCGTGGTGTTCACTGTGCCGCTGCGCCAGGCCTTGATCGTGAAAAGCGATCTGCCGTATCCGGAGGGCGTTGCGGCGGCTGAAATCCTGCGCGCGGGAAATCCCGATGAAAGCGCGCCGAAGACTCGAAAAGGGCAGGGATTCGGAGACATTTTGCTGGGCGCAGGCTTGGCCGGCGGGTTCAGCCTGCTGACCAACGGCTTTAAAGTGGCCGCCGACGGCATCCACTACTGGTTCAGCGCGGGGCGCGCCATTTTTCAGCTGCCGATGGGTTTCTCGTTCGCTCTGGTCGGAGCCGGTTATCTGGTTGGCATCACCGGCGGCATAGCCATGTTGCTGGGCGTGCTCCTGTCCTGGGGCGTGGCCGTTCCCTGGTTGACGATGATCCAGCCCAGGCCCGAGAACGTCGACATCGGCGGTTTCGCCACCTCCGTCTGGGTGTCCCAGGTTCGTCTCATCGGGGCGGGCATGATCGCCATCGCGGCGCTTTGGACCTTGTTCACCTTGATCAAGCCCATGGTGGAAGGCATGCGGGTTTCGTGGGCGGCATTGAAGAAAGGTCCCGGTTCAACCCGTCTGGCGCGCACCGATACCGACCTTTCCCCGAAGGCCTTGCTGAGGATCACGCTGCTCATGATCGTCCTGTTGACGGCGACGTTCTACTCGTTCGTCAAGCAGTCGGATTTACCGCCGGCAATGGCCTGGACCCTGGTTCTCGTCGGCGTTGCGCTGTCCTTTCTGATCGGCTTCATGGTGGCGGCGGCCTGCGGCTACATGGCGGGGCTGGTGGGTTCCTCCGCCAGTCCGATATCAGGCATAGCCGTCATTTCCATCTTGACGGTTTCCTTGATCTTCATCGGCATGGGCCAGATTCAGGGATCGCTGGACAATGAGCAGCACGTCCGGTTTTTCACGGCCTTGGCGCTCTTCTGCTCATCCGTCGTGGTCGCCGTCGCCGCTATTTCGAACGATAATCTGCAGGACCTCAAGACCGGATGGCTGGTGGGCGCCACGCCGTGGAAGCAGCAGGCGGCGCTGATCATCGGCTGCGTGGTCGGAGCGCTGGTCATCCCGCCGGTCTTGGAGCTTCTCTATCATGCTTACGGCTTCATCGGCAGCATGCCGCGCTCCGACATGGACGAGTCGCAAGCGCTGGCTGCGCCTCAGGCCGCGCTGATGATCACCATCGCCCAAGGCCTGTTCGACCATACCCTGGATTGGTCCTACATCATGATAGGGGTAGGAGGGGGCGTCGCCGCCATCGTCGCCGATGGCCTGCTCGGCCGATTCACCCGGTTCAGGCTGCCGCCGCTGGCGATAGCCATGGGCCTCTATCTTCCGCCTTCCGTGGTTACGGCGCTGTTCCTGGGCGCGTTGATTTCCTGGTCGGTCAAGATCCGCATCCGGGCCAAGGCGCGTTCCCAGGCCGATCACGCGGCGTTGTCGGAGCAAGCGGAGCGCCGGGGCACGCTCTTTGCGTCGGGCCTGATCGTCGGCGAGAGCCTGGTCGGCGTAGTGCTGGCGATGATCATCGTGGCATCGGTGGGGGCCGGCGGCAGCGATGCGCCGCTGGCTTTGGTCGGCGTGGAATTCGCTTCGACGGCGAGGTTCGTGGGCGTGGCGGCGTTCGCCATGATGTGCCTGATCTTCATCAGGCGCGCGCTCAAGTCTGATTGACGTTTCAGCGCCGGCCGTCGGACAGGCGTTCGATGAACACTCGGCGCTTGGCGGAACGATGCGCCCGGGCGGCAGGACGATGCTGGCCGGTCGGTCGTTGGCGGCGCTCCATCCGGGAAGTACTTGCACCAGCTCGCCGCGCCGCAAATGATCGATGACGTGCCTGTCCGGCGCAAGAAGTATGCCGGCGACGGCGGCATCGGTACAGCCGCATCAACGACGGCGAGCATTGGGTGGGCCGGAATCTGGACGTCTGGCATGTCTCGATCGGCGTCGTGCTGTTGGCGCTGCGCATAGGTTGGGCCTCGAAACAGAGCGGCCAGCATCCGCGATACGCCGGCTCTAAAGGGACGCACGGCAAGGCAGGTCAGTTCCTTCAGTATCTTGTCATGGCGCTGGTGCCCGTCACAGGCTTGCTGTACATGGTCGGCAACCGCCATGGTCCGACCGTTTTCGGCGCGCAACCGATCGCCGGCCGCGACGGCTCGCTGGCATGCATGGCGATGTTTTCCTTCAAGTACTGACATTTCGGTATCGTTCCCCGGCCACCCGGGGAGGCGGGCACGATTTCGTCCCCGCGCTCGGGTAAACACTGAGTGCGAAAAAACAAGAAAAAGATCAAAATTCTGTTATCAGATTATATATTCTGATATCGGAAAATAATGAGCAGTGAAGGAGGGTTTTGCATGAAGGACGTGGTGCGCGTCGGGTGCGGTTCGGGTTTTTGGGGCGATACGCCGGAAGGAGCTCGGCAGTTGATAAAAGGCGAGGAGCTGGACTACCTGATCCTGGACTATTTGGCGGAAGTCACCATGTCGATCCTGGCGCGAATGAAGAGCAGGAATCCCGCCCTGGGCTATGTCCCGGATTTCATCGATCAAATCATCAAGCCTTATGCCAAGGACATAGCCCGGCGCAGGTTGAAGGTCATCGTGAACGCCGGCGGCGTCAATCCGCGCGGTTGCGCCGATGCGGTATGCGCTGAATTGGCGTCTCAAGGCGTGGATCTGAAAGTCGCCGCCATCCTCGGCGATGATGTGATGGGGAAACAGGACCGGCTTATGGCGGACAAGGTCACCGAGATGTTCTCGGGGGAGACGATTCCAGACGACATCGTGTCCGCCAATGCCTACATCGGGGCCTTTCCCATTGCGCGTGCGCTCCGGGAAGGCGCTGACATCGTCGTGACCGGCAGATGTGTGGACAGCGCTTTGGGATTGGGTCCCCTTATCCATGAATTCGGATGGCGCGGCACGGATTGGGACCAGTTGTCCGCGGGATCCTTGTTGGGGCACGTGCTCGAATGCGGTCCGCAAGTCACCGGCGGCTTTGAAACCGACTGGGAGAAAGCGAAGGACACATGGGCGTCGATAGGCTTTCCCGTTGCGGAATGCCGGCGCGATGGGACCTTTGTCGTGACCAAGCCCTTGAATACCGGAGGGGCGGTCACGCTTCAGGGGGTGGCGGAACAAATCACCTATGAGACCGGGGATCCGGCGGCCTATGTCCTGCCCGATGTGGTATGCGACTGGCGCAACGTGGGCGTGCGCCAGGTTGGTGTCGATCGCGTGATGGTGGAAGGCGCCGTCGGTAGGCCGGCTACGGGAACGTACAAAGTATGCGCCACGTACCAGGACGGATTTCGATGCATCGCTACGTTGCTGGTGCGAGGCCGGGACGCCGTCGCCAAATCCAGGGCCATAGCGCATGCGATTTTGCAGCGCACGAGAAACGTATTCGAGCGCGAAGGGTTGAAGGATTATGCAGAGACATCCATCGAATGCATAGGTTCCGAGGAAGTTTACGGCGCATCGGCAAGAACCTCGGGAACCCGGGAGGTCATGCTGAAGATTGGCGCGCGGCATGGTCAGAAAGAAGCGCTAGAGATATTCTCCCGCGAGATCTATCCTGCTTCCACGGGGACGGTCCAGGGCATCGCAGGCGTGTTCGGAGGACGTCCAAAGATACAGCCCGTCGTGAGGCTGTTTTCGTTCTTGCTGGATAAGCGCGAAGTGGATCTTTCCATCTTGACGAACGACAAAAAGATAGACCTGGACAGACAGGCCGTCCTTGCCGGCCCGGGTGCCGTCGTCCATCGAAACGAAGAAGCGGGGGACCGGGAAATCGATGCGGATGACGGTCTTCTTCCGGACCAGGAGGTTCCGCTTCTGTCTCTTGCGTATGCGCGCAGCGGCGACAAGGGCGATCGATCGAACATCGCCGTCCTGGCGCGGCGCCCCGATTATCTGCCGTTGCTTCGTAGGCAGCTCACGGAAGAACGGGTAAAGGACTATATGGCGCATCTGGTGCGAGGCGAGGTCAGGCGATATGAATGGCCTGGCTTGCATGGATTCAATTTTCTGATGGATGAGGCTCTGGGCGGAGGAGGCGTGGCGTCATTGCGCTACGATCCTCAAGGAAAAGCCCATGCTCAGATTCTTCTGGACTTTCCGATAAGGGTGCCGCGGAGCTGGGTTGTCGATGGCATGGTGGAGGCGATATGAGCGCCGACTCCGTCCGGGACGTCGCCGCGGGGCCCCTCAGCGGCGTGAAGATCGTCGACGTGTCATCGGTTCTCATGGGGCCGTACGCGACTCAGCTGCTCGGAGAAATGGGCGCCGATATCATCAAAGTGGAGGCGCCGAAGGGCGATGTGGTCCGTTTGATCGGACCGTCCCGCCATGACGGCATGGGTCCGATATTCTTGAACACCAATCGTAGCAAGCGCAGCATCAGCCTGGATCTGAAGAAGGAGTCCGGTCGCGAGACGTTGCTGCGGCTGATCGAAACCGCCGATGTGTTTTTCTACAACGTCCGTCCCCAGGCGATGGCCAGGCTGGGACTGGCGTATGAAGAACTCGCGGCAATCAATCCCGGATTGATCTACGTAGGCGTGTTTGGATACGGACAAGACGGACCGTATGCGGCCAAGCCCGCTTATGATGACTTGATGCAAGGCGCGACCGGCGTCGCCTCCTTTGTCGCACGGTCCACGGGCGGTCCGCCCAGGTATGTTCCGCTCGCCATGGTGGACCGCATCACGGGCATGGCGGCGGTCAACGCCACGCTTGCGGCCCTGTACGAGCGCTCGGCAAGCGGAAAAGGTCAGCGCATAGACGTTCCCATGTTCGAGACCATGGTCGGCTTCGTGTTTTCCGACCATCTCGGCGGCTTGACCTTCGACCCTCCACTGGATGACGGCGGATATGCGCGCCTGCTTTCTCCTGCGCGCAGGCCCTACAAGACTCTGGACGGCTACATATGCGCCGTGGTCTATACGGATCAGCAGTGGCGCAGCTTCTACAAGCTTCTGGGGCGGGAAGACGAGCTCGATACGGATCCGAGGTTGGCCAGTTTGAAGACCCGGTCTGAATACGTGGACGAGATCTATTCCGAGCTTGAGGCCATTCTATTCACGAGGACGACGTCCGAGTGGATGGACCTGTTGAGCGCGGTGGATATCCCCGTCACTCCGGTACATGATTCCGTATCGATTTTCGAGGATGAGCATTTGGCGGCGGTCAAGTACTTCGGCTACGAGGATCATCCCAGCGAGGGACGCCTGAGGACTTTTCGGCATCCGCAGACATGGTCCCGGACGCCGCCGCGGCATGGCAGGACGGTGCCGTTGCAAGGTCAGCATGGGATCGAAATATTGAAAGAGCACGGATTCTCGGATCGGGAAATTTCCGACCTGGCGCAGAGCGGGGCATTGATACTGAAGGATAGCGGGACGAAAAAAACATGACTATGCAATTTGAAATGCCGGAAGAACACGCGGCCATCAAGAATGCCGCGCTGCAGACATGCGCGCCTTTCACAGAAGATTACTGGCTGCAGCGGGATGCGGACGGTGAGTTTCCCGATGATTTCTACAAAGCGGTGGCGCAGGCCGGTTGGCTGGGCATTGCGATTCCGGAACAATACGGCGGCTCGGGCCTGGGAGTGACCGAAGCTGCGATTTTGATGCAGACCGTCGCCGAGACCGGCGCATGCATGGCCGGCTGCGCGACGTTCCATATCAATCTATTCGGGCTTATGCCCATTGTCGTATTCGGGACGGAAGAGCAGAAACACAGGTGGCTGCTCCCTTCGGTGCAGGGAAGGGTGAAGTCCTGCTTCGGCGTCACCGAGCCCAATACCGGCTTGAACACGACGCAGTTGAAGACACGTGCCGTGCTCAACGGCGGCCGGTATGTCGTCAGCGGGCAGAAGGTGTGGATTTCCACGGCTCAGGTTGCAGACAAGATTCTGTTGCTGGCCCGTACTACGCCTATCGAGGAATGCAAAAGCCACACCGATGGATTGACGCTGTTCTATACGGACCTCGATCGCGAGAGGATCAGCGTGCGGCGGATAGAAAAAATGGGCCGCAAGGCCGTGGATTCCAACGAACTGTTCATCGACAACCTGGAAATTCCCGTCGAGGATCGCATCGGCGAAGAGGGCAAGGGTTTTCGATACATACTTCATGGCATGAATCCCGAACGGGTGCTGCTGGCGGCCGAGGCTATCGGTATCGGTCGTATTGCGTTGAAGAAAGCGGCCGCTTATGCGGCTGAACGCAAGGTTTTCGGCAGGCCCATAGGTATGAATCAGGGAATACAGCATCCATTGGCGGTCAACTGGATGGAGCTGGAGGCGGCAAACCTGATGATGCTGAAGGCCGGTGCCTTATACGACGCGGGACAGAGCTGCGGCGCGGAAGCGAACGCGGCGAAATATCTTGCCGCCGAGGCCGGCTACAAGGCGTGTGAGCAATCGATCTTGACTCATGGAGGGTTTGGATATGCAAAGGAATATCACGTGGAGCGCTATCTGCGTGAAATCATGATCGCCCGGATTGCGCCGGTCAGTCGCGAGATGATTCTTTCGTATATAGCAGAGAAAGTTCTTTCTCTGCCGAAATCATACTGAGTAATTACACACCACATACATAGATAATGGAGACAACATGAGACTGAAAAAACTATTCGGCATGTGCGGTTCCGCGCTTTCGGCGACGATTCTGAGTGGCGCGATGCTGGCGATGGCGCCGTTGCCGGGCGAGGCGCAAACGGAGTGGCCGTCGCGGGCGGTGCATCTGATCATGCCAGCCGGTTCGGGCGGCAGTTCCGATCCTCTGGCGAGAATGGTGGCTACGGAACTTGGCAAGGAGCTCGGCCAGAGCTTCGTGGTGGAGAACAAGCCTGGCGCCAATGGGAACATCGGCGCGGCGATGGTCGCGGCAGCCAAGCCTGATGGATATACATTGTTATTTTCATGGACGGGAACGTTGGTATCCGCAGTGACGATGTACGGTTCCAAGCCGTTCGATCCGGTCAGGGATTTCGAACCGATCGCACTCATCGCGTCGATTCCCAACGTGGTGGCGGTCACGTCGGACCTGCCCGTGAGCAGCCTGGACGAGCTGACGGCGTATTCTAAGTCCAACCCCGACAAGCTGAGCTTCGGATCGACGGGCAGCGGCAGTTCGTGGCATTTGGCGGGCGAGTTGTACAAAAAAATATTTGGGGCCTCCTTGCTGCATGTGCCGTATACGGCGCCTGGCACGGTAGTCACGGACTTGGTGTCCGGGCGTTTGCAGGCGGCGTTTCCTCAACCTATAGCAGTGGCGTCCTTGGTGCAGGAAGGCAGGCTCAAGGCCTTGGCGGTGATGGCGGACGAACGTTCCCAAAGCCTGCCCGACACGCCTACGACGAAGGAACTGGGATATCCGGATCTCGTCGCTTCGACGTGGTTTGCCTTGCTGGCTCCCAAGGGCACCCCCAAAGAGGTAGTGGACAAGATCAATCATGCTTTGAATTCGGCCTTGAAGAAAGACGAATTCAGAAAGGAGCTGCTGGGGAAAGGATACACTCCTCTTGGAGGAACCGATGCGGAGTTCGCGGCTTATATGCGTGACGAGATAAGCCGTTGGGATGAAATCGTCAAATTCGCAGGAGCCAAAATTGATTGATTCGGCAGTTGGTGCAATCGTGGGGGAGCACTGCGGCGGAGAGGTCGTGGTCGAGCTGCGGACGAATGTCCTGTGGATTACGATCAATCGCTCTCACAGGCGCAATGCCCTCAATGCCGCGGTGGTCGAGGCGGTCGGCAAGGCGGTCGACGGCGCGGAATGCCTGGACGGATGCCGTGCGATCGTCCTGACCGGCGCGGGAGACGATGCGTTCTGCGCGGGGGCGGATTTGCAGAAGCAGACGGAAGGGTTTGCTTTTACGGTCGACTATTCCGACCCGACGCATTATTTGGTGGGCCTTTTCAGAAGCATGCTGTCATGCCGCTTGCCCATCATTGCCCGAGTTAACGGACATGCGATGGCGGGAGGGTTCGGTCTGTTGTGCGCGTGCGATATGGCTGTCGCGAGCGAACATGCCTTGATAGGTACTCCCGAGACCAGGATAGGATTGATCCCCATGATGATCTATCCGTTGATGCAGCGTGTCGTGCCTGCTCGCAAGCTCATGGAAATGTGCATTACGGGCGAGCCTTTCACGGCGCGGGAAGCGTTGGAGATCGGCATCGTCAATTATGTCGTCGAAAAGCCGGAGCTGGACGACAAAACGGCATGGCTGCTGAACAGGATCCTGAGCAAATCCCCGACTGCCATCAGGCTTGGAAAGCAGGCCTTCAAGGCCATGCAGGACATGAGCATCGAGCAGGGACTGGAGTTCGCCCAAGCCATGGTGCCTTCCATGGCCAGCACTTTGGATGCCAAGGAGGGGTTGGCGGCATTTCGAGAAAAGCGCGCGCCGGTCTGGACTGGCAAGTAAACCCGGCGCGACAGGCATTTCGTTGAAACTCCCTGTCGCTTCTTTATGTCACGACGGCTCGTCCGCCGTCAACTCGCCGAGGGTGGGAGGATAGTCTTTGTCGAAGCCCAGGATGCTCGACATTCTTGCCGCCGTTTCCAGCAGTAGTTCCGTGTACCGGGCTTCGTTTCGCCGTATTTTCGTGGATACGCCTGCAAGTCCGACCGCTCCACGCAGGTTGCGATGAGCATCGAATATCGGCGCGGACATGCCGGTGGCGCCTTCCACCGAGCCGTCGCTTACCGCGATGCAGTGATCCGCAATATGTTTTAGCGCTGCCGCAAGTTTTCTCTTGGAGGTGATGGTCGTGGGCGTGATCGGCTCGAGATCGATCGACTGTATGTACTTTTCCTGTATCTGCCGGGGCGCGAATGCGAGCAAGGCCAAGCCGGGAGACGTGCAATAGAGCGGGCGGCGCGCTCCGACGTTGGCGCGAAACCTGAGGGAACTGTTCGCCTCGATGACGTCCAGGTAAATGAACTCTTTCCACGACTCGGAGGGTATGCCTATGCTGACGGTTTCTCCGCACGCTTGATGCAATTTGATCAGCTCCGGGCGCAGACAATCGGGAAACGGGCTTCTTTTCGAGATAATGGTGGCGAGATGATGGGTTTCCGCCCCAAGGTTGTAGAGCCCGTTCGTGGCGCTGACGTAGCCGCCTTGATTGAGCGACTTCAGCAAGCTGAAAAGACTGGTCTTGGGCATGCCCAGGGCATCGCTCATCTGCGTCAAGGACAAGCCTTCCTGATGCTTGGCGAGTATGCCCAGCACGCTCATGGCGCGCAAGGGAGCCATGGTCGTGGAGGGGGCATTGTCGGGTGGCGAGGGCGGGGTCGCGGGTCGGTTGTTCTTGCTCGATACGGCCATGTCAACGGTTCACGTTCAGTAGCGTTGGGATAGTGAATTGCAAGTTTCAGTGGTATGGAATGTTGCGTTACCGCTAACGCCTGAAATCCCCGAGTGTGTCGGTGGATCGGATTTTATCGCTACGGCATCATAGTAAATACGGGGTAATCCCTTAAGGCTATACACTACTGCGCCTCAGGCTCGATCTGGAAAATGCCGCCGGCCTGCCGCGCGTAGGCCAAAGCATAATCCAGCATGGCATAAGTTTGGGCATGCAGATGCAGCAAGGGTTCGCCGACGTCGATGGGATCGCCCAGGCGCGGCCGTCGTCAATGGTGCGCAAAGCCAGTGCGCCGCCTTCGCCCACCGTCAGCTTTTCCATCGTACCGGCGGTGTCCGCGGGTGCAGTGATGGCGCGCGAGGAGGTCGTTGGCATCACCAAGCTATTGGCGGTGGCGATGGCTACTACGATCGGCGTCGTGCGATTGTCGGGCAGGCTGCCGACGCAGTGTTTGTCGACCACCAGGGCGGAGCGCCATTTCATGCGGCCGTCGACATCGACTATGACTGTAGTCAAATCTACGATCTCTCGATCATCTAGAGGCAGGGTGGACGTTGAGCCCGCGACCAAGCCGAGCAGGTCGCCCTCGTTGGACTGTTGTGCAACGATACGCGGCTGCACGGCGGGGACGGCGATTGGCGCGTGGCTGGCGATCCAGCGTGCGCTACCTGCATGGACGTTCGTTTACCTGGCAAGGCTTGCGCGGCACGCCGGCGGTGCTGGCCGCGGTCGCGGCCGTGGTCGCCGCTCAACTTGCCTTCACCTATTTGCCGATGATGCAGAGGATCTTCGACACGCGCGCGCTGGGCCCGGTCGAAGGGTTGGTGGTGGTGCTGGTGGGTCCGGTCCTGATGCTGGTACTCGAGATCGAGAAGTGGTTGCTGCAGAAGCTGGATTGGTTCGAAGAGCTTGGCCCCACTCAGGCAGCGTGAAGCACATGCCGAATATGGTTGTCCCAGGCCGAGTCATGCCGGGCGGCGCGCCGTTCGATGTCGTGTGTCTGGTGCAGGGGGGCGGCCTCCGAGTCGTCGCGCTTGACGCCGGGCACCGGTCGATACCGGACCAGCATGCCGTGTCCCGAGCTTAGCAAGAAGCCCTCGTTTCCATGAGGTGCGATCCCGCATACGTCCGGCAATGTCACCGCGTCGATCAGACTGCCACTGGCGGTATTCCAGAACAGCACGTGTCCGCCCAGCGGGCTGGAGGTCGCCACGATAGTGCCGGGGGCGTTGGCGGTGACCGAGCCGACGTAATTGCGCATCGCCCGTAATTGCTCCGGCGGACAGGCCGGCGCGCACAAATCCCGGCCACGCTCATGGCGAAGCACCAGCGCAGGGCGTCTGCCGTCCGGGCTGACGTATTGGCAGCCGGCCCAGACTTGCCCGCCACCGTCGACGGCCAGGTGGCGAATGGATAATTGATGCCATTCATGCGCCATGGCGCGCAGTTCCAGCAGTTTGCCGTTTCGCCTGTTCAGATAGGCCAGCGAAGACTGCATGGTCGCGGCATTGAGGATGCTTTTCCCGTAATCGGGATGAGTCTCCATGCCGCCGTTGGCCACGCAAAGGGTCTCGCCGTCTGGCATCAGCAATAATTCGTGCGGACCTATTCCGCCTGTTTCGAATTCGCCCACGCGCTGATAGCCTTGTCCAGGGCGGGCATCGTAAATACCGACCACGCCCCGTCCGCGACGATAGTCGTTTTCGGTGGCGTATAAATAGTCGCCGTCGGGCGCGAATGCGCCGTGACCGTAGAAGTGGTGGCCCGTGGGCAAGGGCAGCTCTTGCGCCCGTAGTCTATCTGCACCGTCGAGCCCGAAGGCCTTGGCAAAGAAGCCGGGCTGACGGCCGAATACGACGGCTCGGCCGCGCGCGCCGTCGATGGCGAAGCTGTGGCCGCGCTTGGGCAGGGGCAGCATGGCCTTGACTTGGCCCTGGGCATCGCACCAGACGCATTCATCGCGGCCATTGCGGCGGCGCGAGCTCAAATAGGTTTCAGTCTCCATCGAGCGCATTGAATCCCAGCCTCGCGCCGAGTGCCGGCGCCAAGTCTTCATCCACCATGCGGCGCGCATTGTCCAGCTTCAATGCCACCAGCGTCAGTTCGCGATAGAGATCTTCGTCTTCGACCATCCGCAGCGCCTGGCCTTTGCGGGCGCGCAGTATATCGGCGCTTTGGCGCAGCTCCCGGTCCAGGTTGAGCGCCAGCCAGTCCGGTTCTTGCGGGAAACGGGCGGCCTCGTGAAAAGCAGCCAGGCCCAGCACCGCTTCGGCTTGCGCCAGGAATGCCGATCCGCTGCGCCAGAACGGCAAGACTTTGGGACGTGCTTTGCCTTGCTGCGCGCCCAGCGCGGCGCGCAGCTTGACGTCGGCCTCGAAGCGCAAGCCCGCCGACAAGGCCTTGAGCGTTTCCGTCAGCACTTCGTTATCGTTGCGATAATAGGTGTTGTCTCTGCCGGGCAGAGAGAAATCGCGCGCGTAACCGCCCTGGGGTTGCCACGCCTGTAGCAATGCATCGGCGATGCCGGTCATGTTGTCCGCGATCGCCGCAGCGTAACGGCGGACAGTCTCGTTTTCTTCCGGGCGGCCCGCGGCCAGCAAGCCTTTCTCGGCGTACAGGACGTACTCCAGC
>CAZKBT010000042.1:0-24949 GCA_964551305.1 uncultured Burkholderiaceae bacterium
ACGGCCTGTTCGAGGCCTATGCAAAGCATCGCCGGCAGGATGAAAAATTCGGAGACTATCTCATACGCAGCGAGACCCTGCCCGCGCCGTCGCAGCGGCTAATCCCCATCGTGCTCGATGCCGTCACGTAAGCCGCGATGAGATTATTTCCCCTTTTCGCCGATCTCGAAGGCCGCCGCGTGCTCGTCGTCGGTGGCGGCGCCGTCGCGGAACGCAAAGTAAAGAGCCTGCTGGCATGTGGCGCGAAGCTCACCGTCGGCGCTCCCGACGCCACGACCGAGCTGATGCAATTGCACCGGCGAGGCGCCATTCAGTGGATCCCGCTGGGCTTTCGTCCCGAATGGCTGGACGACGCCTGGCTGGTCGTCGCCGCCACCGACGACAAGGCCGCCAATGGGCGGATCGCCGAACTGGCCGCCGAACGACGCTTGTTCATCAATGTCGTGGACGACCCGGAGCTGTCCAGTTTTCAGGTGCCGTCCATCGTCGACCGCTCGCCCTTGATGATCGCGATATCGTCATCGGGACAGGCCCCCGTATTGGCGCGGCGGGTACGCGAGCGCATCGAAACCCTGTTTGACCGCTCCCTGGGCCCGCTGGTGGCGCTGGCCGGCAAGTATCGCTTCGCCATACGCCGCGCGCGGCCCGATATGCGGAGCCGGCGGGCCTTCTATGACGATCTTCTGGATGGTCCCATCGGCGGCGCCATGCGCCGGCAACAGCCCCGCCTTGCCCAGCAGACCCTGGAGGATGAATTGAAGCGGCCGGCGTCGTCCGCCAAGGGCAAGGTGGTCTTGGTGGGGGCGGGGCCCGGCGATCCCGGCTTGCTGACTTTGCACGCTTTGCGGGCCCTGAATGAAGCGGACGTCATTCTGTACGATCGTCTGGTCAGCCCGGAGGTGCGCGAACTGGCGCGCCGCGACGCCACTCAAATCTGCGTGGGGAAAAAAACCGGCGAAGACCACGATGCCACCCAGGCCCGCATCCATCGACTCATGCGGGAACACGCCGGCTTGGGCCGGTTCGTCGTTAGGCTCAAAGGCGGCGATGCGTTCATATTCGGCCGCGGCGGGGAAGAACTGGAGTTCCTGCGCCGGCACGATATCGACTACGAAGTCGTGCCCGGCATTACGGCCGCGACGGCTTGCGCCGCCTATGCGGGCATCCCCTTGACGCATCGCGAGCATGCCCAGTCGGTGCGCTTGAGCACGGCGCATTTCAGCAAGGAGGCGACGACCGACGATTGGGCGTCCTTGGCCAAGGATAAACAGACATTGGCTTTCTATATGGGCGTAGGCCAGCTCGATCAGCTTTGCCTCCGCCTGATCGCCCACGGCTTGTCCGCCGATACGCCGTTTGCCTTGATAGAGAATGGCACTCGCAGCGACCAGCGGGTGCTGCATGGCAAGCTGCACGCGTTGGCGGAGCAAGCCCGGCGGCATGATTTCAAGCCCCCGTCGCTGCTCGTGGTGGGCGAGGTCGCCGCCTTGGCGCCGAAGCTGCATTGGTTCGGCGCGGGCATCATGGGCGACGATCCCGTCGAGGCCGAGTCCCTGGTCCGTTACTCTGACAAGGATGGAGAGGCCGGACCGCTAGCGACCGACGCCGACGCGTCCGTCCTTGCTCACAGTATGCCTTGTTCGGGGTAGGGCGCGTTGTCTTCCACTCGCCGGTAACCCAGGCGCGAAAGATCGATAGTTCGATAGCTTCCGTGCACGACGAGCTCGGCAATGCCACGGCCGGCCGCCGGGGCGTGCATCATGCCATGGCCGGAGAAGCCCGCCACGGTATAAAGGTTTGACAAGCCCGAACTCCAGGCGCCGATAACGGGATTGCCGTCCAGCTCGTTCACTTCGTACAGGCCGGACCAGGTCCGATGGCATTTCGCGGCTTCGAAGGCGGGAAAGCGATGCGCCACGGCAGGCCATACGATGTTCTCGAAATAATCATGATCGACCTCGAAGCAATAGCCGCGCGCGGCATGGCCGTCGACGAGTCCGCCTGAATAGCCGTTGCCTTCGGAGCGGAATGCCAGGCGCGACATGTCTTTGACATAGGGAAGAGGGCCGACGTGGCTGCCGGGCGTGAAATAGTGCTCGTAGCGGCGCACGGGCGAGATCGGCAGCTTCATGCCGAACAGTTCGGCCACCGGCGCCGACCAGGCTCCGGCCGCATTGACGAACGCTTGCGCCGCGACGGTTTCGCCGTTGTCCAGTACGATGGAGCGTGCCTTGACCGTATCCGCCTCGGCCGCCGCGGCGCGCGCGGCGATGTAGTCGGCGCCGAGGTCCACCGCCTTGCGGCGAAAGCCCCACAAGAGTCCATAAGGGTCGCACCAGCCGTCCAAGGGCGAATGCGCGCCGACGCCCAGGTCATCGACATGCATGGCGGGAAAGCGCTCTTTTAGCTCGGCGCGGGACAAGAGATCGACCGCGCATCCATGCGATCGCTGGAAGGCGACGTTGCGCTCGAGTTGAGCCGCATGCTCAGGCGGGACGATGAACAAGTAGCCGCCTTGCACCCAGTCCACGTGCGCGGCCTGGGTTTCGGTGGACATGGTCTCCTGGAAGTGTTCGATGAAATCGATGCTGAACAGCGACATCGCTATGTTTTCCTCGCCTGTGAACTGCACGCGGCAACCTCCGGATGAGCGCAGCGAGGAGGCGAATTCATAAGCGGGGTCGGGTTCGATCACGCAAACGCGCAGCTGCGGGTCTTCCTTGAGGAGAAAATAAGCGGTGGCGGATCCGACGATGCCGCCGCCGATGACGGCGACGTCATAGTGTTTTGCGGTGTTGGGCATGGTGATGTCCCGGGCGATGAAGTTCGCCAATAGTACCCTTTGGTTATCCGGCATGCAGGAATAATTTGCTCGTAATGGCCTGTTCCAGCCGCTGGTGAAATTCGCTTTTCGGCGGGATGGCGATCCCGAAGTCGTGGCGCAGCGTGTGGACGACGCTCTGCGCATCGGCCAGCTGCAGGCGCGTGGCAGGCGCGCCTGGCCGATGAACGGCGAATTCGGTGTTGTTCAGGGTTTTACGATAGCCCGGCCCGGTGCGGCTGGCCGCCAGCCGGTCGCGGAACGGCGAGTCGGGGTGCGTGGACACGAACCAGTTGCCGACAGTGAAGTCGATCTCCTCCTGCTCTTGCAAGTCGAACACATAGAGATCGCGGGTATCGCCATCCACCAGGGCCTGGAGCGTGTAGCGGGCTGCGTCGGGGACGATGCGAAAAATTTCGTGGGGAGTGGGTTGGGGGGCCACTATGTCCAGCCGCAACGGAGCCGTCGGCACCAGCCCCCCGAAACCCACGTCGGTGATGTAGGGCAGACCGTGCAGCATGACCAGGATCAACAAGTGGGTGCGGGCGGTCGGCACGCCGGGCCTGGCATGGATCAGGACCCGCGCGGTCAGGGGCCGGGCGTCGAATCCCAGCTGCCGCAGCAAGGCAAGAAACAGCTTGTTGAGCTCGAAGCAGTAGCCGCCGCGTCCCTCGCGCAGGATTTTCCGTTCAACGAAAGGGAGATCGATGGGAACGGGGTCGCGCAGGAAATTGGCCAGGGTCTCGAACGGAAAACGGGCCGTGTGGCGCGCTTGCAGCTCGGCCAGGGTTTCCAGCGTTGCCGCGGGCGTGGACGCGAACCCCAGCCGTTCGAGGTAAGCGGCGCCGTCCTGGAGTCGCGTAGCTGTCATCGTCCGATTCCTGTCAGCGCCGATCCGATGGATTGCGGCGCTTTTTCGTCGCGGCCACCAACAACCATATTCCCACCACCACGGAGATCGCGCTGCCGATGATCAGGCCGAATTGTTGCGAGTTCTGCGCGTGCTCCACGCCTTTTGCAGCCAGATACCCAGGCGCCATGATCAGGGGCATCCATAGGATGGCCGACAACACATTCGCCGCCTGAAAACGCGCGTTCGGCATGGACATGACGCCGGCGACCAAGGGGATGGTCGAGCGTATGGGACCGAGGAATCGGCCCACCAGAATGGATACGAAACCGTAGCGATGGAAAAAGAGCCGGGCGCGCGCGACGGCGCTGCGCTGCGTATTCAGTGGCCAGCGGCGTACGACGCTTGGACCCATCCAGCGTCCCAGGTAATAGGAAACGGCGTCGCCGACGATGGCGCCGGCAATGCCCCATAAAAGTATGGGGACGAGCGGCAGCGTTCCGGCGCCGGCCAGGCCACCCACCAGCAGCAGCAAGGCGGTAGCGGGGATGAACAGGCCGACGAGTATCAGGGATTCCCCCAGCGTCAGCAAGGCGATGATGGGGCCGGCCCATGCCTGATTGGTTTCTATGAAAAGGCCTGCTTGGTCGATAAGGTCGTTCAAGTTATGTACCGTTCTGGTCTTGTTGAGGAGGAAAGGCGGCGCTGCGCGTTCTTTTGGCCGGCCTGGCCAGGTCCGGGTCGAGATCCAGGTGCATCAGGATGCTTCTGGCCACCCATTCCCGGTCATTGTCCACGCATACCATGTGGTAGCTGTTATCCAGCAATACCAGCTCCACGCGGGCGCGGGTCATGGCGTCGCGCAGGAAATATGCTGATTGTACCGAGGTCAGTTCGTCTTCATGGGAATGCACGATCAAAGTGGGCGCGACAATGTGCTCCAGCCCTTGCTTGACCCATTCGCGCAACCTGTCGACCTGCCGCACGGCGGCCAGCGGTACCCATCGATAGTGGAAGTTGTCGCCCCGCTCGAACTTGGCCCTGACGATGCCGCGAACCAGCTCGTTCTTGATGCCGAACGGCTCGCCTTCCACGACACGTATGCGCCGTTCCATGTAGGGAATGCGGTATAGCACATGGCGCACGTCACGGTACCAGGGCGTGGCCCAGCCGTCCAGGAAAACGGGCGGCGCGAGCAGGATCAGTCTGCCGCCGGCATGGCGCTCGCGCTTGGCCAGTTCGGCGGCCAGCAGGGCGCCCATGCACATGCCGACGATATGCAATATGCCGTATCGCTCTTTCAGTTGACGATATTCGGCGACCACGGCTTGGACCCAATCTTCAGCCGTCACGCTCAGCAGGTCGGCAGGCTGGCCGCCGTGGCCCGGCAGCATCAGCGAGTGCGTTTCCAGGCCGGCCCGCTTGAACACTTTGTGCAAGGAGCCCAGATCGAATTCGGTCCCTCCCAGGCCGTGTATCAGAAGCACGCCGGCCGGCCCGTCCGCGCGACTCATATTTCAGGTCCGTCGGCGGACGAGCCGCCGTCATGAGCGCGAAGCAGGCCGCTTACCGCATGAATTTCGCCTTCGAGCACACTGATGGGCGCTCCGATGTCGATGACGGATTGCCAGGTGCCGTCCGTCTTGCGTATGCGGTATCGCAGCGGCTCGGCATCGTCATCGCCGGGCAAGCCGGCCGCCCTGTCGGCAAAGCAGGCCTCGACGCGCGGCCGGTCGTCGGGATGCACCTGCTCCAGCAAGGCTTCCAGCGTGTCTGGGCGCGGCGGTTGCGCGCCGAACAGGTTCTGCAGCTCGCCCGCCCACAGCATGGTTTGCGTGGAGGGATCGTATTCATAGAGCAACAGGCCGTTGCTTGCCAGGCTGGCTTCGAATCGCGCCTTCCAGGCGGCGGCGTCGCGCAGCGCGCGGTTGCGGTTGCTGGACGTCGCGGCCATCACCAGGCCGGCCAGCGCCGCCGCGCCGATATAGCCTTGAACCTCGAGCAAGGTGGTATCGAAAAAGACATCCATTTGAGCGAAAGGACCTTCGCCCTGCAAGGTGTTCAGCGCGGCGATCAGGGCGAGAAGCAGTAGCGACAAAGTCAGTCCCTTCTGGCCCCATACCAGAGCGACGAGCACGACGAAAAGCACGGGCAGATAAGTCAGCTCGTAGCTGGATTTGCCCAGCAGGGCGATGCTGGTGGGGCTGTCGAACGCCACCATCGCCGTGGCGATCAAGAGCAGGAACCAGACCAGTCCGATGAGGAAATTGCGCTGGTTCGTGCCGCCGGAGCGCCGGGCGCGGAACGTCGACCAGGCTACGACCAGAGGGGCGCCGACGAGATTGCCGATCACGCTGGAGACGACCCAGGCTTGCCACGCGGGAGAGAATGACGTCATGCCCGTGGCCAGCAGGCCGAGCGCGACCAGCAGGGAGCCCGAGACGCCGCCCAGCGCCAGGACGATCAGAAACCACGTCAGGTTTTCCGGAACGTCGAGCACACGGACTTTGGCCGGTATGCGTGAAAGCCAGATGGATGCCATGATCGGCAACGTCACGACGTCCGCCAGCACATAGATCAGCGACGCCGACGGCGGCCTTTCGTTATACAGGCCGGCGAGCAGATGAAGCACGCCCGCTATCGCCAGCCACCATGGCCAGTCCGCGCGGCGGCTGACCATCAGGGTGCCGAGCAGGATGCCGCTGGCCGGCCATAAAAGACTGGATTGGCCGCCCGCCTCGCGCAGCCCCAGGCTGTAAAAAGCGAGCATGCCATATACCAAGGCAAATAAGATGATTCGTAGAGTCCTGGTACTGCCCATGTGCGTTGCTCCTTGTTTGGCGGGCCCGCCACGGCCTTTGCGCGATCATCGACGTTTTAGCATGGATGCCGTTCGCATAGAGGCGCCGAACCGCCCGAGTGAGTATTATTACTGTTTCCGGGCGAATGCGGTGTCCGGCGGGCGGCTCCGGGACGCTCGGGACTTTTTTTACGGGGTTTCCGCCTGCCGATGGACAAGAACCAGACACGTATTCCTGTGACGCTGCTGACGGGGTTTCTCGGCAGCGGCAAGACGACCATCGTCAATCGACTGGTCAGGCAGCCGGAGATGGCGGGCACCTTGGTGATCATCAATGAGTTCGGCGACATCGGACTGGACCACATGCTGGTGGCCCACAGCACCGATGAGGCGGTCGTCGAAATGAACGGCGGGTGTCTGTGTTGCACGGTGCGCGGCGATTTGGTGAAAACGTTGCGCGACATCGTGTGGCGCTTCGCCCGTGGCGGAAAACGCCAGTTCGACCGTGTGCTCATCGAGACGACGGGGCTTGCCGATCCCGTATCCATTTTGCACGTCTTGATGACCCATCCGGATGTGACCGCGCGGTATCGCCTGGATGGTGTGGCGACGGTCGTGGACATGGCGACCGGTGGGCGCGCGCTCGATGCGCATCCCGAGGCAGCCAAGCAGATCGCCGTCGCCGACTGCTTGTTGCTGACGAAAAGCGACCTGGTTTCCCGACAAGAGGCCGCCAAGCTGATTCCGCGGCTGCAAGCCATCAATCCCCTGGCCGGACACTTGCAAGTAACGCAGGGGAACGTCGACGCGGCGGTGTTCTTGTCGTTGGAACGAGCGGGGCAAGGCGGCGGGCCGCCGGGCATACAGGCCGAGGCGTATGCGCTGGCCTGCGACGGCCACTCTCACGACGGTCATTCGCGTCACGATGGGCATTCTCACGACGGCCATCCGCATGCCGGATTCCATCCCCACGACGGGCGCGTGCGGGCATATTCCTTCGTTGCGGATGAGCCCGTCGACGCGAGCCGGCTCGACGCATGGCTGGAGGGATTGGCCGCGTCGGCGGATCGCCGGATCTTGCGCGTGAAGGGTATCGTCAACATCGTGGGCCGGCCGCGGCCCATGGTCGTGCACGGCGTTCAGCAGCTATTTCATGAGCCGATCGATCTGGAGCGGTGGCCCGGCGAGGACAGGCGTTCGCGATTCGTGTTCATCGTCCAGGATCTGGACGCCGCCGCCGTGGCGAATACGTTCAGGAATCTGGTCCTGGTTCAGCCGTTGCGTTCTTGAATCGGCCGCCCTCCAGTGGCTCTTCCACCAGGAGAGTAAAAATGAGCGTTCGATATTGCGTTTCATGACGCCCCTCTAGGGCGTCTCCGGGGTTTGCATCATCGTCCGTACGCGGTCTTTAAATAGGCTTCGAGTTCCTCGGCCGTGCTCCGGTATTGGTAAGCCGGGGAGGGCGGCAGGGCGGACGCGCCAGGCGTTGGATCCGCGGATTGCGCGTCCTCTTCGAAATTGCGCAGTAATTGAGCGCGCCGTTGTTCAGGCGTGCCGAGTTCGAGACGGTTTTCTCATCGACCATTCTGCCAGCCGCGCCGGTTTACTGCTGAGCATACTTGTAACAAATATTTCATGGCCGGTGCATTCCTTGACCATGCCATCGGTCTTCCGCGCATTTATTGTCATTGACGAGATTGCCCTGGAGTTCTCCATAGGGTTATGCACACGTTGTGGGGATAAGTCAGCGCGGCGAGGGTTGTACGGGCATGGCATGCAAGGCTCATGGCCGATCATGGATGGACGGCATGAACTGTAATACAATGCGGCGCATGCATACCCTCCGTACCACCGTCCGACGCAAAGGCTTGACGGTCTGGCAGATTTTATTTTGCCTGACCTTCTTGTCGTTTCTTTGCCGGGCGGTCGTTCCAGCGGGGTACATGCCGGATGCTTCCAGCCTGCGCGGCGATAAGTTCGCCATTACGTTTTGTATCGCGGGAGGCGGCACTACCGTGCTTTCGCTGAGCGCTGCGGATGAGCAGGGCGACTCGTCTTCCGACGAACATGCGGGTAAGCAGGAATGCCCATACGGCCTCATCGTGTCGCAGGCGGCATTGCCGGGCCAGGATGCGCCTGCGCCGGAAACGACCGTATCGTATCGTCCGGTGATACTGCCGCATGGCAACCAGGCCCAACCCCGGCCGTCCATTCTAGGACCGCCCTTCGGTTCGCGCGCACCACCTTTCCATCTCGGTTGATTTATTGCGTGTGGCCGTTTTTACAACAGCCACGGATCGGCAGCTCTTCATTCCGAGGTTATTCTCATGTCACTATTCCGTGCTTGCGGGATCATCGCCGTCGCGGTTCTATCCGTTTTTTCCGCCCCTTCGGCGCATTCGCACATTACGCTTCAAAACCAGCAGGCCGCCATAGACGGCAGCTACAAGGCCGTCCTCAAGGTGCCGCACGGCTGCAAGGGTTCTCCCACGGTGGAAATCCGTATACGCATTCCTGAAGGGGTTGTCGACGTCAGGCCCCAGCCCAAAGCAGGCTGGTCGCTGCAAACCGTCGCGGGCCAGTACGCCAGATCCTACGACTTGCATGGCATGCAAGTGAACAGGGGAGTCAAGGAAGTCATCTGGGCCGGCGGTTCGCTGCCCGACGACTATTACGATGAATTCGTTTTTGTCGGCTACCTGAGCAGCGATCTCATACCCGATTCCCACTTGTATTTTCCCGTCGTGCAGGAATGCGAGCGGAGCACGACGCATTGGATCGACATGTCCTCCATCAACAAGAACACGCACCATGGCCATTCCGGCTATCCTGCGCCGAGCTTGAAGCTGTTGCCCAGGCGGTAACGCCGCGAGACGATACTCGACGACGGCGCGGGGTCTGCTTCGTTCAGCGGCCGGGCCGCCTGTCGGCATGGATGGATAAGACATGACACGATCTATGAGTCGGCGGAACTTTCTTTCCGCTTTGTTTGCCGCCGGCCTTTCCTTGCATGGCTGCTCTCGCTCCGGCCGGCCGGAGCGCTTTCATGGCAAGGATTTGACCGGAGCGGACTTCGGACGCGATTTCTTGTTGACGGGCACCGACGGCAAGCCGTACAGCCTGTCGGATTTCGGCGGCAACGTCGTGATGCTCTTCTTTGGCTTTACGCAATGTCCGGATGTATGTCCCACGGCTTTGTTGCGCGCGGCCCAGGCCAAGGAATTGCTGGGCAAGGACGGCGAGCGCTTGCAGGTTCTTTTCATAACGATAGATCCGGAACGCGACACGCCCGGGGTGCTGGACGCCTACACCCACGCGTTCGATCCGAGCTTTCGGGGTCTTTACGGGGATCTCGAGCAAACGGCAAGGACCGCCGAGCACTTCAGGGTCTTTTATCAAAAAGTACCCACCGGTTCATCCTACACCATGGACCACAGCGCCATTGCCTATGTCTATGACCGTCGCGGCGAGCTGCGCCTGGGCCTGCATTATTCCCAGACGGCCCAGGAGTGCGCGGACGATATACGGCAACTTTTATAACCACCGATTAATGCAGTATCTACAGGAGAACACCATGCTGAAGACAAGCATACTGACCGCAGCGGCCTACGCGCTTTGCGCCGCCGCCACGGCTCAGGCCCAGGTCGAGATCGACGAGCCCTGGGTTCGCGCCACGGTTGCGCAACAGACCGCCACCGGCGCATTCATGCGCTTGACGTCCCGGTCCGACAGCGCGCTCGTGCAGGCCGAATCCCCGGCGGCTCGACATGTCGAAATCCATGAAATGGCCATGGAGAACGATGTCATGAAGATGCGCCAGATCGACCGGATTTCGTTGCCGGCGGGAAAAGTAGTCGAACTCAAGCCCGGCAGCTATCACATCATGCTGATCGAGCTGAGCAAGCAGATCAAGGAGGGCGATCATATTCCCTTGACGCTGACATTCCAGGGCGCCGACGGCAAGCGCGAGACGATGCGGGTCGATGCGCCCGCGCGCCCGCTGGCGGGCGACTCCAAGGCTGGTCGAGGCGCTCGACATGGCCATGCTCATTGATCGTCAATCACGTCGCACCCATTAATCACGCAAGTCTTGTTTATTTTTTTAGGAGCAGCAATGAAGTCTTATCTCACATCCCTCGCGCTGGCATGCGCGGCCATGGCGCCGCTATCCGTATCAGCATGTCCCGGCCATGATCATGATCACGCAGACCATGCTCATCATGAGCATAAGAGCCATGCGAAAGCCGCGTTTGGCGATGCGGCGACGGCCGCCGCGCCTGCGGGGGTCGCCATCAGCGCATGCTGGATACGGGCCATGCCCAATCGCCTGCCGTCGGCGGGGTATTTCAAGATCCATAACGGCGGCGCCCATGACGCCGTGCTGATCGGCGCGCAGTCGAAGGCTTTCTCAAAAGTCATGCTGCATGCCACGCAGACCTCGGATGGCATGACGACCATGGTGCATGCCGACAAGGTGGAATTGCCCGCTGGGGCGAACTTCGAGTTCGCGCCGGGCGGTCATCACGTCATGCTGGAGCAGCCCACCGCGGAGCTGCCGATCGGCAAAACGCTGCCCATCTCTTTCTGGTTCGAAGGCGGGCGCGCCCTCACGGTGGATTGCGAGGTCCGATCCCCGTCCACCGTGAAGTAAGCGCACTACCCGCATTCAGGCGTATGCGGGGGGCGGCTCCGAGCTATCGCTGTGGGCCGCCAGGATTATATCCTCGGGAGCGGGGTGTTCCCACTCCCATTCGCAACGGGTCGCTACCGCGCCGTATGTCGTCTTGCATACAGACATTGGGCTGAGTTCGCGCTGAATCTCCTTCATGAATTCAGCGACGTCATCTTCACCGGTTAGCCCCACCGAATCACCAGGCGCGCCTTCCAGGTACATGGCTATCGACTTGAGCTCTTGCCGTGCGCCATTCAGCGGATAAATGACCATCGCGTCATTCTCCGTACCGAGGTCTTGCCCGATCAGATCCGCCAAGTTCGCGTATTGCCCGGTAGCAAGCTTCTCCTGCAAGCGTTGTGCCCGCAATTCGCCATTGCTGGCGCCTCGGTTGGACAGGTCGAGGAGATATTCCTCGCCTTTTTGGTCGACGAATCTGGCTGTAAAGACAGGGTTTCCGTCAGGATCGAGCATTTCTTTGAAGTTTCCGCTGCTGTAGGTAGGATCCTTCAGAATACCCAGGACGTGTCCGCGTCGATCCACATCGTCGACCATGTCCTGGACGGCATTCTCGATTTTTGTCTGCTCATCCCGCTGATTCATCGCGGTGGTATGTTGAAGACGAAGCTTTTGATCCAGGATCAGCATGTCGCGCAAACTCGTCCGATCAGTGGCGGGAAAGCTTGCGAGTTTAAGTGTTCCCACCTTGAGAATGGCTTGGCAATGCCTGGTGCCCACTTGTACTTCCACGCCCGGCGTGAGCGTGTGGATATCGGCATAAGCTTCGGGGAACTGCTTGAGAAGCGTGTCGACAAGCATCGAGAATTTCGTCAAGCTTGTGCTCGGATGCCGCAAGGTCGCGCTTTGGCTGTGCTGGTTGCTGATTTCAGAGAATCGGTCTTGAAGCGTATCGAACACGTTCTGCGGGTCGACGTCTCTGCTTTCCTGTAGATGATTGCATAGGGTCGCCAGTAGCTTGTGGTCTTGGAAGGCGGTCAATGTGTAACCGTTCTCTATCGGCAAATCGCGGCCCTGGACGACCGAGATGCCTTCGATATTCATGCTGTAAGACCAGGTGCCTCGTGCTTCGTTCACTGCAACGTCCAGCTCATATCTGGAAGCGTGGGGTGCTTGCGTGGCGGCGCGCAGCATGGCGAAGTGCCCGAGCTGCTGGCCGTGCTTGTCCAGCGAGGCCAAACCGTTCTCTTTGACCGGCGTGAGCATGTCGAATACTTGCCGAATGGCTTCCTTCTTGACACCGCCGCGGAAGAAGTCTTTGATCCGATCGAATAGGCCCATTCGCTGAGCGTCATCGAGCGAACTTGCATCCATTATTCGGGCGATGCGGGATTCGTTAAGCGTTTGGCCGTTGAGTGAAATGCTCATTTGGTTTCCTGTTTTTCGAGTTAAGGATGCCGTTTCAAGGAATTTTTCACGCCGTCCTGAACTAAATAACAGAGCGGTACGTAAAAGTTCCACCGAACTCGAAACCTCAGGCTGCCGCCAAGGCATCACGATCTCTTCAATACCTTCGCCGCCACCGCGCGAGCCGTTTCCTTGTGTTCGTCGGACGTTTGTACCATGCCCTGCATGGCGGCGGTCATCTCCAGTGTATCCTGAAGCGTTGCATGGGCCCCGAATTGCATCAGGCGCTTGGTCATGCGCGCGATGCGGGGCGGGTGGCGGGCGATGCGCGAGGCCAGGGCATAGGCTTGGTCCATCAGCTGGGCATGCGGGACCACCCGGGAAACCAGGCCGATACGCTCGGCCTGCCGCGCATCGATGAAGTCGCAGGTCAAGGCCAGCTCCATCGCTCGAGACAGGCCTATGGCGCGCGGCAGGAACCAGGCGCCGCCGTCGCCGGGCAGCAGGCCCACCCGCAGGAAGGATTCCGCGAACTTGGCGTGTTCCGACGCAATACGCATGTCGCACATCAACGCGACATCGCAACCGCCTCCGATGGCATGGCCATTGACGGCGGCGATGGTGGGCATCGGCAGGGCGTGGATCGCGCGGGGAATCGCATGTACCTTGTTCAGATTGATGTCGCGCGCCGCGATCGGATCGTCGTCGGCAAAAACGCCTTGGCGATCCAGCATGTCGTGCATATTGCCGCCGGCCGAAAACGCTTCGCCCGCTCCGGTGACGATCAGCACGCGCACTTCGGGATCGGCGCAGATCACGGGATGGATCTGCGCCAACGCGTCCATCATGGACAGGCTCATGGAATTTTGCGTGGCGGGATCGTTGAGGGTAAGCAGCCCGATCCCGTTCTCGACCGAGAACGTGACGAGAGAATTCGATGCGCGGGTATCCATCGTCATGATCCGATCTCCGGTAAATCGCCGTCCAGCGCGACTCGGCAGCGCGCCTGGGCCTCGTTCAGAGTCGGTTCGTGACCTGCTTGTATCAGCGCCTGCAGGTAGCGTTGCCAGTTGTGGCGATTGTAGGGCGCCACAAATGAACGGCGCGCCAGATAGGCGATGGTGCGCGGCGCGGCGGGATCGGCCCGGAACAGAGCCTCGGCCGCAAGGTACTCGTATACGTCCCGTTGATCGTGGCTGCCGCCGGCGGCGTGCGCCTGATCCGCGCAGTTCAGCACGTCCCGGGCGCTTTCGGCATACCGGCCTTGGCGGAACGCCAGCAGCGCGCGCGCCAGCGGCACGACGGCGACACGATAGGCTTCGGCATTGTCCGTGCCGCTTTCGCTGTATCGTACCAGGTTGTCCATCAAGGTTTGCGCCTGGGCGGCATGCTCGGGCAGCGGACTGCTGGACAGCGCCATCATGTAATGGACGTCGGCGCATCCCATCGCCTGGTCATTCACGCGTTCGCCGGCTTTTTGCGCCACGGCCTGCCAGCGGTCGCCGAGCGGCACGCCGTTCAGCTCGAGGCGCAGCAGCAGCGATGCTTCGTTGCACACATCCAGGTACTCGACCGAGCCGGCGGCGAAGACCGTGCGATCGTACCAGTCCAGGGCGGCTTGCAGATCGCCTCGCTCCAGGTGAATCAGCGCCCGGTGCCAATGGATATGGTAGCGGAAATTATTGGCCTGACTCCAGTTCGGTTCGTGCTGCTCTATCCAGTCGAAGGCTTCGAACCGGCGCTCAGTAGTTTCGAGCGAGTGCGCCACGGCATGCACGCCCCAAGGATCCTGCGGCGTCAGTTCCAGCGCGCGCCGGCCGTAAGCCTCGGCCTGTTGCAGGTCGCCCGCCTCGACCTGGCCGAACGACATCATGCTCAGCATGTAAGAGTAAAGCGCATCGCGCGGCGACCAGAAGTCGATGGCTTGCGCGATGCCGTCGCGGATGGCGGCCGACCGGCCGAGATAGAAGTAGCCGAAATGCGCCATCTTGACGGCCAGTATGTCGCGCGGGTGGTCACAGGCGATGTCTTCCCAATACCGGGTCGCCGCGCGCAGCGAGTCCCGCGACCAGCTTGCCAACGCATCGATGTGCCGCTGCTCGCGCGCCGTGCACGCCTCGCGCTGCGCCTGCAGCCCCTCGGCCAGCTGGCGCGCCTTGTCCACCAGCGGGCGCATACCCATCAGCATGTAGAAATAGCCTCGCAGGCACAGCGCCATCGGCATTTGCGGGTCCTGCGTCAGCGCGGCCTTGAGCGCGCCGCCGATATCCTGGTGGAACTGCAGATAGCGTTTGACGGCTTCGTCGTAGCCTTCGACGGCTTGCGCATTGGCAGCCGTGAATTCCAGTCCTTCTCGATTGCGATGTCGTGTCATTGCATGCTCCCGGGGTCGTAGAAGGCCTGGATCCCGGTGATGGCGCGTCCGATGATCAATGCGTGGATATCGTGTGTGCCTTCATAGGTATTGACGGCCTCCAGGTTGATCATATGCCGGATGATGTGATATTCATCCGACACGCCGTTGGCTCCCAGCATGTCGCGCGCCACCCGGCTGATTTCCAGCGCTTTGCCGCAATTGTTGCGCTTGATGATGGAAATGGACTCGGTCGACGCCCGTCCCGCGTCCATCATGCGCGCGACTTGCAGCGACGCTTGCAGGCCCAGGGCGATCTCCGTCTCCATATCGGCCAGTTTCTTCTGCACCAGTTGATTGGCGGCTAGCGGCCGGCCGAATTGCGTGCGCTGCAGCACATACTCGCGCGCCTGGCGCAGGCAGGCTTCCGCGGCGCCCAGCGCTCCCCACGATATACCCAGCCGCGCCTTGTTCAGGCACGAGAACGGACCGCGCAATCCCTTTACATTGGGCAGCATGCGGTCTTCGGGCACGAATACGTCGTCCATGGAGATCGTGCCCGTGATGGAGGCCCGCAGCGAGAACTTGCCGTCGATGCGTTCGGCGCTCAAGCCCGGCATGCCCCGATCGAGCAGGTAGCCGCGGATGTCGCCAGCGTCGTCCTTGGCCCAGATCAGGAACACGTCGGCGATAGGGGAGTTGGTGATCCAGCTTTTGGCACCCGACAAGCGGAATCCACCCTCTACGCGTCTGGCGCGCGTCGTCATCCCGCCGGGGTCCGAGCCGTGGTCCGGCTCGGTCAGGCCGAAGCACCCCACCAGGTCGCCCGATGCCAGGCCGGGAAGATAGGTTTCGCGCTGCGCTTCGGAGCCGAAGGTGTGGATGGGATACATCACCAGGCTGGATTGCACGCTCACGGCGGAGCGATACGCGCTGTCCACCCGTTCCATTTCTCGCCCGATCAGGCCGTAGCTGACGTGGTTGACGCCGGCGCAGCCGTATCCTTTCAAGGTCGCGCCCAGGAAGCCCAGCTCGCCCAGTTCACGAAAAATCTCGCGATCGAAGCTTTCGGTGCGGTGGGCTTGTATGATGCGCGGCAACAACTGCTCCTGGCCGTAGGCGCGCGCCGCCTCCATCACCATACGTTCTTCGTCGGTCAGCTGCTGCTCCAGCAGGAACGGGTCTTCCCACGAAAACGGCTGGTAGGCCTGCTGCAGCTGCTGGTTCGAAGCGGTTTGTTTGTCCATGGTCTCGTTCTCGGTCAACACGGTATCTTGTTAGCGGCCGGTAAAGCGGGGCTTGCGCTTGTCCTGGAAAGCCTGTAGGCCTTCCTTGATGTCGTTGCTCAGCCCGTAGCTTTCCCACGCCACCACTTCCAGCCGCAAGGCGGTGTCCAGCGGCTGTTCGTAGCCGTCGTTGATCAGCTGCTTGATCAGGCGCAGGCCCAGCGGCGAGTTTTTGGTGATTTGCGCCAGCATGGCGTTGACCGCGTCGTTCAGTTGATCGTCCGGCACGACCTGATTGACCAGCCCGTAGTCGGCCAGTTCCCGCGCCGGCAGCAAATTGCCCGTGAACAGCAGTCGCTTGGCCAGCGCCATGGGGATCTTGCGCGGCAGGCGGATTGCGCCGCCGCCGCCGGGAATGATGCCGAAATTGGCATGGCCGTCGCCGATCTTGGCGGATTCGGCCGCGATGACCAGGTCGCAGGAAATGATCAGCTCCATGCCGCCGGCCACCGCCACGCCATTGACCGCCGCGATCGTTGGATGCGGGAAGGCCTCGACGCGGCGATACATGTTCTGGCACAGGTTCAGGTAGGCGCGGAACCGGTTCATGTCGCCGCTGCCCACGGTTTCCTTGAAGTACTTCAAGTCGCCGCCGGCGCAGAACGCACGGCCTTGGCCGGTGAAGACCAGCGCGTGAACGTCATCCCGGGTTTCGAGATGTTGCAGCGCCTCGTCTATTTCGATGACCGTCTCGCGCGCCAGCGCGTTCATGGCGTCGGGCCGGTTGATCGTGATCCACGCGACATTGTCGCGCACGTCGACCAATATGGTTTTCGGAGAGAGTTCGGACATTTTGACGGGTTCCTTTTCTTTCATTAGCGATAGACTTCGAACAGGCCGGCGGCGCCCATGCCGCCGCCGACGCACATGCAGACCACGACCAGGCGCGCGCCGCGGCGGCGGCCCTCGATCAGGATGTGGCCGGCCATGCGCGCGCCGCTCATGCCGTACGGGTGGCCGACCGAAATCGCGCCGCCATTGACGTTCAGCAGTTCATTGGGAATGCCGAGCTGGTCGCGGCAGTACACGGCTTGGCTGGCGAAGGCTTCGTTCAGTTCCCACAGATCGATGTCCTCCACACGCAGGTCGAAACGCTTCAACAGAGTCTTGACCGCCAGAATGGGGCCCACGCCCATTTCGTCGGGCTCGCAGCCCGTGGCCACGAAACCCCGGAACGCGCCCAGCGGCTGCAGGTTGCGCCGCTCAGCTTCCTTGGCCTCCATCAGCACGCAAGCCGACGAGCCGTCGGACAGTTGCGACGCATTGCCCGCCGTGATCGTAGTGCCCGGTTCCAGCACCGGAGGCAGAGCGGCCAAGCCTTCGCGCGTGGTGTCGGGGCGATTGCCTTCGTCCTTGGTCAGCATGACGCGTTCTTCGAAGCTTTCGCCCGTTTCCTTGTTCTTGCTCAGCTTGACCGTTTCCATAGGTACGATCTCGTCGTCGAACAAGCCGTTCTTCTGGGCCGCCGCCGTGCGCATCTGGCTTTGGTAGCCGTAGTCGTCCTGAGCCTCGCGGCTGACGCCATAGCGTTGCGCCACCACTTCCGCCGTGCGCAGCATGGCGTCGTACGTTTCCGGCTTGTGCTCCATGAGCCAGGGACTCTTCTTCACGCCGTTATGGTGATTGTCCTGTACCAGGCTGATGCTTTCCAGCCCGCCCGCCGCGATCACGGGCACGCGATCGACGATGATGCGTTGCGCCGCGATGGCGATGGCCTGCAGTCCCGAGGCGCACAGGCGATTGACCGTCGTGCCTCCGGTCTCGATCGGCAGCCCCGCGCAAATGGCGATCTGCCGGCCGATGTTGTAGCCCGTCGCGCCCTCGGGCATGCCGCAGCCCATGATGACGTCCTCGATTTCGTCGGCCGCCACGCCCGACCGTTCGACCGCGTGCCGCAGCGAATGGCCGCCCAGCTCGGCGCCGTGCGTAAGATTGAAGGCGCCGCGGTATGCCTTGCCGATCGGCGTGCGGGCGGTGGAAACGATGACGGCTTCTCTCATGAACTTGTCTCCCGGTTGCATTGGAAATTTTCGATTGATGGTGCTTGGAGGAAACTATATCGAGGGCCTGATTCGAGCCGCAACCGATTAATTCTCTGTCATGAATCAGATTTTCTCATTCATCATATTCATGACTGAGTTTTTGTATCTCAGCCGTCCCAAAAAATCGTTTGTCAGTGATGGACGGCTCGACCAACATATCACTGCCGGCCACATCACCGACCGATCGTGGCGCTCCGATCCGGAAGGAGCCGCCGCGATCCATACGATAAAAGAACAGGAGACAATTATGAGGATCCGATCGCTACTGGCGGGATTGCTGCTTGCCACCGGCTTGACCGCCCACGCCGTTGAAAATGCCGATGCCTATCCCAGCAAACCCATCTCGATCATCGTGCCGTTCTCGGCCGGGGGGCCGGCCGACAGCGTCACGCGTTTCATCGCCAACCACTTGAGCAAGACCTGGAACCAGCAGGTCGTCGTCGACAACAGGACGGGCGCCGGCGGGATGATAGGCGCCGATCACGTCGCCAAAGCGGCGCCGGACGGCTATAGCCTCGTGCTGCTGGTTACCGGACACACTATTATGCCGGGCATGCAGAAAAGCATGCCTTACCGCATGCCGGAGGACTTCAGCGGCATTACCGTGGTGAACCGGGCGCCCAAGCTGGTGGTAACGCATCCCTCATTGCCCGTGTCCTCGTTTGCCGAGCTCATCGAGAAAGTCAAGGCTGATCCCGATAAGTACGGCAGCTACGGTACTTCCGGGGTGGGCTCCATGGCGCATCTGTCCATGGAGCTGGTCAACAAGCTGGCCGGCACCAAGTTCGTCCATATTCCTTACAAGGGCGGCGCCGCAACGCAGAGCGACCTGGTCGCGGGACGCCTGCCCATCGGCGTATTGGACCTGGGTTCCGTCCTGCAGCAAGTGCGCGCGGGTAATCTGAAAGTGCTGGCCGTCACCGGCGAGTCCCGTTCACCGATATTCCCCGACGTTCCCACCATCACCGAAGTGCTTCCCGACTTCGAAGCGGAGGAATGGTTCGGTATTGCCGGTCCGAAGGGCATCCCTCCCGCCATCAAGGCAAAATTGCATGGCGCCATCAAGGAAGCGTTGAGCACGCCGGAGGCCAAGACTCTGTACATCGACTCTCTTGGCTGGGAGCTGCCCGCCACCTCGCCCGAGGAAATGGATGAGATCCTGGCATCCCAGACCAAAAAGTGGGGCGCGTTGGTCAAGGAGGTCGGCTTGAAAGCCGAATAACACAGGCGACAATATGGCAATGAAATCCGTCACTCAGCTCACCGTCGATACCGACAGCCTGCAACAGGCCATCCAGGCGCTGTTCACCGCGAAAGCGGTGGCTGTCGTCGGCATCTCGTCCGACCCGGCGAAGCTGGGCAATGTCATCTTGCGCAATGTCATCGACAACGGCTTCGAGGGAAACATCTACGGCGTTGCGCGCGCCGAGGTCGATCCCGCCATTTTCGGGTCCGATCACCCGCGCTTGCGGCTGGTGCAGTCCTTTGCCGAGATTCCCGAGACGGTGGACGCCGCGCTGTTCGCCGTTCCCGCGGACTTCATCGTGACGGCACTGGCGTCCGTGCCCACGGGCAAGCTGCGTCTTGCCGTTATCCTGGCCTCGGGGTTCACCGAGATCGGAGAGCGCGGCGCCGCCCTGGAAACGGCATTGCGCCAGTATTGCCTGGAAGCCCAGTTGCCCGTCATCGGTCCGAACTGCCAGGGCGTCGTCGTGCCGGGCTCCAAGCTGCAGATGACTTTCAGCCCGATGTACAACCAGATGCTGAAAGGCAATGTCGCCATTCTGTCGCAGTCCGGCGCCATGGCGGGCTATATGGCAAACAATTTGATGCGGCGCGGCATCGGGCTGTGCTGCCTGGTCAGCTCCGGCAACGAGGCTGTGTTGACGGCCGCGGACTACATCCATGCGCTGGCCGGCGTGCCGGACTGCGGCGTCATCCTGTGCTACATGGAGCAGATCAAGAATGGACGGCATTTCGCTCGCGCTGTCCAGCGGCTGAGCAGCCGGCAGCGCATCGTGGTGGTCAAGAGCGGCCGCAGTACGGCCGGCGTGGCGGCGGCAAGCAGCCATACCGGCGCCATGGCGTCGGACGACCGCGTCATCGACGGGGTCTTCCGTCAACTGGGCGTGGTGCGCGCCCGCGACAGCGGCTCCGCCATCGATGCCGTGACCGCCCTGGCCAACGGCAGGCGCCTGAAAGGGCAGGCGATCGGCGTGCTGTCCGTGGCCGGCGGACTAGCGGTGGAATTGGCCGATTTGCTTGAACTGGACGGATTCACGGTGCCGCCGTTCGATCCGGATACGTTGGAGCGTCTCAAGGGTAAAGTGCCGGAGTTTGGCGCGACCCGCAATCCGATCGATCTGTCCGGCGCCATCCTGACGCAGGAGTCGCTGTTCGAAGAGGTGCTGAATCTGTTCGCCCAGGCCCGGAATCTGGATGGCTTTGCCATCATCTCGACATATATCCGCAATCCGGCGTTCGCGCACGCCATCGTTCGCATGTATCGAGTCACGGACAAGCCCGTGGTGGTCTGCTGGACGGGTTCGGCGGAGCAGACGCCGGAATCCCTGGCCATCCTGACCGAAAGCGGCATTCCGATCTACGGCAACACCGGCCGGGTGGCCCTGGCTTTTCGCGCCATTCGCGGCGATACCGACATCGCCTGACGATCCAAGACAAGGAAAGAGATGAACGCCCTCAATTCCATGCCGTCCGTCAAAGCCGGACCCGATCAGATAGATCAACAGTTGCTGCGCTGGATGGAATCCGGCCGCCGGATCGTGCATGAGGCCGACAGCAAGCGGATCCTGGCCATGGCCGGGCTACCCGTGCCCGGCGGGCCCGACGACGGTCGCGCTGTGGTCAAGTTCTGCGCCGATGATGCGCTTCATAAGTCGGAGCTGGGGCTCGTCGCATTGAGTGTTCCCGTGGGCGACGTCCCGGAGCAGCAGCGCGTTTTGCAGGATCGAGCCCGTCGCGCCGGCCTGGCCGGCGGAGAGGTTCTGGTGGAATCCATGGTGGAAGGCGCGTTGATGGAGTGGTTCGTGGGTTGCCGCACCGATGCCACCTTCGGTCCGGTCGTGGTGATCGGCGCGGGTGGAATTTACGCGGAGCTGCTGGGCGCGCCCGAAATCCGCATGGCGCCGCTGTCGAGCCGGGACGCCGAGCAAGCCTTGCGCAGCCATAAGGCATTCCCCATCATCAATGGCGCCAGAGGCAAGGAGCCCGCCGATATCGCGGAATTCGCCAAGCTGATTTCCGGTATTTCAGAGTTCTTTTATCGCCGCAGCCACTTGGTGGCCGAACTGGACCTGAACCCGGTCATGGTATGCAGCCGAGGCGCGACGCCGAATCTGGTCATCGCCGACGCATCGCTCATTCTGCAAAAGCGGGCAGAGTAGGTTCGTTGATCGGCTCTTGCGCGGCCAAGCGTTCCTTGGCGCGTTCCTGCACCATCCAGCGGCGGATTTGTTCGATGCGCGGCGAGCGGGACGCCCGCCGCGCATCGAAGTAAATGTTGAAGCCCATGCGGCTCTTGCGTATATGGGAAAACGGCGCCACCAGCCGTTGCGCCGCGATGTCGTCGGCGATGAAGGCGCGAATGCCGATCGCTATGCCGGCTCCGGAAACGGCCGCGTTATAGGCCAGCGTCAAGCTTTCGAACATGAGGGCCGACGGCTGGCGCGCCGCTTGGCGGCCGACCGACGCGAGCCAGCGATCCCAGTCCTGCGGCCGCAATTGGGCATGGATCAGGGGATAGCGATCGATCTCGTCCAGCGACAGCGCCCCTCCGTGGTGACGCAGGAATGCGGGCGAGCACACCGGGAAGGTCTCCACGTCCAGGACGCGTTCGGCCATGACCCCGGAGTCGCCATGGGGCTGCCGCTCCGGATCCGGGCCCAGCTTGACCACGAAGTCGTAGTCGTCGGTGCTTTCGAGTTCGGGCGCCAGGGTGGTCTTCAAGTTGATCTGCGCGCTGGGCAACGCCGCCTGGAATCGCACCCAGCGCGGAATCAGCCAATGCACCGCGAAAGTAGGGTGGCAGCAAATACTGAGTCCGCGGTCGTGCGCATTCTGCTGTACCCGGTCGGCCGCATGACAGATTCGATTGAAGGCCTCCGCGATATCCTGCGCGAACACCTTGCCTTCGGGCGTGATGGTGACGCCCCGATGAGAACGAATGAACAACTCCACACCCAGATGGCTTTCCAGCGATTTGACCAGACGGCTGACCGCGCCCGGGGTGACGTGCAATTCGGCGGCGGCCTTCAGGAAGCTTTCATGCCGCGCCGCGCTTTCAAAGCTTTTCAGCGCGTTCAGCGGCGGCATGCGTTGTGTTCGGGTCGTATCCATGATCTATACACTCCATGTCATGCGATGGGCGTTTGACCGAATGACCACATGCTACGCGTCGGGAACACGGTGCGCGTGACAACAGACTCGAACCGAGGCTGCATAGGTCCCTCGACCGGTTATCGTAGCAACAACCCTCCTGTCTGTCGACACATGGTTTTGCCTAGTTCGCGCGCGCCATGCTCGATCGCGTTTTGGGCAGCAGCGCCGTCGCCAGCCCCAGCATCGGGAGAAAAGAGCAGACTCGATAAACCCACGTGATGCCGTGCGTGTCAGCCAGCTGTCCCAGGCCCGCGGCTCCCAGCCCGCCGAGTCCGAACATCAGGCCGAACATGACGCCCGCCACCATGCCGACGCGGCCCGGCACCGCTTCCTGGGCGTAGACCACCAGCGCGGCAAAAGCGGAGGACATCACCAGGCCGATGGCGATGGCGAGCAATGCCGTCCAGAACAGGCTTGCGTAAGGCAGGGCCAGGGCGAAGGGCGCCACACCCATGAAAGACGTCCAAATCACCGCTTTGCGGCCTATGCGATCGCCCACCGGGCCACCGGCGAACGTGCCGATGGCCACGGCGGCCAGGAAGATGAAAAGACAGATCTGGCTTTGCTGCAGGCCGATGCCGAACCGCTCGATCAAATAGAAAGTAAAGTAATTGGTGAATGCGGCGATGTAGACGAACTTGGCGAACATCAGAACGGCAATGACCATCATGGCCCGGACGATCTCATTGCGGCTCAGGCCACCGTCCTGCTTGCGGGCCATGCCCTTCGCTTGCGCCTGGCCATGACGAAGCGTCCATGCGGTAATTTTCAGGAGCACCCAAACGGCCAGCGCGGCGACCAGCATGAACCAAGCGATGGCGGATTGACCGTACGGCACCACGATCGCCGCCGCCAGCAGCGGGCCGATTGCCGAACCCGCGTTGCCGCCGACCTGGAAGGCGGACTGCGCCGTTCCGAAACGGCCGCCCGAGGCCATCCGTGCAACGCGCGACGCCTCCGGGTGGAACGTGGCGGAGCCTATGCCTACCACGCATGCCGCCACGATCAGCATGACATAGCTGCCAGCAAGAGACAGCATGGCGATCCCGATCAGCGTCATCATCATGCCCGCCGGCAGCAAATAAGGCTTGGGGTGCTTGTCGGTGTAAAGGCCGATCCATGGCTGAAGCAATGAAGCCGTGACCTGGTAGGCCAGGGCGATCCCGCCGATTTGGCCGAAACTCAAAGAGAACTGCGTTTTGAGCATCGGATAGATCGATGGCAGCAATGCCTGGATCAGATCGTTCAGCAAGTGTGCAAGAGCGGCTGCTCCGACGATGCGGGCAACGAAGCCTTCGGGTTGGCGCACGCGGGGCGCATCGAGTGCCGCCGCGTTATCGGAAAGGGACATGAGCCGGGATCCAGGTTGTGTGATCAACGCCGCCGCGGGGGTGGGGACCGTCTGAGCGGCGGCGGTGGAAAACGAAGTTTAAAAATTTTGCTAAAGTCTATCTTGCGTAATTAGGAATAGACATTCTTCAAAAAGGACATGGCCCGGCTTTCCGCTCCGACAGCTTTGGCTCAAACCCTGGCTCGCGTGGAAAGCAGCGATGCGCCAGTGCATTGTCGCGCCAACAATTATCCTTCGGGGTGGCGGATTGCGCCCCATAAACACACCAAGCACCAGCTCGTGCATGCGCTGCAGGGAGTTATCGTGGTGCATGCCGATTCCGGGCACTGGGTGGTTCCGCCCAGTCGCGGGCTTTGGGTGCCGGAGGGTATGACGCATGCAATACGCTGCATAGGCGAAGTCCATATGCGCAGCACGTATGTGCGGCGGGATGCGGCGCCGCTCCCGCCGGTCGGCTGCAAGGTCGTGGGCATATCGCCTTTGATGCGGGAATTGATTCGCTCCGCGATGGATGTGAGGGTTCCGTATCGGCCCGATTCCCGTGACGGACGCCTGATGCAGCTGCTGTTGGACGAGCTGCGTGTCTTGCCCGTGCTGCCGCTGCATTTACCCATGCCGACCGATCGGCGTGTTGCGACGATTTGCGAAAGCCTTCAACGGCGGCCGGAGGATGCGTCCACGTTGGCCGATTGGGCGGCTCGCCTCCAAGTACATGCAAAAACGGTGCAGCGTCTGTTCGTCGCCCAAACGGGAATGACCTTCGGGCAATGGCGTCAGCAGGTTCGCCTGCTAAGGGCGCTGGAGCTGTTGGCCGGAGGTGAAAAAGTCATCGATATCGCGCTGTCGCTCGGCTATGAAAGCCCCGGAGCTTTTGCCACGATGTTCAGAAAGCATTTCGGCTGCAAGCCCAGCCGGTTCTTCGATGTTCGTTGACCTGATATTCGGGCTCTACATCGTAAACGGGGGACAGCGACATTCATTAGACTTGTTTTTGCGAAGAACACGTTTAAT
>CAZKBT010000043.1:0-24762 GCA_964551305.1 uncultured Burkholderiaceae bacterium
GTCTATCACGAAGACCTGCGCCGCGCGCGCTCGGCCACGCACAGCATGATTCCGACCAAGACCGGCGCCGCGGCGGCCGTCGGCCTGGTCCTGCCCGAACTCAACGGCAAGCTGGACGGTTTCGCCATTCGCGTTCCGACGATCAACGTCTCCATCGTCGATCTGACCTTCACGGCTTCGCGCGACACCACGGTCGAAGAAGTCAACGGCATCTTGAAGGCGGCGGCCTCCGAAGGCGCCTTGAAGGGCATCCTGGAATACAACGATGAGCCGCTGGTTTCCGTGGACTACAACCACAACCCCGCCTCCAGCACGGTCGATGCCGGGCTGACCAAGGTGTCGGGCAATCTGGTAAAGGTGACGTCCTGGTACGACAACGAATGGGGTTTCTCCAACCGCATGCTGGACACCACGGTCGCGCTGGTTTCGGCCAAGTAAGCCGACAGGTTCCCGTATGTCTACTGTACTGACATTGTCGGCGCTGGTCCAGGCCGATGCGCTGCGCGGCAAGCGCGTCTTCATCCGTTCCGACCTCAACGTGCCGTTGAAGGACGGCGCGATTACCGAGGACACGCGCATCCGGGCGTCGATACCGGCCATACGCATGGCGCTGGACGCCGGCGCGGCGGTGATGGTGACCTCTCATCTGGGCCGGCCCACGGAAGGCGTCGTCGCGCCGGCGGATACGCTGGAGCCTGTGGCGCAGCGTCTCTCGCAATTGCTGGGCATGCCCGTCGAGCTGCGCCGGGACTGGGTGCAGGGCGTTCAGGTCGAGCCGGGCCGGGTAGTCCTGCTCGAGAATTGCCGCTGCAATGTGGGTGAGAAAAAGAACAGCCCGGAGCTGGCGCGCAAGATGGCGGCATTGTGCGACGTGTACGTCAATGACGCGTTCGGCACGGCGCATCGCGCCGAGGCCACGACGCACGGCATCGCGCAGTTCGCTCCCGTGGCCTGCGCGGGTCCTCTGCTGGAAGCGGAGCTCGATGCGCTGGGGCGGGCGTTGGAGAATCCCAAGCGCCCGCTGGTGGCCATCGTGGGAGGATCCAAAGTATCTACGAAATTATCCATCCTGCAAGCGCTGGCCTCCAAGGTCGACCAATTGGTGGTCGGCGGCGGCATTGCCAACACCTTCATGCTGGCTGCGGGCCTGTCCATCGGCAAGTCCCTGGCCGAGCCGGACCAGGTCGATCAGGCGCGGGCGGTGATCGACCTGATGCGTCAACGCGGGGCGGCCGTGCCCATTCCGGTCGACGTCGTTTGCGCGAAGCAGTTCAGCGCCGATGCGCCGGCCCGGGTCCTGGCCGCCGATCAGGTGGCCGACGACGACATGATCCTCGACATCGGTCCGCAAACCGCCGGGCAACTAGCCGCCATCCTTTCCAAGGCGGGTACGATCGTCTGGAACGGACCGGTCGGCGTATTCGAGTTCGATGCCTTCGAGAACGGCACAAAGACGGTGTCCAAGGCCGTTGCCGAATCCGATGCGTTTTCGATAGCGGGCGGCGGCGATACCTTGGCGGCCATCGCCAAATACCGCATCTCCGACAAAGTCGGCTATATCTCGACCGGCGGCGGCGCTTTCCTGGAGTTTCTGGAAGGCAAGACGCTGCCCGCGGTGGCGATACTTCAAGAACGCGCGGCGTCCAAGTAGTTCTGGATCAGCGGACGATAGCCCTCCAGGGCGTCGGGCCACAGGAACTCGAAGCCGCTGGCGCGCAGGCGGGCGTTGGACAGTCGTTTGCCGCTTGCGGCTTCCGGCGCGCGATGACGCAACGGCACGGGCGCGTCCAGGGCCTGCGCCAGGGCGTCATATAGCGCGTCGATGCGCCAGGGTTGGCCGTCGGTGCCGATATAGCGCGGTTCCGGGGAAGGCAGCTTGAGCAGATGCGCGCAGGCGCGCGCGGCGTCATCGATATGAATGCGGTTGGCCCAATGGCCGCCGCCGTCCGGCACGCTTGCCGTGCCGTCGGCGAGCCGCGTGAGCAGGCCCGTCCGGCCGGGGCCGTACAGGCCCGACAGCCGCAAGCTCACGGCGGCATGGGGATGGCGTCGGTGCAGCCATTGCTCGGCTTCGAGCAAGACACGCCCGTTGAAATGCTCCGGCTGGGCCGGTGTGTCTTCATCGATGATTTCCTGGCTGGACCCGTAGACGGCCGTTGAGGAAACGAAGACGATGCGCCGCAGCGTCGCGGCTTGCAGGCGCTCGCATACATTGCGCAAGCCGTCGATGAAAATACGTCGATACGCGGCTTCGCTGCCGGCATCCGGAGAGGCGGCGTAAAGCACGTGGGTGATGTCGCCGGGCAAGCCGGACAGCGTGGACGGGTCGCCCAGATCGGCCGCCATCCATGCGATGCCGTCGTCGGCGCCCGCCGGCGGCCGGCGGCGCAGGCCGATCACCCGGGCGTCGTCTTGCATGAACAGGCGGCCGGTGCGCAAGGCCAGATCGCCCGCGCCGGCGAGAAGCAGAGTAGTCGTCGTCATGGCGACAGCATACCGTTTGTCCGGCGACGGGGCCACCTTGACGGTAAAATGGCGGATGCGATCGAGGTCGCTTCATTGCCATAGTGGACAAAACCGCTAGCCCGCGTCGCGCCGCATTCCCGCCGGCGCCGCTGCCGTTTTCAGGAGAACCCAAGCCGTGCCCGACCAAATCCGATTGCATCGTACGCATCCCGACGAATTACTGGTGGGGCTGGTGTCCGTGTCTGATCGCGCGTCGTCGGGCGTCTACCGGGATGAGGGCATTCCAGCCCTGCGGGCTTGGCTGGACGGCGCATTGACGCGCAAGCCGCAGTACGCGAGCCGCCTGGTCCGGGACGAGCGCGAGCTCATCCAGGCGGCCTTGATCGAATTGGTGGATGAGGCGGGTTGCGACCTGGTGCTCACGACCGGCGGCACGGGACCCGCTCGGCGCGACGTGACGCCCGAGGCGACATTGGCGATCGCCACCAAGGAAATGTCCGGCTTCGGCGAGCAGATGCGCCAGATCAGCCTGCGTTTCGTGCCGACGGCCATCTTGTCGCGCCAGGTCGCCGTCATACGCGAGACCGCCGACCATGCCGCGCTGGTGATCAACCTGCCGGGTCAGCCCAAAGCCATCAAGGAAACCCTCGAGGGATTGAGGGACGAGAATGGCAATGTGCTGGCGGCCGGCGTGTTCGCGGCGGTGCCTTATTGCCTCGACCTGATCGGCGGTCCCTACATTGAAACCATCGATACCGTAGTGAAGGCTTTCAGGCCGAAATCGGCCGTTCGCCGGCCTCGGGACTGACGAGCAATTAATTCCATTCCCTCGTAAAATTACGGTTGCTTCTTAAATAATTCAGCTTTCAGGAGGTCTTCTCATGGCCCTAGTTTCCATGCGTCAGTTGCTTGATCACGCCGCCGAGAACGGTTATGGCATTCCGGCGTTCAACGTCAATAATCTGGAGCAGGTCCAGGCCATCATGGAAGCGGCCGATGAAACCGACAGCCCGGTCATCATGCAGGCTTCCGCGGGTGCGCGCAAATACGCGGGCGAGGGCTTTCTCAAGATGCTGATCCAGGCCGCCATCGACACCTATCCCCATATTCCGGTGGTCATGCACCAGGATCATGGCCAATCGCCGGCGATATGCCAGGGCGCGATCGACTTGAACTTCTCCAGCGTCATGATGGACGGCTCGTTGAAGGAAGACGGCAAGACCATCGCCGACTACGAATACAACCTGGACGTGACCCGCCGCGTGGTCGAGACGGCGCACAAGGTCGGCGTCACAGTGGAAGGCGAACTGGGCTGTCTTGGCTCCCTGGAAACCATGAAGGGCGACAAGGAAGACGGGCATGGCGCCGAAGGCACGATGACCATGGACCAGCTGTTGACCGATCCCGAGCAGGCGGCCGATTTCGTGCGCCACACGCAATTGGACGCCCTTGCCATCGCCATCGGCACCAGCCATGGCGCGTACAAGTTCACTCGAAAGCCCACGGGCGACATCCTTTCCATTTCGCGCATCAAGGAAATCCACAAGCGCCTGCCCAATACCCATCTGGTCATGCACGGCAGCTCCAGCGTGCCGCAGGAATTGCTGGCCGAAATCCGCCAGTTCGGCGGCGACATGAAAGAAACCTACGGCGTTCCCGTCGAAGAGATCCAGGAAGCCATCAAGTACGGCGTGCGCAAGGTCAACATCGACACGGACATCCGCCTGGCCATGACGGGCGCGATCCGCCGCTTCATGGCGGAGAACCCGTCGAAGTTCGATCCGCGCGAATACCTCAAGCCCGCGCGGGCTGCCGCCAAGGCCATCTGCGTCCAGCGCTACCAGCAGTTCGGCACCGCGGGCAACGCCAGCAAGATCAAGCCGATCCCGCTTGCCGAGATGGCGCGCCGTTACGCCGCGGGCGAGCTGGCCCAGGTCGTGCAATAAATGAGCCAGGGACGGAACGTGGCCCAGGCCCTGCATCAATCGACCATACAATCCCTGCCGCTGCTGGCGCGCGGCAAAGTCCGCGACATGTACGCGGTGGGCGACGACAAGCTGCTGATCGTGGCTTCGGACCGCATCTCCGCGTTCGACGTCATCCTGGACGATCCCATACCCGGCAAAGGCCGGGTTCTGACGCAGTTGACCGAATTCTGGCTGAAGAAGCTCGCTCATGTCCTACCCAATCATTCGACCGGCATCGATCCGGTCGACGTCGTGGCGGTGAACGAGCGCGACCAGGTGGCGGGGCGGGCGATGGTGGTCAAGCGCCTGAAGCCCATTCTGGTGGAAGCGGTGGCGCGCGGCTACCTGATCGGGTCGGGCTGGAACGATTATCGCGCCGGCGGCAAAGTCTGTGGCATCGTCCTGCCGGCCGGACTGCAGCAGGCCAGCCGCTTGCCAGAACCGATTTTCACGCCCGCCGCCAAGGCCGAGTTCGGCTCGCATGATGAGAACGTGGACTTCGCGCACGTCGTGCGCGAAGTGGGCCGGGAGCTTGCCGACGAAATCCGCCGCGTGACCTTGCAGCTGTACACCGAGGCGGCGTCGTTTGCGGCCTCCAAAGGCATCATCATCGCCGATACCAAATTCGAATTCGGTCTGGACGAGAACGGCGCGCTGCATTTGATGGACGAAGTACTGACGCCGGATTCATCGCGTTTCTGGCCCGCCGCGCAGTATCGCGAAGGCATCAGCCCGCCGTCGTTCGACAAGCAGTTCGTGCGCGACTGGCTGGAGACCCAGGATTGGGACAAGACGCCGCCCGCGCCGCGCTTGCCCGCCGACGTCCTGGAGAAAACCGCCGCGAAATACCGCGAAGCGCTCGATAGGCTGACCTCGGCATGAAGACGGCCGGCACGACGCAAGCCGTTCCGATGGTGGGCATCGTCATGGGCTCGTCCAGTGATTGGGACGTCATGAAGCAGGCGGTGGCCGTATTGGATGAATTCGGCATCGCTCACGAAGCGCGGGTGGTGTCCGCGCACCGCATGCCGCTCGACATGGTGGAATACGGCGCCCAGGCATACGGCCGCGGCATACGGGCCGTAATCGCGGGCGCCGGCGGCGCGGCGCACTTGCCCGGCATGATGGCCGCGTTGACGCCGGTGCCGGTGTTCGGCGTGCCCGTTCCTTCGCGCTATTTGCGCGGCGAGGACTCGCTCTTGTCCATCGTCCAGATGCCCAAGGGCATCCCGGTCGCCACGTTCGCCATTGGCGAGGCCGGCGCGGCCAATGCCGCGCTTCATGCCGTCGCATGCCTGGCCATGCACGACGAGGCCTTGCTGGAAAAGCTGCGCGCGTTTCGCGCCCGCCAGACCGAGGCGGCGCGCGCCATGACCTTGCCGCCGTCGACCTGAGCATGACCATGAACGACAGCACGACGGATACGGCGGTGATCGCGCCCGGTTCCTGGCTGGGCATGGTGGGCGGAGGCCAGCTGGGACGCATGTTCTGTTTCGCCGCCCAGTCCATGGGCTACAAGGTCGCCGTCCTGGAACCCGATGCGTGCAGTCCGGCCGGCGCCACGGCGGATTGGCATCTTCAGGCCGCCTATGACGACGCGCAAGCCTTGGCCGCCTTGTCCGAGCGATGCGCGGCGATCACGACCGAATTCGAGAACGTGCCCGCCGACAGCCTGAGGCGGCTTGCGCGCGCGTCGCGCGTATGCCCGTCCGGCGATGCCGTAGCGATTGTTCAGGACCGCATCCAGGAAAAGGACTTCATCCGGAAAGCGGGCGTGCCGGTAGCGCCGTACGCGGCAGTGCGGTCGGCAAGCGATATCGATCAGGCGCCCGACACGCTGTTTCCCGGCATCCTGAAAATCGCCCGTCTGGGTTACGACGGCAAGGGCCAGAGGCGCGTCGCGACGCGCGAGCAGGCCCGCCGGGCGTTCGAGGAGTTCAAGCAAGCGCCTTGCGTGCTGGAGGCCATGCTGCCGTTGGCAAGCGAGCTTTCCGTGGTGATGGCGCGCGGCCTGGACGGCCGGGCGGTGATGTATCCCAGCGCGCGCAACGAGCATTGCGACGGCATCTTGGCGGCCAGCACGGTGGCGCCCGGCGTCGTCGACGACGCCTTGATGCGCCAGGCGCAGCAGGCCGCGGGCGACATCGCGCGCAGCCTTTCCTATGTCGGCGTACTGTGCATCGAATTCTTCGTCTTGAAGGACGGGTCGCTGGTCGCCAACGAGGCCGCGCCACGCCCCCACAACAGCGGCCACTACACGCTGGACGCCTGCGTCACCAGCCAGTTCGAGCAGCAGGTCCGCGCGCTGGCCGGTCTGCCGCTGGGCGATGTGAGCTTGTTGCGGCCGGTCATCATGCTCAATGTGCTGGGTGATCTGTGGTTCGATCGAGACAGCGGCGTCCAGCGCGAGCCGGATTGGCCCGCCGTGCTGGGCGAACCCGGCGTCTGTCTGCATCTTTACGGAAAATCCCAGGCGCGCAAGGGCCGCAAGATGGGACATATCAACATTACGGCGCCGACGCTGGACGAGGCGCGACGGACGGCTTCCCGCGTCGCGCAGGCCTTGCGCCTCGATTACCGGCCATGACGGATTCTTCCTTGCCGCCGCAAGCCGTCCAGCGCATCGAGGAAGCGGCGCAGCGTCTCCTGCGGGGACGTTTGGTCGCGTTTCCCACGGAAACGGTCTATGGTCTTGGCGCCGACGCGGAAAATCCCGAGGCGGTCGCGCGGATTTATGCCGCCAAAGGGCGGCCCGCCCATCATCCGGTCATCGCCCACGTGGCTTCGAATGCCGATATCGGCTACTGGACGGCATCGGTTCCGCTCGAAGCGCGAGCGCTCATCGACGCGTTCTGGCCTGGGCCGCTGACTCTGATATTGCCTAGGGCGGAGCGGATTCCGGACAGCATCAGCGCAGGACAGCCCAGCATCGGCATACGCTGCCCGTCGCATCCGGTGGCCCAGGCGCTTCTGGCCAGGTTCGCATCGCTCAAGCCGGGCGGGCACGGCGCGCTGGCCGCGCCTTCGGCCAACAAGTTCGGCCAGGTGTCGCCCACGACCGCCGGCCACGTCCGCAGCGAATTTCCCGAGCTGGACGAGCAGGCCTTGATGATATTGGAGGGCGGCTCGAGCGAAGTCGGGATCGAGTCCACCATCATCGATCTGTCGCGGCTGGATCAGGGCGTGGGGCCGGTGCTATTGCGTCCGGGCCATGTATCGGCGCGTGAGTTGGCCGAGGTGCTGGGGCGGGACGTAGCATTGCCCGACGCCGCCGCGCCCAAGGTGTCCGGATCCCTAAAGGCGCATTATGCGCCGCGCACGCCCTTGGCGCTGCTGTCGGCGGAGCGGATTCGGGAGGCCGTCGCCGCCGTTGCCGCCGGCGAGAAATGGGCGGTCTATGCCTTTGACGCGGCGCCCCTGGACCTGCCGGGCAATGTGTCCTGGATCATGGCATCGTCGGATCCGCGAGTGTATGCGCGTGATTTGTATGCCGCATTACGGCGCCTGGATCAGCAGGGCTACGGCCGTATTCTGGTCCAGAAGGCACCGTCCACGCCGTCTTGGCAGGCGGTCAACGACAGGCTGGGACGGGCCGCCGCCGCGTTTTCTTGACTGCGCCCGAACCGGCCCTGTGATGCCGGGCACGACGGCGCAACGGCCGAGGCCTGGATCGATGCGCCTGGGCTAGGCATTCGCTTCGATGGCCAGGAAGTCGCGCAGCGCGTCGATGACGACCTGGGGCCGATCGCGGTGAGGCGAATGGCCGCAGGCGGGAATGGCGCGCAGCCTGGTTTGCGCGGCATGCCGCGCGATGCCGCGAATCTGTTCCAGCGTTCCGTATTCGTCGTCTTCGCCCTGGATAGCCAGTATGGGGCATGTGATACGGCTCAGGCGGGCTTCGATGTTCCATGCGCGGAAGTCGGGGTTCAGCCACACGTCGTTCCACCCCCAGAAGGCCGAATCCGCATCCTGGTGGTAGCGGCCCAGCTTGGCGGGCAAGTCGGTTTCCAGATAAGTCTGCCGCGCTTTTTCGATGTTGACGATGGTGATGTCTTCCACGAAGATATGCGGCGCGGCCACGGCGATCGCCTTGACGCGTGCCGGAAAGTTTGCGGCGTACAGCAGGGCGATCGACCCTCCGTCGCTGTGTCCGAACAGAATGGGCCGTTCTCGTTCCATGCCCAATGCGCTGAACAAGGCGGGCAACGCGTCGGTCGCCTGACGGTGCAGATAGTCGACCGGCCATTTTTCCCCGGCAGGCCGGGGCGTGCTGCGGCCATAGCCGTAGCGCGAGAAAACCAGGCCGCGCATGTTCAGCGCCGCACAGGCTTGCGCCGGCCAATCCTTCCACATCGATACCGAGCCCAGGCCTTCGTGCAGGAACACGATCAGATCGCGTTCGGTTTTTTCAGGAAACAGCCACAGGTATTCAATCCGCTGTTCCCCATCAACCGTGTGTACGGTCGCCAAGGCTGTCTTCGCGCGGGTGTCGCTCATCGTCTTCGAGTCTATCTATATGTGTCCGGCGGGCCGGCTGCTCGGCCGGGCCTGTCTCGTGGGGGTGAGCCCGTCATTCGCCGACCCGGGACCGGGATAGGGTAAGCATACTTGAAAATAGACGACGCGGGACGCATCGAGAGTAAACTGGAGGTTTTACCCTTCTAAATTATGCGCAGAGTCTTGCAATGAAATTCAGGGACTTTCAGGTGGGCATGGTGATCGAGCATCCGGGCGTCGTCGTGCGGGAATCCGAGATGCTGGCGTTTGCCAACGCATATGATCCTCAGTGGATACACATCGATCCCGAGCGGGCCGAGCACGGGCGTTGGGACGGCCTGATCGCCAGCGGCTGGCTGACCTGTGGCTTTGCGACGCGCATGGCGGTGCAGGCCGCCTTGCTCGATTCCGAGTCGTTCGGCTCGCCGGGCGTGGAGAAACTGCGCTGGATGAGCCCGGTGCGCGCCGGCGATACGCTGCGCCTGGAGGCGACCGTCGACTCCAAGCGTATTTCGTCGTCGCGCGACGATCTGGGCCTGTTGCGCTGGACCTGGCGCTTGTATAACCAGAATGATCAGCAGGTGCTGGAGCTCGAGGCCACCACCTTGTTCGACCTGGCGACCAGCGGCGATCAGCCTGCTTGAGCGGCCGGCGCGACGGCGACCGGATTCGCCGGCTCGGATCGGTCCGCCCGCCGCATCGCTTGCTGCTGCCGCCATTCCATGGCGGTTTTCAACACTAGCGTGAGCAGGGCCATGCAGGCCAGCAGGGATGCCGCAGTAAAGGCGGCGGCGGTTTTGTAGTCGTTGTTCAATTGTTCGACCAGCAAGGGCAGCGTTAGCGTCTGGTTCATGATGGTGCCCGAGACCACCGAGACCGCGCCGAATTCGCCGACGGCGCGCGCGTTGGTCAGAACGACGCCGTAGAGCAGCGCCCATTTGATCTTGGGCAGGCTGACGCGGCGAAATATTTGCCACCCGCTGGCGCCCAGGCAAAGCGCGGCGTATTCCTCGTCCTGACCCTGCGCCTGCATGACGGGTATCAGGATGCGCGCCACATACGGCGAGGTCACGAAGACGGTCACCATCAACACGCCCGGCCATGCGAACATCAGTTGTATGTCGCGTTCCGAGAGCCACTGCCCGAAGCTGCTTTCGATGCCGTAGACCACCAGATAGCACAGGCCCGCGACGACGGGCGACACGGCGTACGGGATGTCCACCAGCGTTATCAGCAGCTTGCGTCCCCGGAAATCATAATGGGTGACGCACCATGCCAGCATGATGCCGAACACCAGATTGATGGGCACGCTCAGCGCGGCCACTGCCAAGGTAAGGCCGATGGCATGGATCATGTAGGGCTCGCGTAGATTGGCCAGCAGCAGATCCAGCCCGCCGCTCAGCGCCTGCGCGAATATCAGCGCCAGGGGAACCAGGAGAAAGAGCGTGACGCAGGCCAACCCCAGGGCGATCAGGAATTTTTGATGGGCGCGGGTGGGTTTCTTCATTTTGTTTTGCCAGAGATATACCTGGCCTGCGCCAATTGAAGCAGGAACAGCAGCGCGAGCGACGAGAACAGGATGACCGAGGCGATGGCCGTGGCCGCGGGGTAGTTGTATTCCTGCAAGCGCACGAAGATCATCAACGAAGAGACTTCGGTCTTGAACGGTATGTTGCCCGCGATCATGATCACCGCTCCGAATTCGCCCAGGCTGCGTATGAATGCCTGGGATGCGCCGGTAATCAAGGCGGGGACCAGCGATGGAAAAATGACGCGGCAGAAAATCTGGACTTTGCCGGCGCCCAATGTCAGCGCGGCTTCTTCGTGTTCGTTGCCGATGTCCTGCAGTATGGGCTGGACCGTGCGAACGACGAAGGGCAGGCTGGTGAACGTCATCGCGATCACGATGCCCGGGTAGGCGTATGCCAGCTTGACTCCGAACAGGGGATAGAGCCATTGGCCCAGCCAGCCTCCCGGCACCAGTAGCGTGGCCAGCGTCAGGCCCGCCACGGACGTCGGCAGCGCGAACGGTAGGTCTACCAGCGAGTCGATCAGCCTGCGTCCGGGAAAGTCATAACGGGTGATGATCCACGCCAGCAGCATGCCGATCATGGTCGCCGCAATCGTGGAATAAAATGCGCCGCTGAGCGTGACGTAATAGCTCTGCACCACCCGGCGATCGCTGACGGCCTGCCAATACTGCGCCCAGCTCATGTCGCTCAAGTAGAGCAGCAGGGCGCAGATGGGCAGCAGTATCACCAGCGACAGGTAGAAGGCGCTGAACCCGAAGGTCAGCGAGAAGCCGGGCAAGATGGGATGCCGCAGGAAAAAGCGGGGAAAAGTCAGTGAGCTCACAAATACCGCAATCGATAAGATGATCGGAGGGACGCGTTATGCGTCCCGTTCGCTCAGGGCTTTTGGGCGAGCAATTGATCCAGGGTGCCGTTGGTGCCGAAATGCTTGGTTTGGATATCGTCCCAGGAGCCCAGGACTTCGTTGGGATTGATCAGCTCCACTTTAGAGAATTGATCCGCGGTGGCGGCGACGACTTCCGGATGATGGACGCGATAGTTGAAGGTCGTCAGCAGTTCCTGGATTTCCCTGGTGTACTGGAACTGCAGGAAGGCCTCGGCTTCTTTGCGGGTGCCTTTGGCGTCGACGACCTTGTCGACCACGGCCACGGGGAACTCGGCCAGCACGCTGACCGGCGGCACGACCACCTCGAAGCCTTCGGCCTTGAACTCGTCGCCCTTGGCGATATTGACGACCTCGGACTCGAAGGTCAGCAGGGCGTCGCCCTGGCCGTTTTGAGCAAAGGCGACCGTCGCGCCGCGACCGCCGGTGGGGAAGTTCTCCACGTTGTGCAGGAACTTGCCGACGAACTGCCTGGTCTTCTCTTCGTCGCCGTTGAACCGGGCGCTGGCGAACAGCCAGGCCGCCAGGTAGCTATACCTGGCATTGCCCGACGTCTTGGGGTTGGGGAAGACGAGCTTGACGTCGTCGCGAACCAGGTCGTCCCAATTCTTGATGTTCTTCGGGTTGCCCTTGCGCACTAGGAAAGCGATGGTGCTGTAGTACGGCGAGCTGTTGTTGTCGAACTGCTTGTTCCAGTCCTTGGACAGCAGGCCGCGCTTGGCCAGGATGTCCACGTCCGTAACTTGGTTGAAGGTGACCGTGTCGACCTTCTTGCCCTGGATGATGTCCTGAGCCTGGCGGGACGTGCCGGCGAAGGATTGGTCTATCTTCAGCTTTTGGCCGGTTTCTTTCTCCCAATGCGTCAGGAATCTGGGGTTGATCTCGGCGAAGACTTCGCGCGCGACGTCGTAGGACGCGTTAAGCAGGGTCTTGTCCTGGGCCGACGCGGTGGCGCTAGCAAAAGTGGCGGCGGCCAACGTCAGGGCGATGAGCGCTTTTTTCAGCATGATCTGTTTTTTCCTATTGTGCGGCGATGTGGCGCCCGGCCGTAGTGGCCCACGTGGTCTGACCCATCTTGTTTTTGCGGCAGGATGGGGTGTGAGGAAGATTGTGAATGGTCGACTTATTCTTTAAAAGAATTTTTTATTTATCTTTATATTTCTTTTTGTTATATTGACTCGCCGAGCGGCAGCCTGCTTGCCGCCCGGCGAGTCTTGTCCCGTGCGTGATTCTGAATTGATGGACCGCATGGGCTATTGCGCGCCTCCGACGGAAGGCTTTTCTAGAAGAAAGCCTGTATTCCCGTTTGGGCGCGCCCTAGTATCAAGGCGTGTACGTCGTGCGTGCCTTCGTAGGTATTGACGACCTCGAGGTTCACCAAGTGGCGCGCTATGCCGAATTCATCGGAAATCCCATTTCCGCCAAGCATGTCGCGTGCCATTCTGGCTATGTCCAGCGCTTTTCCGCACGAGTTTCGTTTCATGATCGAGGTGATTTCGGCCGCCGCCGAGCCTTCGTCCTTCATGCGGCCCAGCCGCAGGCAGCCTTGCAGGCCCAAGGTGATTTCGGTTTGCATGTCGGCCAGTTTTTTCTGGATCAGTTGATTGGCGGCCAGGGGACGGCCGAACTGCTTGCGGTCCAGGGTGTATTGGCGGGCCGTGTGCCAGCAGTCTTCCGCCGCGCCCAGCGCTCCCCACGCGATGCCGTAGCGTGCCGAGTTCAGGCAGGTAAAGGGGCCGCGCAGCCCCGCGACGCCGGGCAGCATCTGGTCTTCGCTGACTTGCACCTGGTCCAGCAGGATCTGGCCGGTGATCGAGGCGCGCAAGCCGACCTTGCCGTGGATCGCCGGCGCGCTCAAGCCCCCGGCGCCTTTCTCCAGGACAAAGCCGCGGATCCTGCCGTCGTCCTCGCCGCCCGCGACTTTGGCCCAGACCACGAAAACGTCGGCGATCGGCGAGTTGGTGATCCACGTTTTGCTGCCTGTCAGCGCGTAGCCGTCCGCCGTTTTGACGGCGCGCGTCTCCATGGCGCCAGGGTCCGAACCGTGGTCGGGTTCGGTCAATCCGAAGCAGCCTATCCATTCGCCCCGGGCCAGCTTGGGCAGATAGCGGCGTTTCTGGGCGTCGCTGCCGAACTCGAATATGGGCGTCATTACCAGCGACGATTGCACGCTCATCATCGAGCGGTAGCCCGAATCCACCCGCTCTATCTCGCGCGCGATCAAGCCGTATGAAACGTAATTCATGCTCGCGCCGCCGTATTCTTCGGGGATGGTTGCGCCCAGCAGTCCCAATTCACCCATCTCGGCGAAGACGGCAGGATCGGTTTTCTCGTGGCGAAAGCCTTCCAGGACGCGGGGCGCCAGCTTGTCCTGGGCGTAGGCTCGGGCGGCCTCGCGCACCATGCGTTCCTCGTCGGTAAGCTGGTTGTTCAGCAAGAGCGGGTCGTTCCAATGAAAAGCGGATGCTGAAGACATGATAGAAGCTCCGTCGAATAGAGTTGCGGATGCGGCCCGGCGGCGAACCGCGCGTCGGGCCGGGTTAGCGGAACACCACGGTGCGCTGGCCGTTGAGGAGAATCCGGTGCTCGACGTGCGAGCGCACGGCGCGCGCCAGCACCTGCGATTCCACGTCGCTGCCGACTTGCGTCAATTCGTTGGCGTCCATGGCGTGATGCACGCGCTCGATATCCTGCTCGATGATGGGGCCTTCGTCCAGATCACCTGTGACGTAATGGGCCGTTGCGCCGATGATCTTCACACCGCGGGCGTGCGCCTGGTGATAGGGTCGCGCGCCTTTGAAACTGGGCAGGAAGCTGTGATGGATGTTGATGGCGCGGCCCGCCAGGGCAGCGCACATCGAATTCGAGAGGATCTGCATATACCGCGCCAGCACCACCAGGTCGACGCGCTCGCGTTCGACCAGCGCCAGGATCTCGCTTTCCTGCTGGTCGCGCGTTTCGGGCGTGACCGGCAGGTGATGGAAGGGCAGGCCGTAGGAGCGCGCCAAGTCCGCGAAATCGGTGTGGTTCGATACGATGCCCGCGATCTCGGCCCGCAACTGGCCGCTGTGGACGCGAAACAGCAGGTCGTTCAGGCAATGGCCCTGGCGGCTGACCAGAACCAGCAAGCGCGCCTTGCGCTGCGCGTCATGGATATCGGCCTGCATGTCGAAGGCGGTGGCGACGCCCGAGAAAGAGCGCTCCAGCTCGTCGGTCGCCTGGCGCTCGGGCAGACTGAAGTACACGCGCAGGAAAAAGTGCCGGGTCTCCAGGTCGCCGAACTGCTGGGCATCGATGATGTTGCCGTTAAGGCCGAGCAGCCATCCCGATACGGCATGGACGATGCCGATGCGGTCGGGGCAGGAAAGCGTAAGGATGTAGTTGTGCATGCGGATGAGAATAGTAGGGTCAGAGTCGATTCAGGCTGTCGCGCACGGCGGCGCCTATCGCCAGGCAGGAGGTCAGGCCGGGGGATTCAATGCCGAACAGGTTGACCAGCCCGGCTATCCCGTGTTCGCGCTCGTCGGAGATGCGAAAATCGGCGGCGGGCTCGTCGGGCCCGACGATTTTCGGACGGATGCCCGTGTAGTCCGGGCGCAGGGAGTCGTCGGGCAGGTCGGGCCAGTACTGGCGCACGGCCGCATAGAAGACCTGGGCGCGGGCCGGATCGATCGTGTAGTCCACGGAGTCGACCCATTCGGTGTCGGGTCCGAACTTGGCCTGGCCGCCCAGATCCAGCGTCAGATGCACGCCCAATCCGGCTTCGTTGGGCATGGGGTAGATCAGGCGCTTGAACGGAGAGCGGCTGCTGAGCGTAAAGTAGCTTCCCTTGCAGAAGTAGGCTTTGGGGGCATGCTGCGCCGGCAGGCCTTCGATCGAGCCCGCGACTTGCGGCGCCCAGAGTCCGGCGGCGTTGACCAGGTTGGCGGCGCTCAGGATCATGGCTTCGTCGCCCTCGAAATGCAATTCGAAGCCGCCCGAGGCCAGTACTTTGCCATGGCTCAGGCGGGTGCGGAATACGCACTGGGCGCCGTGATTTTCCGCGTCGCCTTGCAGGGCGAGCATCAGCGCATGGGAGTCGACGATACCGGTGGATGGCGATACCAGCGCCGCATCGCAGACGAGCGCCGGTTCCAGCTCTCGGGCTTGCGCGCCCGTGATCTGATAGAGGTCGTCCACGCCGTTCTCTCGGGCCCGAGCGGCTATCGCGGCCAATTTGGCGGTCTGTTCGGGCGTGGCGGCCACGATCAGCTTGCCCAGGCGTTGATGGGCCACGCCGCGGTCCGCGCAATACCGGTACAGCATTTCCTTGCCCGTGACGCAATATTGCGCTTTCAGGCTGCCTTTCGGGTAATAGATGCCCGCATGTATGACCTCGGAGTTGCGCGAGCTGGCGCCGTTTCCTATGGAGGGCGTACTTTCGACGAGCAGGACTTCGCGGCCGGCCATGGCCAGTTCGCGGGCCGCGGCAAGGCCTATCACGCCGGCGCCGATTACGACGCAATCGATATCGTGTGTCATCGTTGAAAAAAGAAAGTGGCGATGTTCATCTGTCGACAATGCCGGGGTGGGCCGGGGTCAGGTCGTAATCGCCCGCGTGGTAAACCAGCGGCGGATAATGATTGCGAAAGCATCGCTCGACCTGTCCGACGAAAATGATGTGGTCGCCCGCCTCGTGCTGCGCGGCGTTGAAGCATTCGAACCAGGCCGCGCTATGGCGATCGTCCAGCATGGGCGTGCCGTGGGGCGCGCGCGCCAAGGACAGCCCCGCGAACCGATCGGCCTGAGAGCCTTGAGAAAATCGCTTGGCCAGTTCGCGCTGCCTGGACGACAGCACATGAATGACATAGCGTTCGGCTTTCTGGAAACCGGGGCGCGAATACGATGTTTTGGACAGGCTCCACAGCACCATGGGCGGATCCAGCGAAACCGAATTGAAGGAGCTGACCGTCAGCCCGATCGGATGCAGGCTGTCCGGGTCCTCGGTGGTGATCACTGTTACGCCGGTCGGGAAACGTCCTAACGCGGATCGGAAATAGGTCGGATCGAAATCGCCTGGGGCAGCGGTCATGGCGCCAAACGCACGATGGTCCAGGCGCCGTCTTCCTGGCGCTGATAGGTCAAGCGATCATGCAGCCGGGAAGGACGGCCCTGCCAGAATTCGGCATAGTCGGGCCGCAGGCGGTAGCCGCCCCAATGGTCCGGCCTGGGCGGATCATCGCCCAATTCGGCACTCAGTTCGGCCGTGCGGGATTCCAGCGTCTGGCGGGTGATGGGCCGGCTTTGAGGCGAAGCCCACGCGCCTATGCGCGATCCCAGGGGGCGGCTGCGGTAATAGGCGTCGGATTCGCGCGCATCGATTTTTTCGACCCGGCCTTCCAGGCGCACCTGGCGCTCGAGCTGGGGCCAGAAGAACAGCAGGCTGGCGTGGGTGTTTTCCTCCAGCTCCCGGCCCTTGCGGGACAGGTAGTTGGTGAAGAACACGAACCCCTGCGCGTCGTAGCCTTTGAGCAGGACGATGCGCGCCGACGGCTTGCCGTCGGGCGTGGCGGTGGCCAGCGTCATGGCGGTCGGTTCCATGACCTGCTCCCGTAGCGCCTGCTCGAACCAGACGGCGAACTGCTCGTGCGGCGATGCGGCAAGGCCGTTTTCGAGCAGGACGCCCTTTTCGTAATTTTGGCGGATATCGGCGACGGACATGGCTGTATGGTAAAACGATGCGAAAAGAGTAGTTTATACGTTCCCGCCCATGGCGGCTCGCAGAGCCAGCGCGAGCTGGCTCAGGCGCTGATCCTTGATGCCGTTGCGCCGCAGTGCCTGTTCGGTTTCCAGGACGTACTCCACGCAGGGCCCGTACTTGCCCGTCGCGCCGAGAACGATATCGATTTGTCGGAGTATGTCCAGGCCGTGGACATAGGCGTCGGTGCGCCGGTCCATCGTGAAGGCCAGGGCGCTCACGTTGCCGGTTTCCGTCTTGCAGCTCAGCCAGCGCGGAATGTAGGCCCCGCTTGGCATTTCCCGTCTCCAGAGCGCTTCCATGGTGTCGGGGACGTGGCGGGCCGCGATCCGGTACACCTTGCCCATGCAGGAGCCGCCGGCGTCCAGTCCGAAGACCAGTCCGGGCTTTTCGGGTGTGCCGCGATTGACCCGCGACCATAGGCACAGGGCCCGATGATAGCCGTGCAGCCGAGCCAGGCGCTGCTCGGCGAACTCGAATTCGGGCCGCCAGATCAGCGAGCCGTAGCCGTACACCCAGACATCCTGGTCCGGCGTCCAGTGGTTCAGGCTTCGCCGCATGGACGCGTGGCGCTCGGCGTCGGTCAGCAGGCGAAAAGGCCGGGGGTCGGGTCGGGAGAAAACGGAATCGGATTGTGTCACAAAGCAAAGCGGAGGCGACCGCCTGGAGCAACCAGCGGCCGTATCCCCGATAAGATGAATAAATTCGCAAAGAAGTCGCTATTTTAAGCCACGGGGCCGTCCGGCGCCACGCCTAAGCTTATACGCCGGCTCGGCGGTATGATGGCGTCTTTGCCATCCGCTTCGAACGCCATCGATCATGACGCAGACCATGGAACTGGATTACGCGCGCCGCTTCGGCGGCTTGGAACGGCTGTACGGACCGGACGGCTTGCCGCGCCTGCGGGACGGCCACGTCGCGGTGGCGGGCATCGGCGGCGTCGGCTCGTGGTGCGCCGAGGCGCTGGCTCGCAGCGGCATCGGCGCGTTGACCCTGATCGATATGGACCACGTGGCCGAATCGAACATCAACCGCCAGGCGCATGCCCTGGACAGCACGCTGGGGCGGGCCAAGGTCGGGGCCATGGCCGACAGGCTGCGCGACATCAATCCGGCGTGCCGGCTGACGCTCGTCGACGACTTCGTGGGACCGGAGAATATCGATGTCCTGCTGGCGGGTGCGCCGACGGTGATGATCGACTGCACAGATCAGGCCCGGGCCAAGATCGCCATGGTGCTTGCTTGCCGCAAGTCCGCCGTTCCTCTGGTGCTGTGCGGCGGCGCGGGCGGCAAGACCGACAGTTTGGCCTTGCGCGCCGGCGATCTTTCCCTGGCGGTGAACGATGCGCTGCTCGCGAAGCTGCGCAATACCTTGCGCAGACTGCACGGCTATCCCAAGGCGTCGGACAAAGCGGGCAAGCCGCTCAAGCGGGTTGCCCGCATGAACGTCCGGGCCTTGTGGTTCGATCAGCCCGCGATCTTGCCCGGCGCCTGGCGGGAGGCGCGCGCGGGCGACACCCGGCGTACCGATGGGGAGGCGGTTGCGCAGGCGCCCCAAGGCCTGTCCTGCGCGGGCTACGGTTCCGTGGTGACCGTGACCGCGGCCATGGGCATGGCGGCGGCCAATCAGGCCCTGCACCACGTCATCTACGGAGCGTTTCCCCGTTAGCCTCGTGTCTGGCCGCCGGATAGCGGCAAAGCATCCAGCCAGCCTCGCAATGCGTTCGACACGCGCAGGCCTTCGGCTTGCAGCAGGTCGCGGCGGGAGATCGGCGCCACGCGCGCCAAGCCCTGGTCCAGCAGCGCCTGGCGTTGCACGCCGGGCAGCAAGCCGTTTTCCGCCGGCGGCGTCAGCCACTGTCCCCGGTCGTCGCGAACATACAGATTGCTGCGGCTGCCTTCGCAGGCTTGATCGTCCTCGTTCACATACAGCACGTCGAAATAGGCCGGATGCGCCGCCAGCCATTGTCGGGCTTGGTCGTACCAGGGGCGGTGCGTGGTTTTGTGGGCCAGCCAGAATGCGTCGGCCGACAAGGGCTCGGGATGCAGACGGAGCTTGACGGGTGTCGGCGTATCGGACAAGGGATGGGATTCGATCGTGTGGCTGCCGTCGTGCGCGACCAGCAGGCGCAGCCGATGCGTTTGCGTCGGATCCAGGCTTTGCGCATGCCGGGTCATGACGTCGGCCATATTCGCATCGGGGTTGCCGTACCCCAGCGTCGCGCACGATGCCCGCAAGCGGCGCTCATGCCATGCCAGCAAAGGCAGTTTGGCGCCCGGTTCGATGCGCAGCGTTTCGATCAGGCGGACGTCCGCGCCGGGCCGGGCGGGGCCGTCGCGAGCAATCGAGATTTCCATAAGCATTCTTCCCATTCGAGTTCGGGGTCCGAGTCGTGCACGATGCCGCCGCCCACACCGAAGACGCCGTGGCGATCGTCGTGCATTTCTATCGTGCGGATGGCCACGTTCAGCGAGCAATCGCCGTTGGGGGCGAGCCAACCCACGCTGCCGCAATAGATACCCCGGGGAGCGGTTTCCATCAGGCGGATCTTGCGCATGGCGGCGATCTTGGGAGCGCCGGTGACGGAGCCGCAAGGAAACAGCGCGCGCAACAGGCTTTCCAGATCGTGTCCGGGCGCCTGCGCGCTGATCGTCGACGTCAGCGTCCAAACCGAAGGGTAGCGTTCCAGCGCGAACAAGCGATCGACCGATACCGAGCCCGGCGTGGCGAGGCGGCCCAGGTCGTTGCGCAGCAGGTCCACGATCATGACGTTTTCGGCGCGGTTCTTCTCGCTGGCTTGCAGTTCGCGCGCGGCACGCAGGTCTCGCTCGAGGTCCGGGTGGCGCGGGGCGGTGCCTTTCATGGGTCTCGTGGTGATGGTGTGGCCGCGCCGCTCGAAGAACAGTTCGGGCGAAAAGGACAGTATCCGCCGGGCCCCGTCTTCGATGTAGGCGGCATGGGCGCTCGGGTGCGCAGCCGCGATCCGGCGATACAGTTCGCGAGGCGGCGCGTCGACATCGAGGGCCAGGCGTATCGTGTAATTGGCTTGGTACAGTTCGCCGCGCGCGATGCTTGCGCGCAGGCCCTGGACGCGGTGGATGTACGTCGCGCGCGGCGTCGACGCGCGGCTATGCAAGCCGACGGCGGCCGACGTCGCGGGTTCGGGCCAGACGGGGGCCGCGACAGCCTGGTCGTAGACCAGCGCGGTGATGCGAGGGTCTTGCAAGCAGGCGCGAGGCGGTGCGTCCCGTGCGGCGACCGGGCCTGGCGTGTCGGCCGGGCACGCTGTTGTCGTCGGCGTTTCGGACCAATTCACGTCCGGTTCCAGCCATTCTCCCAATTCGTAATTCAGCAGAAGGGCGGTCCAGCATCCCTGGTCCTGCGCCCGCCTGATCGCGGCGAATACGTCGGGCAGCTCATCACGGGCTTGCGCCGCGTATCGCCCGCGCAAGCCTCGCATTTCCAATGCCTGTCCCGCAAGGCGGTTTTCGAAGCGGCAGGTCATGTCACGCTTGATGCCTGCAGGAATTCACGCAGCACCGCGCCGGTATGGGAGCCGGTTTTCAAGGACATGACGTCTTCCGGGCTGCCGCCGGCCACCAGCCGTCCGCCGCCGTTGCCGCCTTCCGGTCCGAGGTCCAGCAGCCAATCCGCTTCGGCGATGATGTCCAGGTTATGCTCGATGACGACGACGGTGTTGCCGGCTTCGACCAGACGGTGCAGGACGTGGATCAGTTTTTCCACGTCCGCCATCGACAGGCCGACCGTGGGCTCGTCCAGCACGTATAGCGTATGCGGCGCGCGCGAGGCGCGGCCGGTGGTGATGACGCCGTCCGTCAGGCGCGCCTTGGTCAGTTCCGTGACGAGCTTGATGCGCTGCGCTTCGCCGCCGGACAACGTGGGCGAAGGCTGGCCGAGCGTCAGATAGCCCAGGCCGACGTCTTGCATCAATTGCAGCGCGCGGGATATCTTCGAGTGCGCTGCAAAGAAGCCGATGGCGTCGTCGACATCCATTTTCAGGATCTCGCCCGCGCTTTTTCCTTGCCAGGTGATGCCGAGCGTATCGCGGTTGAAGCGCTCGCCGGCGCAGGCGTCGCAGGGCACTTTGACGTCCGGAAGAAAGTTCATTTCGATCGTGCGCATGCCTTGGCCTTCGCAGACCGGACAGCGGCCGTCGCCGGTGTTGAACGAGAAACGCGTGGCGGTCCAGCCGCGCAGGCGCGCGTCCCGGGTATCGGCCAGCAAGCGGCGCACGTCGTCCCAGAACCCGATGTAGGTCGCAGGGCATGAGCGCGGCGTCTTGCCTATCGGCGTCTGGTCGACTTCCAGGACGCGGTCGATCGCCTCCCAGCCTTGGATTTCGACGCAGCCCTGCCACTGCGGCGCGGCGCGTTGCGAAACGGCCTGCGCCAAGTTGTCGAGCAGGACCTCGCGCGCCAGAGTCGATTTTCCCGAGCCCGACACGCCCGTCACGACGGTCAGTCGGCCCACGGGCAGTTCGGCGTTCACATTGCGCAGATTGTGCAGGTGGGCGCCGCGAATCCTGATCATCGGCGTGTCCGATGAAATGGCCCGGCGTGGCTCGATCGGATGGGCGAGCGGCTGCTTCAGGAAACGGCCGGTCACGGAGCGTTCGTTGTTCATCACGTCCTGGACGGAGCCTTGCGCCACGACCATGCCGCCGCGCACGCCCGCGCCCGGACCGATGTCGATGACATGGTCCGCGCGGCGTATCGTGTCTTCGTCATGTTCGACCACGACCAGGGTGTTGCCGTTGCCTTCCAGCAAGTGCAGGGCATCGAGCAGGATGCGGTTGTCCCGCGGGTGCAGGCCTATGGTGGGCTCGTCCAGCACATAGCAGACGCCTTGCAGGTTGGATCCCAGTTGCGCGGCCAGGCGTATGCGCTGAGCTTCGCCGCCCGATAGGGTCGGGGCGGCCCTGTCCAGCGCCAGGTAATCCAGGCCCACCTTGCGCATGAAATTCAGGCGGCCCTGGATCTCGACCAGTATGTCGCGCGCGATCTCGCTTTCCCTGCCCTTGATAACCAGACCCGCGAAGAAGGTCTGGGCCTCGGAAACCGGCATCGACGCCAGCTCCGCGATGGAGCGGTCGCGCCAGCGGAACGCCAGGGCGACGGGGTTGAGCCGGGCGCCGTGACAGTCGGGGCAGGTTTCGGGCTTTTGTTCATACCAGTCGTTCCAGGCGGTTTCTTCGCCGGTTTGCTCTTCGTCGAAACCCTTCAAGCGCAAGCCCGTGCCATAGCAGCTCGGGCACCAGCCGTGCTTGGAGTTGTAGGAGAACAGCCGGGGATCGGGCTCCGGGAAGCTGTCGCCGCAACTCGGGCAGGCGCGCTTGACCGAGAAATGCTTTTGAACGGCATGCGGACTCACGCTGGCCGATCGCCGTTGCGCGAGGTCCGGGTTCTGGCCGTCGGTCAGGCCCAGAAGCACGCTCATGCTGCCCTGGCCGTGTTCCAGCGCGCCGCGTACCGCCTCGCGCAGCGCGTCCTCGTTCCCGGGGTCGACCAGCAGATCGGCGATGGGCAGCTCGATCGTGTGTTCTTTGTACCGGTCCAGGCGCGGCCAGGGCGCGACCGCGATGAATTCGCCGTCCACGCGCAAATGTGTATGGCCTTTGGCTTGCGCCCATTTCGCCAGGTCCGTGTAATAGCCTTTACGGGCGCTGACCAATGGCGCCAACAGGCCGATGTGCGTGCCTTTGTGTTCGCGCATCAACTGCGCCACGATCTGCTCGGCCCTCTGGGGCTCGACCGGGACCTGGCATTTTGGGCACATCTGCGTCCCCAGCTTGACGTAGAGCAAGCGCAGGAAATGGTGGATTTCGGTCATGGTCGCGACGGTCGATTTGCGCCCGCCGCGGCTCGTGCGCTGCTCGATGGCCACCGTGGGCGGTATGCCGTAGATGGCGTCGACGTCGGGCTTGCCCGCCGGCTGGACGATGGCGCGGGCGTAGGCGTTGAGCGATTCCAGATAGCGGCGCTGGCCTTCGTTGAACAGGATGTCGAAGGCGAGGGTGGATTTGCCCGAACCGGACACCCCTGTGATCACGGTGAACGTGTCGCGCGGTATGCTGACGTCGATGCCTTTAAGGTTGTGTTCGCGGGCATTCAGAATATCGATGCTCGACGCGCCGACGTGCCGGCGTTGCTTGCCCAGCAGGCTTTGCAAGGGCGTGCCGGAGTCCCGCGCAACGGATTCGTCGGCTTGCGGCGCCGCCGTGTAAGACAGGGCGGGTTCGCCGACGTGCATGGCTTGCAGCGATCGGTCTTCGTAGACGATGGCGCTGGTGTAGTCGCGCAACGCCTTGCCTGTGTGCGACTCCGGGTTCTGCTTGAGCTGCTCGGGCGTGCCTGCGCCCACGAGATATCCGCCTTTGTCACCGCCTTCGGGACCCAGGTCGATGAGCCAATCGGCGGCCCGGATCACGTCCAGGTTGTGCTCGATGATCAGTAGTGAATGGCCGGATGCCAGCAGCTTGCGAAACGCGCGCATCAGGCGCGCGACGTCGTCGAAATGCAGGCCGGTCGTCGGTTCGTCGAACAGGAAAAGGCTGCCTTTCTTGGCGACTTTCGCCGTCGATATGCCCTGACGCGTAGCTTGGGCCAGGTGGCCGGCCAGCTTGAGCCGTTGCGCCTCCCCGCCCGACAGGGTGGGGACGGGTTGACCCAATTGCACGTATTCCAGGCCCACGTCGGCCAGCGGGGCCAGGCCTTGCTGCACGTCGCGCAAGCCGCTGAAAAACGCCAGCGCTTCGCTGACGGTCATCGCCAGTACGTCGTCTATGCCGGCCCGGCGGCCGAGATGCTCGACCTTGACTTCCAGGATCTCGGGGCGGAAGCGCTTGCCGTCGCAATCCGGGCAACGCAGATACACGTCCGACAAGAATTGCATTTCGACGTGCTCGAAGCCCGTTCCCCCGCAGGTGGGGCAGCGTCCGTCACCGCTATTGAAGCTGAACGTGCCGGCGGTATAACCGCGTTCCTTGGATAGCGTGGCTTGCGCGAACAGCTTGCGTATGGCGTCGAAGGCGCCCACGTAGCTTGCGGGATTGGAGCGCGCCGTCTTGCCGATCGGGGTCTGGTCGACCATGACCACATCCGCCAGTTGGTCCGCGCCCAGCAGTTGCCGGTAGGGGCCGGGCGCCTCGGTGGGCCGTCCGCGCTGCTTGAGAATGGCGGGATACAGGACGTCCTGGATCAGCGTCGATTTGCCCGAGCCCGACACGCCGGTCAGGCAGACCAGCCTGCCCAGGGGGATCGAGACGGAAACATTTTTCAGGTTGTTGGCCGTCACGTCTTCGAGCAGCAGGCGCGGCGTGCTTTCCGTGACCGGCATGGGGCGCGGCGATTCGATGCGCAGCTTGTCGCCCAGGTACTTGCCGGTCAGCGTATCCGCCTGGCGCAATTGGGCGGGCGTGCCGTCGAACACGATCCGGCCGCCCCGCTCGCCGGGGCCGGGGCCGATGTCCAGGATGCGGTCTGCCGCGATCATGACCTGGGGATCGTGTTCGACGACGACCAGCGTATTGCCATTGGCGCGCAGCCTGTGCATGACCTCCACGACGCGATGCATGTCGCGCGGATGCAGGCCGATGGACGGTTCGTCGAGCACGAACAGTGTGTTCACCAGCGAGGTGCCCAGCGCGGTCGTGAGGTTGAT
>CAZKBT010000044.1:0-24438 GCA_964551305.1 uncultured Burkholderiaceae bacterium
ATTGCAGTTCTTCGACGCTGCGGCCGATGCCGGCGGTGCGGGCGATGATGCTCATTCCCGCGGGCAGGTCGAGTTGATCCATCGTTTCGCGCAGTTCCTGGCGGTCTTCGCCTTCGACCCGGCGCGATACGCCGCCGCCGCGCGGATTGTTGGGCATCAGGACCAGATAGCGTCCGGCCAGCGAAATGAACGTGGTCAGGGCGGCGCCCTTGTTGCCTCGCTCTTCCTTTTCAACCTGGATGATGAGCTCCTGCCCTTCGGACAGGGCATCCTGGATGCGGGCCGTGCGCACGTCGACGCCTTCCTTGAAATAGGAGCGGGCGATTTCTTTGAAGGGAAGGAAGCCGTGGCGTTCTTCTCCGTAGCTGACGAAGCAGGCTTCCAGGCCGGGTTCGATACGGGTGATGACGCCTTTGTAGATGTTGCCTTTGCGCTGTTCGCGGCCGGCAGTCTCGATATCGAGATCGATGAGTTTTTGCCCATCGACGATGGCGACGCGTAGTTCTTCTTGGTGCGTCGCATTGAACAGCATGCGTTTCATGAGTATGTTTCTCCGTAGTCATGGCGCGCCGGTAAATCGGCGCACGACCGCGGGCCACTCGGTGTGAGACGCTAAATCTGCATGGGGCGGCCGGCTGACGGAGTCAGGCAGTGCCCGCCTTGTTTCGGACAGGCACGACGCGTGGTGTAACACGCGGTTCAATCAGCAGGAGGGTCAGTATCACAATAGCGTGCTTGACAAATAAGTTGCTGGGAACGGCAATTGCGCGTGTGGCGCAATTGGTGCATAAAACGATGGACAATTAAGCAAAAGATTCAGCGTCGCACGCGGTTGGCAAGCGATCTGCCTGATAGCGGGCTATTCGCCACACCACTATTTTGCAGAGTCCGGTTTGCCCCGGCGACCTCGTGACCCAGAAAGCTGAAACCCAGGCGGTACAATATGACCTTTGCGTCTGACGGAGTTGCACCCTTGCATCTCTACGCCAGGCGGTTTTTCAGCTTCTATAGGCTGACATAATTATATTCCGCTTTTCCCTATGCGCCAAACAGTTAATGAAGATGATACGCAACCGCGGGTCCGGCTGGTCGAGATCGATGGCGAACAAGCGGGGCAAAGACTGGATAATTTTTTGTTACGCGTTTGCAAAGGCGTGCCGAAAAGCCACGTTTACAAGGCCATCCGCTCTGGCGAGGTAAGGGTGAACAAGGGACGCGCCGGCGCGGACCAGCGCCTGGAGACGGGCGACGTCGTTCGCGTGCCGCCCATGCGCTTGCCCAGGCGGGACGAGCCGCGCCGGGTGCCGCCCGCCGTCTTTCCCGTCGTCTTCGAGGACGAGGCCCTGCTGGTGGTGGACAAGCCCGCGGGGATCGCAGTCCATGGCGGCAGCGGTGTATCGTTTGGCGTAATAGAGCAGCTTCGCGCCGCCCGGCCCGACGCGCCTTTTCTGGAGCTTGTCCATCGGCTGGACCGGGAAACGTCCGGCTTGCTCATGATCGCCAAGCAGCGCAAGGCGCTGCTGGCGCTGCACGACATGATGCGCGAGTCCAGGGCGAGCAAGCATTATCAGGCCCTGGTGGTAGGGGATTGGGTGAACGACCGCCAGCATTTGCGGCTGCCGCTGCTGAAATGGCTGACGGCGTCCGGCGAGCGCCGCGTCAAGGTCGATAAACTGGGCAAGCCGGCGCATACCATCATTACGATGCTCAAGCGTTACGGGCGTTACAGTTTGGTGGGCGCGCAATTGAAAACGGGCCGCACGCACCAGATACGCGTGCATCTGGCCGCCAGCGGCCATCCCATCGTAGGCGACGACAAGTATGGGGATGACGCCGTGCGCGCGCATTTTTCGCGCCTGGGCTTCGCCCGCATGTTCCTGCATGCCTGCCGCCTCGAGTTAGCTCACCCCTTGAGCGCGGCGCCGATGGTTTTTGAGGCGGGTCTGCCCGCCGAGTGCAAAGCATTGCTTGATTATTTGGAGTCATCGTCTTGAAACGCTATCGCGCCGTGGTATTCGACTGGGATGGCACGGTCATGGATTCCACGCATTCCATCGTGTCGGCCATCCAGGGCGCTTGTGTCGACCTGAGCTTGCCGGTGCCCAGCCGCCGCGATGCGAGCTGGGTGATCGGGTTGTCGCTGGAAAGCGCGCTGTACCGCTGCGTGCCCGACCTGACCGCCGAGAACTTCCCCTTGTTCGTGGAACGCTATCGCCACCATTTTCTGACCCGTGATATCCATGACAAGTTGTTCGACGGCATCCGGGAACTGTTCGGCGAACTGCGCGAGCGCGGCGTCCTGCTGGGCGTGGCGACGGGCAAAAGCCGGATCGGGCTGGACAGGGTCATGGCGTCCATGCGCTTGCGGGACGTCTTCGATGCCACTCGCTGCGCGGACGAAACCTTGAGCAAGCCGGACCCGCTGATGTTGACGCAGATCATGGATAAGCTGGCGCTGCGGCCGGAAAACGTCCTCATGATCGGCGATACGACGCACGACGTGCAGATGGCGTTCAATGCGGGCGTGGACAGCCTGGCCGTCACGTACGGCGCGCACGATGTGCCCACGCTGGTCCAGGCCAACCCCGGCGACATGGTGGCCACCGTGGCGGACATGCGCACATGGCTGCTGGAGCGGGTGCCGGACTGAATTGTGGGCGGCCGGGTACGGGAGTATGATGGCCGCAAAGGGTACCGGCTATGAAAATGACATCGCGAGACAAGGCGCTATTGTATGGTTCGGCCATACCGGCGTCCGAGATTACGCCGCAGTCCGTATGGCGGGAACGCCGGCGCTGGATCAAGGGCGCGGCGGGCGGTCTTGCTTTGCTGGGCGCGGGCGTGTCCTGGGCCGCCGAGACGCCGGCGGCGTCCTCCGGCCAGCCGGCCGGCAAGCCGGACGAGCCCTTGACCCCCGAAAGGCTGGTCGTCTCCTACAACAATTATTACGAGTTCGGCACGGACAAGGCGGATCCGCAGCGCTATGCGTCGCAGCTGCGCTTGCGTCCCTGGACGGTGTCCGTCGAAGGCGAGGTGGCCAAGCCGCGCGTCTTCGAGCTGGACGAGCTGGCCAAGCTTGCGGCACAGGAAGAGCGTATTTACCGGCTGCGTTGCGTGGAGGCCTGGTCCATGGTCATCCCCTGGACGGGCTATTCGCTGAGCCATCTGTTGAAGGCCGTCGAGCCGACCGCCGACGCCAAATACGTCGAATTCGTGACGGCCACCCAGCCGCAGGCCATGCCCGGACTGAGCAGCCGCATACTGGACTGGCCCTACGTCGAGGCGTTGCGCATGGATGAGGCGGCGCATCCGCTGGCCATGCTGGTGTTCGGCTTGTACGGCAAGCCCTTGCCGGGACAGAACGGCGCGCCGGTACGCCTGATGGTGCCCTGGAAATACGGTTTCAAGTCCGGCAAGTCGATCGTTGCCATCCGGCTGGTCAAAGAGCGGCCCGTCACCAGCTGGATGAGGGCGGCGCCCCATGAATATGGCTTTTACGCGAACGTCAATCCCGACGTGCCGCATCCGCGCTGGAGCCAGGCCACCGAAAGGCGCATCGGCAGCGGCCTTTTTGCGTCGCGCGCGCCCACGCTGCCGTTCAATGGTTATGGAGAGCAGGTTGCTTCCTTGTACGCCGGCATGGACCTTTCCTATTACTTTTGATCCGCTCGAGGGTGGGCTGCACGTGTCCGGCCGCAAGACGCTGCCGCGCGCCCGGCCGTCCGCGCGGCGGTCCTCATGAACGCGCATTCGCCACGCCAGTGGACGGCTCGGCAGGTGGGCCGCGTCAAGCCGCTGTTGTTCCTGCTGTGCCTCTATCCACTGGGGCGCTGGGTATTTTTGGCGTTCGACGACGGCTTGACCGCCAATCCCCCCGAATTCCTCATACGTTCGTCCGGCCTGTGGGCGCTGGTGGTCCTGTGTCTGACCTTGGCGGTGACGCCGGTGCGTCGCATGGCGGGCCAGCCCGCCCTGGTGCGCCTGCGCCGCATGCTTGGGCTGTTCGCCTTCTTTTATACCGTTTTGCATGTGCTGGGGTGGGCCATGTGGGAACGCGGCTGGTCGCCGGCGTCGATGTGGCAGGATATCGTCCAGCGTCCCTTTATCGCCATCGGGGTCGTGGCCACGCTGGCGATGCTGGCGCTGGCGTTCACGTCGACTCAGGGCTGGATGCGTCGCCTGGGGCGCGGCTGGACGCGCCTGCATCGTCTGGTCTATCCGGTTGCGATACTGTCCGTCTGGCACTTTTACCTGGTGCGGGCGGGCAAGAACGATTTCGCCGAGCCCTATGCCTATGCGCTGGCGCTGGCGTTGCTGTTTGCGCTCAGGGCAAGGCTGCGAGTATGGCCAGGGTCCGGGCGTCGGGACGACCGCTGAAGTCGGCGGGACGGTAGTGCATCTGGAAGGCGGCCAGCACCCGGGTGGTTTCGGCCTCCCAACGTCCCGAGCGCGGCGCGGGATAGCCCAGCCGGCGCAGATGTTCCTGGGCCCAGGCGGCGTCGGGCAGGCCCTTGCGCAGGAATTCCTGCTCCAGCTCGCGCACCCGATCTTCATCGTACCAGCGACCGATGCCTTGGCGCGCCAGCTCGGCCCAGGGGAACAGGGGGCCGGGGTCGATTTTCCGTCCTATCGAAATATCGCTGTGCCCGACGATGTTGCGCGGCTTGATCCCGTGGCGCGCGATCAGATCCTTGAGCAGCAGAACCAGGGTCTGGATCTGCGCGGGCGAATACGGCGCCCAGGCGTCCGCCTGCTTGCCCGCATTGACGATCTCGATGCCGATCGAGGTCGCATTCAGGCCGACTTGCTCATACCACCGGCTTTGGCCGGCATGCCAGGCGCGGCGGTTTTCGTCCACCAGGCGATACACCTTAGGCCGATCCTCGTCGGTGATCAGGTAGTGGCTGCTGACGTTCTGCTCGGTAAGAACGCGCAGCGACGCATCGTTGCCGAGGGAGGTGTAGTGCAGCACCAGGACGTCGACCCGGCTGCTCTGGCCCTGGGCCCGATGGCCGGCGTCGATGCGCAGCGCGCCCGGAGTGCCGATGGCGCAGGCGCCGAGCGCGGCGAGACAGATTGGCGCAGCCAGCCGTTGCAGCCGGCGCACCAGCGCGGCCCGATGCCCGCGCGCCGTCATGAGCCGGCCAGGAAAAGAAAGATGGTGGGCTGTTTGTTGAGGTCCGGCGGCGGACTGGATTTCCAGTCGGCTATCGTCTTGGCGCATATCCATTCATCGGCGGTGGTGAGCGAGCGGGCGATGCACAAGCGGCTGTCGCCTTTGAGCGTTTGCAACAAGCTGTCGTACATCGCCATGTTGCGGTAGGGGGTTTCGATGAAAATCTGGGTTTGATGCTGTTTCTGCGAGGCGGCTTCCCAGACTTTCAATTGCCTGGCCCGGTCGGTCGGCTGGACCGGCGCGTAGCCGTGAAAGGCGAAGCGCTGGCCGTCGAGCCCGCTGGCCATCAAACCGAGCAATATGGACGAGGGCCCGACCCAGGGCTTGACGCGCGCGTTCATGGCATGCGCCAGGGCGACGACCTTGGCGCCGGGGTCGGCCACGGCCGGGCAGCCCGCTTCGGATATCAGGCCGATGTCCTGGCCGTCGCGCAAGGGCTTGAGCCAGTCGCGTATCTGCCTGGCATCGATCTTGTCCGACAGCGCGTGTATCGTGATTTCCTGGATGGGCCGTTGCGCGCCTATCAGTTTGAGGAAGGCGCGCGCGGTCTTGGCGTTTTCAGCGATGTAGGTGTGCAGGCGCGCCGCCGTGGCCTGCGCGTCCGCAGGGAGCCAGAGCGAGGGCGCGGCGTCGCCCAGGCCCACTGGAATAAGATGCAGCTGCCCGTGGGAGGAATGCGTATTCATGGGATCAATCCAGGCGCCGCGTGAGCGGGTTCAAGCCGAAGCGGCGCAGCATCCCCGAGAGCGCGATCAAGGGCAGGCCGATGATGGCGGTGGGGTCGTCGGACTGCATGCCGTCCATCAGCGCGATGCCCAGGCCTTCGGCCTTGGCGCTGCCGGCGGTGTCGTAGGGCTGCTCATGCAGCAGATAGCCGGTGATTTCTTCTTCGGTCAGGGTGCGAAAGCGGCAGGTGGTGACGACGTCCGCCGTTTCCGTGCGGGTGCCGTCCGTCACGCAGAGCGCGCTATGAAAGAGCGCCGTGTTGCCGCTGAGCCGGCGCAGCTGCGCCCGGGCGCGCTCGAAATCGCCCGGCTTGCCCATGGCTTCGCCGTCCAGCACGGCGACCTGGTCCGAGCCGATCACGATGGCATCGTCCGCGCGCGCGGCCACCGCCCCAGCCTTGGCGACGGACAAGCGCACCGCCAGGTCGGCCGGCCGTTCGCCGGGCAGTGGGGTTTCGTCGACATCCGGGGGGAGCGCGGTGAACGGCAGGTTCAGCCTGGCGAGCATTTCCTGTCGGTACCGCGAGCTTGAGGCTAGGATGAGACGCATAGTGTGGAATTCTCAAGAGTTAAATTGACGTTTTGTGGCTAAACACGCTATTATCTAATGTTTTCCCGGTTCTTGAAAGGCGGCTTTTGCTTTTCGAGGGCGGGCATCTGGGTACGGGCCGGGGTTGTCTGGCCGGGCATGAGCGCGGGGTGAGCGACGTGACAAATCATTATGTTGACACGTATCAATTGGCTCGTTCGGGCCAGCGTTTGCAGGGTACTATGCTTTTGCAGGACTGCAAGCGGTTGACCGAAGGCTTGCCCGATCAGGGCGATGCGCGGGCGAGCTGGGTCTTGTCCGGCGAAACGGATGCGCAAGGCCGCCGCTACCTTGAATTGCACGTCGCGGCGCAACCGGTTCTGACCTGCCAGCGTTGCCTGGGCGATATGGTCTGGTCGATAGACTCGGAAAATCGCCTGCAGCTTGCCGGCAGCGAAGACGAGCTGGAGCGCCTGGACGCGCAGGACGAGGCAAGCGGGGCCGTGACGGATCGCATCGTCGGTTCGGAGCGGCTGGATGTCCTGGCCTTGGTCGAAGACGAGTTGATTCTGGGCTTGCCTTACGTCCCGCGGCACGGTATCTGTCCTGCTTCGGAACACCGCCGCCAAGAGCCCGACGAGGCGGCATCGCGGCGCCCATCGCCGTTCGCGGCGCTGGGGCGCTTGAAGAAAGATTGATTTTATCGAACTATATTGCGGGAACAATCGCGTACAATAGCGACCCGATTACAGGAGTTGTCATGGCAGTTCAGCAAAACAAAAAGAGTCCGTCCAAGCGTGGCATGCACCGTTCGCACGATTTTCTGACGACGCCGTCCACGGCGGTCGAACCGACGACGGGCGAATTGCACCTGCGTCACCACATCAGCCCCAACGGCGTCTACCGTGGCCGCAAGGTCATCAAAACCAAGAACGACGAATAATCGGTCATTGGATTGCGATCTTTCCAGATTGCATAATCGATGTCGACGACTGAAATCCGGATCGCTATTGATTGCATGGGGGGCGATGTGGGACTGTCCGTGACGGTTCCCGCCGCCCATCGGTTTGCAAAACAATATCCCGATACGTATTTTATGCTGGTGGGCGACACAGCCGCCATCGAGGCCCAGCTTGCTTCCTTGCCGAGCCTGGGGCGTCAGTGGCATGAAGTCGTGCATGCGTCCGAAGTCGTCACGATGGACGATTCGGTGGAAGTCGCTTTGCGGCGCAAGAAAGATTCATCCATGCGCGTGGCGGCGCAGGCCGTCAAGGACGCACGGGCCGATGCCTGTGTTTCGGCCGGGAATACCGGCGCCTGGATGGCCATTTCCCGATACGTGCTGAAAACCCTGGACGGCATCGACCGTCCGGCGATAGCGACGTCCATCCCCAACCAGAAAGGCGGCGCGACGACCATGCTGGATCTGGGCGCCAACGTCGATTGTTCGGCGGAGCACCTGCTGCAGTTCGCCATCATGGGCTCGGCGCTGGCCTCCACCGTCGACAGAAAGCCGCAGCCGACCATAGGACTGCTCAACATCGGGCAGGAAGTCATCAAGGGCAACGAAGTCGTCAAGCAGACGGCCGAGCTGCTGCGCCAGAGCGGCCTGAATTTCTACGGCAACGTCGAAGGCGACGATATCTGCAAAGGCACCGTGGACGTCGTAGTCTGCGACGGTTTTTCCGGCAACGTCGCGCTCAAGTCCATGGAAGGCGTGGCCAAGATGATCACGGCGATGCTGCGCGAAGAATTCACCCGCGGCATTTTTTCCATGCTGGCCGGGCTGCTTGCCAAGCCCGTCCTGAACCGCCTGCGCAGCCGTGCCGACAATCGCCGATATAATGGCGCTGCGCTGCTTGGGCTGCGAGGCATCGTCATCAAAAGCCACGGCTCCGCGGATGTATATGCATTCGGCTGCGCGCTGCAAAGAGCGCGCGATGCTGTGCAAAAAGGCCTGCTGGATGGTACAACAGGCGCTATTGACCGCCTTCGTCTGAGCTTGCAGGCGGCAGCCGTGCAAGCACCGAAGATTTCCAACGAGATATCGGACCCTGTTTCTTAGCCGGGCGCCTGGAACTATCATGTCTTACGCCAAGATTATCGGATCGGGCGGCTACCTGCCCCCGCGTGTGGTCAGCAATGACGAGCTGGCGGCGGATTTGGCGACGCGCCGGATCGAAACCTCCGATACCTGGATCGTGGAGCGCACGGGCATACGCCAGCGCCATATCGCCGACGAGGGCGTGACCACCAGCCAGCTCGCGACGAAAGCGGCCGTCGAGGCGTTGCGCGACGCGGGCGTCCAGGCGGACGAGGTCGATCTCATCATCGTGGCGACGTCCACGCCGGACTTCATTTTTCCCAGCACGGCTTGCCTGGTGCAGGCCAGTCTCGGCGCCAAGGGCGGCGCCGCCTTCGACGTGCAGGCGGTATGCAGCGGATTCGTCTATGCCTTGGCCACGGCCGAGGCGTTCATCAAGGCGGGACGCGCGCGCACGGCGCTGGTGATAGGCGCGGAAGTCTTTTCCTCCATACTCGACTGGAACGACCGCGGCACGTGCGTGCTGTTCGGCGACGGCGCGGGCGCCGTGGTCTTGCGGGCCTCGGACGCCCCCGGCATTCTGGGCGCGCAGTTGAATGCCGACGGCAGCCAGATGAATATATTGTGCGCGGCCGGTAACGTCGTCCATGGCAAGGTCGTGGGCGACCCGTTCCTGCGCATGGACGGCCAGGCGGTATTCAAGATGGCGGTCACTTCCCTGGCGAAATCCGCCGTCGAGGTGTGCGAGCAGGCCGGGGTCGCCCTGGACGAGGTGGACTGGCTGGTGCCGCACCAGGCCAATGTGCGCATCATCAATCTTCTGGGCCGCAAGCTGGGCGTGCCGGACGATAAGGTCGTGGTAACGGTCGACAAGCATGCCAATACGTCGGCGGCCAGCGTGCCGCTGGCCCTGGACGCCGCGCGCCGCGACGGCCGCATCAAGCCGGGCGATCTGGTTATGATGCAGGGAGTCGGCGGCGGCTTCACCTGGGGTTCGGTGCTGGCGCGGATGTAGGATGTCCGGCGCTTGCGCGCGGGCCATCCGCCATCTTCCGGTGTTTTGACGAACGGCCGTTTACCGGCGCTTTTTAGAATTGCACGTTTATGAAAATCGCTTTTGTTTTTCCAGGTCAAGGATCGCAGTCCGTGGGCATGATGGACGGCTGGGAAGGGAACGCCGCGGTGGCCAGGGTCGTCGACCAGGCGTCCGAGGCCCTGGGCCGGGATCTGCGCTCGCTGATGGCCGACGGGCCCGCCGAGGAGCTGAATCTGACCAGCAATACGCAGCCCGTCATGCTGACGGCCGCGGTGGCGGCCTACCAGGCCTGGCTGAGCGCGGGCGGCGCCGCACCCTCGGTGGTCGCCGGACACAGCCTGGGCGAGTACTCGGCGCTGACGGCGGCGGGCGCCATGTCGTTGCAGGATGCAGTGCGCGTGGTGCGCATACGCGCCAACGCCATGCAGCAGGCGGTTCCGGTAGGGGTCGGCGCCATGGCCGCCATCCTGGGGCTGGATGACGACGTCGTGCGCGCGGTGTGCGAGCAGGCCGCCCAGGGCGAGATCGTCGAACCCGTCAATTTCAATGCGCCGGCCCAGGTCGTGATCGCCGGACATGCCGCCGCGATCGAGCGCGCCTGCGAGCTTGCCAAGGCGCGGGGCGCCAAGCGCGCCCTGGTGCTTGCCGTGTCGGCGCCATTCCACTCCAGCTTGCTGCAGCCGGCGGCCTCGGTGCTCAAGGAAGCCTTGTCCGCCATCGACGTGCGCGAGCCCGCCATCCCCCTGATCAATAACGTGGACGTGGCCAGCCCCAGCGATCCGGCATCCATCAAGGACGCATTGGTCCGCCAGGCCTGGCATCCCGTGCGCTGGGTGGAGGTCGTGCGCGCCATGAAGGCCGAGGGCGTGACCCACGTCATCGAATGCGGCCCGGGCAAGGTACTGAATGGATTGACCAAGCGCATCGACAAGGATCTGGTGGGCCTGGCGATTACCGATGAGGTATCGTTGGCGGCCGCCCTGGAAGCGGTAAAAGGATAAAAGATCATGCAAGAAACGCATCTGGAAGGAAAAGTAGCCCTGGTGACCGGCGCGACGCGCGGGATCGGCAAGGCGATCGCGCAGGAACTGGCCGGCCAGGGCGCCGTCGTCGTCGGCACGGCCACGTCAGAGGCGGGCGCCCTGTCGATATCGGACGCGCTGGCGGCGCACGGAGGCCGCGGGGTCGTCATGGACGTCAATGACCCGGCGGCGTGCGATGCGCTGCTGGCCGAACTGGCGCAAGACGGCGGCCCGCACATCCTGGTCAATAATGCGGGCATCACGCGTGATAATCTCGCGATGCGCCTGAAGGACGATGACTGGCAGGCGGTGATCGACACCAACCTGTCGGCCGTGTTCCGCCTTTCCCGCGGCGTGGTGAAAGCCATGATGAAAGCTCGATGGGGACGCATCATCAATATTACGTCCGTGATCGGATCCATCGGCAATCCGGGACAGGTCAATTATGCGGCGGCCAAGGCCGGCGTGGCGGGCATGTCGCGGGCCCTGGCGCGGGAACTGGGCAGCCGCAACATCACTGTCAACTGCGTTGCGCCCGGCTTCATCGAAACCGATATGACGCGGGCCTTGAACGAGGCGCAGACCGCGGCGATACTCAATCAAATTCCACTGGGCCGCCTTGGCTCGGCCGCCGACGTTGCCAACGCCGTGGCCTTCCTGGCCAGCCCGAAAGCCGCGTACGTTACGGGTACCACGGTACATGTAAACGGCGGCATGTATATGTAAGTAAAGGAGCTGCGCGGCGTAACGCGGCCTGGGTTAAAATCGGTTTTCCGATAACGACAAGCGTTCCAGGCTAGGCGCCTGGCTTTTTATGGCGGCGACAGCCGTTAGTCGGGGGGGAGCCATCTTTATCTTTTTGTCCTGGCTCCCACCTTTCTTTTTTGTTATTTAGCTATAATTCGCGGGAATTTTTCCCTATTTGGAGATCTGCATGGAAAGCATCGAACAGCGCGTCAAGAAGATCGTCGCTGAACAACTTGGCGTGAACGAAGCCGAGATCAAGAACGAATCCTCCTTCCTTGACGACCTCGGTGCCGATTCGCTCGATATGGTCGAGCTCGTGATGGCCCTCGAGGACGAATTCGAAACGGAAATTCCCGACGAAGAGGCTGAAAAGATCACGACGGTCCAACAAGCCGTTGATTACATCAACGCGCACAACAAGCAATAATTTTGATTCCGGGCGGGCCGGCTATGCCTTGGTCCGCCCGGAAGCGGTTTGACGGAGCAGGCGCAAGTTACGTGGCCCCGTCTTCAGACTGGGTCGCGCATCCGGATTTGTTTTCTTCAGGCCGCTTTTCATCTTTAGGAGTCATCCGTGAAGCGACGTGTCGTCATTACAGGTCTGGGTATAGTTTCGCCGGTTGGCAACAGCGTCGATCATGCATGGGACAACATCGTCAATGGACGCTCCGGCATCGGAACCATCACGCGTTTTGATTCCTCGGCGCTGAGCGTCCACATCGCGGGCGAGGTCAAGGATTTCGACGTCACCCAGTACATCTCCGCCAAGGAAGCCCGCCAGATGGACACCTTCATCCATTACGGCCTGGCGGCGGGCATGCAGGCGTGGCGCGATGCGGGAATCGAAGTCACGGAAGCCAATGCGGAACGCATCGGCGTCATTGTCAGTTCCGGTATCGGCGGATTGCCGCGCATCGAGGAGACACAGGCCGAGTACCTCGAACGGGGTCCCCGGCGCATTTCACCTTTTTTCGTGCCCGCGTCGCTGATCAACCTGATTTCCGGGCATTTGTCGATTCTGCTGGGCTTGAAGGGCCCGAGCTATGCCGTGGTTTCGGCCTGCACGACCGGCCTGCATTCCATCGGCGACGCCGCGCGTCTGATCGAATACGGCGATGCCGACGTCATGGTGGCCGGCGGAGCCGAGTCGACCGTTTCCCCTTTGGGCGTCGGCGGCTTTGCGGCCATGCGCGCGTTGTCGACCCGCAATGACGATCCCGCCACGGCCTCGCGGCCCTGGGACGTCGACAGGGACGGCTTCGTGCTGGGGGAAGGGGCCGGCGCGCTGGTCCTGGAAGAGTACGAGCATGCGCGCAAGCGCGGCGCCCGCATCTACGGCGAGTTCGCCGGGTACGGAATGAGTTCGGACGCCCACCACATCACGTCCCCCGATCGAGACGGCCCGCGCCGAGGCATTCTGAATGCCTTGCGCAACGGCGGGATCAATCCGGAGGATGTGTCCTACGTCAATGCCCACGGCACGTCCACGCCCCTGGGTGACAAGAATGAAACGGAAGCATTGAAGCTGGCTTTCGGCGATCATGCGAAAAAGCTGGCCGTGAATTCGACCAAGTCCATGACCGGGCACCTGCTGGGCGCCGCGGGGGGCATCGAAGCGGTGTTCACGACCTTGGCCGTCCATCATCAGATCGCGCCTCCCACGATCAATATTTTCAATCAGGATCCGGAGTGCGATCTGGATTACTGCGCCAATCAGGCCAGGGATCTGACTATCGACGTCGCGCTGTCCAATTCGTTCGGATTCGGCGGAACGAACGGCTCGATGCTCGTCCGGAGGATTTGATCTGAAATTTAACGAAGCATCCCGCTCCTGCTGGTCTGCGTCACAACCACCCTGGGTGGGCTGTCTTGATCTTTTCATGCGTGGAGCGGCGCTGCTTTGCATCGGGCAGGCCCTCAGTCCCTGGCCGGCCATGACGGCTGCGTGGCTGGCCGGGTCGCTCTGCATCCTGGCCCTGGCCTCTCTTCTGGTCCTGGCCCGGCGGTGCGCGCAACCGGATGCGGCCGGCCGGGCGGCCGAGCCTCCCCAAAACGGGAATCGAGGCGTACCGCCGGGCGGCGGCCTCGTGTCCCACGCCTGGGTGTCCCGATCCTGGATCGTCCTGAAAGTGGCCCGGTTTCCGGGCCGCAAAGGATGGCGCGCCACGGAGTCGGTCGTCTTCAGATCGTGCATGCCCGCCCGCGAATGGAGCCGGCTGTGCGCCGCCGTCGCGGGCTTGCGCTACCAGGCGCCGATACCCTGTCCCGCCAGGGAGAACCCGGCTTGAGCGCGCGCGAAGTCGATGCGGAGCTGGTCCAGCGCGTGCAGCGGGGGGACAAGCGGGCGTTCGACCTGCTCGTGCTCAAATACCAGCGCAAGATCATGCGTTTGCTGGCGCGCATGATAAAGGAACCGTCCGAAATCGAGGACGTCGCGCAGGAGGCGTTCATCAAGGCCTACCGGGCCATTCCCCAATTTCGCGGGGAAAGCGCCTTTTACACATGGCTTTATCGCATCGCTATCAACACGGCCAGGAACTGGCAGGTGTCGCACAACCGCCGTCCCGTCGCGGCGAATGGCAACAATGAGAACGAAGACGGTGAAACTTTTGATCAATTCGATACTCTAAGTGATTTAAGCACACCGGAGTCTCTGATGGCGAGCCGGCAAGTCGTCGAAACGGTCAATGCCGCCATTGCCGCGCTCCCGGAGGAACTGAGAGCCGCGATCGTTCTACGTGAAATCGAAGGTATGAGCTACGAAGACATCGCCCAAAGCATGGGCTGCCCAATAGGTACGGTGCGTTCGCGCATCTTTCGCGCGCGTGAAGCGATTGCCACCCAGTTGCGTCCGGTTATGGACAGCGACCCGGAGCGCCGCTGGTAAGGAGCCATCAATGCATGCAGGAAAACCAACGAGCGAGGACCAGGACATCCAGTCCTGGGAAGCCACCGTTTCCGCCTGGATGGACGGGGAGGACGAGATTCGCCCCGAAGACCTGGATTCGCCGTACGGCCGCCAGCTTTGGGATACCTACCATCTGGTCGGCGACGTGCTGCGCAGCGACGACCTGGCGATCAAGCCCTCGGATTTGTTCTACGCCCGGCTGTCGAAGGCCATCGACGAGGAGCCGCCGCTGGTGGCATCCCGTGCCCTTAAGCGCTATGTCAATTGGCGCATGGGCTTGTCCGGCCTGGCCGTGGCGGCGGCGGTATCGTCGATCGTGTGGGTATCCTTGCCGTATCTGACCGGTCCCGAGTCCATCCCCACCGTCGCGCCGCAGGTGGTCGTTGCCGTGGCCGACGATGCCGGCGTCTGGGATTATCTGGAGGCGCATAGCCAGATTGCGGGATCGGGCGCGTTGCCCGTCACGCGCCCCGTGTCGTTCGAAACAGGAGGGGGCCGGTGACGGGATTGCTGCACGGCGTCATGCGCTCGTTCAGGGCGCGTCGCCAGGGGATGGGAAGCCTGCTCATGTCTTCCGCGCTGGCAGTCGGACTGGCGGGACCTGTTTTCGGCCAGCAGCAAGAGGATTATCAGGATTCGGGGATGGCGCTGCTGCGCAGCATGAGGGACGCGGCGCGCAATCTGGACTACGTGGGCGTCTATACCTATCAGCAGGGCGCGGTCATGCAGTCCTCGCGCATCGTCCACATCATCGACGGCACGGGCGAGCGCGAGCGGATCGAATCCCTGGACGGCCTGGCCCGGGAATTCATACGGCATAACGAAACGACCCATCGCCTGATCCCCGAAAAGAAAACCATCATCGTCGAGCAGCGCAGGGGCGACCGGTTCCCGGCTTTCTTGCTGGGCGAAGCGGACCAGATCCCCCAGCACTACGCCATACGGATCGGAAAGTATCCCGACCGGGTGGCGGGCAGGCCGTGTACGGTGCTCGAACTGGTGCCGAAGGATGTGTACCGCTATGGCTACCGGATCTGCGTCGACCTCGAGCATGCCGTGCTGCTCAAGGCCCAGACCTTGAATCGCAGGCAGGTGATCAATCAGATCGCCTTCGCGATGCTGGACGTGGGCGCCAAGGTGGCGCCCGAACAGCTTAATTCGAACTGGAACACGTCGGGCTGGAAAAAGCAGGACGCCTTGCTGTCCGAAGTCGACCTGGCCAGCGAAGGCTGGCGCATCAGCTTTCCGCCCGGCTTTCACCCCTTGACACAGGTGACCCGGTCCATGAGCGCCGGCAAGGAGGTCGACCAGCTGGTCCTGTCGGACGGCCTGGCGGCGATTTCCATTTTCATCGAATCCTTCGATCCGAATCGCGACAATCCTTTTTCCAAGGAAGTCATGCACAAAGGAGCGATGAGCATCGTGCGCAAGCGCATCGGCGATCACTGGTTCACCGCTCTCGGGGAAGTGCCCGCCGATACCTTGCGGGAAATCGCAGAGCGCACGCAGTACGTGCCGTCCAGCGTAAACTGATTACTTCAACATTTAAGAGGACTCTCATGATGCATCACATGAAAGCAAGTCGGCGCGGAATCAAGCGCTGGGCGGTCGACGCATCGGCGGGCCTGTTGATTGCCTTGGCTGCAACAGGCGGCGCGGTCGCGCAAACCGCCGAACCGATCGGCGCACTGCCTGATTTCACCGCCATCGTTGAAAAAACGGAAGGTTCCGTCGTCAACATCCGGACCACCGAGACCGTGCGGGTGCGCACGCCGGGCGGCGGCATGAACGATCCCTACGAAATGTTTCGCTGGTTCTTCGGTCCGGACTTCGCGCCTCCCGGCATGCCCGCTCCGGGCCCGCGCGGCCCGCGACAGGCGCCCGCTCCCGAAGAGCGCACCGTGCCGCGCGGCGTCGGTTCAGGCTTCATCATCTCCGGCGACGGCTACATCCTGACGAACAATCACGTGGTCGCGCGCGCCAACGGCATTTTCGTCACGCTGACCTCGGGCAAGGAATACAAGGCCAAGGTCATCGGCACGGATCCGCGCACCGACGTGGCCTTGATCAAGATCGATGCCGAAGGCCTGACGCCGCTGCCCATCGGCGATTCGACCAAGCTGAAGAAAGGGCAATGGGTGCTGGCGATCGGTTCGCCGTTCGGCCTGGATTCCACGGTGACCTCGGGCATCGTCAGCGCGATCAACCGCGACACCGGCGATTACCTGCCGTTCATCCAGACGGACGTGGCGGTCAATCCCGGCAACTCGGGCGGTCCGTTGATCGATCTGGAGGGCCGCGTGGTGGGAGTGAATTCGCAGATCGTGTCCCAAAGCGGCGGCTTCATGGGCATTTCACTGGCCATTCCCATCGATGAAGTGATGCGGGTGGTCGAGCAGCTCAAGGAGCACGGCAAGGTCACGCGCGGACGCATCGGCGTGCAGATCGGGCCCGTTTCCGAGGACGTCGCCAAGGCGATAGGCCTGGACAAGGCCGAAGGCGCCATGGTCAGCAACGTCGAGCCGGACGGACCGGCGCAGCAGGCCGGTGTGCGGCCGGGCGACGTCATCCTCAAATTCGACGGCCATCCGGTCAAGAGCGTATCCGATCTGCCTCGCCTGGTAGGCGAAACCAAGCCGGGCACGCGCTCCGTGCTGGAGGTCTGGCGTCGCGGCAAGACCGTCACCTTGCGCGTCAAGGTGGGCGAGATGCCGTCGGCTCCCGGCGAAGTCGCAAAGGCGGGGCAGGATGATCCGTCGGCCGCGTCCGCCGATCGCCTGGGCCTGAAGGTCAGGACCTTGAGCCGCGCCGAACGCGCCGAGCTGAATGTCCCGAGCGGCGTCCAGGTGACCCAGGCCGACGAGCCGGCCGCTTCCGCGGGCATCGCCGTCGACGACGTCATCCTGGCCATCAACGACCAGGACGTGACCGATGCCGAGCAATACGCCAAGATCGTATCGGGCTTGAGCAAGTCGCGCGCGGCCGCCGTCTTGGTCCAGCGAGGCGATCAATCCCAGTGGCTGACCATCACGCCGGCGAAATAGTCCGCGTAAAACGGCTAAAATAGCGCGAGCAGAAAGGGGGCGTCCTGGACGTCCCCTTTTTTCCGTCATTCCCCACCATCGGCTCACGTTGACGACTGGGCTTTTTTCTCTGGTTTTATGGATCACATCCGCAACTTTTCCATTATTGCTCACATCGATCATGGCAAATCCACGCTTGCCGACCGACTGATACATCGCTGCGGCGGCCTGGCGGATCGTGAAATGTCGTCCCAAGTGCTGGATTCGATGGATATCGAGAAGGAACGCGGCATTACCATCAAAGCCCAGACGGCGGCCTTGCGCTATCATGCCAAGGACGGTCGGGTTTATTCGCTGAATTTGATCGACACCCCCGGCCACGTCGATTTTTCGTATGAAGTCAGCCGGTCGTTGTCGGCATGCGAAGGCGCATTGCTGGTGGTCGATGCCTCCCAAGGGGTCGAAGCGCAGACGGTGGCCAATTGCTACACCGCGATCGAACTGGGCGTCGAAGTCCTGCCTGTATTGAACAAAATGGATTTGCCGTCGGCGGAGCCGGAGAACGCCCGGCAGGAAATCGAGGACGTCATCGGCATCGACGCGTCCGACGCCATCCTGGCCAGCGCCAAGACGGGCGTGGGCATCGACGAGATCCTGGAAATGATCGTGGCCAAGGTGCCCGCGCCCGCGGGCGACCCGGCCGAGCCGCTGCAGGCCTTGATCATCGATTCGTGGTTCGACAACTATGTGGGCGTGGTCATGCTCGTGCGCATCGTTAACGGCGAGCTCAAGCCCAAGGACAAAATCCAGCTGATGGCGACCGGTTACGCACATTTATGCGAACATATCGGCGTGTTCACGCCTAAATCGGAACCTCGAACCCTATTGTCGGCGGGCGAGGTCGGTTTCGTGATCGCCGGCATCAAGGAGTTGGAACACGCCAAGGTCGGCGACACGATTACGCTGGCGAGCCGACCGGCCTCCGCGCCCTTGCCGGGTTTCAAAGAGGTAAAGCCACAGGTATTCGCCGGACTGTATCCCGTTGAAAGCAGCGAATACGACCAGCTGCGCGATTCGCTGGAGAAACTGAAGCTCAACGATTCGTCGCTGATGTTCGAGCCCGAGGTCTCGCAGGCGCTGGGCTTCGGCTTCCGATGCGGCTTCCTGGGGCTTTTGCACATGGAAATCGTGCAGGAGCGCCTGGAGCGTGAATTCGACATGGACATCATTACCACGGCGCCGTCCGTGGTCTATGAAGTGTTGCACCGCGATGGTTCCGTGTTGATGATCGACAGCCCGTCCCGGATGCCGGAGCTTGGCAGCATCGTGGAAATCCGCGAGCCCATCGTGACGATCACGCTGTTCATGCCCCAGGAATACGTGGGGCCGGTGATGTCGCTGTGCATGGCCAAGCGGGGCGTGCAACTGAATATGACTTATCATGGTCGCCAGGTGCATTTGACCTACGAGATGCCGCTGGCCGAGATCGTGCTGGATTTCTTCGATAAGCTTAAATCTGTATCCCGTGGCTATGCGTCCATGGATTATGATTTCAAGGAATATCGCGTCGCGGACGTCGTGCGCGTCGATTTGCTGATCAACGGCGATCGCGTGGATGCCCTGTCCATGATGTTGCATCGGTCGAACGCGCGCTACCGTGGAAGGGAAGTGGTGACGAAGATGCGCGGGCTGATTCCGCGCCAGATGTTCGACATCGCCATCCAGGCCGCCATCGGCGCCGAAGTCGTGGCCCGGGAAAACGTCAAGGCCTTGCGCAAGAACGTTCTGGCAAAATGTTACGGCGGGGACATAACGCGGAAGAAGAAACTGATAGAAAAGCAGAAGGCAGGCAAAAAGCGCATGAAGCAGGTCGGCAATGTGGAAATACCGCAAGAGGCGTTCCTGGCGATCTTGCAAGTCGACGAGAAATAAATCATAACCAAGGTATGTTCGGCATGAGTTGGGACTTCGCTCTGATTTTGTTCGTATTGCTGCTGCTGACCGGCGTGGTCTGGAGCGCGGATTTCTTCCATTTTCGGGCCAAGCGGCGCGAACGGGCGACCCATGCCATGGCGGTCGCGTCTTCCGGACTGAGCGGCGAGGCGGCCGCGCAGGCTGGGCGCGAAGCATACGATGCGGCCAACAAGGCGCCTTGGTGGATCGAATACGGCGTCAGCTTCTTTCCCGTCATCCTGTTCGTGTTCGTGCTGCGTTCCTTCATCGTCGAGCCTTTCCGGATACCGTCCGGGTCCATGCTGCCGACCTTGCAAAACGGCGATCTTATCCTGGTGAACAAGTTCCAGTACGGCGTGCGTTTGCCCGTCGTCGACAAGAAAATCGTGGAGCTGGGCTCGCCGCGCCGCGGAGACGTGGTGGTGTTTCGTTATCCCGTCGATCCCGGTATCGACTACATCAAGCGCGTGGTCGGGTTGCCGGGCGACGTGGTGCAGTACCAAAACAAGGTGCTGACCGTCAACGGCGAGCAAGTTCACACCGAGCGGACGGGCGATTACTTCGAGCCCGATCGCGGCGGGTATGTGGCGCGCTCCACCGAGAAACTGGGCGACGTCGAGCACAGCATCCTGCTCAATCCGCGCGCCGCGCAGAATTTCATGGCGATTTCGGCCTATCCCCATCAGGACCAATGCAAGTATCTGTCCAGCGGCGTGCGCTGCACCGTTCCCGAAGGGCATTACTTCATGATGGGCGATAACCGCGACAACAGCCTGGACAGCCGTTATTGGGGTTTCGTGCCGGACGACTACATCGTTGGCCGGGCTTTCTTCATCTGGATGAACTTCAGCGAGTTCAGCCGCATAGGCCGGTTCAACTGATGGGCGGGCTTGCTTCCCTGGAAAAAAGCCTGGATTACGTATTTCGTAATCGCGCGCTGCTGCAGCAGGCCTTGACGCATCGCAGCCATAGCGTCCAGCACAACGAGCGCCTGGAATTCCTGGGTGATTCCGTGCTGAATTTCGTCGTCGCCGCCTTGTTGTTCGAGCGCTTTTCGCACGTCGACGAAGGCGATTTGTCCCGCGTGAGGGCCAGCCTGGTCAAGCAGGCGGCATTGGCCGATATCGCGACCGCCCTGGGGCTGTCCCAGTATCTGCGATTGGGCGAAGGCGAGCTGAAAAGCGGCGGATTCCGTCGGCCTTCGATTCTGGCCGATGCGCTCGAAGCCGTCTTCGCGGCCGTGTTCCTGGACGGCGGTTTCGGGGCCGCGCAGCACGTGATCGCGCGTCAGTACGATGCTATCTTGAAAAGCGTCGACCCGCAAACACTGGGCAAGGATCCCAAGACCCTGCTCCAAGAGCTGCTGCAAGCGCGTAAGCTGGATCTGCCCGCGTATGAGGTCGTCGCCACCCATGGCGCGGCCCATAGCCAGATGTTCGAAGTCCAGTGCCTGATTCCGGCGATGGATGTCAAGGTCAGCGCGGCCGGGGCCAGCCGAAGGGCGGCCGAGCAGTCGGCCGCTCAGCTGGCGCTGGCGGCCATCGCGGCGCGCCTGCCGGCGAAATCCGCGCGCAAGACCCGCAGCCGCAAGTCCGCGCAATTGTCATTGCCCGTTGCCGTATCCCAGGAGAACAGCAAATGACGGTTCCTTTTCGTTGCGGTTTCGTGGCCATCGTCGGCCGTCCCAATGTCGGCAAATCGACCTTGTCCAACGCCTTGATCGGCTCCAAAGTGTCCATCGTGTCGCGCAAGGCCCAGACGACGCGCCACCGCATCCATGGCGTGCTGACGCGCGAGAACGAGCAGTTCGTGTTCGTGGATACGCCGGGATTCCAAACCCGTCATGGCGGCGCGATGAACAGGATGATGAACAGGGTGGTGACGCAGGCCTTGGCCGACGTGGACGTGGTCGTGCACGTGGTGGAGGCCGGCAAGTGGAACGAGGGCGATGCGCAGCTGCTGCCCTTGCTGCCCAAGGACGGCCGCGCCATCCTGGCGGTCAATAAAGTGGACGCGCTGGCGAACAAGAACGCTATGTTCGAGTACGTCGGCAAGATCATGGCGCAGTATCCCTATTCGGCCGTGGTGCCGGTCAGCGCCCTGCGCGATGTGCAGCTGGATACCTTGCTGGCCGAGATCGCGCGGCGCCTCCCCGAGGGCGAACCCATGTTCGAGGCTGATACCCTGACCGACAGGCCCATGCGCTTCATCGCCGCGGAACTGATACGCGAGAAGATTTTCCGGCTGGTGGGCGATGAGCTGCCTTACGCTTGCACCGTCGTGATCGAGCAGTGGGACGAGAACGAGCAGGGCGCACGCATCGCCGCGTGCGTCGTGGTGGAGCGCGAAAGCCATCGCCCCATTTTGCTGGGCGCCAAGGGCGCCCACATGAAGCGCATCGCCACCGAAGCGCGTCAGGATATGGAAAAAATGCTGGAAAAGCCCGTTTTCCTGGACGTCTACATCAAGGTGCGCAAGGGCTGGTCCGATCGCGAAAGCGCCTTGCGCGATCTGGGATATGAGTAAACGGGGACTGCGCGTTCAGGAGGCGGCCGGATATCTACTGCATTGCGCCGCTTGGCGGGAAACCTCGCTGGTCGTCCAGGTGTTTACGCGCGCCCATGGCAATGTGGCGCTGGTGGCGAAAGGGGCCAAGCGTCCCTATTCGGTTCTCAGGCCGGTGTTGTCCGCTTTCCAGCCGCTGGCCTTGAGCTGGAGCGGCTCGGGCGAAGTCAAGACCTTGACCCGCGCGGAATGCGCCGGCATACGCGCGCTGTCCGGCCGCGCGCTCATGTCGGCCTGGTATATGAATGAGCTGTTGTTGCGCCTGCTGCCCCGCGAAGATCCGCATCCGGCTTTGTACGATGCCTATGACGGGGCTCTGCAGCGCCTGGCGACGGGCTCGTCCGCAGCGGGGGCCTTGCGCCGTTTCGAATGGACCTTGCTGCATGAGACGGGATACGGATCGGACGAAGCGCCGCCGGATTTCGACGACGCCTCGATCGAACCCGCCTTGCGCCTGTCTTTGCGGGAAAAACTGAACGAGCTGCTCGAGCGGCCCTTGCAAACCCGCAAGGTCCTGATGGCGTTGCAGCGCCATGTGGGTTGAAGCGGCATGGCCGAAGTCATCGTCATCGACACCTGCATATTGATTTCGAACCCTTTGCGCACGATGCTGCTGGACCTGGGACAGCGCGGCATGCTGGCGCCCGCCTGGAGCGCGGTGATAGGCGACGAGTGGCGCCGCAACGCCGGCAGGCTCTGGAGCATAGGCTCCGAGGACATGCAGGCGCACTGGTCCATGTTGCAGGACCAGTTTCCCGAGGCGGACCAGGGCGACGTCAACGCATGGAAGGCGGGACTGGCGCATTGCGATCCCAAGGACTGGCACGTGGTCGCCGCCGCGCGCGCGGCGGTGCATGGCGCGGCGCGAGCCGCCGTTTTGGCTCAGGGCGGGGATGACGCCGCGTCCGCGCCGACAGAGGTCACCATCGTGACGCGCAATTTGAAGGATTTCAATCGACGCGAATTGCGTCGATGGGGAATAGGGCTGTCCGACCCCGATAGCCTGCTTGTCCGGTATTGGCAGCGGGATCGTGAGGTGATGAATGCGCTCTTGCGCTCGTTGCCGGAAAGAGTGCGCGGGCCGGACAAGCCGCTGCTGGCGCTGGAGGACCTGCTCAAGCGCGAAAGGTTGTTCCGGTTGAATCGCCTTTATATGAGCCAGTGTCCATGAAGCTGGGAATCGTCCTGTCCGTGCTCGCGTCGCTGCTGTTCGCCGTCCTTTATTATTTCGTGACGTATCTGGAGCCGTTGTCGGGCGAATCGGTGTTCGCCTGGCGCGTCTTGCTGGGCTTGCCCGCGCTCATGCTGCTCAATGCCCGCAATCGGGGCTGGTCGGATATCGAGCGGACGGCGGGCCGGATGAGGCGCGAGCCCACGCTGTTGCTGCTGATGGCGCTGGCCGCCGCGCTGATAGGCGTGCAGCTTTGGCTGTTCGTGTGGGCGCCGCTGCATCAGCGCGCGCTGGACGTGACCCTGGGGTATTTTCTGCTGCCCATATTCATGGTGGCGGTGGGGCGTTTTTTCTATGGCGAGCGTTTGAGCCGCCTGCAAAGTGTCGCCGTCGTGATCGCGTCGATCGGGGTGGCCAATGAAATCTGGCGTCTTCAGGCTTTGTCCTGGGTGACGGCGATCGTCGTCATTGGCTATCCGCCTTATTTCATGTTGCGCAGGGCGTTGCGCATGCGGTCGTTGACCACGCTGTGGTTCGATCTGCTATTTCTTGTTCCACCGGCGCTGTTTATTCTGGCCAGCCAATCGGAAAGCGTTTGGTCTCAGTTTGCGGGCAGGCCGGCTTTGTTCGCCCTGGTGCCGATGCTGGGCGTGCTCAGCTCCCTGGCGCTGGTTTGCTATCTGTCGGCCGCCAAGCTGCTGCCGCTGGCCCTGTTCGGCCTGCTCGGATATGTCGAGCCCATCCTGCTGTTCATCGTGGCTTTTTTATTCCTGGGTGAGCCGGTCTCTTCCCAGGCCTGGTATACCTATGTGCCCATTTGGATAGCCATGGCTTTCCTCGCCGCGGACGGCGTCCGGTCCTGGCATGGCCAGAGACAGCGGGTCCGGGCTTGACGCCTGTCGCCGGCAGCCTGCTGGAAACATAAAAATTATTCGCGGCCGCCGGAACTTTTCGATCGTTACACAGTCTGTTATTTAGTATTATAAATCAGTATTTGGTAACGAACATAATACATTATGTAACCATAATGGATGGCGCCACTCCACCATGAGAGCCGTAGGCGGCGTCCGAAGCATTGTCTTCCCGTTCAACCGATAGGTCATTGCTACCTTTCATCAGTCGAGGTCTTGCGTGGGTAAAAACAACCATAACACTGCGTTCTGGAATGTACAGGCTTCGTGCGACGTCGTTCTTGCTTCGCGGCCGCACCCTCGCCATACTTTTCGCCGACGCGCGCTGGTCACGGCCGTCGTCATGGCAATGGCGGCGTTGGCGGCGCCGGCGTACGCGGACTGGACGTGCAACGGCGGCGATTGCATCATTAGCGGCCATTCGAACTCTCCTATCGTGATTTCCGGCGTCGGTCGGCAGGGGACGGAGGGCAGCAGCGCGCTTTTCGGAGATGCCGACGGCGGCGATGGCGAGCATGGTTCGTCGCGCACCATCGAATACCGGTCCGGAGCGACGATATATCGCCCGGATACGGCGGGTACGCCCCTTTTCGACATTAAGCCGGCCTTGTCCATCGACGTCAGCGGC
>CAZKBT010000045.1:0-5644 GCA_964551305.1 uncultured Burkholderiaceae bacterium
CGTGGTCAACGTGACCGATCGTGCCTACGTTTACGTGCGGTTTGGTCCGCTCGAATTTACCTTTTGCCATGATTTATCCCATCGATGTTTTTCAAGGAAACAAAAAATTTACCTGCCCACCAGGCTGGGTGGGCAGGACCGTATATTACTTGGCCCGAGCGCTGACGACTTCGTCGGCAACGTTCTTGGGCGCTTCCGCGTAATGCTTGAATTCCATTGTATAGGTTGCGCGGCCTTGCGTCTGCGAACGCAGCGTAGTCGAATAACCGAACATCTCCGCCAATGGAACTTCCGCGCGGATGATCTTGCCACCGCCGACGATGTCGTCCATGCCTTGCACCATGCCGCGGCGCGAGGACAGGTCGCCCATCACGTTACCGGCATAGTCTTCCGGCGTTTCGACTTCGACGGCCATCATCGGCTCCAGCAGGACCGGGCTTGCCTTGCGCATGCCATCCTTGAACGCCATCGAGGCGGCCATGCGGAACGCGTTTTCGTTCGAGTCGACGTCGTGATACGAACCGAAGAACAGCGTCACTTTCACATCCACGACCGGGTAGCCGGCAACGACGCCGGCAGGCAAGGTTTCCTGAATACCCTTGTCCACCGCCGGGATGTATTCGCGAGGCACCACACCGCCTTTGATCGCGTCCACGAACTCGTAGCCGCCGCCGGGAGGCAGGGGCTCGAGTTTGAGCACGACATGACCGTATTGGCCGCGTCCGCCCGACTGCTTGACGAACTTGCCTTCGACTTCTTCGCAAGTCTTGCGGATGGTTTCGCGATAAGCAACCTGCGGCTTGCCCACGTTGGCTTCCACGCCGAATTCACGGCGCATGCGGTCGACGAGCACTTCCAAGTGAAGCTCGCCCATGCCCGAAATGATGGTCTGGCCGGATTCTTCATCACTGCGAACGCGGAAAGACGGGTCTTCTTGCGCCAGGCGCGACAGGGCGATACCCATTTTTTCCTGGTCCGCCTTGGTCTTGGGTTCCACGGCCTGCGAAATCACGGGCTCGGGGAACACCATGCGCTCGAGCAAGACGTGTGAATCCAGATCACACAGCGTTTCACCAGTGGTCACTTCTTTCAGGCCCACCACGGCGGCGATGTCGCCCGCGAGAACTTCCTTGATTTCAGCACGGTTGTTCGCGTGCATCTGCAAGATACGTCCGATGCGCTCTTTCTTGCCCTTGATCGGGTTGTAGACGGTGTCGCCCGACTTCAGGACACCCGAATATACACGCACGAAGGTCAACTGGCCCACGAAGGGATCGCTCATCAGCTTGAACGCCAGCGCCGAGAATTTGGCATTGTCGTCGGCTTCGCGCGTGATGGGGTTGCCTTCGTCGTCCGTGCCTTCCACCGGAGGAATATCCGTCGGCGCGGGCAGGTAATCGATCACGGCGTCGAGCATGCGCTGCACGCCTTTGTTCTTGAAGGCCGTGCCGCAGAGCATCGGCTGAATTTCACCGGCGATCGTGCGCGTGCGGATGCCTTGGTTGATCTCGTCTTCCGTCAGTTCGCCGGTTTCAAGATACTTGTTCATCAGCTCTTCGGACGATTCCGCAGCCGATTCGACCAGCTTCTCGCGCCATTCGTTGGCTTGATCCACCAGGTCGGCGGGGATGTCGACGTATTCAAACTTCGTGCCTTGGGTGGCGTCATCCCAGATGATGCCTTTCATCTTGACCAGATCGACCACGCCCTTGAACGTGTCTTCGGCGCCGATCGGGAGCACGATGGGCACGGGATTGGCCTTCAGGCGCAGTTTCAACTGGTCATAGACCTTGAAGAAGTTGGCGCCGGTGCGGTCCATCTTGTTGATGAAGGCAAGACGCGGCACGCCGTACTTGTTGGCTTGGCGCCATACGGTTTCCGACTGGGGCTGCACGCCGCCCACCGCGCAATAGACCATGCAGGCACCGTCGAGCACGCGCATGGAACGTTCGACTTCGATAGTGAAGTCCACGTGTCCCGGGGTGTCGATGATGTTGATCCGGTGCTCGGGGTACTGCTTGGCCATGCCGCTCCAGAACGCGGTCGTTGCCGCCGACGTAATGGTGATGCCGCGCTCTTGTTCCTGCTCCATCCAGTCCATGGTGGCGGAGCCCTCGTGGGTTTCGCCGATCTTATGGTTGACGCCTGTATAGAACAGAATGCGCTCGGTCGTCGTGGTCTTGCCGGCATCGATGTGCGCGGAAATACCGATGTTGCGATAGCGCGAAATGGGGGTTTTGCGGGCCATAATAAAAATGTCCTTAGATTACCAACGGAAATGGCTGAATGCCTTATTGGCCTCGGCCATCTTGTGCGTGTCCTCACGCTTCTTCATCGCCCCGCCGCGGCCTTCGGAGGCGTCAAGCAGCTCACCGGCCAGGCGCAGATCCATCGATTTCTCGCCACGCTTCTTGGCTGCTTCACGCAGCCAGCGCATGGCAAGGGCCAGGCGGCGCACAGGGCGCACTTCAACCGGCACTTGATAGTTCGCGCCACCGACACGGCGGCTTTTCACTTCGACGACAGGCTTGACGTTGTTGATCGCCAGGTTAAAGACTTCGATGGGTTCTTTACCTGTTTTGGCCTGGATTTGCTCCAGGGCGCCGTAAACGATACGTTCGGCGACCGCTTTCTTGCCGGCCAGCATGACAACGTTCATGAACTTGGCGAGCTCGACGCTGCCGAATTTTGGATCGGGGAGAATCTCTCGTTTGGGAACTTCGCGACGACGAGGCATTTTGACTTCCTTGTGACTATTCAGTTGAACCGTACTCTACGGTCACGATCATTGATCTCAATGACCACTTACATACTATGCACGAGACATAGCTGCACGAATTCGACCAGATGGCTGGTCAAATGAAATTACGACTTCTTGGGACGCTTCGCGCCGTACTTGGAACGCGCTTGCTTGCGATCTTTCACGCCTTGCAAGTCGAGCGAGCCGCGCACGATGTGATAACGCACCCCAGGCAAGTCTTTCACACGGCCGCCGCGCACCAGCACGACCGAGTGTTCCTGCAAGTTGTGGCCTTCGCCGCCGATGTACGAGATGACCTCGAAACCGTTGGTCAAACGCACTTTGGCAACTTTACGCAGTGCCGAGTTGGGCTTTTTGGGAGTAGTGGTGTACACGCGAGTGCAAACGCCACGACGCTGCGGGCAGTTTTCGAGCGCGGGGCTCTTGCTGCTTTCGCGAGAGACTTCGCGCGGTTTACGCACGAGTTGGCTAATGGTAGGCATGACCTTTACGCATCCTTTTACGTACTTGCGTACTGATTTATTACGTATATTTAAAACGAAACGCTTGCTGTCTCAGCCCGGCCCATCACCGGGTATCAGCTACAAGCGGTTGGCACAAAAACCGCCTGAAACGTATAACGTAAAAGAGCGGGTCTTGCACAAAAAACCACCATGGAAACAAGCGATTGGCCACAGATGTATCGAACGACGATACCAAAACCAAACGCAGTCATCCCTTGGTAAGCTCGCCATCCTAGCATGGCTACGCCTATTCAGTCAATACAATCAATATCCATAGGTGTTTTCCCCGCGGACGGGAAAAGAATATGCCGATGCGGCAGCTCCAAAGCCGCCGCATCGGCATAGTTGCAACAAACTACGACTACGAGTGCTTACTTCTTGCCGTACGCGCTGATTTCCACACGACGGTTCGGCGCCAGGCAAGCGATCAAGGCGCTGCGGCCCTGTTCGGCGCACTCCTTGACCGGCTGACGCTCGCCGTGGCCAGCGGCCTGTATGACGCCGGCAGGCACGCCGCCATCGATCAAGGCCTGGCGCACAGCCTCGGCCCGGCGCTGGGACACCTGCGCATTGGCCGCATCGCCGCCGATGCGATCCGTATGGCCTGCCACCTGCACGGCGTCTATCGTCTGGTACTGTCTCAGCTGAGCGGCGATTTCGGCGATGCGGGCCTGGCCGGCGGCCGTCAGCGTCGCGCTACCAAAAGCGAACGTCAGATCGCTGCCCAGTGTGTAGTTCTCGGCCTTCGAAACCGGCTGGCCGGAATTCAGGAACGCGGCGCAGCCTTCCGGCTTCCAGAAGAAGCTTTGCGCCAGTTTATCCTTGTCGAACAAGATCTTGAACTGGCAGGTCTGTATGCCCTGAGGGGTGCGGAAATGGAACAGGTAGTCCCACTCGCGCACGCCGACCAGGCCTTCGGCGAAGTGCGGACGGCCCAACAGGTTGTACAACTGATCCTTGGTCACGCCCGGCGCCACCAGGCGCAGATCGTCCAGATTCGGGAAAGCCCCCGTATTGAACGTCGTGCTGTCCGGATCGGGGAAGACTGGTTCGTCAGTCGTGCCTTCCTGGCTGACTTTGCTCAGGGAGCCGCAACCCGCCAGCAGGAAAGCCGCCGCGACGGTCGCCATTGCCGTTTTGGAAATCGAAAATACTGTCATGAGAATTCCTTCCTTCTATACCCTGTGAACGGAGCCCGACTCGTGTCGGACGCCGGGCGGGCGGCATATCGATGGGCTGCCCGCCCTTGCCGAATTACCACTGATAGCCGACACCGACCGCGCCACCGTAATCGCCACGCGATGTGGTATTACCCGTCAGTTTGACTACCCACTTGCCGTTGTCGGAGATCGTCGAGACGCCGATGGCAAGGCCGCTTTCGCCGTTCCAGGTACCGCCGGCAATGGCAGCCATGCTCTTGCCGGGCAGGTAGGCCTGCGGCAGGGCCGCCGTCGCCATCGCGGCGGCGACGCCGGCGCTCAACTTGTTGTCCAGCTTGCGGACATCGTTGCGCACCTGGTTGACCTGCCCTTGCATGCCAGCCGTGACCTCGTTCAACTGACGAACGTTCACCGCATCCTGAGCATCCACGCCGTCGGCCAGATTCTTAATCTGCTTGTTGCTCATATCGATGCCCGCCTGATTGATGACCGGGCCGTTTTCAATGGCGACTTCCTTGGCGCTGACCGTGTTGGCCGTGACGGATTCCACCTTGATGTCCTTGGACATGGAAACCTTGACCTGATTGTTGCCCTCGGCCGAGGTTTCGCGGGTGATCTCGATGTTCTCGCCGTTGACGAACTCCACCGTCTTGCCGGGGGCGACCTTGCTGGCCGCATCGCCGTTGGTCTGGATGTTCCAGCCGGCGTTGGCCACCTCGGACACTTCGTCGATCTTGGTGTTCAGGTCCGTATGGACGCCGTTCAACGCGTCATTGACGTTGTTGTACGTATTGCCCGCCACATTCAGGTTGGTGACCAGCTTGCCGTCGACGAAGGTGGAGTCCCCGCCCATGCCTTCGGCAATGCTGGTGCCCATCTCGTGGATCTGGCTTCCGTTGATCGCATCGGTGCTGTTTTCCGAGATCTCGCCGCGCGCCACGTTGGTGATCTTCGTGCCGCCGGTCCTCCCGCCGTCGGTCGATACATCGCCTTCGAGCGTGATCTGGTTCTTCGGATCACCACGGTCGCCGTCATACTTCACCGCGCGGTCGCCCAGATCGTCGACATCGTCCTTTACCAGCTTCAACTGCTCTTCGGTCGCGGCACGGCCTTGCGTGGCAAAGCCGGGAACATCCAACGCTTTGTTCGTCAACCCAGTAATCTGGCCTGCAGCGCCATTGATGACGATGGTATTGCCTGCTCCGCCTGCAACCGTAAGG
>CAZKBT010000045.1:5744-23953 GCA_964551305.1 uncultured Burkholderiaceae bacterium
GCCTGCAGCGCCATTGATGACGATGGTATTGCCTGCTCCGCCTGCAACCGTAAGGATGCCTGCCTTCAGATCGGTGTACGTATCGGGATCCGCACCGTCGACACGCAAGCCTTCGTTCGTCAACTTCACGTCATCGCCGACCGCCACCCCGTTGGTGTTCATCACGGTGGTGCCGGTCGTGACGCTGTCGAAGGTCACCTCTTTGGCCAGCTCGATGTTGATGCCATCGGCCGTGGTGCGCGTAATGACGTTCGCCCCGCTGGTCGCCAACGCGGGCGTATCGTCCGCCATGCCGCCGCGGATCGCCAGGGTCTGGCCCAGGTCACGGTGCACGTTGGCGCCCGCGTTGGCCGAGAAGTTCAGCCCCGCGCTGGTCACGTCCTCGACCGCATCGTTCAGCTGCGACACGTTGACCGCATCGGTAAGCGCAGTGCCGGCAGCCACGTTGGTGATCTTGTTGGCGCGCATATTGATGCCGCCGCGATTGATCACCGGACCACCGTTGTCGATGGTGATACTGTTGCCGATCTCGATGTCGTCGGCCAAGTTGAACGTCAAGCCTGTGGCACTGCGGCTAATCACGATATTGTCATCCGTATTGCCGAAATCCACCGATCCGCCAGGAGCCACATTGGTCGCTGCGTCCCCATCGGCGCTCACGTTCCAGCCCTGCGCGGCGTATCCGATAGCGTCATGCACTGTGTCTTCGCCCGTGCCGCCAATATTGGTCATGGTCAAGCTGCCATTCGGGGCCAGAGCCGCGTTGCCGCCTAGAATTTGTCGTGTCGTGTTGGCGACATTCCCCAGCACGGCATTCGTGGCGTACAGCTGACTACCGTTTATGGCGTCGGTGCTCGTATCAGTGATTCGACCGGCGGCGACGTTCGTAATGGTACGTTTTTCTTGCGTCGTTCCCATGCTGACGGTGGCAATGGGATCGGCACCCGCAAAGTTGCCATAGGTAAGATTGTTGAGGGTGGCGTTTGCGGTGCCTACCGCGTCGGCGGTTTGTGCGCCGTCACCCAGCGCGACCGCACGGTTATCCGCAGCCGTTGCTCCACGCCCGATGGCGACCGCGTCCTGCGCAGACGCCCCTGAGCCACTTCCCATGGCTATTGCATTTTGGCCGGATGCCGTGGAGCCGCTTCCCATGGCTATTGCATTTTGGCCGGATGCCGTGGAGCCGCTTCCCATGGCCATTGCATTCGCAGCAGATGCCGTCGAACTGCTTCCCACGGCCATTGCATTCTCAGCAGATGCCGTCGAGCCGGTTCCCATGGCCATTGCATTCGCAGCCGTTGCGTTGGCGCCGGTACCGCTGGCAAAAGCGCTTTGCCGAATGGCGAGAGCGCCATGTCCAATAGCAATGGTGTCTATATTGCCTGCCTGATCGTCAGGCACAGGCGAAGCTTGGCCGGACTCGGCGCCCGTACCGATGGCAATCCCATCGGTCGCATAGGCTTTGGCGTCCGTACCGCTAGCCTGCGCGTTGGTTCTGGTTGCGCCGGCTCTTGTCCCGCTGGCTTGGGAATCGGAGCCGCTCGCCGCGCTTTCCGTACCGAATGCCATCGCGCTTTCACCGCTGGCGTTAGCCAAATAGCCTAGCGCCGTCGAGCGCGTCCCGGAAGCCGTCGCATGGTGACCCATCGCGGATGCGCTATCGTCCGTGGCACGCGAACTGGTACCAATGGCAATAGCGTCTCTTGACGTGCTATCGATATCTTTGCGTTCCGTCTGGGCATTGGTACCCATTGCTATCGAATTAGTACCGCGGCTATATGCTCCCTGGCCTATGGCGACCCCGGCCGTATTGTTGACCGTGCTTCCACTGCCTATCGCAGTGCCATCCGCCGCCTTGACCAATACGCTGTAACCGATCGCCGTCGCCCGCTCCGCCTCATCGATTTTGGCGGCGTGGCCGATAGCCATGCTGTTTGCACTATTCGGTCCCAGCGCGCCATCGCCGTTTTGGTTCATGGCTTCGCCATTCGGATTGACACTGTAGAACTTGGGCTTTTCCGCTGCGATGGCATTGTTCATTTGCGCCAAGTTCACCGCATGGTCAGCGGCGGTACCCGTACCGACGGTTACGGTGTTGCCTGGGTCGTTGTAATAAACATTCCCGCCCGGCACCGGCGTAGCCGACCCTATGCGGCGCTCCAGCTCTTCCAACTGGCGAACGTTAACCGCGTCATAACCATCGGCGCCGTCTTCTACATTGGTGATCCGGCGCGTCAATCCCGTGCCTGCATTACCTACGGAAACGGATTCACCCGTATAGGCTATGCCGGTCAAATAACTCGTCCCCGTCACTTGTATAGCGTGAGAGTTATGTCCCAAGGCGATACTGCCGGCCTGAGCAAGCGAACCGGCGCCTATCGCAATCGACTCGGCCGTTACTGCATGCGCACCGTAACCTACCGCCACCGCGTCGGTTGCAGCTATCGCCGTGCCGCCAATGGCCGTGGCATGCCTTACTGCTGCCCTGACATCGTTTTTGTTCGCCTCAAACCCTATGGAAACATTGCGTTCCCCTTCCAGGTACGTGCCTGCCTGGGTACCGATCGCGACCTGATCGCTTTCTATCGTGTTCGACCCCGCGCCGACCCCGATCGCAATGGCCTGGTTGCCATCCATGCCCCGTCCCGCATTCTTTCCGATTGCAATGAATGAATGGCGCTGGCCGGGATCATTGAGTTCCGTACCTGTACCTACGCCGGTGCCTGTTCCAAGGGCGATCGAATCATTCGTATTCGTCGTAGCGCCGCTACCGGCGGCAATACTGTTAGCGCCTCTGGCGTTCGCTTGGCCCAGGGCAACCGCCCCGGTGCCGGACGCATTGGCGCCCGCGCCCAACGCAGTGGCGTTGGCCGTGCTCGCCTGAGCCGCATCGCCGAGCGCGACCGAACGGTCGCGGCTGGCCACGCTATTGCGGCCAATGGCGATGGCGCCGTCTCCATAGTCGTCGTCACCCGCTTTGGCATTCTGGCCCAGCGCAATTGCGCCTCCGGCGGGTTCCGTGGCGCTTGCGCCGTCGCCGGCGGCGAAGCTGCTGTCTCCCTCAGCCACGGTGTTGGGGCCGATCGCGACGGACTGGTCGCCCACGGCTTCGGAATCAGGAGCCATCGAATTGGCGTGGAAGTATCTAACTCCGGTGGCGCCTTCCTCGATAAAGAGGTTATGGATTTGCCGACCGTTAACCGCATCCGTGCTGGTCGCAGTAATATCGCCATCGGCGAGACCGGTGATCTTGTTGCCATCCATATCGAGATCGGTACCTACCGTAACGCCGGCGCTATTCGCAACGAGCGCGCCTCCGCCAACATTCAAGCTATCGGTCGTAACCAAGGTGCCAAGATTGCCGACCTGACCTTGCAGTGTCGTGATGTCCGTTTGAGCGGCGTTTATATCCGTTCGGGCAGCGGTGATGTCCGTCTGGGCGGCGGCGATATCTGTTTGCGCAGCCGTAATATCTGTCTGGGCGGCGGCGATATCTGTTTGCGCAGTGGTAATGTCCGTTCGGGCGGTGGCAATATCTGTTTGCGCAGCCGTAATATCTGTCTGGGCGGCGGCGATATCTGTTTGCGCAGTGGTAATGTCCGTTCGAGCGGCGGCAATATCTGTTTGTGCAGTAGTAATATCTGTTTGGGCCGCGGCGATGTCTGTTTGGGCCGTAGTGATGGCGAGCTCTGCGGCGGTGACTCGCTGATTGGTCGCAAACAGTTGCTGACCGCGTACCGCCTCGGTACTGGCGGCACTCAAAGCGGCATCGTTACGCAGCATGACCCTGTTGACGGTCAACTCGCCCGCATCATTCAGGTCAATCAAGCCATTGATCGTGGTCACGCCGGTAATGCTACCGTCACCGCCCGCAAAATTGATTTCTCCCGCAGCGTCAGTAAACACGATGGTGTTTCCACTGACGGCGGGTTCATCACCTACCTGCACATCTCCCGACGCGGCGCCAGCCACGGCCAGCAAGCCCACTCCTACCAGCGCGCCAAGCCTTTTACTGCTTCGGCTACGCTTGCCTTTGCTCTTTACATTTTCCGCAACGGCGACGTACGTGCCGGTGGCTTCGCTCCATATGCTCCTGAATGACTTGTTCACTGCAACCCCCTGTCGGAAATTAATTCATCAACAGGGTCATGGTGAGGTCCGAATTGGATCCACGTGTAGTCTTAATCTACACAATCATAGTCATTTTGGGAATTTATTCTCAAAAAGTGTTAAGTCAATTCACTTTGTATCTTTTTCCTCAATTTCCGAAACTCACCAGGTGACATCCCTACACTTTTCCGAAAAGCCTTGCCGAAATAAACCGGATCGGCGTAGCCGCAAAACCAGCCTATTTCCGCCACCGACAGATTCGAGTAGAACAAGTTTTGCAGCAGCTCCTTGGCCTTGTTCAGGCGAAGCTCCTGCAACTGGCCGAGAAAAGACTGTCCATTACCATATTCCGCAAAAAGCTTGTGTACGTAACGTGCCGATATGGAGAACTGATCGGCGACCCTTTGGGCCGAAACGGTTGTATCGCTATAGTGCTCACATAGCCAGGCTTGCAAGGTATTCCATAATTCCGCCCGGTCTACGATCGAGCGCCGGCCGCTTCCCCAAGCAAGCACCGGCTGCCCCAACGTCGACAGCATCTGCCTTAACAGACTCAGAAGATGATGCTCGACGAGCGTCCTACCCACCGGCGAGGCGTCGGCCACTTGCAGGGCCGCCAGATTCAGACTTTCCAAATACGCGGACAGTATGCCGGCCCAACCCGGACTGGCCTGCAGCGAGTAGCCGGCGGCGGATTCGACGAGCCGATCCGCCAGCCCCAAGGAGGCTTTCGGAACATACGCCACTCGGCCATTGAAAGCGGACAGGCTCTTTTTCGATAATTCGCCGGCTTGCAACACCAGCATTTCTTGCTTCAGCAAATATATGGACCCAGTTTCGCAGTCCACGGTCGTCGCCTCGGCCGCCCAAAGCAGCCAGATGCCGGGCTCGCGCGCATCCACATCGATGTCGATGCTGTTGAATGCGCCCACATCCCTTACGCCGCGCTCGAACGTGGCGATGCGAAGGACTCCGAAGTTCTTCAAAATATAGCCGTGACCAGTTAAGTAAAGTTGATTTGCCGATAAAGGTTTTACTCGCGGGATCCGATTCTCGCTGATTGATCCACACGAGTATACGATTCGTTTCCACCGTTACTTTTTTTGCAACAAAAGTATGTTGATGCAAATTTGTTTGTAGCGCACGGCATTATTACGAATGTTTCTGGTCTTTTTGGGAAACTGGGCGTAGCTTTTAAATTGTTGACATTGTTGCGGCTTGCAATACCACCTACAATCGCGACATCGCCGTTAATAGGGCAACATAATAATAAGGAAAACAATACGATCGTCTGGGAATCGTACTACATTGAAATGTTACGCGATACGAGTTCAGACGCGAGCCCGGCCGGGTCCGATGACGCAACCCCGTTCGAAGACGTAACCACTTTGCCTTCGGTAGCTTACCAATGAATATTGCATCGCTTGAAGACGACGTTGCACAAGCTCAGCTTATTAACGAAACGCTCAAGAACGCCGGTTATTCCATTACTTCCTTTTCACAAGGAAAAGAGTTGCTTGCCGCCTTGGCAAAGCCCACGAATTTCGATTTACTGCTGCTCGACTGGGAAATGCTGGGAGTAAACGGCCTGGATGTCGTCAGATGGGTACGGGCGAATCTCGGGCGCTCGATCCCCGTTGTTTTCTTGACTAATCGCGACCAGGAAGCGGACCTGGTGACCGGCCTGCAGGAAGGAGCCGACGATTACGTAACCAAACCGCTCAAGGCCCGTGAATTGCTGGCCCGGCTGCATGCCTTGCTGCGCCGCAGTAAAGCCGCCGATCAGAATCAGGCTTTTTCCTGCGGCCCCTATTTCATCGACCCTGACAACAACTGCATCCTATTGCACGGCCAAGCCATCGAACTCGCCCCCAAAGAGTACGAGTTGGCGTTGTTGCTATTTCGCAATCCGGGACGCCTTTTCTCTCGTGACGTCATCAGCTTCAATATCTGGAACAGAGAGATTCCGGCATCGTCCAGAACGCTCGATACCCATTTATCCAATATCCGCCGCAAACTTCAAATGCGGCCTGAAAATGGTTTGCGGCTAATCTCGTCGTATGCCCTGGGCTACCGGCTCGAATTGGTCAACGACCTACCTTCCGACCCAACCTATTCTTCCTAAGGCCACGTTCCGTGAGGCTCGACACCATCCCGTTTCGCTATTGCTTGTCATTGCTGATCCTGTACCTGGGCGTGCTGACGTCGGCATTTTCCCAGCCGGTCGGCGCCGAGGGCGAGAATTTCCTGTATCGCGTCAAAGGCGGGGATACCCTGTTGCAACTGTCCGGGACGTATACCGATAATCCCGATAACTGGCAGACGTTGAAGGCCCTCAACAATATCGGCGATGAATATCGCCTCTCCGTCGGGATGCTGCTGAAGATTCCTTTCTCCCTGATTCCAGTGGTCCCTTCGCAAGCCGTTGTCAGCCACCCCTCGGGCGCGGTCACCGAGGAAGGCGCACGGCTGCGCGTGGGCGACCGGATCGCAGAAGGCCGCGCGATACGCACGGCGAAAGACGGCTACGCCACATTGACGCTGCAGGACGGCAGCGACGTCAGCGTCCCCGCCCAGTCCGTCGTAGTCATCGACAGGCTGCGCGCATTCAAGAATACAGGCCTCATCGACGCGATCATCTCCGTGAACGAAGGCGGGCTCGAGGCCGACGTCGCGCCGGGAAAGACAGGTGTCGGACGATTCGAAATTCGCGCCCCCGTGAGCATTACCGGCGTACGCGGCACGCGTTTGCGGGTGCGCGTCACTCCCCAAGGAAACCAGACGGAACTCTTGAGCGGCGTGGCGCACCTCGATACCAAGCAGAATGACCGCGCCGTGTTGCGCGCCAACCAAGGGGCCGCCACCGATCCGAACGGAAGCCTGCTGGGCGTACGTCCTTTGCTTGCGCCTCCCGCCCTGAGCGAGCCGGTGCGCACCGGACAAGGCTGGATGGTGAGCGCCCAGCCCGTCGACCAGGCCACGGCTTACCTGGTCAGGGTCAGCCGCGACGAGCAAGGCGAAAACCTGGTCTACAGCAAGCTGTCCGACACGCCGACGGTGTCGTTCAACGGCACCTCGCCAGGACCACACTATATGTTCATGCGCGCCGTGGACAAGGACGGTGTGATGGGCCAGGACGCCTCTCTGGCGTTTGAAAGCATCGTCGGCCTGCAAACGGCCAGCGGCCTAAACGTGTTTACCGCTTTCGGCGATCCGGTACTGCTGACGGATTACTGATATGCGCTCCCCCATGTCGGCCCAGGAGCGCCACTTCTGGGGCAATCTGGAAAAGCGCATCCGAACGGAATGGGCCGTTGCGACCGTTCTGCTGATGGCGCTGACCGCAGCGCTCAGCTACTTCAGCAGCAACGTGGGACTGATCCATATCGAGCATACGTTCTACGACCAGGCGCTGGCGCTCGACACGGGCGCGCCCGACGACGACCATGACATCATCATTATCGCGATCGATGACGATAGCCTGGAACATTACGGCTACTGGCCCTGGCGCCGCGCTCTGCACGCCCGGCTGCTGGATCATTTGCACGAAGCCAAAGTCGTCGGCATCGACATCGTGTTCAACGATACGAATCCCGCCTATCCCGAAGACGATTCCGTGCTGGCCCAGGCCATCGCCCACCACGGCAGAGTCGTGCTGCCCACGCACGTCAGCAACGACAGAAGCGAAATCATCATGCCGCTACCGGAGCTGGCGGCTGCGGCAAAGAACCTGGGCTATATCAATGCCTTTCCGAGCAGCGACGGCGTGGTTCGCGGCTTGCGGGCCGTACAGACGCTGAGCAACGGCGCGAGCCACCATTACTTCCTGGCCGCCATGTTGGCCGCGGCGGGCAACTATGACGCCTATTCGCATTTCACGGCATATGGAGAGACGCCCCTGCTCATCCCCTATTCGGGTCCTCCGGGCCGCTTCAACATGGTGCCGTATACCAAGGTGATGGACGGCCTCGTGCCGGCGGCGACCTTCAGGGGCAAGTACGTGCTGATAGGCTCCTGGGGAACGGGCTTGGGCGACGCCTTTCCGACCCCCGTGTCGCGTGATGGCGAAGCCATGTCAGGGGTGGAAATCATGGCCAACAGCCTGCTCAGCGCCCTGCGGGACCGATGGATACAATCACCGTCAAGCTGGCAGCTGGCCTTGTTGTCGTGCTTGCCCGTGCTGCTCAGCTGTCTCGTCATTCCGCGCCTGTCGCCAAGACGCTCGCTCATCATGACCCTGGGCACCCTGCTCTCCGTCATGCTGATCGCCTTGGGATTGTTGCATTATGTCCTTGTATGGATGCCGGTCACTCCCAGCCTGATCGGCGTGGCGCTGGCATACCCGATCTGGAACTGGCGCAGCCAGGAAACCGCCCTACAGACCATAGACGAAGAATTGGTCGCCTTGAACGAACAGCGCCAATCGCTTTATCGTTCCGATTCGCACATCATCAAGGGTGAACGGAACAATTCGTTGCCCACGCGCATATCCCAGTTGCACAACGCGATTTCGCAGTTGCGCGACGCGCAGCAGAAGCGGGAAGAGACCTTGCGCTTTCTCTCGCACGACATGCGGTCTCCACAGAACTCCATCTTGGCGCTGACGCAATTGCAACGCAACACGTCAACTTCCATACCCGTCAATCAATTGCTGGATCGCATCGACCAGTACGCCAACAGAACGCTCGTGCTCGTCGACGGCTTCGTGCAATTCGCCCGCGCCGACGCGGCGCGAATGGCGCGGGATCCCTTGAACCTGTCCGAGTTGCTGACGCAATGCGCGGATTATTTCTGGGCGATAGCCCAGCATCAGCACATCGAAATCGTCGAGGACGACAGCCCCGGCGACGCCTGGATCCTTGGAGATAGCGCGATGCTGGCGCGGACATTTTCCAATCTGCTGGACAACGCCCTGAAATACAGCCCGCCGAACACCACCATCACATGGAGCGTAATCGAGGCGAAAGACTCATGGACGGTGCGGATCCAGGACCAGGGGCGTGGCATGCGTCAGGACCAGCTGAAGAGCCTGTTCGTGCCTTTCTCGCGGCTCGAGGGCGATGCGCCGGACAATCCGGCAGGCGCCGGGCTAGGCCTGGCCTTCGTGAAAACCGTCATCCACCGACACGGCGGCTCGATCCGCGTGGAAAGCGCGAAGGGCGAAGGCTCGACCTTCATCGTCAATCTGCCCGCGTTCAGAACATGAGCCGGCACCGAGCCATGATGCATCCCAATGCGGGCACCGCCCTCAGCGGGACGCGCATGCGCTAGAATGCTGGTCATGAATCCCAAATTTCCCCTGATCGCCTTCCTGGTCCAGGTATTGCTTCCGATGCATGCCAGCACTTGCAGGCAAATCACCCGCGACCGAATTTGACGCGTGCCCCCCCCCCCGGCATGCCGCGTATCGCTTCCTGACCGACAGGCTCACGGATACACGGAATCCGCCGCCCCGAACGACCCTGCGCGGGTTCGGACCGAGCCTGTCGAAGCTTTCCCATTGAACGATAACCATGTCAGCGATTGATTCCTCCAAGAAGACCGATTACCGCCAGTTCCTCAACCTGCCCGATACGGCGTTTCCGATGCGCGGCGACCTGCCCAGGCGCGAGCCGGGCTGGATCAAGCAATGGGAGGAACAAGGCATATACAAGCAGCTGCGCCAAGCACGATGCGGCAGGCCCAAGTTCATTCTGCACGATGGCCCGCCCTATGCCAACGGCCAGATCCACATGGGCCACGCGGTCAATAAGATCCTCAAGGATATGATCGTCAAGGCCAGGCAGCTCGAAGGCTTCGATGCGATCTACGTGCCGGGCTGGGACTGCCACGGCCTGCCGATCGAGAACGCCATCGAGAAAAAGTACGGCCGCAATCTACCCCGCGCCGACATGCAGGCCAAAAGCCGTGCCTTCGCTACCGAACAGATCGGCATCCAGATGGCGGGGTTCAAACGACTGGGCGTGCTGGGCGATTGGGATCATCCCTATAAAACCATGGATTTCGCCAATGAGGCCGGCGAGCTGCGCGCCCTCAAGCGCGTCATGCAGCGCGGCTTCGTCTATCGCGGCCTGAAGCCTGTCTACTGGTGCTTCGATTGCGGGTCATCGCTGGCGGAATTCGAAATTGAATACGCGGACAAGCAATCCCAGACGCTGGATGTCGCGTTCAAAAGCGCAGATCCGGCAATGCTGGCGGCCGCTTTCGGCCTGGACGCATTGACCAAGGACGCGTATGCCGTCATCTGGACGACGACGGCCTGGACGCTGCCCGCCAACCAGGCGCTGAACGTCAACGCCGAGCTGGAATACAGCCTGGTGGATACCGAGCGCGGCCTATTCATCGTCGCCAGCCTGCTTGTCGATGCCTGTCTCGAACGCTGGGGCCTGCCAGGGCGCGTCATCGCCACGACGCAGGGCCGAGCGCTGGATCATTTGCCCTTTCATCATCCCCTGGCCCAAGTCCATGCCGGCTACGACAGGCTCAGCCCCGTTTACCTGGCCGACTATGCCACGGCCGACGATGGAACGGGCATCGTGCACTCGTCGCCCGCCTACGGCCTGGAAGACTTCAATTCATGCATCAACAACGGCATGGCATATGACGACATCATCAATCCCGTGCAGGGCAACGGCGTCTACGCGCCGGACCTGCCGCTGTTCGGCGGCCAGCACATCTGGAAAGCCACGCCCGTCATCATCGATACGCTGCGCGAGGCCGGCCGACTGCTGAACACGGTGGCCATCACCCACAGCTATCCGCACTGCTGGCGCCATAAGACGCCCGTCATCTATCGCGCGGCAGCGCAATGGTTCATCCGCATGGACGAAGGCGAAGGCGTGTTCACCTCCGACAAGGCGCCCGCCACGCTGCGTCGGATGGCCCTTGCCGCGATCGAGCACACCAGCTTCTATCCCACCAACGGCAAAGCGCGCCTGCACGACATGATCGCCAACCGCCCCGACTGGTGCATCAGCCGGCAGCGCAGCTGGGGCGTCCCGTTGCCATTCTTCCTGCACAAGGACAGCGGCGAGCTGCACCCGCGCACGATGGAGATCATCGATCAAGCCATCGAAATCATAGAAAGCGGCGGCATCGAGGCCTGGAGCCGCGTCAGCGCCGAAGAGATCCTGGGCGCCGACGACGCGCAGCGCTACACCAAGAGCACCGACATCCTGGAGGTCTGGTTCGATTCGGGATCGACGTTTTTCCACGTGCTGCGCGGCACGCACCCGGAAGCCCATCACGACACCGGCCCGGAGGCGGACCTGTACCTGGAGGGCCACGACCAGCATCGCGGCTGGTTCCATTCATCGCTGCTGCTGGCCAGCGCGCTCGAAGGCCGGGCGCCCTACAAGGGCCTGCTCACGCACGGCTTCACCGTGGATAGCCAGGGCCGCAAAATGAGCAAGTCGTTGGGCAACGGCATCGAACCCGACGAGATAAGCAAGAAGCTTGGGGCGGAAATCATCCGGCTCTGGGTCGCCTCCAGCGACTACTCCGGCGACATCGCCGGCGACGACAAAGTGCTGGCGCGAGTCGTGGATGCCTATCGCCGCATCCGCAACACCCTGCGCTTTCTGCTCGCCAACATCAGCGATTTCGATTACGAACAAGACGCCGTACCGCTGGATGAACTGCTCGAGATCGACCGGTACGCGCTGGGGCGCGCCGGCGCGTTCCAGCAAGACGTGCTCAAGCACTACAAGGCCTATGAGTTCCATCCAGTGGTCGCGAAATTGCAAGTTTATTGCAGTGAAGACCTGGGCGCGTTTTATCTGGACGTGCTCAAGGATAGGCTATACGTCACCAAAGCCAAAAGCCTGGCCCGCCGCAGCGCGCAAACGGCCTTGTGGCACATCACGCATGCAATGCTGCGCTGGATGGCCCCCTTCCTGAGCTTCACTGCGGAGGAGGCCTGGCAAGTACTCGCGCCGGGACGCTCGCCCAGCATATTCGTGGAAACGTTCTGGGATATTCCCGCGCAAGGCGACAGCCAGGCATTGTTGGCCAAATGGGTCCGCATCCGCGAGATACGCGACGTGGTCAATAAGCGCATCGAAGAAATGCGTTCCGAAGGCAAAATCGGATCTTCGCTGCAAGCAGCCGTGGCCATTACCGCGGCGCCGGAGGACCATGCGCTGCTGGCCAGCCTCGGCAACGACCTCAAGTTCGTCACCATCACCTCGGTCGCCACTTTGCATGCCGGCGGCCAACTGCAGGTCGAGGTGACGCAAGCGCCGGGCCAAAAATGCGCATTGACCTGGCACTATAGCGAAGATGTCGGCGGCAATCCCGAGCACCCTCTGCTTTCGCAACGGGCGATCAGCAATCTGTACGGAAGCGGAGAAACCAGGACTTTCGTCTGAGGCAGGACGACACAGCCGCGCCGCCCTCGACGCACAGACTCGAAGGAAAACCGGCACCAACCTGGAACAGGGTTGGTGCCGGTTTCGCTTCAGGCCGCCGCGTGCGGCCTACCGTCCGATTTCGACGGTTTCATTGCGGATTACGATCAACGTTGCGCGCGCACTTTATCGAGCTCGGCATATATTTCATCGACCAGCTCGGCTCCGATCTGGCTTTTGTAACGCTCGATCACCTGCGCCATCGACTGGGCCATTCTGGCCCGCTCGGCATCCGATATCACGGTGTACACCGTGCCGTGCTCTTGAGCGGTCTTTAAAGCCTTGGCCTCCATCTCGCGTGACACCTTGCGCTGGTCCTCGCGGGTTTCCTCGGCGGCTTCACGCAGTATCTTCCGCTCGTCGGCCGACAACTTGTCCCAGCTCTTCTGGCTCATCAGCACAATCAAGGGATTGTAGACGTGCCGCGTGTTCGACAGATGTTTCTGCACTTCGTAGAATTTGTTGGTCTCGAACGCCACGATGGGGTTGTCCTGACCATCAACCGCGCCGGTTTCCATCGCGGTGAACAGTTCGGTGAAAGGCAGGGGCAGGGCATTCGCGCCAAGCTGCTTGAACGTGTCTATCATGAGCGGAGCCTGCAGCACGCGGATCTTCAAGCCCTCGATGTCCTCTTGCTTCGCAATGGGACGCTTGCTGTTCGACAGGTTGCGAAACCCGTGATCCCAGTACGCCAGTCCGACCAGTCCATCGGGCAAGCGATTCATGAACTTCTCGCCGACGGCCCCGTCCAGCATCTTGTCCGCCTCTTCGAAAGACTGAAACAAGAACGGCAGGTCGAAAGCGCCGAACTCGGCCGCCATTCCGACCATCAATCCAGGCGGCATGGTGGTCAGATCCAGCGTGCCGCCTTGCAGCGCCGACAGAGTCTGAATATCGCCGCCCAGCGTCCCGTTGTGAAACGCCCTTACAGTAATCTTTCCGCCGCTTTTCTCTTTCACGAGCTCGGCGAACTTTTCCACACCGTATCCCATATGGCTTTCTTTCGGCTGCACATGCGAGAACCGCAAGGTGCGCTTCTGTATGTCGGCGGCCTGCGCCAGGCCGGCGGCCAGCAGACACGCCGGCATGACCGCGGCCGCCAAGAATTTCTTCAATGTTATTTGCATCTTCATCTCCTCGTTATCGGTGAAAGAACTTTTTAGCCATAGAACCATCCAGCTGGCACCGTCACCAGCGCCGGAAAGAAAATCAGCAAGTAAAGCAAGACGATCTCCGCTACCAGGAAAGGCCATACGCCTTTGACGATGTCATCCATGCTCAGCTTGGATACGCTGCGCACCACGTTCAGGACGGAGCCGACCGGAGGGGTGATCAAGCCGATGGAGCAAGCGATGATGAACAGCACGCCGAAGTACACGGGGTCCACGCCCGCCTCTTTCACCACGGGCAGCAAGACCGGCGTCAGAATGAGAATGATGGGGACCATGTCCATGCACATGCCGATGACCAGCACCAAGGTGATGATGACCAGCAGCAGCAACATGGGGTTATGCATGAAGGGTTCCAACAGCTCCACCAGCATCCCGGGCAGATCCGCGATGGTGATCAGCCAAGCGGACACAAGCGCCGCCGCTATCAGGAACATCACGACGGCGCTCATCTTCATCGTGATGAGCATCGCGTGGCAGAGCTTCGCGAAGTCGAGTTCCCTGTAGATGACGACGGCGACGAACAGCGAGTAAACGGCCGCCACGACGGCCGCTTCCGTCGGCGTGAAAACGCCCATCCTCAAACCCACGATGATGATGACCGGCAACATCAGCGCCCAGAACCCGCGGGCGCATGCCTTGAGAACTTCCTGGCCCGATTGGCGGGGAGGAGACGCGATCTGGATCGACCTGCTTTTCCACCACCATACGATGGCCAAGGCCAAGCCTATCAACAAGCCCGGAACGATCCCGGCCAGGAAAAGCCGGGTAATGGACACGCCGCCCGCCACGCCGAAGATAATGAACCCGATGGAAGGGGGAATGACCGGCCCGATACAGCTCGTCGCCGCGATCAGCCCGCCCGAATAGCTGCGGTCGTACCCGGCCCTGGCCATCATCGGCAACAGCAATGCCGACAGCGCGGCGGCATCGGCCACGGCCGAGCCGGACAGCGCCGACAACAGGCAGCCGGCCATGATCGCCACATAGCCCAACCCGCCTTTTATATGACCCACCAGCGCCATGGCCACGTCGACGATGCGGCGTGACAGCCCGCCGGCATTCATGATCTCGCCGGCCAGCAAAAAGAAGGGTACGGCCATGAGAGGAAAGCTGTCGGCACCGTTGATGATGTTCTGCGCAATGATCTGAGAATCGAACATGTCGAGGTGCAGCATGAGCGCCATGCCGCTCAGCAAGAGCGCGAACGCGATGGGCATCCCCAACGCGATGGTGCCGAGCAAGGAACCCAGGAATACGCCTAGCGTCATCATGGCCGCGCCCCCGTTGCAGGCGGCGCCTGCATTGATTTGGCGCCGGCCGGCATCCCGCTCGCCAAAGCGGATTCGATCGCCGCGACGTCCGTGTTGTCTTCCGACTCCTTGACCACGTTCATGTCCGCTTCATCGAGTTGCCCCGACAGTAGCCTGAACACATTCCAGATCAGCAAGCCTCCCACGGAAACACCGAAGACGACGCCAAGGCCATAGAAAGCGGCCATGGAAATCCCGGTAACGGGCATGACGACGTGTAGATTGATGACCGCTTGCCGCCAGCTTCCTTCCAGCAACAGCCAATCGACATAGATCATCAATAAGTGGCTTACGAGAAAACAGGCTTTCTTGCCTCGCAGGCTCAGCCGCTTGACGACGGAATCGACGCCCAGGTGCAGATTCTCGCGCATGGCCACGATCGCGCCCAGGAACGTCGAGACCAGGAACAGATACCGCGACAGCTCTTCGGATATATCGAGCCCGGTATTGAATCCATACCGCAAAACCACATTGCCGAATACCAAAGCGACCATGGCCGCCAGGCAAATGATAAGCGCGCACTCCAATAGGCGAAAATAGCCTTTTATCAATATCCTCAACGATGTCTCCGTACCCTGCGGAATTCGCCCGCCCGCAACGCCGACGGGTCGTTTCCGGCTTATCTTGATTTGCAGATCCCAACCGCCGGACCATTAACCGGTCCCGCGAAAAATCGACTACTTTACTCGAACATATCCGGCTGAATAGCCGCCAACTGCTCATAAATCGGTTGGAAGTGCAGCCAGCCAATATATTCGCTTCCGACGTGCTCGCGGCTGTAGCGCGAACGTTCCGGCGACACGTGAATGGGCTTGCTGCCCATCGCCTCCAGAGCCATTTCCTGCTGGCAACAGCGCTCCAAGGCGATGAACCAGAACGCCGCCGCCTCGATGCTGTGGCGGCTTACGGTCAGGATCCCGTGGTTCTGGTGGATGGCGGCCTTGACGCCTTTGAAATAGCCCGCCACCGCATTGCCGGCTTTTTCTTCCACGGCGACCGCGCCGCCCTCGTCGCGGATGACGACGTGATCCTCGAAGAACGCCGCCGCGTCCTGGGTGATGGGCGCCAACGGCCTGCCCAGCGCGGAGAACGCCGTACCGTAGAGCGTATGAGCGTGGCACATGGCGACGATGTCCGGATTATGTTCATGCACCGCCGCATGCAGCACGAAGCCGGCGCGATTCAACGCATACGATCCTTCCCTTACCGTCCCCTGGTGGTCAGCAAGGATCAGATTCGACACTTTGACTTGCGAGAAATGCACGGCCATCGGGTTCGTCCAGTACAGCTCCGGAAACTCCGGATCGCGTACCGTCAGGTGGCCCGCGAAACCGTAGTCCAGGCCATGCAGGGCAAAGGCGCGGCACGCGGCAACAAGACGCTCTTTCAAGTACTGGCGCTCTTGCGCCTTGGATGAAAACTGCGGAATGCTGGGAAACTTCAAGCCCGCCTGCTCGGGCTGGTAGATGGACTCGCGCCCACCCAGATCGATGTCGTCTTGAGACACCTCGGGGCTTAGGGTTGCGTGCATGCTGCTCTCCTGATGTTGGTATCAAACTAAAAAAGAAGATACGACACGCGCACTACGTAACCAAGCACCTGAAGTCGATAAGACTTATCATGCATTGATATAAATCATGCCTATTCATGACTCCCAGGGAGGCGTCTTGAATATCTCGGCGTAATAATCAACGAAGTTTCTGACACGCGGCTTGGTCGGACCTTCACCCAAGTACACGGCGTAAATGGCGGTGTCGTCCCGCACGACGTAATCGGAAAGCAGGGGGACCAGATCGCCACGGCGCAATGCGGGCAAGGCCAGGTGCTCCGCCAGTCTCATGATGCCCACGCCCTTGAGACAAAGCTCGTAGAGCGAGCTTCCGTTGTCGCTATGCACGTTTCCTCTTACGCTGATGTGCTCCAGATGGCCATTGATGATGAACGGCCATCGATTCATGTGCTGATGGATACCGCGCCACATCAGGCAGTTATGCTGGCCGTTCTCCAAGCCTTCCGGCGTCACCGGCCGGCCGAATTTCCCGACGTAGTCCGGCGATGCGACGACGATACGGTGCAAGTGACACAGTTTGCGCCGGACCAGCGAAGAGTCCTGGAGCCGACCCATGCGTATCGCCACGTCGAAATCGTCGTCGATCAGATTGACGATATTGTCCGACAGCGAAAGATGGACCGTCAGGCGCGGATGCTTTTCTTGAAATGCCGGTAGACGCGGAACGATCTGATCCAGCCCGAATGCGAGCGGCGCGCTCACCTTGAGTTCGCCCAGGGGGTCGCCCTCTTTGATCTGGGATTCCGCATGATCGATCGCATCCAACACTCGATTGCATGACGACAGGAACCGTTCGCCTTCGCGCGTCATGCGCTGAGAACGCGTCGAGCGATGCAGCAGCTTACAGCCCAGGCGCCGTTCCAGGTTGGAAACGACTTTGCTGACAAAGGGCTGGCTGGCCTCCAGCCTGACCGCGGCGGCGGTGAATCCGCCCGCATCGACCACGGCCTTGAACACCCGCATCTCTATCAATCTGTCGTCTTTCATGATCTAGCGCCCGTCCGGCCCTTCACGCCGTTATGCATGTGCCGTAAAAAGCCCCCGCACCGCGCCTTGCCGCCTCCAAGAAAAAACCGCCAGGGTTTGAAGTCTGGCGGCTTTTTCTTCAACAGCGCAGGGGGAAAAACTTACTCCGCCGATGAGCCCGTTTCATCCGATACAGTATCGGCCGGCGTTTCCGCCGTGGCTGGCGCCGGCGCATCCTCGAAAGGATTGGCCTGCGCTCGCGCGGCCATGCGTTCCGCGGCCTCGTTGGCCTCTTTGCTCTTGCGCGCGCGGTGATATGCCATGCCGGTGCCCGCCGGTATCAGGCGGCCGACGATCACATTTTCCTTCAATCCACGCAGCTCGTCGCGCTTGCCCATGATCGCGGCTTCGGTCAGCACCCGGGTCGTTTCCTGGAAGGACGCGGCCGAGATGAACGAGTCCGTCGACAAGGACGCCTTGGTAATACCCAACAACACGTTTTCGTAGGTTGCCGGGATCTTGCCTTCGGCCTCGACGCGATCGTTTTCGTTCAACAGCTCCGAACGCTCGACCTGTTCGCCGGTGATGAAGCTCGTATCGCCCGGATCGACGATGTTTACGCGGCGCAGCATCTGGCGAACAATCACCTCGATGTGCTTGTCGTTGATCTTCA
>CAZKBT010000046.1:0-23882 GCA_964551305.1 uncultured Burkholderiaceae bacterium
CCGCCGCCCAGGGCGACCGGGATCAGGCCGGCTTGTCGCTGATGGCCCGGCGGCTGGCCGAAGCGGCGGATGCGCATGAGCGCGCCACCGGTTTCATCCTCGGCCATGCCCGGGACGACATACGGGCCGTCTTTACCGCCAGCGTGCCGTACCTGATGTTGACGGGCCTGGTGCTGGGGGGCTGGCAGATGGCGCGGGCCGCGCTGGCATGCCGGCTAGCCGGCGCGCCGGACGATTTCCAGCGCCGTAAATTGACGGCTTGCGTATTCTATGCGGCGCACGTACTGCCCAGGGCGCAGGCCTGGTCGGCAGCGATCGAGGCGTCGGCGATCAGCAGCGCCTATGCGGATTCGGTGTGAATCCGTGATGAACCGTAAATATACTAATAACTAATAGTTATTTTATGTGGATAATGCATGCTGTCAGAATATAAGCTGAATTCAGCAGCCGTTTAAAAAACAGAGGTACACATCATGACTACTTTACGTTTGGGCGATGTCGCTCCCGATTTCGAACAGGATTCTTCCGCAGGCCCCATCCGCTTCCACGAGTATCTGGGCGATAGCTGGGGGGTGCTGTTTTCGCACCCGGCTGACTTCACCCCCGTCTGCACGACCGAACTGGGCTATACCGCCATCGTATCGGGCGAGTTTGCCAAGCGCAATGCCAAAGTGATCGCCGTTTCGGTCGATGACGTCGATTCCCACAACAAATGGATCGAAGACATCAACGATACCCAGAACACGAAGGTCAACTATCCCATTCTGGCCGACAGCGATCGCAAGGTCGCGACGCTTTATGACATGATCCATCCGAACGCGAGCGCGACCGTGACGGTGCGCTCGGTATTCATCATCGATCCCCAGAAGAAAATCCGCCTGACGCTGACCTATCCCGCCAGTACAGGCCGCAATTTCGACGAGATCCTGCGCGTCATCGATTCGCTGCAACTGACCGATAGCCATAGCGTGGCGACGCCCGTGAACTGGAAGGACGGCGACGACGTCATCATCGTTCCGTCGTTGACGGACGAAAAAGTTCTCAAGGAAAAATTCCCCAAGGGCTACAAGGCGGTGCGTCCTTATCTGCGGGTCACGCCTCAACCCAACAAGTAAGCCTTCGCGGGCGGCGGCGCAGGCCGCGCCTACCTCATGAAGCGCATTTTGAAGCGCCGGCCCTTGATGGTGCCGGCGCTTAGTTTTTCGTAGGCCGATCCGGCGATGCGCCGTTCCAAGGCGACGAAGCAAACCTGGTCCAGAATGGCGATCTTGCCGATTTGCTCGAATGCAAATCCGGCGTCCTTGGTCAGCGCGCCCAGCAGATCGCCCGGCCGCAGCTTGTCTTTTTTTCCGCCTTGTATGCACAAGGTGACCATGGGGGCCCGCAACGCTTCGCCCGAGGCCCGTTTCAGCCGGTCCAGCGCGCCCCACGTCAAGGCCTGGCCCTGGTACGCCTCGATCTGCTCGGCCCGACGCAGTTCGTACGGTGCGCAAAGCGTGAACGCCAAACCCGTTTCCTTGCCACGGCCGGTACGGCCGATGCGGTGGATGTGCACCTCGGGATCCGGGGTGGTCTCCACATTGATCACGGCATCCAGGCTTTGTATGTCCAGCCCGCGGGCCGCGACGTCGGTGGCGCATAGAATCGAGCAGCTCCGGTTGGCGAACTGGATGAGCACGTCTTCGCGGTCACGCTGATCCAGATCGCCGTGCAGCGCCAGCGCATCATAGCCCTGCGCACGCAGCGCGCGGGCCAGGTCGCCGCATTGCGCCTTGGTATTGCAAAAGGCCAGGGTGGACGCGGGGCGGAAATGTTCCAGTATCCTGACGACGGCCGCCAAGCGGTCTTCGGATTGTATTTCGTAGAAGGTCTGGGCGATCCGCGAGGCGTCGTGCAGGGCGTCGACTTTGATTTCGGCGGGAGCCATCAAAAAGGGGGCGCTGGCTTCGCGTATGTCATCCGCGTAGGTGGCAGAGAAAAGCAGGGTTTGCCTGTCTTCGGGGCACACGCTGGCAATATGGCCGACGTCCCCATAGAAGCCCATGTCCAGCATGCGATCCGCTTCGTCCAGAACCAGCGTACGCACGACGGACAGGTCCAGGTTGCCCCGGTCGATGTGATCCATTAGCCGCCCGGGCGTGCCGACTACGACGTGCGCTCCGTACCTGAGCGATTCGGTCTGAGGTCGCATGGCCGTGCCGCCGCATAAGGTAAGGATCTTGACGTTGCCGATGGCCCGTGCCAGGCGGCGCAATTCCTGGGCCACTTGCTCGGCCAGCTCGCGGGTGGGGCAGAGCACCAGCCCTTGGGTTGCCAAGCGGGTCGCGTCCAGGTTGCGGATCAGCCCGAGGCCGAAGGCGGCCGTTTTGCCGCTGCCCGTCTTGGCCTGGGCGATGATATCCCGGCCTTCCAGGATCAAGGGCAGGCTTTGCTCCTGGATGGGCGTCATGGCAAGGTAGCCCAGTTGATTCAGGGTCCCGAGGAAGGTGTCGGGCAAGCCGAGCGAGGCGAAAGTGGAAGACGTCACGATGGATCACATGAAAATCGGCGGCGTGGCGGGTGCCCGGATTGGCGCCCGCCCGACGCGACCTGATGATTGTAGCCTTGCGGTGCGGGCCAAATCACAACAACCGCAATTTTCGCTTGCGTTTTTAACTGTTTATTTGTACAGTTCAATAACTGTCTAAATAAACAGTGTTCCGTCAGTGGCAGCGGCAATATCCGGTTGCGGGTTTTGTTCGTCGATGGCGGAGCGCACCTTGCCGGAGACGTGCATGAACACCTATCACGCTGAGCCCACCCCCGCCAAATGGCCGTTCCCTCCTCGTCAGGGGCGCGCTGGAAAGCGCTCCCATGGCCCTGCGCCAAGCCGATCGCAGCCGTCCAAGGGCCGACTTTTCGCCCGGGAATGTCAAAGCGCCAGGAAGAATACCGGGCTGAGCCGTGGCGCCATGCTGGCGGACATATGTCTCGTGGCCGTATGGGGCGCAACCATACCCGGGCTTCTCTGGCTGGGGACGATGGGGGGCTTTTAAAGCAACCGAAAGTCTTATATAATCATCGGCTTTGCTAACTCATCCTCTGGCAGGCAGTTCTTACGTGCGGCGTTTTGCGGCGCATTTACACATAAAGCCTGCGTCATGATGACATTTGGAGTCCTACCGTGGCCGTTAATCTGATCGAACAGATCGAAAAAGAAGAAATCGCTCGCCTTACCAATGGCGAAAGCAAACCTGAATTTGCTCCCGGCGATACTGTAGTCGTCAGCGTGAACGTCGTCGAGGGCACGCGCAAGCGCGTCCAGGCGTACGAAGGCGTCGTCATCGCCAAGCGCAACCGTGGCTTGAATTCCTCGTTCATCGTTCGCAAGATCTCGTCGGGCGAAGCGGTCGAGCGCACGTTCCAGCTGTATTCGCCTCAAATCGCCGGCATCGAAGTCAAGCGCCGCGGCGACGTGCGCCGTGCTAAACTTTATTACCTGCGTAGTCGTTCGGGTAAGGCGGCTCGTATCAAAGAAAAGCTGGTTCGCAACCCCAAGAAAGCGGCTGCGGTTCAGTAATTCGGCGATTCGTTCCGAAATTAATCTACAAAGGCACCCTCGGGTGCCTTTGTCGTATGAGTGACATGCCGTATAACAAGCCCTCTTATACTGATAAGCGGATCATCGTGTCGGCGGGTTTCGACCCCCTCGTGCAACCTACCGTAGCTTGCGGCGCTTTGGCTCCATTGCCCTTGCCGGCGCTCGAGCTCGATTTCATCGATCGGGCATTCGCCCGCACGTTCACCTGGAAAGTCGAACCCGTTTTCACCGATTCCTTCAGCATCGAAGGGCAGGAACCCCGGGACGTGAAAGCGGCCGCGGTTTTTTTTCCGCTGATCCAGAGATCAGACGGCCTGCATGTCCTGTTTACGCGACGCGCGACGCATCTTTCCAACCATGCCGGACAGATTAGTTTTCCAGGGGGACGCATCGAGGCGTCCGACCAGGATGCCGTGGCCGCCGCGCTGCGCGAAACGCAAGAGGAAATCGGGGTTGGTCCGGAGTTCGTGCGGCTGATCGGCGCGCAACCAAGCTTCCTGACCTCCACGCGCTTTGCCATGAAGCCCATCATCGGCGAACTGCGGCCGGGTTTCGTGCTTCGCCCCGACGCATCCGAGGTCGCCGAAGTGTTCGAGGTGCCATTGTCGTTTTTGATGGATACCAGCAAGCACCGCTTGCACATGGTGCAATTGCCCAGCGGCAACTCCCGCTATTATTTTTCGATCACCTGGGAATCCTACTTCATCTGGGGCGCGACGGCTGCCTTGATACGTAATTTTTATCATTACCTGGCCGCCGCCTACGTGGACGCGCGCGACTGAGCTGCGCCCGGCACGGATTTCAATAACGGCGGCGCGATTCGTTTTCTTCCAGTATCCGCACGTACAGGGCATGCCGTGCCGGCGTGATTTCCTTGCGCTCCAGCGCGGCCAGCACGCCGCATCCCGGTTCGTGCCGATGGGTGCAGTTATAGAACCGGCAATGCCGGATGACTTCGGTGAATTCGGGAAAGCCGCGTTCAATGTCGGTGGCGTTCAGGTGAAACAGGCCGAAGGCCTGGAATCCCGGCGAGTCGATGATGTCGCCGCTGTCGTCGGGCAGATGATATAAGCGCGTGCTCGTGGTGGTGTGCTTGCCCGCGCCCAATGCCCTGGAATGTTCCTGTGTCGGCGCCTGAGCCTGCGGAACCAGCGCATTGAGCAGGGTTGATTTGCCCATGGCGCTTTGGCCCAGCAGCAGGGTGGTCTTGTCCTGGAGCAAGGGCAGGATGTGTTCCGGTACGGCTTGCGCGTGAAGGGCGCTGATTTCCACGATGGGTACGTCCAGCGCGCGCAGATCCGCCAGGCGCTGCCGGGCCGCATCCAGTTTGTCGCGGATATCGATTTTGTTCAGGACGATGATGGGCGCGATGTCGGCGCTCCATGCCGCCACCAGCGCGCGGCCGAGCAGATCCTCGGAAAAAAAGGGTTCGGTGGCGACGACGATCAGCAATTGGTCTACGTTGGCGGCAAACTGCTTGCTGCGCATTTCGTCTGAACGGAACAGCAGATTGCGGCGCGGCGCAATGCGCTCGATCGCGCCTTCGTCATGGCCTTGCGGCGTAATGAAGACATAATCCCCGACGGCGGCATCGCCTTTTTTTCCCCGCGGAAAGCACTTGCGCAGACTGCCGTCTTCCAGTTCCACTGTGTAGTGGCGGCCATGGCCGGCGACGACTCTGCCGCGAAGGGATCCGCTTGCCTCAGGCATGCTTCAGATGCTGGATGCGTTCTACGGCGCCAGGGTGGCTGTCGTAGAAGGCCGAATGCAAGGGATCGGGCGTCAGCGTGGCGGCGTTGTCGTCGTACAGCTTCACCAGGGCCGATATCAGGTCCTGCGCCGAGCTTTGTTCGGCGGCATACCGGTCCGCTTCGTATTCGTCGCGCCGTGAAAACCAGCTGGTCAGCGGCCCGATCCAGAACGTGAATACCGGAATCACCAGGAAAAACAAGATGAGCGCCATGCCGTCGTTGGCTCGGCCCAGGGCGGGTAGTACGCCCAGGTCGACGAAGAACCAGACCTGGGTCGAAAGCCAGCCCAGGACCAGGAAGAATACGAGCGCCATGGTGAAGCTGATGATCATGCGCTTGATGATGTGCTTGTGCTTGAAGTGCCCCAGCTCGTGGGCTAGCACGGCTTCGATTTCCTGCGGCTTCAGGCGGGCCAGCAGCGTATCGAAGAATACGATGCGGCGCGACTTGCCGAAGCCCGTGAAATACGCATTCCCGTGCGCGGAGCGCTTGGAGCCGTCCATCACGAACAAGCCGTTGAGCTCGAAGCCGCAACGTTGGGCCAGGGCGCGGATGCGGTCGGCGATCTCGGGATTGTCCAGCGGCGTGAATTTATTGAACAGCGGGGCGATGACGGTAGGGAATAGCCAAAGTATCAGGAAGTTGAACGCCACCCATGCCGCCCAGGCCCACCATACCCAGTTCTGTCCCGCATTGCCCATGATCCACAATACGCCGGCCGCCAGCGGCGTGCCGAGGATGACGGCTAGCAGCCACGTCTTTATACAGTCCTGCATGAACAGGCGGGGGGTGATGCGGTTGAAGCCGAAGCGGGCTTCCAGCTTGAATATGCGCCAGATCGTAAAGGGCAGGCCGATGATACCCATCAAGGCGAGCACGGCTCCGATCAGCAGCAATTGGCGCGCGATGTCATTGTCGGACAGCGGGGTGATGACGACATCGAGAAACTGCAAGCCGCCCATGAGCGTCAGTCCGATGAGCACGGCCGCTTCGACCAGCCTTTCGACGATGCCCAGCTGCGCTTTGGCTATCGTGTAGTCGGCGGCGCGCTGGTGGCTGTGCAGGCCGATGCGGTCGGCGAACTCGGCCGGCACGGCGTCGCGATGGCGCGCGACGTGGCGGATCTGGCGCGACGACAGCCATATGCGCAGAACGACGTCGATCAGAAGGAAGACTATGAATAGCGTAGTGAACATGGAAGTCCGGCTTGTGCGAGAATGGCTGTTTTAAGGATGGATTATATGGCGGGAAATGAACAACGCTTGGTCTGGGTCGATATGGAAATGACCGGCCTGGACCCCGAAAAAGAACGCGTTATCGAGATTGCGGCAGTGGTAACGGAACCGGATCTCACGTTTGTCGCCGAAGGCCCGGTGCTGGTGATTCATCAAAGCGATGAGCTGCTCGACGCCATGGACAGCTGGAACAAGAGCACGCATGGCAAAAGCGGCCTGATAGAAAAAGTCCGGGCGTCCACGCTGACCGAAGAGCAGGCCACCGATCAGATGCTGGCGTTTTTGTCTCGGCATGTGCCGCCGGGAAAGTCGCCCATGTGCGGCAATACCATAGGCCAGGACCGGCGTTTCATGAGCAAGTATATGCCAAGGTTGGAAGCGTTCTTTCATTATCGCAACCTGGACGTCAGCACGCTCAAGGAACTATCCCTGCGTTGGAAGCCGGAAGTCTATCGCAGCTTCGTCAAGAAAAGCCGACACGAAGCGCTCGCCGACATTTACGAATCCATCGAAGAGCTGAAACATTACCGCGAGCATTTCATCAAGCTGTGAGTTTGAACCGTTCATGGACATAGGGCTTTAGAGGTTGGAAATGCGTATCGTCGCGGGCGATCACGGACAGCAGATGAGACTGCGCGAGATCGAAGCTGGCCCAATACAGCTGTCCGCATAATCGTCTTGCGGCATGTCCCGGCCAGTCGGGCGGCAGCAATTGCGAAGGCAGCTGCGGATCATGAAGGACGATGCGCCGCCAGGCGTGCAGGGTCAGCGCCCGGACGGCGAAAGCCTGGACGGGCAGCGTGGCGCCGTCTATCTCCGGCAGCATGGGGCCGAACATTTCGATGAAGTTCTGATATTGCGCCGCCAAGCCGGACAGGTCCCAGCATTGTGGCACCAGCCGGTCTATGGATAAACCGTGGCCCCCGTTCAGCTCGTGAGCGCTCAGTATCAGGGCGTGGTCGGATAGCTTCAGGCGTTTCAGTATTTCCTTGGCGGCGGCGGATTGATCGCGAGGCAGGGTGAAAATGCCGGGCGCGACGGCGCCGAAGCCGGCCCAGAGCAGCTCGCGGCGCGCTTCACCACGCCGATCCAGGCTGGAGTTGCCGAACCTGGGCAGGATCACGAGTGTCCAGGTTCCATCCCACGGCTCGGGCGATCCGCCGTATATGCGGCCCGAGGCGCGTTGGGTCAGCTCCACGCCGTTTTCGCTCAATTGGTACAGGCTGCGACGGCCATGGCGCTGCGATTGCAGCCAGTCTTGCGCGACCAGCCGGAATACGCTGGTGCGCAGCAGGCGCTCGTTGATCCCCAGGGGCGTTACCAGTTCGATCAGATCGCTCAGCCAGATGCTGCCGCCGTGCGGCTCGATGGCGTCGCCCAGCAACGTCACGCACAGGGATTTGGCCCGGGGAGGATCCCTTTGCAGTACGTTATGTAGTAGCTGTTGCAGCGTGGAAGCGGTCGGCGGCATCGAGGACATAGGCCAAAAAATGGTGTTCATCTTATACGAAACGGTTGGAGCCGATGACGGCCGCGGCCGCGAGGCGCATCATGGTTTTCCAGGATAAAAGGTAAATTTTTCTTTTAAAACAGTTGGTTGAGAAAACGGTCCATCCTCAATTCAAGGCATGGGCTTGTACTGATCCGTCTATTTGATACTATAATTTGATTGACATCAATATTTTTGTATTAAATAATGAAGTTCAGGACGCGCCCAGGGACAAGGGTGCGCCGACCGGACACCAGGAGACGTCAATGTATGCTCAGCTCGTTGAAACCGGAATTAAAAAAGTTCGCTCTCTCGATGAGTTGAGCGGCCCGGAACTGGCCTTCCAGAAACGCATCGACGAAGGGATACGCATCGAGCCCAAGGATGCGATGCCCGAGGCCTATCGCAAGACGCTGGTGCGCCAGATTTCCCAACACGCGCACTCGGAAATCGTGGGCATGCTGCCCGAAGGCAACTGGATTACGCGCGCGCCCACCCTCAAGCGCAAGGCCATCCTGCTGGCCAAGGTTCAGGACGAGGCGGGTCATGGCCTGTATCTGTATAGCGCCGCTGAAACCTTGGGCGTATCGCGGGACGACCTGGTCGACGATCTGTTGTCCGGCAAGGCCAAATACTCCAGCATTTTCAACTATCCGACCCTGACGTGGGCCGATATCGGCATGATAGGCTGGCTGGTCGACGGCTCGGCCATCATCAACCAGATTCCGTTGTGCCGCTGCTCTTACGGCCCCTACGCGCGCGCCATGGTGCGTGTCTGTAAAGAGGAGTCCTTTCACCAGCGCCAGGGCTACGACTTGCTCGTCCAGATGTGCCGGCACGGCACCCAGGCACAGAAGGACATGGCGCAGGATGCCCTGAATCGCTGGTGGTGGCCGGCCTTGATGATGTTCGGCCCGCCCGACGTCGAGTCGCCCAACAGCGCCCAATCCATGCAATGGCGCATCAAGCTGTTTTCCAATGACGAATTGCGCCAGAAAATGGTCGACCAGACGGTGCCACAGGCGGAATATCTTGGGTTGACGATCCCGGATCCCGATTTGAAGTGGAACGAAGCCACCGGCCATTACGACTTTGGCGAAATCGACTGGGACGAGTTTTACGCGGTACTCAAAGGGCACGGCCCTTGCAACCGCGAGCGCTTGAAGACGCGCGTGGATGCGCACGAGCAAGGCGCATGGGTTCGCGAGGCGTTTTCCGCCTACGCGGAAAAAAAGGCGCTCAAGCGGGCAGCAGCCTGATTCTTCGATGTATGCATGCAGAAACGGCCGGATCCCCTGGGTCCGCCGCGCCTGCGCCTATTGATCATGGATGCGCCGCATGGGCGGCGCCGGGGAAACACGATGACAAAGACGACTTGGCCCCTCTGGGAAGTATTCATCCGCAGCCAGCACGGCCTGGCGCACAAGCACGTGGGCAGCCTGCATGCGCCCGATGCGGAGATGGCGATCAACAATGCGCGCGACGTCTACACCCGCCGCAACGAAGGCCTGAGCATCTGGGTGGTCAAGGCGGCCGACATTACCGCCAGCAACCCGGCCGATAAAGAGCCGTTGTTCGATCCGGCCAGCAGCAAGGTCTATCGCCATCCCACTTTTTTCCCGATGCCTGACGAAATCAAGCACATGTAGGAGCGGACATGGATCACGCATTGTTCAATTACCTTTTGCGGCTGGGCGATACGGCCCACATCCTGTCCCAGCGCCTGGCGCAATGGACGGGACACGGCCCGGCCCTGGAAGAGGAAATGGCCGCCGCCAATACTGCCCTGGATCTGCTTGGCCAGGCGCGCCTGTGGCTTACGCTGGCGGGAGAGGTCGAAGGCAAATCGCGCGACGAGGATGCTCTGGCGTATTTGCGCGACGCGCCCGAGTATCGGAATTATTTGCTCGTGGAGCGCGACAACGGCCATTACGGCGACACGATGATGCGCCAGTTCCTGTTCGACGTCTGGCACTATTTCTTGCTGCCGCGGCTCTGTGACTCATCGGACGAACGAGTCGCCGCCATTGCCGGGAAGTCGCTCAAAGAGGTGACTTATCACGCGCGCCGTTCCTCGGACATCGTGGTGCGTCTGGGCGACGGCACGCCGCTAAGCCGCCGGAAGATGCAGGAAGCGCTGGAGGATGCCTGGCGCTTCACCGGCGAACTGTTCGTGGACGATGCCGACACCGCCGACCTGGCGGCGCGGGCGATCGCGCCAAGGCATGAAAGCCTGTGGACGCCCTGGCTGGAACACGTCACGCAAATCCTGCAAGAGGCCACGCTCGAGGCTCCAGAAATCGATGATGCCCGTCACCCCGCCTACCAGGGCGGCATCCACGGACGCCATACGGAAGCGCTGGGCTATGTCCTGGCCGAAATGCAGCATTTGCAGCGCACCTACCCCGGAGCAGCCTGGTGAGCAAGGCCATGAACCGCATCGAGCCTGAGCGGATCATGGCCTTGCTGGAGAAGGTCGGCGATCCCGAGATCCCGGTGATATCCATCATCGATCTGGGGATCGTGCGCGATGTTTTCTGGGACGGGGAGCAGTGCGTGGTGGCGATTACGCCCACCTATTCAGGCTGTCCCGCCATGCGGGAGATCGAGGCGGACATCCGGACCTTGCTGGCCGGCTACGGCATCGACGAGGTGCGGATCGAGACCCGGCTGGCTCCACCCTGGACGACTGACTGGATGAGCGAGAAGGGCCGCGCCGCGCTCAAAGGCTATGGCATCGCCCCGCCCGGACAAAAAGCGGTCGACATTTCCGGCTTGATTCGCGCCGCGGATGCGCCCGTCGTCGACTGTCCTTTGTGCGGTTCACCGGACACGCGCCTGGTCAGCCATTTCGGCTCCACGTCTTGCAAGGCTTTATCTCGTATGCCGTCTTCTGCCTGACAAAAAAAATATTTCAAGGCGCACTAGCGTTATGACTCAGTTTCATACTTTAAAAGTGGCTTCGGTCGCCAAAAATACGCGCGACGCGGTGGTGGTGACGTTCGAGGTGCCGGAGGATCTGAGGGATGCGTATTCCTTTCGGCCCGGCCAATATTTGACGCTGCGCACCCGGATAGACGGCCAGGAACTGAGGCGGTCTTATTCCATTTGCGCGGCTCCCACCGATCGTCAGTTGCGGGTGGCCATCAAGCGCCTGAACGACGGCGCTTTTTCGTCATGGGCCAACGAGCACTTGCAGAGCGGATCCAGCCTGGAGGTGATGGTTCCCGACGGTCATTTCACCGTCGAATTTTCGCCCGAGCAGCATCGAAATTACGTCGCTTTTGCGGTCGGCAGCGGCATCACCCCCATCTTGTCCTTGATAAAAACGGCGCTGGATACCGAGCCGGACAGCACGTTCACCCTGTTCTTCGGCAATCGGGCTTCGTCCTCCGTCCTGTTTCGCGAGGAAATAGAGGACCTGAAGAATCGCTACATGCATCGGTTCTCGCTCGTCTACATCATGAGCCGGGAGCACCAGGATATCGATTTGTTCAACGGCCGACTGGACGGCGGCAAGGTCCGGGAGTTGCTGCGTGTCTGGATCCATGCCGACCAGATCGATTACGCGTTCGTGTGCGGGCCCCAGGACATGACGGAATCGGTGATCGCCGCCCTGCAGGAAGCGGGTCTGGAAAAATCCCAGGTCAAGTTCGAGCTTTTCGGCGCGCCGAAGGGACCGCGGGCGCTGCGCACGGGGCACGATGCGGGCGTGGCGCCCGGCCGGGACCAGTGCGAGGTCACGATCATCCAGGACGGCGTCACCCGCAGCCTGACCATCGCGAAAAATACCGACAGCGTATTGGATTCGGCCCTGGCGCAAGGGGTGGAGCTGCCTTATTCCTGTAAGGGCGGGGTGTGCTCCACCTGTCGTTGCAAGGTGATCGAAGGGGAGGTGGACATGGACGCGAACTTCGCGCTGGAAGACTACGAGGTCGCGCGCGGATTCGTGCTCAGTTGTCAGAGTTTTCCCGTCACCGACAAACTGGTGATAGATTTCGACCAGGAAACCTGAGTATCATCAAGGAGTGCAGCGGCAGGGCGGTCGTCGCCTTGCGCAGGCCATACATCTATAAAGCTTGCCATGGGCAAGCCGTCATCATCGAGGAGTGAGCAGCGTGTCGACCGATTTTTTTACCCTACACAAGGAAACCCTGGAGCAGGGCGTGGCCGCCGCGGCGGAGCGCGGATTCTGGAGCGCCTATCCCGAGTCGCCCAGCCCGCGCATCTACGGGGAAACCGCCAATGACGACGGGCGTGCCGCATTCGAAGCCTACTTGGGCAAGCCCTTTCCATTGGATGTCCAGGGTACGGACGGCCAGGTCGGCAACGAGCAATCGCCTTTCGGCGCCGAACTGGGCATCACGTATCCGCACGTGCCTGTGGAGGCGCTGATCGCCCAGTCCTCCGCCGCGCTGGACACGTGGCGCGAAGCCGGCCCCGAAGGCTGGGTCGGCGTGTCGCTGGAGATACTCAAGCGCTTGAACCAGCGCAGCTTCGAGATGGCGTATGCGGTGCAGCATACGACTGGACAAGGTTTCGTGATGGCCTTCCAGGCAGGCAGTCCGCAGGCCCAGGATCGGGGCCTGGAGGCGGTCGTGTACGCGTGGCAGGAAATGGCGCGCATCCCGCACAGCGTCAGCTGGGTCAAGCCCCAGGGCAAGCAGGATCCCATCAGCATGCAGAAGCATTTCACCATCGTGCCGCGCGGCGTCGCCTTGGTAATCGGATGCTCGACCTTCCCCACCTGGAACGGCTATCCGGGATTCTTTGCCAGCCTGGCGACCGGCAACACCGTGATCGTCAAGCCTCATCCCAATGCGATTCTGCCGCTGGCGATTACCGTCAAGATCGCACGCGAGGTGCTGTCCGAGGCCGGACATGATCCTAACGTCGTGCAGCTGGCCGCGCATGCCGCGAACGATGATACAGTCAAGTCGCTGGCGCTGGATCCCGCCGTCAAGCTGATCGACTTCACCGGCAGCAGCGCCAACGGCAACTGGCTGGAAACCAATGCCCGCCAAGCCCAGGTGTACACGGAAAAAGCCGGCGTCAATCAGGTCATCATCGACTCCGTCGAGGACATGAAGGCGGTGGCGCGCAATCTGGCGTTTTCCTTTGCCCTGTATTCGGGCCAGATGTGCACGGCGCCACAGAACGTCTATGTGCCGCGTGGCGGCATTCAGACGGCGGACGGCCATCTCGGTTTCGACGAGGTGGCGGCCGCCATAGGCCAGGCGGTCGAAAAGCTGACGTCGGATGCGGCCAAGGCCGTGGAAATCACGGGCGCGATCCAGAGCGAGGCGATCGCCAAGCGGATCGAGCAGGCCAGGGCGCTGGGGTTGCCGGTCGTGGCCGACAGCCGCAAGCTGGAGCATCCGCAATTCTCCAATGCGACGGTCATGACGCCCCTAGTGCTGCGGGCCGACGTCGACAACCCGGCGATTTTCCGCGAATGGTTCGGTCCCATCGTTTTCGTGGTCGCGACCGACTCCACCGAGCAAAGCATACGGGTTGCGCAGCAGAGCGTGCAAACCCACGGGGCGCTGACGCTGTCGGCCTACAGCACGGATGAAAACGTGAAACACGCCATCCAGAAGGCTGCCGAGCGAGCCGGCGTTTCGCTGTCGTTGAATCTGACGGGCGGGGTATTCATCAATCAGACCGCCGCCTTCAGCGATTTTCACGGCACGGGCGCCAATCCCGCCGCCAACGCGGCCTTGTCCGACTCCGCCTACGTGGCCAATCGTTTCCGCGTGGTCCAGACCCGCTGGCACGCGTGACGCCGGCGCGAACACCAAAGGGAGCGACGTCAATGAGTTATCAAACCATCCTGTTTTCGCTTGCCGACGGCATTGCGCGGGTGACCTTGAACCGGCCCGACAAGCTGAACAGCTTCACCGTCGCCATGCACGAAGAATTGGCCGACGCCTTGGGCCGGATCGAGGCCGGCGACGTGCGCGTCATGGTGCTGACGGGAGCGGGCCGCGGCTTTTGCGCGGGCCAGGACTTGTCAGAGCGGGCCGTGACCGGGGACGGCCCGCGCGTGGACCTGGGTTCTACGGTGGAGAAATACTACGCGCCGCTGGTGCGCCGCCTGCGCGCCTTGCCTTTGCCGGTGGTGATCGGCGTGAACGGCGTGGCAGCGGGCGCGGGCGCCAACCTGGCCTTGGCGGGCGACATGGTGATAGCGGCCAAGTCGGCCAGCTTCATCGAGCCGTTCTGCCGCCTGGGCCTGGTGCCCGATACGGGCGGGACGTATTTCTTGCCGCGCCTGGTCGGCCATGCGCGCGCGATGGGACTGTCCCTGCTGGGCAACAAGCTCAGCGCGGAAAAGGCCGAGCAGTGGGGATTGATATGGGAGACAGTCGAAGACGATGAGCTGGGTCCGCGCCTGGACGCGTTGGCGGCCCATTTCGCCGCCGCTCCGACCAAAGGCCTGGCCCATACCAAGCGTGCTCTGAGCGAAAGCTTGTCGAACACTCTGGACGAACAATTGAGGCTGGAGCTGGAGATGATGCGCGAATTGGGCGCCAGCGACGATTACGCCGAAGGCGTGTCGGCATTCCTTAACAAGCGCGCGCCGGTATTCAAAGGAAAATAAGCATGACCGTGCTCAGTTCGTCATCCCCCATGCAGGCATTACCCGAGGATCCGCAGGCGCTTGCCGAATTGGCCGCGTCCGCGATGTACGGCAATGACCCCGCGTCCCAGGCTCTGGGCGTCAAGCTGCTGTCGGTGGCGCCTGGCCGGGCTTCGATGAGCATGACCGTTCGGGCCGACATGCTGAACGGCCATAAGACCTGCCACGGAGGATTCATTTTCGCCCTGGCCGACAGCACGTTCGCCTTCGCCTGCAATTCGCGCAACCTCGCCACCGTGGCTTCCGGATGCTCGATCGATTATCTGGCGCCGAGCTTCGAAGGCGACGTCCTGACGGCATACGCGAACGAATATTCGCTGGCCGGACGCACCGGTGTCTATGATGTCGAAGTCTGCAATCAGGATGGAAAGCGCATTGCCATTTTCCGGGGACGTTCGTATCGCATAAAGGGCCAGGTCGTGGGCGAGCCGGCTTGAGACCGCCGGGTTGCCGGTAACGGCGGGTTCCGGCATCCGCCGCGAAGCCGCCCGATGTGCATTCTTTTGTATTTGCTAAAGGTGGAACCCATATGAACGCGTCGAATACGTCGAAACCGGGTCGCGACAGCATAGAACATGCCAGCCGCGATGAATTGCAAAGCCTGCAGCTGCAGAGGCTGAAATGGACGCTGAAGCATGCCTACGACAACGTGCCGCACTATAAGAAAGCTTTCGACGACGCGGGTGTGCATCCCGATGATCTGAAGCAATTGTCCGACCTTTCTCGTTTTCCGTTCACGACGAAACAGGATTTGCGCGATAATTATCCGTTCAAGATGTTCGCCGTGCCTCGAGACAAGGTCGTGCGCATTCACGCATCGAGCGGCACCACCGGCAAGCCCACGGTCGTGGGTTATACCGCCAAAGACATCGATAATTGGGCCGACCTGGTCGCGCGCTCGATCTGGGCCTCGGGCGGGCGTCCGGGCGATATCGTCCATGTCGCCTATGGCTACGGCTTGTTCACCGGCGGATTGGGCGCGCATTACGGCGCCGAGCGCCTGGGCTGCAGCGTGGTGCCCATGTCGGGCGGCCAGACCGAGAAGCAGGTGCAGCTGATACAGGATTTCGAGCCCTCGATCATCATGGTCACGCCTTCGTACTTCTGCAACATCCTCGATGAGATGGACAAGCAGGGCCTGGCTCCCCGCGACAGTTCCTTGCGCATCGGCATATTCGGCGCGGAGCCCTGGACGGGCCAGATGCGGCAGGACATCGAACAGCGCGCGGGCATCGACGCGGTGGACATCTATGGCTTGTCCGAGGTCATGGGGCCGGGCGTGGCGATGGAGTGCGTCGAATCCAAGGACGGCCCCGTCGTATGGGAAGACCATTTTTATCCGGAAATCATCAACCCCGACACGGGCGAGCCCGCGGCCGGCGGCGAGCCCGGCGAGCTGGTGTTCACGTCGCTTACCAAGGAAGCGATGCCGGTCATCCGCTACCGCACGCGCGACCTGACGCGCCTGCTGCCCCCGACTTCGCGCAGCATGCGCCGCATCGACAAGATCACCGGCCGCAGCGACGATATGCTGATCGTGCGCGGCGTCAACCTCTTCCCGACCCAGATAGAGGAGATCGTTCTCAAGTTTCCCGAACTTGCCACGCATTATCAATTGGTGTTGACACGCAGCGGCAATCTGGACGAGCTGGAGATCATTTCGGAAGTGAGGCCCGATTTCGATCGTCTGAGCGTGGCCGATCGCGAGCGGCTGGCCGCCAAGCTCATGCATGCCGTGAAGACCTACGTCGGCATTTCGGCGCGCGTGACGGTGCACAGTTCGGGCTTGGTCGAGCGCAGCCTGACCGGCAAGGCCCGGCGCGTGGTGGACAAGCGCAATCGGCCGTAAATGCGGGGCGTCGGCGCATGACGCCGCCGGCCGCAAGGCGCGCGAACCCGCCGATAATCGGCGGGTTCAGGTTTTATGGGTTCGCCATGTTCCGCTCGGCGGGCTCGCGGTATGATTGAACTGTGTGCGTCGGTGAATGCCAGTGGCGCAGGTGCATGGTTAATGGATTCAGACCGTACGATGATTCAACACATACCGCAAGGCATAGCCGGCATAGGCACGGACATCGTTCGCATCGAACGCATCCAGCGCGCTTGGCTGCGTCACGGCGACCGTTTTCGCGACCGCTTGCTGGGCATGCAGGAGCGCGACGTGTTCGAACGGCGCCGGGCGCGCGACCTTCAGCGCGCAATACGCTATCTGGCCACGCGGTTCGCCGCCAAAGAGGCCTTTTCCAAGGCGATAGGCCTGGGCATGCACATGCCGATGGCCTGGTCGCGCATGCAAACCCTAAACGCGCCGGGCGGACGGCCTCAGGTGCGGCTGTCCGGGGCTCTGGAAGAATGGTATGAATCGCGTTTCGGGGCGGCGCACGTATCGCTTACCGACGAACACGACATCGCGGCGGCATTCGTCATCATCGAAGCGCGCGCCGACGTCCGCCACGGCTAGCGCGCAGCGGATATTCCCACTAATCAAGCCATGTATGCGACTGATGGAACGTTATGAATAAAAAACCCCATTCGGCCTCGAGCGCCGTTCCCGGCCCGGTCATGGTCGACGTCGAAGGCACGAGCCTGACGGACCACGAGCGCGCCCGACTGCGCCACCCCTTGGTAGGCGGCGTGATCCTGTTCGCGCGCAACTTCCAGGACCGGACTCAATTGACCGCCCTGTGCGAGCAGATTCATGCCGCGCGCGACGAACCTTTGTTGATCGCCGTGGATCATGAGGGGGGCAGGGTGCAGCGGTTTCGCTCGGACGGCTTTACCCACATTCCCGCCATGCGCCTGTTCGGCGATCAGTGGGAGCAGGATCCGTTGCGCGCCATGCGCTTGGCGACCGAATCGGGCTATATATTGGGCGCGGAGTTGCGCGCCTGCGGCTTGGACATGAGTTTCACGCCGGTGCTGGACCTGGATTACGGGGTAAGCCAGGTCATCGGCAACCGGGCCTTTCATCGTGATCCGCGCGTGGTGGCGATGCTGGCCCGATCGTTGATACAAGGACTGCTGCATGCCGGCATGGCGGCATGCGGCAAGCACTTTCCCGGCCACGGCGCCGTGGAAGCGGACTCGCATCATGAAATCCCGGTGGACGAGCGTGAGCTCGACGATATTCTGTCGGAGGATGCGGCGCCCTATGACTGGCTGGGCGACATGGTGTTGCCCTCGGTCATGCCCGCCCACGTGATCTACGCCAATGTCGATCCCCGGCCAGCCGGCTTTTCGTCGTTCTGGCTCCAGACCATCCTGCGCGGGCGGCTTGCCTACGACGGCGTGATTTTCTCCGACGACCTGACCATGGAAGGGGCGACGGTGGCGGGGGACATCCTGGCGCGCGCCGACGCGGCGTTGAGCGCGGGCTGCGACATGGTGTTGGTGTGCAATCGTCCCGACCTGGCCGACGATCTGCTCGCGCGCCTGACGTTCGAGCACAGCGACGCCAGCGTGCAGAGGATACGGCGGCTCATGCCGGCCCGGCCCGCCCCCGATTGGGACAGCCTACAAGCGGATGCGCGTTATCAGTATGCCCGACGACTTCAATCTCAAATCCTTTCTGGCTGACCTGCCGCATTTACCCGGCGTATACAGGCATATCGACGCCCAGGGCGAGGTGCTGTACGTCGGCAAGGCGCGTGATCTGAAGAAACGCGTCGGTTCGTATTTCCAGAAGACGCCGTCCAGTCCGAGGATCGCCCACATGGTGGCGCGCGTCCAAAGGCTTGAGGTGACTGTCACGCGCACCGAAGCCGAGGCTTTGCTGCTGGAAAACAATCTGATCAAGCGCCTGAAGCCGCGCTACAACATCCTGTTCCGGGACGATAAATCCTATCCCTATTTGATGCTCAGCGGGCACGACGCGCCGAGAATGGCGTATTACCGGGGCAGTACGAGCGGCAAAGGCCGTTTTTTCGGTCCCTATCCCAATGCCTGGGCGGTTCGGGAAACGATGCAGATCGTCCAGAAAGTGTTTCGCCTGCGAACCTGTGAAGATAGCGTCTACGCCAACCGGTCGCGTCCATGCCTGCTGCATCAGATCGGACGGTGTTCCGCACCCTGTGTCGGCTTGGTGTCCTTGCAGGATTACCAGGCGGACGTGCGGCGCGCGATTCGCTTCCTGGACGGCCACGCGATGGAAGTCATGGAGGATATCGAGGCGCGCATGCTGCAGGCTTCGGAAACCCTCGAGTTCGAGCAGGCGGCGGTATTGCGCGACCAGATGGGCGCGCTGGCGCGCGTCCTGCAGCAGCAGTCGATGGAGCAGGTCGGCAACGACGACGTGGACGTGATCGCAGTCGTGACGGCAGGCGGGCGGTATTGCGTGAACCTGGCGATGGTGCGGGCCGGGCGCCACTTGGGCGACAAGTCTTTCTTTCCGACGCATGCGCAGGACGAAACGCCGTCGGAAGTGCTGGCGGCGTTCGTCGCGCAGCACTACATGGACAGCAAGCTGCCGCCCATCCTGGTGTGCAGCCATCGCTTGCCCGATCCCGGATTGATGGACTTGCTGGCGCAGCAGACCGGGGTCAAGGCGCGTGTGCTGACGCGGCCCCAGGGCATGCGCAAGACTTGGCTGGAACAGGCTTTGAAGAATGCGGAACTGGCATTGAACCGTTCCCTGACGGAGTCCAGCGCCCGGGTCGCCCGCACCCTGGCATTGGCCGGCTTGCTGAATATGGACATGGATGAAGCGGCGCTGGATGCCTTGCACATCGAGTGTTTCGACATCAGCCATACGTCCGGCGAGGCGACGCAGGCGTCGTGCGTGGTGTATCGGCATCATGCCTTGCAGCCTTCGCTGTATCGCCGCTACAACATCGCGGGCATCACGCCGGGCGATGATTACGCCGCGATGCGCCAGGTGCTGAACAGGCGTTTTGCGCGCGTGGCCGATGGATTGGCCGACATGCCCAACGTCGTGCTGATCGATGGCGGAAAAGGACAGGTGGAAGTGGCGCGGCAGGTATTCGGCGAGCTGGGTCTGGATATCCAGACCCTGGTCGGGGTGGCCAAGGGGGAAGGGCGCAAGGTCGGCCTGGAAACGCTGGTCTTTGCCGACGGCAGGCCGCCGGTGGCGCTGGGCGTGGAATCGGCGGCCTTGATGCTGGTCGCCCAGATCCGCGACGAAGCACACCGCTTCGCCATCACGGGCATGCGCGCGCAGCGCGCCAAGGCGCGCAACGTATCGCGCCTGGAGCAGATCGAAGGCATAGGCGCCAAGCGCCGTCAGAGGCTGCTGGGACGCTTCGGCGGTTTTTCCGGCGTGGCCGATGCCAGCGTAGACGATCTTTGCGGCGTCGAGGGAATCTCCCGCGATTTGGCGCAACGCATCTATGACGCGCTGCGATAGGGTAGTATTCCACTTATGCCTATGAATTTACCGATTGCGCTGACTTGGTTGCGCGTTGCCATGATCCCGCTGATCGTGGGCCTTTATTATCTGCCGCAATCATGGATGGACCCGACGATGCGCGACGCCGTGGCCGCCGCCGCGTTCATCGTGGCGGCCTTGACCGATTGGCTGGACGGCTGGCTGGCAAGGCTGTGGAAGCAGACCTCGACCTTCGGCGCGTTCCTGGATCCGGTCGCCGACAAATTGATGGTGTGCGCGGCCTTGTTGATCCTGCTCGACCTGGATCGGGTCGATTCGTTCATCGCCCTGATCATCATCGGCAGGGAGATCACCATTTCCGCATTGCGTGAATGGATGGCGCGTATAGGGGCGAGCGACAGCGTCGCGGTGAACTGGCTGGGCAAATTCAAAACCGCGTCCCAGATGATCGCCATCCCGTGCCTGTTCTATTGGCAACCGCTGCATGGTATTCCCCTCGGCACGGTCGGAGGGATTCTTTTGATCATCGCGGCTATACTTACCGTGTGGTCCATGTGCTATTACCTGGCCAAGGCCTGGCCCGAAATACGCGACAAGGCTCAGCGCTGACGGCGCATTTCCCTTTTCCGGTGCTTTTCTCCGGCATAGTGCAAGAGCGGTTTGACGATGATGAGTACAGCTACGGCAGAGGCTTTTCCCGATCTTCCCGAAGTCAAGCGCAGGGACTGGACCATTATCGGCGTCGTCGGCATCGCGCATGCCATGTCGCATTTTTTCCAACTGATACTGCCCACACTGTATATTTCGCTGGCCGCCGAATACGGCTACGACTATGTCCAGCTGGGTTCGCTGGTCTCGGCGTTCTTTCTGGTGTCCTGCCTGGGGCAGGCTTCCTCGGGTTTCGTCGTGGACCGTATCGGCGGCGCGCCGGTGCTGCATTTCGGCCTGGCTTGCTTTGCCCTGTCCGCCGTGCTGATCGGCGCGTCCACCGGCTATGTGACATTGCTCATCGCCGCCGTCATCGGCGGCATCGGCAATTCGGTATTTCATCCGGTCGATTATTCCATACTCAATCAGCGCGTCAGCCCGCGCCGCCTGGGGCATGCGTTCAGCGCGCACGGCCTGACGGGAAATCTGGGCTGGGCGCTGACGCCGGTATTCATGTCGACCATCATTTATCTGGCCGACTGGCGCGTGGCGGCATTTTCCGCCGCGGTGCTGATCGGCGCGGTGCTGTGGCTGACCTGGCTGGCCAGGCGCCTGCTGGCCGGGCCAACGCAGCGGGTCCAGGCGCGGGAAGACCAGGACGAAGAGCAGGCGTCGGGTAGCGCCTCGGCCGGCGGCAAGGGCTCGTCGGTGCTGGCGACCTTGTCCGAGCTCGTGTCGCAGCCGGCCCTATGGGGCGCGTTCCTGTTTTTCGCTTTTACCTCGATCGCCTTTTCGGCCGTGCAGAATTACACGATACCCCTGATGGGCGAGGTCTATGGCATCGATAAAGTTCTGGCGGGAACGACTTTGTCGGGCTATATGCTGGCCGCGGCGGCGGGCATGGTGCTGGGCGGATTTCTGGTGGGAGCCAATCCCCGCACGGAACTGACGGTGGCCGCCGCCCTGGTGGCCTCCGGGTTGACGCTGGTCTTTTTGGCGATGGGCTGGCTGCCGCCCTACGGAGCGGTGGCGCTGGTGGGAGTCGCGGGCTTTTGCTCCGGCGTGGCCGCGCCCTCGCGCGACATGCTCATACGCCGGGTAACGCCCAAGAAGGCGGTCGGAACGGTGTACGGGCTGGTGTATTCGGGCATGGACGTGGGCGCTTCGCTGGGCCCGGTGCTGTTCGGCCTGATGCTGGATGCCGGCCTCAGGCAAGGTCCCTGGTTCGGCGCGGGCGCGGCGTTCGCCGTTTCCGCTTTCCTGGCGATATGGGTGGCGCGGACGGCGGCCAAGCGTAAAGAAGGCCTGGCGTAAATGGCTTATTGCCTGGGTTGACGGGCGGCCTTGGGCGCTTGCGGCTCGCTGCTGCGCCAGGGGTTGATGTCCAGGCCGCCGCGCCGTGTATAGCGTGCATACACCGTCAGCGCGGACGGCCGGCAACGCTGCCGGATGTCGCAATACATTCTCTCCACGCAATGCTCATGGAATTCGTCGTGCCGGCGTAGCGACACGATGTAGGCCAGCAATCCGGCACGGTCCAGCTGCGGGCCGGTGTAACGGATCTGGACCGAGCCCCAGTCGGGCTGGCCCGTTACCGGGCAATTCGATTTCAAAAGATCCGAGCATAAGGTTTCGGTGACGACGGGCCCGCCGGGCACGACGGCCAAAAGATCGGGGTCCGGCTGATAATGGTCGATGTGAATGTCCAGGTCATCGATGCAGATGCCGTCCAGCGGCGCGCAAAGCAAAGGCTTGCGCAGGCCTTCGAGGTCCAGCTCGACCTCGACCCGTTCGCTGCCGGCGGCGCGGCGCAGATCCTCGAGCAGGATGCCGGCGAGGTCCCGGACGTGGTCGAAACGGGTTTCATTCAACGAGTTCAGATAAAGCTTGAAGGATTTCGATTCGATCAAGAAAGGGGTGTCGTGATCGAATAGGAAGCGCCCCATGGCGACAACCGGCTTGCCCTTGGGATTCAGCCAGGAAAGCTCATAGGCGTGCCAGATGTCTTGGCCGTGCCATTGCGCGGGCAGGTCCAGCGCCTGCCGGTTGTTTGCCCGGGGCAGGGGAAACAGCAGCGATGCGTCGTAATGCCGAGGATAGCTGACTTCGTGGCCCAAGGGCGCGTCATGTAGAGAAGAGTCGTGCATGGAAAAGCCGGTTTTGGAAACAATGGGGGTATTGTACTTCCCACTGTTGGTTTCCCATATTATGAAAAAAAGATTTTGCCATGCGAAATGTTGATGTTGCGTCGCATGAATCTTCTTTTCACAGCAATGAATTATATTTCATATTATAAGAATAATTTTATATCTACTTGATAAATATTAAAAATATTTTTTGTCTTATATAAGATATAAGTGTTGTTTGCTTTGCAACATGGCGTAGAATTTCCTCAACGGTTCGAGTTTGTTTTACTTTGTTCTTACTTTGAAAGGAAACTTCCATGACGAGAGAAAATGCCATACGCGAATTGCAAACATCCTGGGCGGAGGACACACGCTGGCAGGGGATCAAGCGCGGCTACGGCGCCGAAGAGGTGGTGCGCCTGAGGGGCTCGGTGACCGTCGAGCATACGCTGGCGCGCCGGGGTGCCGAAAAGCTTTGGCACTTATTGCATACCGAGCCGTTCGTCAATAGCCTGGGGGCGCTGACGGGCAACCAGGCGATGCAGCAGGTCAAGGCGGGGCTCAAGGCCATTTACCTGTCGGGCTGGCAAGTGGCGGGCGACGCGAATGGCGCGGGTGAAATGTATCCGGACCAGTCCCTCTATCCGGCCAACTCCGTGCCGCAAGTCGTGCGTCGCATCAACAACGCCTTGACGCGTTGTGATCAGATCCAGTGGATGGAGGGTAAAAATCCCGGCGATACGGACTATCTGGATTATTTCGCCCCCATCGTGGCGGACGCCGAGGCGGGCTTCGGCGGCGTGCTCAATGCCTTTGAGCTGATGAAGGCCATGATCGAGGCGGGCGCGGCCGGCGTGCATTTCGAGGATCAGTTGGCATCGGTCAAAAAATGCGGCCACATGGGCGGCAAGGTTCTGGTTCCCACGCGCGAGGCGGTGGCCAAGCTGGTGTCGGCGCGCCTGGCGGCCGACGTGCTGGGCGTGCCCACTGTGTTGCTGGCCCGCACGGATGCCGATGCGGCCGATCTCGTCACCAGCGACGTGGACGAAAACGACCGGCCCTTCAT
>CAZKBT010000047.1:0-20837 GCA_964551305.1 uncultured Burkholderiaceae bacterium
ATCCAAAGAGGTGCTGTCCGGCACGGTCGGCGAACCGCCATGCCTGTTGTCGGCAGAGCAGGCTCGGGAATCGGGCATCGTAATGCGGCTCGGCGTCGCGGTCCGGGCGATCGATCGCCAAGCGAAGTCGCTGGCGCTGTCCGACGGCACGATGCTTGCTTATGACAAGCTTGTTCTGGCCACGGGCGGACAGGCTCGGCGGCCCGAGGTGGAGGGCATGGACTTGCCCGGCGCGCACACGCTGCGCACGCTGGACGATGCCCGGCGCTTGCAGCGCCGATTGCGGGCAGGCAAGCGGCTTCTGGTGCTGGGGGGCGGCTGGATCGGCCTGGAGGTGGCCGCCACCGCCAGGCAGGCGGGCTTGCATGTCACGGTCATCGAGGGCGGGGACCGATTGTGCGCCCGATCCGTTCCCCCCGAGATCTCGGCATTCCTGCTCGAGCGGCATCGACGCGCCGGGGTGGATGTGCAATTGAACGGCATGCTGACGGCCGTTCATGCATCGGAGGACGGTGCGTTGCATGCGGCGACGCATCGCGGTCTGCGCGAGTTCGATTCGATCGTGGCCGGCGTCGGCTTGCAGCCCAATACCGGCTTGGCCGAGGCATGCGGGCTCGAAGTGGATAACGGCATCGTCGTCGATGCTGCCGGATGCACTTCCGATCCCGATATCCATGCCGCCGGCGATGTAACGAATCAGCCTTGCTCGTGGGCGGGGGCTCGGCCAGGCATGCGTGTGCGCCTGGAGTCCTGGGCGAATGCGCAGAATCAAGGCATCGCCGTAGGCAGGGCGTTGGCCGGCATGGAGCCGGGCCGGCAAGATCCGCCCTGGTTCTGGTCGGATCAGTATGGCGTGAATCTGCAGGTGCTGGGCATGCCGGTTCCCCATGCGTTGACCATACGGCGCGGGAGCGAGGATGACGGGAAGTTCTGCCTGTTCCAATTCGTTGACGACCGCTTGCACGCCGTCATTTCCGTGAACATGCCGCGCGAGCTCAAGTTGGCCAAGCGTTGGATGAAGGCGGGGGTGCGCCCCGATCCCGGCGAACTGGCCGATCCGGATTTCAGGCTGGATAAATTCAAGGCTGTTGCTACTCTCTAGGCGTCGCGCCGCATTTGCCGCCGTAGGCATCGAGCTGATCTTGCGCATACCGCGCCATGGCGATATCGACCATGTTGCCTCGAAACGAGATGGCGCCGTCGCCGGATGCGGATGCAGCCGCGAATGCATCGACCATGCTGGCGAAGAATTCGATTTCCTCGCCGCTCAGGCTGAATACCTCGTGTACGACGGCGATATGAGCGGGATGGATGACCAGCGCGCCGGCGTAGCCGAAGCTGCGTGCCCGTTCCGCCAGCTTGCGCACCGTTGCCAGGTCGTCCAGTCTCATGCCGATCAGGCTTGCCATGGGACGGAGCGCGCCGCCCGCCTTGCTGTCCAGGACGACCTTGGAGCAAATGTAGCTTTGTTCCGCGCCGTGTGTCGTAGGGTGCAAACCGAGTGCGCGAGCGACGTCGCCAGCCACGGATTCATTGAGCACGCCCACCAGCCCGCTCACCCGATCCGTTGCGGCGGCGAGCGCGTCGCCGCTCTGAATGCCCCGCGCGGTCTCGGGCAAAGGCAGGAACCGGATGGTTCCCAGTGGAATTCCCTGTTTGCCTTCTTGGTATGAGACGGCACGGTCCAGCAAGATGAGTTCTTCGGCGCGTTCGACCTTGGGAATCACGAGGCCGCGCAGTCCGGGTACGATGAGACTGGAGACATCCTCGAACCCGCCTTCCGAAGGTGCATTGATGCGCGCGTAAGGCAATTGCCGCGTGCCGCGCATATTGGAGATCGCGGCGCGCACGAGTTCGCGGGCGTCCGCTTTTTCGCCGGGCGGCACGGCGTCTTCCAAATCGAACAGGACCGCATCGGGATCGAAGCGCGCCACCTTGGAAAACAGGGACGGCTTATTGCCGGGCACGAACAACATGGAGCGTGGGCACGGCGGCTCGGTGCGATGAGAAGGCCGATCCTGGTGGCGCATTACATTCTCCTTATCCTCAGTAGCAACAACAGCAGCATGCCCAGCATCGGAATCGACAGGACCAGGACGGATATGGCGGGCAGGATGGGCGTGACTTCGAACAGGATGGAATCCCAGAGTTTGACGGGAAGCGTCTTGTTGCGCGCACCGCTCAGGAACAATGCCAGCACGACCTCGTCGAAGGATGCATGAAACGCCAGCAGTCCGGCTCCTACGATGGCGGTTCTGATTTGTGGAATCGTAATGTGCCAGAAGGTACGAAACGGTCCCGCGCCCAGGTTGCTCGACGCTTGCGTCAGATCGGGACTCAGGGTTTGCAAGCGGCCGCCCAGCAACACGACGACGAAGGGCAAGGCGATGACGGTGTGCATGATGGCGATGCCTGATATGGTGCCTTGCATGCCGAAATGAATGAACAGGAAGTAAGCGGAAGCGGCGATGACGACGGACGGTATGATCTGGGGCGCCATGAAAGACGCCTCGACGACGGGCCGCCAGCGGCTCGGAAGCCTGACGATGGCCAGCGCCGCCGCGCTGCCGATCGCCGTCGCGGCCGCCATGACGATCAGCGCGATGCGCACCGAGCGCCACAGCGCCTCCATCCAGTCGGGGCTGGCAAAAAGGCGCCGGTATTGTTCGAAAGACGGGTTGGAGGGGATCAGTTCGAACCTGGGCGCATCGTTGAACGACATCGGGATGATGGCCAGAACGGGAAACAGAAGGAATCCGATCGTCAATACGGCGCATGCGGCCAGCAGGATCCTGGCGAAGCGATGGCGGGGACGGTATTGCGAGTACATGGAGATACCTCAAAGTTTTCCTGGCGGGAAGCGGACACGGGCTGTCGAGCTCATACCGCTTTCATGACCGTGGACTGCGGCAGCAACGCGCGATACATCATGTACAGCACGATCGTGGAGGCAAGCAGCGTAGTCGACAAGGAGAACGCCAACGGCCAGTTCAGCACTTCGCGCACATTGAACGCGATCAAGGTTGCGACCATCATTTCGCGCGTGCCGCCCAGCATGGCCGGCGTAATATAGAAACCCAGGCTGACGATGAATGTCAGCAGCGCGCCCACCGCGATGCCCGGCATCGTGAGCGGCAGCGTGACCCGCATGAACGTGCGCCACCCATTGGCGCCCAGGCTGGTCGATGCGCTGCCTAGGTCGCCAGGCACCGCCAGCAGGGCGCTGAGCACGGGCAGGATCATGTAGGGCAGCAGCATGTTGACCATGGCGATGGTCACCGCGAACGAGTTGTACATGAGCTGCAAGGGGCTATCCAGCCATCCCAATTCCATGAGCAGCCGGTTGACCAAGCCGGTGTTCTGCAGCGCCAGCATCCACACGTAGTTCCTGACAAGCACGGACAGCATGAAGGGCATGGCGATCAGGATAATGGCGATCGATCTGGCCTTCGGCCGCAGCGATGCGATGTAATAGGCGCAAGGATAGCCTACGAATACGCATATCAGCGTAACGATAAGCGCGATGCGCAGGGTCTTCCAATATACGGATTGATAGACCGGCGTGTTGAACAGATGCTGGTACGAGGCGAAGCTGACGTCGGGAAACCCGACGCTGGCGCCGATGCTGGCGGCCAGGGGCACGACAAAGAATACGAGCAGGAATGCGCCCGGCACGAGCAGCAGCATGAGCGTGCCCAATGCGGAGCGCGATATGCCCTTGATCATCGGCGCACCACCATGCGGGCGTCGGCGACGTGAGCGCCGTGCGCGTTGACGATGACGGGGTTCAAGTCCAGCTCGACGAGGTCCGGGGCGGCGGCGCAGAAGTCCGCCACCTGTTTTATCAGCACGGCCAGGGCATCGACGTTCGCCGCGCTCCGCCCCCGATACCCCGCGAGCAGCCTGGCCGCCTTCGAGCGTCGGACCAGGTCGGCGGCCTGCGACGCGGTCAGGGGAGCGAGCCGGCAAACGACGTCCTTCATGACTTCCACCAACACGCCGCCGGCGCCAAAGAAGATTGCCGGACCGAACTGGGGATCGATTTTGGCGCCGATGAAGCATTCCACGCCCTTGCTTATCATGGGCGTCATCAAGACTTGGGCGTCCGGATCGCCGAGCCGGCGCGAGATGGATTGCAGCTTTTCGAATCCGGCGGATGCCTGGTCAGCCGTGGCGACGTCGAGCAGCACGCCGCCGATGTCCGATTTGTGGTTGGCCAGGCCGGACGACAGTTTCATTGCCACCGGCGTATTTCTTGCGGCCATGATGTCGCCCGCTTGTCGGGCGCTGTTTGCCAGCCAGTATTCCGGCATGCCGACGCCGGCGTCGGCCAGTCGCTTTCGGCTTTGATGTTCGAGCAGGACGAGCGCTGCACTTGTCTGTCGCCCTGCGAGGGCGACGTCGATTGCCGCGCTGTCCTTGGCGGCGGAGTGATTGTCGGCCGGCGCCGCCCGGTGAAGGGCCGCCATGCTTTTCGCCGCGGATTCCAGCTCCGCGTACAGCGGGATCCCGGAATCGTATAGGGGCCGCAGCGTCGCAAGGCCGGCTTCGGCATGCTCGCTGTGCATGATGATAGGCTTGGCGCTCTTGCGCGACAGTTCGCCGATGGCTGCGGCGGTTTGCCGCTCTATGGTGCTGATCGCGGCTTGTGTCGGCGCATCGTCCGTCATCAAATAGTAGCCCCCGAAATGCCCCGCGAAAATCACGCCGTCGACGTTGGGGTCGTCGAGGCAGACCGCCATGACGCGTTCGATGCTGTCGGGCTGGGATTCCGCCAGTCCGGCAAAGTCCACGGGGTTCGTGATACCGCTGCGCACCGGCATGATCCGTTCGAGCCGCGCAAGGGTTGAGGCCGAGAGCGTGGCCAGCTCCAGCCCGTTGCGGCCCGCGCAATCGGCGACGACGGTGGCGTGTCCCCCTCCGTCGGAAAGGACTGCGATGCGTGGTGTTGCCAGTACTTTCCTTGTGGCCAGGGCAAGCGCGATGTCGAAGGCCGTTTCGGTTTCAAGCGCGCGGATGATACCTGCGTCGCGCAGGGCGGCGTCGGCCACCGCGTCGTCGCCGGCCAGCGAGCCCGTATGAGACTGCGCCGCCTTTTTACCCGCTTCCGATCCGCCCGGCTTCAAGAGGACGACAGGCTTATGGAGCGTCGCGGCTTGAAGGACGTCCACCAGGCGCCGGCCGTCTCCGGGGGCGAAGCCTTCGCAATAAATCAGGATGACCTGGGTTTGATCGTCGGCCAGCAGCATGTCGACCAGTTCCGATATCGTCAGGTCGGCGCCGTTGCCGACGGCGAATATCGACGAGAACCCTGCCTGCTTCGTGCGGGCATAGCGGGTGAACGTGAGCGCCATGTTGCCGCTTTGGGTGATCAAGCCGATGCGGCCCGCGGGCACATGCCACCCCAGGGTGTTGACGCCGCCCGAGGCGCTGTATACGCCGGCGCTGTTGGAGCCCAGCATCCGTATATGGCGGGACTTGAGCGTGCGAACCAGCCGTGTTTCCGCTTCACGGCCGGCGGCGCCGGTTTCCGAGAACCCGGCCGATACCACGACGACCGCGCCGACCTTGGCTTGCGCGCATTCCTCGATGACGGCCGGCACGTGCTGCTCCGGAACCATGACGACCGCCAGATCGATCGGCACGGGTATGTCGGACACGCTGCGATAGGCTGCGTGCCCGCTCATGGTCGTTTCCGTGGGATGAACGGGGTAGAGCCGGGCGTTGGTGCGCGCTTTCAGCGCGCTCAGCCAGCGTCGGCCCCCCGCCTTCTGAGCGGCGGTGCTGGCGCCGATCATGGCGATCGTGGCCGGTTGCGTGAAACGCGTCAGAGTTTCCAGAGTGGTCGCCATTCAACGGTCTCGCCAGACAGGTTTGCGCTTTTCAGCGAATGCCGCGGGTCCTTCCTTGGCGTCTTCGCTACCGTGGACGAGCGCGAGGGCCGCCGCCACGAACCGCATGAACTCGTGCGGGTGCTCGTGCAGGCCGCGCCATCCCAGCTCTTTGGTGATCTTGATCGACAGCGGGCCGTTGTCCGCAATGACGTTCGCCAGCCGCATGGCCGCCGGCATGAGTTCGTCCGGCGCGACCAGCTCGCTGATCAGGCCGGCTTCGTATGCGCGCTGCGCGCTGATGCGTTCGCCGGTGAGCAGCATCTGCATGGCGACGGCGAACGGGATCATTTGTACCAGCCGCATCGCGCCATAGCCGTGCAGGATGGAGCGTTGCACTTCCGGACATCCAAAGGAGGCGCTGGTGGACGCGATGCGCAGATCGCATGCCAGAGCAAGCTCGAGTCCGCCGGCAAGGCAGTAGCCGTTCACGGCCGCGATGACCGGCTTGCGCACTTGTATGGACTGGCCCAAGCGGTAGGAGCGGTCCTTGTCCCACAACTCGGCCGCGCCGCCGGGGAACTGTTCGCCATGCAGGGATTTCAGATCGGCGCCGGCGCTGAAGGATTTTTCGCCCATGCCGGTGAGTATGGCGACGCGCAGTTCGCCGTCATCATCGAATGACTCGAAGCATTTTCCCATTGCCGACACGACGTCCGCATCGTAGGCGTTCATGGCCGCGGGCCGGTTGATCTTGATGATCGCGACCGGGCCTTCTTTGACGTAAAGTACTTTGTCCATGACGGCCTCAGCTCAAACGCCATTCATTGAATCGTTCGGTGACCTTGGACAGGTTGGGCCCCCACCAGTCGCCGTTGAACAGGAAGCCCTTCGCGAAGTTGTCGGGCTGGGAAGGCAGCAGCGCCATGGTCTTGGGCTCGACCAGCGAGAATGCCTTGCGGTTCGTCGGGCCGTACGCAATGTATTTGGTCAGCTCCGCCTGGCGATCGGGCCGGGTGGCGAACTCGATGAATTTCATCGCGAGGTCGTAATTCTTCGAACCTTTGGGGATGACCCAGCCTTCGTAGGAAATCGCCGCGCCGTCGTAGGATACGCGCACGGGCTTGCCTTCCAATTGCAGCGAGACGCCGCGCGTCCATGGCGACATGACGATTTCACGGGAAAGCAGCATTTGTTCGACTTGGGGAAATTGTGTCCACCAGATGGCGCTCTGCTTGAACTTGTCCAGGCTCTTCAGCGCCCGCTCCACGTCCAGCGGATACAGCTGGTCTTTGGACACGCCGTCGGCCAAGAGGGCGAATTCCAGCATGTACGTCACGCCGGCCAGCATGCCGCGCTTGCCCGGGAATTTTTCCGTGTCCCAGACGTCCGTCCAGGAGGTTGGAGCGTTGCCTTCGGCGAAGACTTCGCTGTTGTACGTCAGTTGCGCGGCGAACGTGACGCCGCCGCAGCAAAACTCGCTGACAGTTTCCTTCAGCAGGTCGTCGGTCTGGAAGCGGCTGTAGTCGATGGGCTCCAGCAGGCCTTCGCCCACCGCGGTGTAACGCAATCTGTCTGGAAGCGAAATCAGATCCCATTCCACGTTCTTGGACGAGACTTGGGCCTTGAGGCGGGCCAGTTCCACGCCGGTGGTCTGGATGATCTTGATGCCGGTTTCTTTTTCGAAGGGCTCGAACAAGGCCCTGGTCTGTCCTTCCTGATAGGCGCCGCCGAAACCGACGAATACCAATTCCTGGGCGCGAGCGCCGCGCGCGATGCCAGGCATCGCGATGCCCGCCGATACACCCACCGCGGCAGCCAGAAAACTTCTGCGGGAAAAAGCCGTTTTTCTATTTTCCATTTCTTTCTCCATTTACTGTGGAATGATGGTCAGGTCGGCGGGATGCCAAGAGACCATGGTTGTGTCGCCTACGTCGGGCAGGGCGCTGTTTCGCCCGGATACCGCTTTCGATATCAAGGCAGTGCCGTCCTGCATTTCCAGATGAATGCGGATGACGTCCCCGGAAAATATGCGCTGCGCGACGCGCGCCGGCACGCTGCCGGACGGTGCATCGGATTGCGTCGATATGCGCAGGGCTTCGGGCCTGAGCATGCAGGACACCTGTGTATTTGCCGGTACGTGGCATGTTTCCAATCGCAGCCTCAGTCCTGATGGCAAGACCAGCGCGGGGCCTTCCTGATCGATGTCGATACGACCGCGCAGAATATTGGATTCGCCCACGAAACCCGCGATGAATTCGCTGGCGGGGCGATAGTACAAGTCGGTGGGTTTGCCGGCTTGCTGCAATCTTCCTTGGTCGATGACCAATACTTGGTCGGACATGACCAGCGCCTCGGTCTGGTCATGCGTAACGGCGATGGTGGTGATCTTCAGTTCGCGCTGCAGGTTGCGGACTTCGATCTGCATGTCGTCACGCAGCCGTTTGTCCAGCGCAGCCATGGATTCGTCCATCAGGAGCACGGGAGGGCGAAAAATGACGGCGCGCGCCAAGGCGACGCGCTGTTGCTGGCCGCCGGACAGCTCGGCGGGACGGCGCTTCGCCAGGTCGGACAGGCGAACCATTTCAAGCGCTTCGCCTACCGCCTTGGCGATGTCCCGCCGCGGCATGCGGCGCATTTCAAGGGGATAGGCCAGGTTGCGGGCGACGGTCAGATGAGGAAACAGGGCGTATTGCTGGAATACGAAGCCGACGTTGCGGCGGTGCGGGGGGAGCTGCGTGACGTCACGACCTGCGATCGAGATCGAGCCGGAGGTGGGCTCTTCGAAGCCCGCGATCATTTTGAGGATGGTGGTCTTGCCTGATCCGCTGGGGCCGAGCAAGGTGACGAAATCGCCGGCATCGACCGTCAGGCTGGTGGGATGCACGGCGATGGATTTGCCGTAGTGCTTGCTGACGTCGCGCAGAACGACTTGAGCGCCGTCGCCAGTTGGATCATTCGCAAAATGCCGTGCGGTCATGCCAGAACGTCCTCGGTCGCGTTGGTGAACCCACACTATCCGTGCCCACCTGAAAGATATCTGAATCATATGATCGAGGTAAATATAAGTCAATAAATATTGTCAGACATTTATAAAAGAGGTATATTTAGGCCCTATTGAGAGAGCGTATTGAATGACTACAGAAAACGGTATGAAACTCGAGCTCCCGCTGGTGCGGGCCTTGAAGAAATCCGGGGTCCTGGCCGAGATACTGCGCGAAAAGATCTTGAGCGAAGAGCTGCGCGAAGGCGATAGCCTGCCGTCCGAGAAGGAAATGGTGGAAAGCACGGGGATCAGCCGCGCCTCGGTCCGGGAGGCGATCAGCCTGCTCGAGGCGGAAGGGCTGGTGCGCACGCGTCCCGGGCGCAACGGCGGCGCCACGGTGCATAAGCCGGATGCCCAGATCATGGTCCGTCCGATCGAGCTTCTGATCCGAGGCCGAAAGCTGCCTTTTCATTCGATCATCGAAACGCGCGAAGCATTGGAGCCGGCCGGCGCCCAGTTGGCGGCCCTATATCGCACGGACGGCGATCTGGAAAAACTGGATGCCCTTTGCGAGCTATTGGAAAGCGATATCGAGAACGTCAAAAGCTATCTCGACGCCAATATGAAGTGGCATATGGCCGTGATGCAGGCAAGCCATAACGAGCTCATGATTGGATTTATTCATGCGCTGTCCAACATAATTTACAGCGCGACGGATATCGAGGAGTTCAACTCGCTCGAAAGCCGTTGGGCCGTGGCCCGGGTGCACCGCAAAGTGGTGGAAGCCATCCGCGCGCGAGACGTGGACGCGGCAAGACGGCGCATGGAGCGCCACGTGCAGGCATACTCGCAAGCGGTCGCGCCGCATGCGCCAAGCAAGATCGCCATCGAATAGGATCCGCAATGAGCATCGATCTGGATATTCAGCAACGCATTGCCGTGGTGACCATCAATCGGCCTGGAAGTATGAATGCGTTGGATCAAGAGCATTACGGGGCGCTGTCCAACGCCTGGATCGAGATCCGGGACAATGCTGATATCTGGGCTGCGGTGGTGACCGGCGCGGGCGATCGCGCGTTCTGCGCGGGCGCGGATCTGAAGGAGTTCATACCCAAGCCGCCGACGGCGTCGGAGATGTGGATGACGCAGAAAGACCAATTGCTTAATCGCGGCCTTGAAGTCTGGAAGCCCATTGTGGCGGCGGTTAACGGATGGTGCGTGGGCGGCGGCATGACGCTGTTGTTCGCCACGGACATTCGCCTTGCATCGCCCGATGCGCAATTCGGCTTGCCTGAAGTCAAGCGCGGCATCATCGCAGGCAACGGGGGCACGCAACGGGCGCTATCGCATCTGCCTTATCCCATTGCCATGGAGCTTCTGTTGACCGGTGATCCGCTGGATGCGCAGACTGCGCTGAAATGGGGGCTGATCAACCGGATCGTCGAAAAGGACGAGTTGCTCGAACAGGCTTTTGAGTGCGCTCAGCGCATCGTATCCAATGCTCCGCTGGCGATCCAGGCGGCAAAGGAGCTAGCCTTGCGCAGCCGCGATGTGGATCTCCAGACCGGGTTGCGCATCGAGCAGATGTTCAATCGTTTCCTTATGGGCACATGCGATGCCGCGGAAGGCGCATCCGCGTTCGCGGAGAAGCGTCCGGCTCAGTTCGTAGGTAATTGAGCCGGGCGGCATTCTCTTCAAAAGCGCACGGCCAGCCGCAATTCGCCGGTCTGGCTCAGGTAGTTGCTCGCGAAACGCATCCCGTACTCGGCGGTGAGCTCCAGGCCGCCCTTGCGGGTCAGCACCATCCCGGCCTTCAGCTCGCCGAAGTGGCGCGGCAGGTCGGTGGTCAGTCCGAACCGGTTTTGTTCGGGGTCGCCTTCCAGGCTCGCCTTGACGTCCCAGCCCGTGTCCGATAGCCAGCTCACGCCCGCCGATACGTAGGGGCGCAACGTGTTGCCGCGCCATTCGTAGCGGCCGCCCAGCTCGATCGACGGCGTGATCATGGCGGACCATTGATGGGCGCTGTCGAAGTGGAGGTTCAGCGGGCCGGCGCCGCTCTCGCTGTAAGAGGACGTGCGCTGGTACGTAAGGGACATGTCCAGTATGGGCTTGACGTACCACGACGGCTCGGCATGCACGTACGAGGCGCGCATGCCCGCGGATACGTATTTCGCGCGCCAGCGGCTGCGGGCTTCGAAGAGTTCGTCCGTCAGCATGATGCTGCGCCGGGTTTTATAGGTGCCGTGTCCGGCGGTCAGGGAGCCGGCGAACAGCCAGGGCCCCGCTTGGCGCTTGAGCACTACGCCGGCCTGGAAGCCGTCGCCTTCGGTCCGGATGGGCAGGTCCGATACGCGATGCCGGGAGGCTTCGTACGCCAACGATCCTCCCAGGAACCATCCGGGCGCCAGTTCTTTCTGCCCGCCGACTTGGTAGGTTTGGCTGTCGACGGTGAAGCCGCCCGTTTCGCTGGTGTTGTCGCGGCGCGTGTGATTGCCCAGGAAGCGTCCCCATGCGCACTCGCCTTCGCGCATGGCCGTGTCGTCTTGATAGAACTGAGGGCAGCTCATCATGCGCGTGAAGAAGCTTCGATTGCTCAGGGGAATGTAGGCCGCCGGACCTTGTCCGGCATCCGACGCCAGGGTGTCCAGGGCCTTGCGGTACTGCTCCACGTTCTGGACGTTGACGAATTGGTCGAACAGGATCGCCGCGTTATAGAGTTCGTTGGGGGATTCCAGTTTCCAGGCTTGTTGCAGATAGCCGGCCAGATTGCGCTGGTCTTCGTTCAGGGCCTCGTTGCCGGCCTGGAAGTCGGCTTCGACGCTGACGGCCAGCGACTTTTCGGTGGGCTGTTGCAGCGGGTACTGGAATACCAGCGAGCCTTGCGAGGACAGATCATGCGCCAGCTTGAGCTCGCCGCCGTCGTCCGCCGCGTCGACGATGGTCAGCGCGCGGTTGGGCAGCGGATAGCGGGCCAGGGTGCGTACCTGGCCGCCCAGCTCGACCGACTTCGAGTACCGCAGCGTGTCGCTGCGGCGATCGCGGAAATCCGCGTCCACTTCGAGCGTGGCCGGCCCCTGCGCGGTCTGGCCGTGCTGGCGCAACGGCGACAGCAAGTGGCTGTCGCCGATCACGCCGGCGCCGCGCGGGTTCAGGACGCCCATGTTGGCCAGCGTGGCGCTGGAGCCGAGCCGCACTGTCGCGCCCGTGTCGAAACGGCCGCGGTTGACGAAGCCGTTGCGCGAGCTGCCGCTCAGGTCGATGCTGCCCGCCACGCGTCCCTGGTTGTCGACTTGCACGCGGGTATTCGGCGCGCTGCGGATCGCGTCATGGCTCAGCGCGGCGACGGCGCCGCCTTGTCCGATGGTGACGGTGTTGGCGTTGCCGCCGTGAACGAAGATGCCCGTGCCTCGGGCGCTCGTGACATTCCCGCCGTCGGTAACGGCGATCGTAATGTTGCCGTTGGCGCCCCCGGCGCCGAGGCTCTGGGCGAAGATGGCGGGCGAATTCTCGCCTTCCGTGCGCACCGATCCGCCTACGGCGATGGATATGGCGCCGCCCGCGCTGTTGTTTTTGCTGCCGCCCAGCGCGCCGATGGCGTCTTGGCTCATGCCGCCTCCGCCACCTACGCTTTGCGCCAGGATGCCGGCCGCGTTGGCGCCGGCGGTCTGGATGCGGCCGTTATGGACGATGTCGATGTCGCCCCCTTTGCCGTTGCGTCCGGTCGCCGAAGCGGGAAGCTTGAACGAAGGTCCGATGATCCGCAGCGCGCCGTCGCCGCCTATGCCTCCGCCGCCGCCTATGCTTTGGGCCAGGATGCCGTACGCGCCCGCGCCTTGCGTGCCGATGTCGCCCTCGGTGGCGATTTTGACGTTGCCGCCGTTGCCGCCGCCTCCGCCCTTGCCGCCGACCTGGATGGCGATCAGGCCCGTATTGCGCGACTGGATGCCTATGCCTCCGCCTCCGCCTATGCTCTGAGCGAGCACCGCATGGGCGTTGCGTCCCGACGTAAGCAAGGTGGCGCCTTTTTGGTGGGCGACCGTGACGTCGCCTCCATTGCCGCCGGCCCCGCCCCCGCCGCCGATGGATAAGTGCAGCGTGCTGTCTGAGGATCTTCCTTGTCGCCGCCGCTGTCGGTGTCGATGCTGGCGACGCCTCCGCCGCCCCCCACGCTTTGCGCCAGGATGGCGTAACTGTCCTGACCGCTGGTGGCGATGGAGCCGGAGTTGACGACGGACACCGACCTGCCGTGGCCTTGGCCGCCGCCGGATCCGCCAAAGGCGCCGCCCAGGCTGATGTCGCTTTCGCTGTTGCCGGCCGTATTGACGCTGCCCAGGCCTCCGCCGCCGCCGACACTCTGCGCGAGGATGCCGTGCGCATGGTCGCCCTGGGTTTGGATGACGCCGCTTTGCGTGACCTGCACGGCGCCGCCGTTGCCGCCCGATCCGCCGGAGCCTCCGATGGCCAGCGTCAGCGACACGTCGCCTTCGTCCGCGCTATTGCGCGCGGCGCTGGCGGCGCCTCCGCCCCCGCCTATGCTTTGGGCGACGATGGCGGTGGATTGGGATCCTTGAGTCAACAGCCGTCCGGCGTGCCGCACCTCGACCCGGCCGCCTTGCCCGCCGCTGCCGCCTTTGCCCCCCAAAGCGAATTCGGCCTTGACGGAGGTGGACTCGTCGTCGTCCTTCTTGTCCTTGTCCGAAGCCTTGGCATTCGCCTTTTCTTTGTCTTCATCGTCGCTTTTGGCTGTGCCGGTCAGGCCCGCGGCGCCTCCGCCTCCGCCTATGCTTTGCACCAGCATGCCGATCGCTTCGGCGCCTTTCGTCTGCAAGGCGGACGACGCGTCGGCGACGAGCGAAACCGCGCCGCCGTAGCCGCCTTTGCCGCCGCTTCCGCCCAAAAGGATGGCCGAGTTGACCGTATCCGAGTCCGCGCCCCCGTCGGCGCCGCTGCTGCTGCCGCCGCCCCCGCCCACGCTTTGCAGCACGATGCCGCGCGCCAGCGTGCCGAGCGTATGTATCGCGCCTTCGTGTTGAAGTTTGACCGTGCCGCCATTGCCGCCGTCTCCCCCGGAGCCGCCCAGCGCAAAGGCGAGACTGAATGATTTCGCGCCGCTGGCGCTGGTGTTGGCCGAGCCTGCCGCGCCCAGGCCTCCGCCCCCACCCACGCTTTGTCCGAGAATGCCGTCCGCATGATGGCCCGCCGTCCGGATTTCACCCTGATGAGTGATATCGATACCGCCGCCTTGGCCTCCACCGCCGCCCGAGCCGCCCAGCGCGACGGATACGCCGAAGCTGAGCTTGGGGTGTATGGAAATCGAATGAGCCGACGCGCTGCCGCCTTTGCCGCCGCCTCCCCCTAGGCTTTGGGCGACGATGCCGCGCGACTCCCGCCCCTGAGTGGCGATGAGGGCATCGTTCGAGACGGCGACCCTGCTCGCGTTGCCGGCGCTGCCGCCTTTGCCTCCGATTTGCACGGTGGCGGCAAACGATGCCTTGTTGTTGGGGATGGCGAGGGTGGCGCCGACCGCCGAGCCGCCGGTGCCGCCGCCCCCGCCTATGCTTTGGGCGATGATGCCGCTCGCGTCGTCGCCTTTGGTCGCGAGTTGCGCGTGGTTGACGGCGCGGACTTGTCCGCCTTGGCCCCCGGCTCCCCCCGTGCCGCCGATGCCGACGGACGCCAGGCCGGCGCTGAAGCTGGTGCTGTTGCCGCCGTTGCCGCCGCCCCCGCCTATGCTTTGGGCCTTGATCGCATCCGCGCCGTGGCCGGCAGTGCGGACGGAGCCCTTGAGTCCGTCCAGGGTGACCCGGTCGGCCGATCCGCCGCTGCCGCCGCTGCCGCCGATGGTAATGGTTGCCGCGCTCGCCAGTCCGACCCCCGTTACCGAGCCGCCTTGGCCTCCGCCGCCGCCCACGCTTTGCGCCACCAGTCCGGTGGACAGGCGGCCTTCGGTGGAGATGTCGCCATCCTGCTTTATAACGATGCGTCCGCCTTTCCCGCCGGCGCCGCCGCGACCGCCTATGCCCACGTTGACGACCGGCCCGATGGTGAACACGTCGCCGCCGTAACCGCCGCCTCCGCCCACGCTTTGCGCGAGCACGCCGACGGCGTCTTCTTCCGCCGTGGCGATGTTACCGTTTTGCGTGACGTCGACCTGTCCGGCGTCGCCGCCGGTCTGCCCGTGTCCGCCGATGGCGATGAGTCCGGCGGCCTTGCCGCCCGCGCCTCCGCCTCCGCCTATGCTTTGCGCGGTCAGGCCCGTCGCCTTCTTGCCATGGGTCGTGACCGTGCCTGTGTTGAGCACGTTGAGCGAACCGCCGGATGCCGACGGACTATAAGCGTTGCTGTCCGCGCCTATAATCATGCGCTGGTTGGATTGCGCGATGACCAGGCCCCCGCCCCCGCCGACGGTCTGTGCGAACAGGGCGTGGGAGCCCTCGCCGTGCGTCGTGACCGTGCCGTTGTTTTCCAGGCGGGCGGTGCCGCCCGTGCTGGCCCTGCCGCCATTGCCGCCCACCGCCACGATGCTGCTGCCGCGCCCGCCGTCACCGGCTTTCCCGCCCAGGCTGGATACGTACAGCCCGATGGCGTTGCTGCCGTGTGTCGTGACCGCGCTGTGATTGACCAGGGCGGCGCTTCCTCCTCGCCCGCCTTGCGAGCCGTTGCCTGCGCGGCTGAATACACCGCCCGCCCCGCCGTTGTGGCCTCCGCCGCCGTCGGCCACGGCCGCGGCGCCATATGACTGGTTGCCGTACGTGATGATGGTGGTGCCGCGCAGGGTAAGATCGACGGAGCCGCCGTCGCCGCCCTTGCCGGCCGAGCCGCCTTTGCCCAGTACGGAGTCGCCGCCCCAGAATCCGTCGCCGCCCAGCGCTTCGGCGCTGACGCCGTGCGCCCTGGCGCCGTGCGTGGTGATGCGGGTGTCGCGCACCAGAAAGGCGATGAGGCCGCCGTGGCCGCCGATGCCGCCGTCGGGCGCGTTGAAGCCGGATTTATATTCGATCGTGCCGCCTTGGCCGCCGTTGGCCGACAGCCGTATGCCGACTCCTTCAATGTCGAGGCGGTTCGTGCGCGCGGCTGGTCCGAAGCTTCCGGTGATTTCTCCGCCGCGCCCGCCGCTTCCGCCCGCTCCGTCGCGGTACTGCAGGCCGCCGAATACGGTGCCTCCGTCGCCGCCGTCGCTCATGGCGCGAATCCCTACGGATGCGCTTCCCGTGCTTTTGAATACGCCGCCGGTGTCGAGAACGATCTTGCCGCCATTGCCGCCGTCGCCCCCTCGGGCTCGCCAGCCGCCGGCCAGTTTGCGGCCGTCCGCGCCCCGGCCGCCTCCGGCATCCAGAAGCAGGCCGACGGCGCCGGCCGCACTGGTGGAAACGTCCAGTGCGCCGCTGCCGTCCATGTTGACTCTGATGGTCCCGCCATTGCCCGCCAAGGCGTGGTTTTTGTGGCCGCTATCGTAGCCATCGCCTGCGCTGCCGCCGCGCGAATAGAGCGAGATGGCATTTGCGCCAGGCTTGGTCGAGGTGTTCTGATAGCTGCCTTGCAAGACGACTTGCAAGGTTCCGCCTCTGCCTGCGTTGCCTCCTACGCCATTTGCCCATGCTTCGCTTTTGCCGCCGTCTCCGCCTCGCCCGCCGCTGGTGGAGATATGCAGCACCGCCGCGCCCGAATTGGAAAAAGGCGGCGGAAATTCGCCTATGCCCCGCAACGTGGTGGCATCGTTGGAGATGATGCGCAGGTTTTTGCCGTTTCCGCCGTTCGTGCCCCATTCGGCGTTGAAATGATAGGGACGGCCGTCTTTGCCTGCCGCTCCGGAGGCTTCGATGACGACCCGGGGTTTCAGGGTGCCCTGCAATCTGCAGGGGTTGAGTTGCGTGCATCCCGACGCGGCCCATGCCGGTACCGGGACGACTCCCAGGCCGGCGACGAGAGTGGCGAGCAAAGTGGGCGCCAGCCAGGGGTGGAGCATGGGGGAGTGTCGTGGGTCGGCATGGCTTTACTCCTGGCTCGACATGAACGAGCACAGTGAGCACGCTCGTGCCCGTTCAATTCACTTCACAAAGGGAAGAAGCCTAGTTCGTGGCTGAGTTTCGTTCGATCTTAGTAAGCATGACTATACGTGTCAATAATTGACCTATAGTTCCCAGGATTTACGTTTTCCTGCTTTCCAAGGGATTTACGTCACAATCATCCCTCCCGGCGCCGGATGGATTCCGCTCATTACGCCTGTCGGGCGACGAGGCCGCGCAAGTGCGCGGCGCGTACTGGAATATGGACGGCGGCTTCGTGGCGGCCTAACGGCCGTGCTCCGCCGGCATCGCGGCGTCGGCCTTGCGCGTCCCCAGATACGTGCCCACCAGAATGCATGCCAGCCCGACGGCATGCCAGGCGTTGAACGCTTCTCCCAGCAGCAACAGCGCGAATCCCACTCCGAAGACAGGCACCCAGTACTGGTAGACGGTGGTGCGCGAAGCGCCCAGTTCGGCGATCGCGCGGTTCCAGATCATGTTGCCGACGGCGGTGGCGAACACGCCCGAGAAGACCATGAGCAGGACCGGCCAGAAGGCCGGAAACACGGTTTGCCATGTCACAGCCAAGGGGCTGAAGTAAATGTGCAGACAGAGCATGAGCGCGCCGAGGGTGTAGATGACGGCGCTGATGATCAATGCGCTGAACTGCCTGGCCAGGCTCTGAATGAACAGGCCGCCGGCCGTGAAGATGACCATGCCGACGAAGACCTGGAGTTCGCCCCAGCCCGCGGCCGTCAGCGCCGCGTCGGCGCCGCTCAGCACAACCAGGAAGACGCCGCCGAAGCCCAGGACAATGCCGGCTATGCGCAGGCGCGACAGCGGCTCGCGAAATACGATGGCCGCCAGTCCGGTGGCGACCAGTGGACTCAGCGACATGATGAGCGAACCGTTGGTGGCGCTGGCCGACTGCATGCCGCCGATGAAGAAAAGCTGGTTGGCGTAGACCATGAGGATGGCGCACAGCGCGAAACGCAGCCAGTGCTTGCGCGAAATCCGCTTCAAGCGGACCGGGCGTCGGGACCAGACAACCGTCATGTTGATGATGACGCTGGCCAATACCATGCGGTAGGCCGCGATCAGCAGGGGATCCATGTATTCCGTCAGCACTTTGATGGCAGAAATGTTAAGGCCCCAAATAGCCATGGTACCGATCAACAGCAACTGCATTCTGACGGGGTTCATTGCGCGCGAACGAAGGGAAGGGAATAGGCTACGAGCATATCAGGTTATGCCCGGCGCGTCGCCGGTCGGACGCGGGTTTCCACCGGAGCGGGCGGGCGGCGCAGGCCCGTGGCCCGCTAAGCGGCTTTCAACTGCGCAACCGCATGCGTCGCCTGTATGAAATCGTCGACGTACCGTGTGTTGCGCGATCCCTGGGACCTGCCCAGTAGAAAATGGTTGATCACGCCGGGTTTGAAGGGCCGCATGGCGATCCGGCCTGTGACGGTGCCCGCCATGTGCGGATGCACCAGCGATATCCCCAGGCCCGCCGCGACGAATTCGCACAGGGTGGGGGCTGTCGTCGCCTCCAGCACATAGCGCGGCGTCATGCCGGCCTGTTCGAACAGCCGGTCGACCGTGCGCCGGATTTCCACGGCGGTATCGAAGGCGACGAAGGGTTCGCCGTCCAGGTCCGCCAGGCTCAGCGAAGTTTTGCTCGCCAGGCGATGGGCCGAGGGCATGATGGCCACCAGCGGCTGCTTGATCAGGGGTTCGAGCTCCAGGTCGGGATGATCCACGCGCGCGTTCATCAGCCCCACGTCGATCTGGCGCGTCGCCAGCCAGTCGGCCAGCACGGTGGACGCGCGTACCTTGACCGAGACGAAGACGTCGGGATGCCGCTGCAGGAAAAGCATGGTGGCCTGCTGGATGAAGTGGCCCGACAAGGCGGGGAGCACGCCCACGATCAGCTGGCCCCGGGTCTCGCGCTTGACGACGTCCACGGCGCGCGCGAGCTGGTGGATGCCCGCGAATATCCTGTCCACCTCTTCGTAGAGCCGCATGGCCTGGGAGGTGGGCGCAAGCCGCCCCTTGTTGCGTTCGAACAGGCGCAGGCCGGTCTGGTATTCGAACTGGGCGATCAGCTTGCTGACCGCCGGTTGGGAGACATACAGCGCCTGCGCCGCCGCGCTGACGGTGCCATATTCGACCACCGCCCGAAAGGCCTCCACCTGCCGCATGTTGAAAGATCGGCTCAAAGCATAACCTTTTGGAATAGATTATTGTAAAAATGAACTTTGACATTCTAGGTTGGCGGAACCAGAATGGCAATCGTTCCATGCATTCATAAACGATGTATTCATAAACGGATTGCGCGATGCAATATGCGGTGAAGCGGATTCTCATGGGAATTCCGACCTTGCTGGCCATGTTTACAGCCATTTTCCTGCTGGTCCGAGTCGTGCCGGGCGATGCGGCGGCCGTCATCCTCGGCGATCAGGCCAGCGCCGCGTCGCTGGAGGCGCTGCGCGCCAAGCTGGGGCTGGACTTGCCGTTGTGGCGGCAGTACACGGACTTCCTGTTCGGCGTTCTGCGCGGCGATCTCGGCGTATCGCTGGTCACCGGCCGTTCCATCATGGACGAGGCGTTGCGCGTCTTGCCCAGCACGCTCGAGCTGGCGGCCGCGTCCATGGTCATCGGATTGGCCCTGGGCCTGCCCATGGGCATCGTGGCCGCCGTGCACCGCAACGCTTGGCCCGACTACGTGGGGCGCATCGTGTCTCTCATCGGCTTGTCGCTGCCGGCGTTCGTCGCGGGCATCCTGCTGCTGTTGGTGTTCGCCATCCAGCTGCAGTGGTTCCCCGTCATTCCCTTGGGCGGAGACTGGCTTTCCGGCTTGAAAAGCCTGGTCCTGCCGGCCTGTACCCTGGGTTTCATCATGAGCTCGTACGTCGCCCGCGTCACCCGCAGCTCGATGCTCAGCGTGCTGGGCGAGGACTACATCCGGACCGCCCGCGCCAAAGGCGTCAGGCCCTTTCGCTTCATCATGCGCCATGCGCTAGCCAACGCGCTGCTGCCAATCATTACTGTCGTCGGGCTGTATTTCGGGACGCTCATCGGCAATGCGGTGCTGACGGAGATCGTTTTCAATCGCCCCGGCCTGGGCCGCCTCATTCTCGGCGCGCTGAACACGCGCGATTATTCCCTGCTGCAAGGGTTGATGATCGTGTTCGCCGCTTTCATTGTGCTGGCCAACGTGGTCACGGACATTCTGTACGGCGTGGCCGATCCACGCGTGCGGGTAGGACGGTAAGCCCATGACTACCATGACACTCGCCCCCGCCGCTTTCTTTCGCCTGATGTCGCGCGGCGGTTTCTTTGGCTGGCTCGGCCTGGCCCTGCTGTTGGCCATGATCGGCATGGCGGTCTTCGCGCCGCTCATTTCCCCCTACGATCCGCTGGAGCAAAGCATCGTCATGCGGCTGATGCCGCCCTCGGCGGATCATCTCTTCGGCACGGACAGCTTCGGCCGGGACGTCCTGTCGCGCGTGATCTACGGCGCCCGGGTCTCGCTTGTGGTCGGATTCGTTTCCATCCTGATCGCGATGACGCTGGGCACCCTCATCGGCGTGATCTCGGGCTATGTCGGCGGAAGATTCGACCAGTTCGTGATGGCGGTCGCCGATGTGATGCTGTCGTTTCCGTCCCTGCTGCTCGGCCTGCTGGTCGCCGCCGTGCTGGGATCCAGCCTGGAAAACCTGATCATCGCCATCGCCGTGACGGAGATCGCGCCGTTCATCCGACTGGCCAGGGCGCCGACCCTGGCCCTGAAAGAGCGCGAGTTCATCGAGGCCGGCCGGGCATTGGGCTTCGGCCATGCGCGCCTCATGGGGGTGCACATACTGCCCAATTTGCTGTCGGACATTCTGATCATGGGCTCGTTGTGGATGGCGACCGCGATCCGCACGGAAGCGTCCCTGAGCTTCATCGGCCTGGGTGTGCGGCCGCCGACCCCGACCTGGGGCGGCATGATACGGGAGGGTTTCGAGAACA
>CAZKBT010000047.1:20847-22537 GCA_964551305.1 uncultured Burkholderiaceae bacterium
GTGTTGGCGTTGAACCTGCTGGGCGACGCATTGCGCGACGCCACCGATCCAAAGTATCAGAAAAGGTGAGAGGCATGGCAATCGATCGGAGCCGGACTCCCGTATTGGATATCAAGAAGCTGCGTACGGAATTTCTCATCGATGGGAAATGGCATGCCGCGGTATGCGATCTTTCCCTGGCGGTCGGCCGTAATGAAACATTGGCCATCGTCGGGGAATCGGGCAGCGGCAAGAGCATGACGGCCTTATCGATCCTGGGCTTGCTGCCGGCGGGCTCCGGGCGCATCGGCGCCGGGGAAATCCTGTACGGCGGGCAGGACCTGGCGCGAATGGATGAACGCGGGCTGCGCCGCATCCGTGGCAAGGAAATCGCGATGGTGTTCCAAGAGCCCATGACGTCGCTGAACCCCACGATGCGGGTCGGCGAGCAGATCGCCGAGACCATCCAGTCGCATCGCCGCATCGACAAACGCGAGGCGCGGGAGATGGTGCGGCATCTGCTGCAAAAAGTCGGTATTCCATCGGCCGAGCGGCGCATGGACGACTATCCGCATCAGTTCTCGGGCGGCATGCGCCAGCGGGTCATGATCGCCATGGCGATCGCCTGTCAGCCCAAGGTCCTGCTGGCCGACGAGCCCACGACGGCATTGGACGTAACGATCCAGGCGCAGGTGCTTGGTGTGCTGAACCAGCTCAAGGCCGAGCAGGGCATGGCCATGATCTTCATCACCCATAATCTGGGTGTGGTGGCCTTGATCGCCGACCGTGTGGCGGTCATGTACGCGGGTGAAATCGTGGAGGTCGCCCCGGTGGAAAGACTGTTCGATCGTCCCGCGCATCCCTACACGGAGGCGTTGCTGGCGGCCATGCCGCGGGTGGACAGGACGAGCGACGCGATCAAGCCGATTCCGGGACAAGTCCCTTCCATACAGACGAACCGCCGTGGCTGCGCTTTTGCGCCGCGGTGCCCCTTGAAAGTCCCGCGCTGCGAGAGCGAAACACCTCTCCTGGCGCCGTTGACGGGCTTCGACGCACAGCAAGTCCGGTGTTTCGTCCGCAATCCGGAGGTCTCATGAGCATCATGGCGCCATATGCAGGAGTCGAGGTCAGCCATTTGCGCAAGCATTACGTGGTGGGCGGCGGCTGGCTCGGCGGGGGTAGGCAGCACATCCGGGCCATTGCCGATGTTTCGCTGCGCATTCCCAAGGGCGAGTCGGTGGGCCTGGTTGGCGAGTCCGGCTGCGGGAAATCCACGGTGGCTCGCGCCATGCTGCGTCTGATCGAGCCGGACGGCGGCAGCATTCTGCATGACGGCATCGACGTGCGCGCCTTGTCGGGCAAGGCGTTGCGGCAGTATCGAAGACGCGCCCAGCTGATATTCCAGGATCCCTATGCGTCGCTGAACCCCCGGCGGACGATCAGGCAGACGCTCGAAGAGCCGCTGCGGGTGCACGGCATGGGACGCGCCGAGGAGATCGCCCGGAAGGTGGAAGCCGCCATAGCGGAAGTCGGTCTGCCGGTGGATGCGCTGTCGCGCTATGCCTATGAGTTTTCGGGCGGGCAGCGCCAGCGCATCGGCATCGCCAGGGCGTTGATATTGGAGCCTGATTTCATCGTCGCGGACGAGCCGGTTTCGGCGCTGGACGTCTCGGTGCAGGCGCAAATACTCGAGCTTCTGCATGCGTTGAAG
>CAZKBT010000048.1:0-22498 GCA_964551305.1 uncultured Burkholderiaceae bacterium
ATCAGCGTGTTGAGCATTCCCAGCAGCGACATCGTCGCCCCGCCGATCAGCACGCCGCTGGTCGACAGCCCCATCCGCATCAGCACGAACAGGATCAGTCCAGGAACGATGAACCCGATCGTCCCCCAGACGCGCACGCGGTGGTACAACGCCGGCGGCAAGCCGGCCTCGCGTCGTCGCTGCTGGATCGCGAAGTTCAACCCGTCCAGCACCGGCAGCATCACCGTGCGCAACCAGCGGAAACTGGCCATCACTATGCCCAGCGGAATGCCGATGGCGACGGAGATCGCCACCGCCACGATCATCAGCGACAGGGTCTGCATGGCGGCGTCCCACAGGCCGATCACGCCGACCAGCGCCAGCAACGCCCCCATGATCAGGGAGAATCCGATGCGCCGGCTGGCCAGCCAGGCCAGCGCGACCACGGCCAGGACGACCGCCCACCAGGGCGACTGGCGCGTGAGCTGATCCATCCAGACTAGGATGTCCAGCAAGGGCTGGGTGAAGGCCCGGAGCAGATCGGAATAGTTGGAAACGATATTGCCGACGAACGCATCGATCGGCGCCCGCAAATCGCTTGCTTTGATAATTTCGGGGAACATAAAGACAACTCCGTAGAACTCGTTCGGGCGGCATGCCGTCCGGCTTGCCGCCTCCCATATGCCTTACCCCGGCGGCGCCTGCCGCGGGGCTTGAACGGGTACGAGTTCTAAAGAGCTGCCTTTACGCGCTCCGCCACGTCTTGCGGCAGCCAGGCGGACCACGTGTCCGTTTCGTTCTGCAGGAACCATTTGGCGGCGTCCTCGGGCTCGGCTTCGTTCTCTTCCATGTAGGCCATGACCTTGTCCATCGTCGGCAGTGGAACGGATACCTTGGACAAGAATTCCGTCAACTTCGGCGCTTGCTCGGCAAACGGCGTGGAGACGGCGGTGAAGACCGGGTTCTCGGGGTAGTCGCTCGGCTCGGGATTGGCGCAGTCGGGATCGGTCAGGCAGGCATGCTTTTCCTTGTCGTAGGCCGGCAGTTCGAGCTTGACCAGGTCCATCGATCCCACCAGGGGCGTCGGATACCAATAATAAAAGACGATGTTTTCCTGGCGCTGGTAGGCCGCCGACAGCGCGGCCTTCTGCGTGGCGCCGGTGCCGGGCGAAAACAGCGTGAACGTATCGCCCAGCTTCAGTGCGTTGAACAGATTGCCGCTCACGACTTCGCAACCCCAGCCGGCCGGGCATCCATAGAAGCGTCCCTTGGACGGCTCTTCGGGGTCCTTGAATTCGTCCTTGAACTTGGGCAGGTCGGCCGCCGATTTCAGCTCGGGCAGGCGCTCGGCCGTATAGCGGGGGATGAACCAGGCTTCGCCGCCCATGTAGATGTCGCCGATGCGCTTGACCTTGCCGGTTGCTTCTGCTTTGGCCCAGGGCTCGGCGACGCTGTTGAGCCAGATTTCGGTATTGATATCCAGGTCGCCACGCTCCAGGGCGGCCAGCGCGGGCAGGGTTTCCGTGGGCAGGACTTCGGATTGGCAGCCGTACCCCTTGTCGGCGATGAAGCGCTCGACTTCGACCAGGACCAGGTTGGATTCCCAGTTCATGCCGCCGAACTTCACGGGGCGATCGATTTCGCAAGCCGCGGCGTCGGCGGCGCGGGCCGGATTGAGCGCGGCCGTCCCGGCAAGCAGGGCCGCGGCGACGCTCAGGCCCAGCGCGGCGCGTTTGAAGGAAGCCGCTGCGCCGGACGACGGGCGGAGTGAAAGGTTCACGTTGAAAGACATGGCTATTGCCTCCTTAAATGACGTGGACGCGACAAAGCCGTGGGCTATGCAACGCCAAGGTTAAGGGGGTGTGCGGAAGACGGAAAACCGCCGATACAGACCGTCACTAGCGTGGAAAGCGCGCAAGAGCGCTATTGATACGAGAGGAATTCCAAGCAGGAATCCGTCATACGCCAGAAGAGAAAAACTAAAGTAGTTTTGCAAGATTTTACGAGGAATTGCCTGAAATTGGAAACCCGCAATTACCCCCTTGTAAATCTTGCCGATCTATGCGCCGGGCTTGGCGCGCGGCAAAAGGCCGCGCCGCCGGGCCTGTTGCCTGCCGTGAGCCACTCGTTTCACCGGGGAATGTAGATATAATCGCGCCGCCATGGATAGCTCAGATCGGCGGGCTCGTCAAGCTCGTCGGGCCGCCCGGCGTGGCGCGGCTGGGCAACTATCTGGTGCAGGGCGATCCAGCCGTGCTCGAAACCCATGGCGCAGCCCGCCAAGTACATGCGATACGCGCGCAGGGCTTTTTCGCCGTCGTCGCCCTTTTCATTGCGCAAGGTGTCGCGCGCCTGGGGCAGGCAGGCCTCGAGCGCATCGCTCCAATTCCATAGCGTGCGCGCGTAATGGGGCCGCAGGTTCTCGATGTCCAGGTCTTCCAGGCCCGACTCGCTCATGCTGGTCAGCACATGGCTGACATGGGTCAGTTCGCCCCCCGGGAAAATGTACTTCTCGATGAATTCGCCCATGCCGGCGCCCAGCTCGCTGTTGTCGACGCCGCCGGCCGTGATGCCGTGGTTCATGATCAGCCCGCCGGGCCGCAGCAAGCGACGCAGCTTGGAAAAGTAGCCGTTCAGCTGGGCCCGGCCGACGTGCTCGAACATGCCCACCGACGCGATCTTGTCGTAGGGCTGCGATTCGTCCAGCTTGCGATAGTCCAGCAACTCCATGCGCACGCGTCCGGCCAGCCCCCTGTCGGCGATCAGCTTGGTGACGTGGGCGTGCTGATTGCGGGACAATGTAATGCCCGTCGCATCGACGCCGTAGTTTTCGGCCGCCCACAGCAACAGCCCGCCCCATCCGGCGCCCACGTCCAGGAAGCGCTCTCCGCCGCGCAGGCGCAGCTTGCGGCAAATATGATCCAGCTTGGCTTCCTGAGCCTGCGCCAGCGTCATGCCCGGCTCTTTGAAATACGCGCAGGAATACACGCGCCGTGGGTCCAGCCACAAGGCGTAGAAGTCGTCGGACAAATCGTAATGGAACTGGATCTGGCGCGCGTCGCGCTCGACGGAATGGCGCCAGACCGACACCAGGCGCCGTATCAGGCCGGTAAGCCAGCCGCCGCGCGCCGCATCGACCGGAGAGCCCGGCAAAATGGATGCCGCCGCGGCCATCAAGTCTCGCATGGAGCCCTCGACGTCGAACTTGCCTTCGACATAGTCCTCGCCTAGGATGCCCACCTGTCCCGCCGCCAGATGCGCCAGGGTCGCGTTATCGCGAACGACCAAATGAACACGAGCCTGCGCCGTCCCCACCGTTTTGCCGTCCGGCAACGTCAACTTCACGGGAACGGGCAGCTCCGCCAACTTGCTTTCCACAACAGACAAGACCGCGCTCAAAGCTGACCCTCCATCCTGAAATTCGTGCTGCGGCAATAGTGCCACATATCATGGCATAAGGGAATGCGCCCGAATGCTATGTTAAGATGGCCGCTTCTTCGCCCAAAAGCCGCGGCGGCATTGATTTCCAAGCTCGAGCGCCCGCCCGCGCCAAGCCTTCCAGATACACTCCGAAACATGTCCCAGTCGACGCGCACGCTGACCACCATCCCTTCCTGGCTGATACTGATGGGGCTGCTCACCGCGTTGGGACCGCTGGCGATCGACATGTATCTGCCGGCTTTTCCAGCCATCGTCAGCGATCTGGGCTCATCCCAGGGAGAAGTCGAACGCACGCTGGCGGGCTACCTCTTCGGCTTGGCCATCGCCCAGATTTTCTACGGCCCGTTCGCGGACCGCTACGGCCGCAAGAAGCCGCTGATGTTCGGTCTTCTGGTGTATACGGTCGCCTCGCTGGGCTGCGCCCTGAGCAACGATGTGGAGCACCTCGTCCTGTGGCGCATGGCCCAGGCTTTCGGCGGCGCGGCGGGCATGGTCATTCCACGCGCGGTTATCCGCGACAACTTCGAAACGCGCGAGGCCTCCAAAGCGCTTTCCGTCCTCTTGCTGGTCATGGGCGTCACGCCCATCCTGGCGCCGCTGCTGGGCGGCCAGGTCCTGGTGCTGGGCAACTGGCGCGCGATCTTCGGCATCATGGCCTTGAGCAGCATAGGCCTGCTCTGCGCCGTGGCGCTGAAAATGCGCGAGACGCTGAAACCCGACCGCGTGATCCCTCTGGGAATGGGCATCATCGCCCGCAACTACGCTTCCCTGCTCCGGCACAAAAGCTTCATGTTCTACACCCTGGCGGGCGGCTTCGGCTCGGCGGGCATGTTCGCCTACATTTCCGGTTCATCGCGCGTCTTCATCGACGTCTATCAAGTCGATCCCCGTTATTTCGGACTGTTCTTCGGGGCGAACGCCGCATCGCTGATCATCGCCTCCCAATTCAGCAGCAAGCTGCTGAACAAGCATGCGCCCGAAAAGCTCATGAGGCGGGCGCAGTGGCTGGTTCTGGCGGCAACGTCGGCCGGCGTGCTGCTGACGCTGGCCGGCCATCTGACGCTGACGCTGCTGATGCTCTGCCTGATGAGCTTCATGGTCGGACAGGGCTTCGTCAATCCGAACGCGGCCGCGCTCGCTCTTTCGGAGCAAGGCAAGCGGCTGGGCGTGGCCTCCGCGCTGATGGGCACCGTACAAATGCTGTGCGGCGCGCTTTCCGGACTGGCGGTCAGCGCCTGGCAGTCCCACACCGCCCTGCCGCTGACGGGCATCCTGTTCGTGTGCGGCGCCCTGTCCTGGCTGTTCGGGCGTCTTGCGGACGAATCGTCCAGCCGCGCTTGTGCCTAGCAAGGCATTCATGCTAGAATTATTAGCTTGACTTTAATATGAAGTTACGGTTGACAGCACTGTGTCTTTACGTTTTACCCTTTCCGAATTCTTTTGGCGGGGGGCACAGCAAAGGCCTCTTGGGCGCCGGCTGACTCTATAAGCACACATTCCCCTAGGAGTACGATCATGGCACGCGTATGCCAAGTTACCGGCAAAGGCCCACGAACGGGCAACAATGTTTCGCACGCGAACAACAAGACCAAGCGCCGTTTTCTTCCCAACCTGCAATCGCGCCGGTTCTGGGTTGAAAGCGAAAACCGCTGGGTTCGCCTGCGTGTTTCGACCAGTGCCTTGCGCACCATCGACAAGAACGGCATCGACGTCGTTCTGGCCGAACTGCGCGCCCGCGGCGAAGTCGTCTAACCCCGCGCTAGCGATTTAATTTCAGGAGTCCATCATGGCAAAAGGCATTCGCGAGAAAATCAAACTCGAATCCACCGCTGGCACTGGTCATTTCTACACGACCACGAAAAACAAACGCAACATGCCCGAGAAAATGCTGATCAAGAAGTTCGATCCCGTTGCTCGCAAGCACGTTGATTACAAGGAAACGAAACTGCGTTAAGCCGTAGGCCGGATATGCTTGCCGGCCTTACTGCTCCAAAGCAGTCGCAGCCTGCTGCGACGACGCCTTGGTCGCACTCCTTGCAAGGCCCCGTTTTTGAACGGGGCCTTTGTTTTTTGGCCCGCGAACGGCCGGCCGCGCCCGCGCGTCCCCCACGCCCACGTATAAATCTTATAATGCCAGGTTCATATCGACGCGCGGGCCGCCGTCATGGCCGGCCGTTCAAGCGCTTGATCTTCGCCTCATTGACTCTTTAACTGACCCGGATCCCATGCAGGAACGCTACAGCCCCAACGACGTCGAACGCACCGCCCACCAGAACTGGCAGGACCGCGACGCCTATCGCGTGACGGAAGATGCGACGGCCCCCGACGGCTCGCCCAAACCGAAATTCTATGCCTGCTCCATGCTGCCCTATCCCAGCGGCAAGCTGCACATGGGACACGTGCGCAACTACACCATCAACGACATGATGACGCGCCAGTTGCGCATGCGCGGCTACAACGTGCTGATGCCCATGGGCTGGGACGCGTTCGGGATGCCCGCCGAGAACGCGGCGATCAAATCCAAAGTGCCGCCCGCGAAATGGACGTACGACAACATCGCCTACATGAAAAAGCAAATGCAGGCGATGGGGCTGGCCATCGACTGGTCGCGCGAAATGTGCGCCTGCGATCCCGATTACTACAAGTGGAACCAGTGGCTGTTCCTGAAGATGCTGGAGAAAGGCATCGCCTATCGAAAAACGCAGGTGGTCAATTGGGATCCGGTGGACCAGACCGTCCTGGCCAACGAGCAGGTCATAGACGGACGCGGCTGGCGCTCAGGCGCGGTCGTGGAAAAACGCGAGATTCCCGGCTACTACCTGCGCATCACGGACTACGCGGAAGAGCTGCTGGATCACGTCAAGAATAAACTGCCGGGCTGGCCCGAGCGCGTGCGCCTGATGCAGGAAAACTGGATAGGCAAAAGCGAGGGCGTGCGCTTCGCCTTTACGCATGACATCCGGGATGCGCAAGGCGGGCTGATCCAGGACGGCAAGCTCTTCGTCTTCACTACGCGCGCCGACACCATCATGGGCGTGACGTTTTGCGCCGTGGCGCCCGAACATCCGCTGGCGACCCACGCCGCACAGAGCAATCCCGGGCTGGCCGCCTTCATCGAGCAATGCAAGCAAGGCGGCACGACGGAAGCTGAATTGGCGACGCGCGAAAAGGAGGGCCTGCCCACCGGCCTGACCGTCACGCATCCGCTGACGGGCCAGAGCATCGACGTCTGGGTCGGCAACTATGTGCTGATGAGCTACGGCGACGGGGCCGTCATGGGCGTGCCCGCGCACGATGAACGCGATTTCGCCTTCGCGCTGAAATACGAGCTGCCCATCCGGCAGGTCATCGCCGTGGGCGACAAGACCTACTCGACCGAAGCCTGGCAGGAATGGTACGGCGACAAGCAATCGGGACGCACCATCCATTCCGGCAAGTACGACGGCCTGAGCACCAAACAGGCCGTCGACGCCATCGCCGCGGACCTCGCCGCCATGGGCCTGGGAGAAAAGCAGACCACGTGGCGGCTGCGCGACTGGGGCATTTCCCGCCAGCGCTATTGGGGCACGCCCATTCCCATCATCCACTGCCCGGACTGCGGCCCGGTCCCCGTGCCCGAAAAGGACTTGCCGGTCGTCCTGCCCGAGGACCTGATTCCCGACGGCAGCGGCAATCCGCTGAACAAGCACGAGGCCTTCCTGTCGTGCGCCTGCCCTCGCTGCGGCGGCGCCGCCCGCCGGGAAACCGACACCATGGACACGTTCGTGGACTCGTCCTGGTACTTCATGCGCTATACCTCGCCCGGCAACGACCGGGCCATGGTCGACAGCCGCAATGACTACTGGATGCCCATGGACCAATACATCGGCGGCATCGAGCACGCCGTGCTGCATTTGCTGTACGCCCGTTTCTGGACCAAGGTCATGCGCGACCTCGGCCTGCTCAACTTCGACGAGCCTTTCACCAAGTTGCTGTGCCAGGGCATGGTGCTCAACCACATCTATTTCCGCAAGAACGCCCAAGGCGGCATCGAGTATTTCTGGCCCGACGAAGTCGAAAACGTCTACGACGCCAAGGGCGCCGTCATCGGCGCGAAGCTGATCACGGACGGCAGCCCGGTCGAATACGGCGGCATCGGCACGATGTCCAAGTCCAAGAACAACGGCGTCGACCCGCAAGCCCTGATCAACAGCATGGGCGCGGATACGGCGCGCCTGTTCGTGATGTTCGCCAGCCCTCCGGAGCAGACGCTGGAATGGTCGGATTCCGGCGTGGAGGGCGCCAACCGCTTCCTGCGCCGCGTCTGGGCCTACTGTCACCAGCATCGCGAAACGGTTCGCGAAGGCGTGCAGGCCCGCGTCGCGTGGGACGCCGCCGACGAGGCCACGAAAACCCTGCGCCGCGAAATCTACGGCCTGTTGAACGTGGCCGAATACGACTATCAGCGCATCCAATACAACACCGTGGTATCGACCTGCATGAAAATGCTCAATACCCTGGAATCCGCCGCGTTGCCCGATACGCCCGTGGCGCGCCAGGCGCTGGCCGAAACCCTGTCGATATTGCTGCGTGTGCTCTACCCGGTCGTGCCGCACATTACCTGGCAGTTGTGGCGCGACCTGGGCTATGACGCGGTGCATGGCGACCTGCTGGACGCCGCCTGGCCCGGCGTGGACCAGAAGGCGCTGATTGCGGACGAGATCGAGCTGATGCTGCAAATCAACGGCAAGCTGCGCGGATCGATCAAGGTTCCCAACGGCGCGGCCAAACCCGAAATCGAAACCATCGCGCTCGCGCATGAGGCGATCGGCCGGTTCATGCAAAGCCTGCCGCCCAAGCGGATCGTCGTGGTGCCGGGTAAACTGGTCAATATCGTCGGATGAGGCTCATCATGCAAGGCTTGGCAGACAAACACGTTACGCTTGCGCGCCGCATGCAGGGGCGCGCGCGCGCGCTGGCGTGCGCATTGCTTTGCATGCTGCTCACGGCCTGCGGATTCCATCTGAAAGGCGTCTCTCCGCTGCCCTTCGACACACTCTACACCAACATCGGAGACAACTCGGCGTTCGGCGTCGCCGTGCGCCGCGCGATCGTCGCCAGTTCACCCAACACCCGATTCGTCGCGCAGCGAAAGCAGGCTCAGGCTCAATTGATACAGCTGTCCAGCAGGCGCAACCTTCGGGAAATCTCCATCGACGTGAAGGGCAAGGTCGAAGAATACGAACTGACGCTGGAATTCAGCTTCCAGTTGCTGGATGCGGCCGGCCGCATCATCCTGCCTCCGACCACCTTGCACGCGCTGCGCGAAATACCCTATGACGACACGGTCGTGCAGGCCAAGCAGGGCGAGATCGCGACTGTCTTCAGAGAGATGGAGCAATCCCTGGTCAGCCGCATCGTTCGGCATCTGGCCTCGCCCGACGTCACCGAGGCCTTTCAGAACGCCGAATCGCAGCCCGTCGATGAAAACGCCGTCACGGGCGGCGCCGTTCCTGCGGAACCCGAGCGATCGCCCTGGACCATGCCGCGTGTCGAACCCGGCATGATGCAGAGACGCTGACGGGCGGGCTTGGACATGGGACGCCGCCTGAACGCCGAGCAGTTGGCCGGGCTGACGTCCGGCCCGTCCGCCGCCACGCTGGACTCGATGTATGTCGTGTCCGGCGACGAGCCGCTGCTTATCACGGAAGCGCTGGACGCCCTGCGCGCCGCCGCCGGCCGCTCGGGCTACGGCGAGCGCGTCAGCTTGACGCTGGACGCGCGCGGCGACTGGTCCAGCCTGATCAGCGCGACGCAGAATATATCGCTCTTCGGCGACCGGCGCCTGGTCGACCTGCACATACCCAGCGGCAAGCCCGGCAAGACCGGCGGCGAAACCCTGATCAAGCTGGCGGACATGGTGACCTCCGGCGCGCTGATCGACACCGTGGTGCTGGTCCACTTGCCCCGCCTGGACAAAGCGGGCCGGACGGCCAAATGGGCGCAAGCGCTGTTCGAGGTCGCCACCTCCGTCGAGATCGCCAACGTCGAACGCGCCCAGCTTCCCCAGTGGATCAAGCAGCGGCTGGCCCGGCAGCAACAGCAGCTCGACGTGGAAACGCTGGAATGGATGGCCGACAAAGTCGAAGGCAATCTGCTGGCGGCCTTCCAGGAAATCCAGAAGCTCGGCCTGCTCTATCCGGCGGGCAAGATCGACGGCGCGGACGTGCGCCGCGCCGTGCTCAACGTCGCCCGATACGACGTATTCGGCCTGCGCGACGCCATGCTCAACGCGCAAGGCGCCAAGGCGCTCACGATGCTCAACGGCCTGCGCGCCGAGGGCGAGGCCCTGCCGTTGGTATTGTGGTCGATAGGCGAAGAGATCCGGGTGCTGGCCCGCCTGTCGCAGGCCCAGGCGGCGGGCCAGGACCTGCAGGCGGAGATGAGGCGCCAGCGCGTGTTCGGCGCGCGAGAACAGCTGTTGCGCCAAACCCTGGCCCGCGTGCCCGCCGCGGCCTGGCCGCCGGCCGTGCAGCACGCGCACGACATCGACCGGCTGATCAAGGGCCTGAGCGTGCCGGGCCGGCTCAGCGACCCCTGGGAAGAGCTCGGCCGCCTCGCGCTGCGCATCGCCCAGGCCAAGCGGCCGGCCCGCCGACCTTGACGCCCTCGGGGCGGCATTGCGCGCGCCGGCTTGGAAAACACCGTTACCGGCACGCGCAATGGCATTACACTAACCCCAAGACAGCCTCTTCTTCTTTCAGCGTTTTTACCACCAGCACCTCGCCATGAATTCTTCTCTCGCCTCCGCCGCACTGGATACTTCCGACAGCGATGCGCTGGTCGTGGAACTGGGCAAGCGCGCCCGTATCGCGGCGCGAACGCTGCGCGTCGCCCCTGATGCCGCCAAAGCCGCCGCCCTGCGCGCCATCGCCGATCTGCTGATCGAGCAAAAAGAACATCTGCAAGCCGAAAACGCCAAGGATCTGGCGGCCGCCCGGACCGATCGCCTGGAGCCGGCCCTGCTGGACAGGCTCTCGCTTTCGGACAAGACCCTGAACACCATGGCGGCCGGCCTGCGGCAGATCGCCGACATGCCCGATCCCATCGGCGCGCAAACCGCCAGTACCCTGCGCCCCAACGGCATGCGGGTGGCGCAGATGCGGGTGCCGCTCGGCGTAATCGGCATCATTTACGAATCCCGTCCGAACGTCACCGTGGATGCGGCGGCCTTGTGCCTGAAATCGGGCAACGCCGTCATCTTGCGCGGCGGCAGCGAAGCGTTTCACTCCAACCTGGCCCTGGGCGCCATCGTGCAGCGCGGGCTCGCCGGCGCCGGCCTGCCCGCCGATGCGGTCCAGGTCGTGGCGACCACCGATCGCGCGGCCGTCGGAAAAATGATCACACTGACCGAAAGCATCGACGTGATCGTGCCGCGCGGCGGCAAAGGCCTGATCGCGCGGCTGGCGGCCGATGCCAAAGTGCCGCTGATCAAGCACCTGGACGGCAATTGCCACGTCTACATAGACCGGGACGCCGATCCGGACAAAGCCCACGACGTGGCGCTGAACGCCAAGACGTATCGCTACGGCATCTGTGGGGCGATGGAAACCCTGCTGGTCCATCAGGACGTCGCCGCCGCCGTCTTGCCCGGGCTGGGCGACGCATTGCGAAGCAAGGGCGTGGAGTTGCGCGGCTGCGAGCGCACGCGCGCCCTGCTTCCCGGCATAAGCGCCGCGACCGAGGCCGACTGGGAAACCGAATTCCTGGGCCCGATACTGGCCGTGCGCGTCGTCGACGACATCGATCAAGCCATCGCCCACATCGAAAAATACAGCTCGGAGCACACCGAATCCATCGTCACGGAAAACCTCCAGGCCGCGCAACGCTTCCAGCGCGAAGTCGACTCCAGTTCCGTGTACGTGAACCTGCCCACCTGTTTCGCGGATGGCTTCGAGTACGGCCTGGGCGCCGAGATCGGCATATCGACCAATCGCCTGCATGCGCGCGGCCCCGTAGGGCTGGAAGGCCTGACGACATTGAAATGGGTGCTGACGGGCGACGGCCAACTGCGACGCTGATAAGACGCGGCCATCCTATGCTCTGGATCAAAACCCTGCACATCCTGTTCGTCACCTCCTGGTTCGCCGGCCTGTTCTACCTGCCGCGCCTGTACGTGAACATGGCGCAGCCTCATGACCCCGATACGCAGCGCGTACTGCTGGGCATGGCGCAGCGGCTGTACCGTTTCATGACGCCGCTGGCGGCATTGGCCATCGTATTCGGCCTCTTGCTGTGGCTGTACTACGGAATCGGCCGCGGACAGGGCTGGATGCACCTGAAGCTGGCGGGCGTTGCGCTGCTGCTGGCCTACCATCTGGCGTGCGGCCGCCTGCTGAAAACGTTCGCCGCGGGCGGGAATACGCGCAGCCACCGCTACTACCGCTGGTTCAATGAAATCCCGGTAGCGCTGTTGCTGATCGTCATTGCGCTGGTCGTGATCAAACCTTTTTGAATCTTAGTCCCTACCCATGACCGATACCCCCGAACGCAAAACCCTCAAGCTGGCCAGAAAGCCCGCCGCCCCGAGCCGCGACGGCGAAACGGAACGGCGCGTGCGCGCCGGCGCCCGGGCCCGCCAGGTTGCGCAATTGGAGCGCACGCGCGAGCAGCAGCGGACGGTGCGGGCCGACGCAAGCGACGATACCGTGCCGCGCCCGTCGGAGCGCGCCGGCCACCCGGCCGCCGGACGGCGCAAGCCGCAGCGGCCGAGCACGGCCGAGCGCGTGCAGGCCGCTGAACTGGCGTTGAACGACGCCCCCGCCCGCATCGAACGGCGGCGCGGCAAGCCCATGCCGCACCGCGCCACCGAAATTTTCCCGATCTTCGCGCCCTGCCCCCAAGGGCTGGAGCAGGCGCTGACGGCGGAAATGCAAGCCCTGGGCTTCGACGACGCCCAGGCGGGACGGGCCGGATGCCGCTTTCATGCCGACTGGACCGGCGTGCTGCGCGCCAATCTGTATTCGCGCCTGGCGACCCGCATCCTGGTCCAGGTCGCGCACGCGCCGGTCGAACACGAGGACGACATTCTCGAGCTTGCCATGAACACGCCCTGGGAACGCTGGTTCGGCGCCGAACAGACGCTGCGCGTCGACACCTCCGCGATACGCAGTCCGATGCAAAGCCTGCAATATTGCAACCTGCGGGCCAAGGACGGCATATGCGACCGGCTGCGCGACCGCGAAGGCGAACGGCCCAGCATCGACACGGTCAGGCCGGACGCGCGAGTGCATCTTTTCCTGGACGAAACCAGCGCCACGCTGTACCTGGACACGTCGGGCGAATCGCTGTTCAAGCGCGGCTGGCGGCTGGACAAAGGCGACGCGCCCATACGGGAGAATCTTGCCGCCGGCATCCTGGCGCTGGCGGGATGGGATCCGTCCGCGGCCCTGATGGATCCCTTTTGCGGCAGCGGCACGGTGTTGATCGAAGCGGCCTGGATCGCCTTGGGCGTGCCCGCGGGCATCTGGCGCCCGTTCGGCTTCGAACGCTTGCGCAACCATGACGAGCGCCATTGGCGCGACCTGAAAGCCGACGCCCGCGCCCGCATCGCCACCCGGCTGGACGCTCCTTTGGTGGGTTCCGACCTGGATCCCCGAGCCATCGCCGCGGCCGAACTGAACCGCGAACGCGCCTGGCTGACGCCCGACACCATCCGCTTCGAAGTCGGCGACGCGCGCCACGTCACGCCGCCCGCCCCGACGGGCTGGCTGGTCGCCAATCCGCCCTACGGCGAACGGCTGGATGACGCCGACGAGCTGTGGCCGGCGTTCGCGCAAAACCTGAAGCGGAATTTCAACGGATGGCAGGTCCACATGATTTCCAGCGACATGGACCTGCCCAAGAAGATGCGCCTCAAACCCAAGCGCAAGCAGCCTCTCTACAACGGCTCGCTCGAATGCCGGCTCTTCGGATTCGAGATGGTCGCGGCAAGCTATCGCAAATGAGCGTCGGCCGCCGACGCGTTTCGTAGCGCCTGCGTCTTCCCGCTGTTGTTTTTTATCGCCGCTTGCGGGCCGGGCTCTTGTCGCATTTAAGGGTTAACCCTATAATTGGGGTTAACCCTTAAATGACACCCGAAAGGCAAGTCTCATGCGTTACCTCCACAACGATATCCGTCTGACCGATGAACTCGAACGCCAGCTCGCTCGCCAAGCGCTGGAAGAGCAGTTTCGCATCCATCCCGTCCGCTTCCTGAGGAAGCTGATCGACAGGCTGTTCGCTCGTGCCGCCGGAGCGAATTCCGTCAGCCACCAGCTGTCCCAATCGGCACGCTAAGCCCGATATGAAGCGCAGTCCAAGCCGCCGGACTGCGCAGGCGGCGCCCCGGTTTCCCGGGTTTCGCATTCCGCCGCCACCCTTTTCCGCATGCGCGCAGCCGTACGGGAAATGCAGGATAATAGTCCTCTTTTCACCCACTCAGGCTTCGTGTTTATGCATCGTCCACCTGCTTTCACCCCCGCTTCCAGCTATGCCGGGCGCTGGCGCCGCTTCGCCTGCATGATGTACGAAGGCATATTGCTTTTCGGCGTCGTCTTTCTGGCCGGCTATCTATTCGATACCCTGACCCAGAGCCGCAACGCGATGATGTTTCGGCATGGACGCCAGGCGTTCCTGTTTCTCGCCGTCGGCGTCTATTTCCTGCTTTCCTGGAGGACGCGCGGCCAGACCCTGCCGATGAAAACCTGGAACATCCGCCTGCTGGACCGCGAAGGCCGGGTGCCCGCCTTCGGCGTGTTGCTTTCCCGCTACTTGCTGATGTGGCCGGTTCCTTTGCTGGCCGCCGGACTGGTGCTGCTGGCTTCGCGCCAGACAGGCTACGCCTCCACCGATTTGTTGATCGTTTTCACGCCGTTCACCCTGTTTCTCTGGACCTGGATCGATCCCGACAAGCAATTCCTGCACGACAGAATACTGGGAACGCGCTTGGTCAATGTGGTCAAGCCTTGACCACATCCTAGTATAAACCCTAGTGTTTTTGGCTTTCTATCGTATAGGGATTGCACAGAATTCGCTTGTCCGTCATCCTTGAGGCTCTATGCCACTTGCGCCAGCCACCTAGCACACAGTCGAACATAAACAATGAATGACCAATACGCGGAGCTGTACTCGTCTTACCAGTGGCTAGTCCCGTCGCAATTCAACATTGCCCAAGCATGCGCGCATCGCTGGGCCGACAATCCCCTGGACGGCCGGCGCGTCGCCGTTTTCCACGAGAACGAACAGGGACAGCGTGACGTCTGGACCTACTCCCGCCTGTCCGAAACCGCCGGCCGCCTGGCCAACGGCTTATTGAAAATGGGCGTGCAGCCCGGCGACCGGGTCGCGCTGATCATGAGCCAGCGCCCCGAATACGTCGTCGCGTGCATGGCCGTGCTCAGCGTAGGCGCCGTGGCCCTGCCTTTGCCGGCCTTTTCCGAGCCCGGCCACATCGTCTCCTGTCTGCGCGACGCGATGCCGCGCGTGGGCGTGGTCGATGAAATCACCGGCCCCGGCGTGCTGGCGGCGCAGAACAAATATCCATTCATGAATCAGGTCATCGCCCTGAATCTCGAGCACGAGGCCGCCATACCCTGGCGCACGCTGCTGGCGCGCCAGCCCGCGGCGTTCAAACCCATGCCCACGCTTTCCCATGCGCCCGCCCTGCTGCTTTACGAGCCGGCGGGAACACCCTCTCCGCGCGGCAAGCTGTTGCCGCACCGCAGCCTGATCGGCAATCTTCCCGGCTTCGTCGCCGCGCAGAATTGGTTTCCGGTCAAAAACGACGTGTTCTGGACGCCCAACAGCTGGCAGCATGGCGACGGCCTGATGTTCGGCCTGCTGCCCGCCTTGTATTTCGGCCATCCCATCGTGAATGCGCCCGGCCGATTCTCGGCCGAGCGGGCCTTCGATCTCATTGCGCGCCACCAGGTGACCAACTGCTATCTGACCGGCGCCCAAGTCAACGCCCTGGCCACGGCCGGCTTGGACCCAAGCGTTTCCAGCCCCGGCCGGGCCCGATTGCGCGCCTTGTCAGTCGGCGGCGAGCCCCTGGACCAGGACGCCACGGCGTGGTGCGCGGAACATCTGGGCGTCGCGCCCAATCTGTTCTACGGTCAGGCCCGGACCGGCATGATCATCGGCAACAGCTACCTCAAATGGCCGGCCAAGCCCTCGAGCCTGGGCCGGCCCTATCCAGGCCATCGCGTCGCCCTGCTGGACAAATACGGCACCCCCTGCCCCGTCGGCGTCGTCGGGGAAATCGTCGTCAATCAGCATGACGTCCACGGCGACATCGATCCCGCCTTGTTCCTGGGATACTGGCAGAAGGACCTGGGCCAGGCCGTGCTTCCCAACGAAAACTGGCAGCAGACGGGAGAGCTCGCCGTGATAGACCAGGACGGCTATTACTGGTACCAGGGCCGCAAAGGCGCTTGACGCGAAGCGCGCCCGGAAAACGTTATGCGTTAAAATTCCGTCATGACGGATCAACTCAAAAAATACCTGTTGCCGGACCACACGGCGCGGATACAGGCGGTCAAGCTGACCGATGCATGGCAAGCCGGCCTTGAGCACCAACATTACCCAGCCTGTGTGCAAACGCTATTGGGCGAACTCCTCGCCGCGGCGGTACTGCTGACGTCCAACATCAAGTTCGACGGCACGCTGGTGCTACAATTGCAGGGCGACGGCCCGATCGCGCTCATCGTGGTCGAATGCACGGCCGACCTGAACATACGGGCGACGGTCACCCTGCGCGAGGGCCACGACGTTCCAGCCGACGGCACCCTTCAGAACCTGCTCAACACCCACGGCGAAGGCCGCTTCGTCGTGATCCTGGACCCCAGGCAGCGCGACGCCGCCATGCAACCCTATCAAGGCATCGTGCCCTTGGAGGGCACCACCGTGGCCCAGGTGCTCGAGCACTACATGCGCAGCTCAGAGCAGCTGGACACCCGCCTGTGGCTGGCCGCCGACGCGCGGCACAGCGCCGGCTTGCTGATACAGCGGCTGCCCGATCAAGGCGGCAAGGTCGATCGCAATGCCGCGACCAGCCAAGAATCCTGGGAACGGCTCACGATATTGGCCGACACCGTCAAGCGCGACGAATTGATCGCGCTGGATACCGACACGGTCATCAAGCGCCTGTTCTGGGAAGAAGAGCTACTGCTTTTCGATCCGGAAAAAGTGGTCTGGCACTGCCCATGCAACCGCGAACGCGTCGCGAACATGCTGGTCATGCTGGGCGCCGACGAAGTCGCCTCCATCCTGGTGGAGCGGTCGCGCATCGACATCGCCTGCAATTTTTGCGGCAAGCCCTATCAGTTCGATGCGGTGGACTGCGCGCAGTTGTTCGTCGATGCCGGCAGCGCGGCGCCCGCTCAAGCGTCGAACACGTCTCTATCCATCCACTAGCAATCTCCACAATCGACGGCAGAGCCGGGGGCGGGCACACTGTCTCCCATGCCTACCCTATCCCGTCTCGCACGGCCCGCGCACGGCCGCGCCTTCGCGCGCGAGCGCCGGCCATTCCGCCCTTGGCGCCGATCCGGCCAATCGGGCGCAAGCGCCGTCGAATTCGCGATCGTCGCCATCCCGCTGTGGCTGGCCGCGCTGGGCGGCATCGAAATCGCGCACTGGTTCAGCGTCAGGCAGGCCGTCAGCCTCGCCTTGCTGGAAGCCGCCAGGGCCGCCTCGGTCGCACACGCCAAGCCCGAGGTGATCGAGCACGCGTTCGAGCAGGCTTTGCTGCCCCTGTTCGCGGGCACGGACCAGACGCAGACGCAGCGGCGCCTGGCGGACGCGTTGCGGCAGCGCAAAGAAGCCACCGGCCAAGCGCCCTGGCGCATCGTCATCCACTCGCCCCCCGCGTCGGCCTACGCCGATTACGCCCAGCCCCATCTTGCCATCGACGGCCTGGCGACCATCGACAACCACTACCAGCAGGAACAGGACGAACGCTATCGCCGCCAGGGCTGGACCGACGGCAAAGGCCCGCTTTCGCAACTGACCATCTTCCAAGCCAATACGCTGGATCTGACGCTGACATATTTGCATCAGCCAGCGCTGCCGGGCCTGTCCGGCCTGCTCGCCCAGCTCGTTCCCGCGACACAGCCCTATGCCCAGGCCGCCCTGCGCCAGGGCTATTTACCCATGACACGCTCCTTGAGCCTGATCATGCAATCGCATCCCGTCGACTGGCCGTCGCCGCCCGGCGGAAAGATCGTGCATGCGAACGACCGCCGCGCGGCTGAATCCGTCGCCCATTCGTACACCGGCCAGCAAGCGTGCGCCGGCGCCTGGTGCCTGCATCCTCTTGACCGATCCCGATCCGGCACGCCCGTCTCGGCAAACGTACCCGCATCGCCGCTGCCGGGCGCCGATGGCGCGCGCCACCCCGCCCCGATGCCTTCCGCGCCCGCCTCCGGGCACAGCCCTGCGCCCGCCGGCGGTCATGTCGCGAACGGTGGCTCTGTCGCCTCGGCGGAAACCCAAATGGATATCTTATGCGGCGTCACGCTGTGCTGCGGCCAAGACTGAAGCGGCGAACCCACGCCAGGCAGGCGCAACGGCGTGAAGACGGCCGTTCTTGGCTCAACGCGGCGGCCTGGCCCCGTTCGGACGGGCGGCGCCTCGCGCTGCCGGCGGCGACTTGAGTTCGGGTTCCTGTTCGTGCGGGCCCAGGATCTGGACGAATATCTCGCCTTCTTTGATCATGCCGAGCTCGCCGCGCGCGCGCTCTTCGATGGCCTGCGTGCCCGACTTCAGGTCCTGGACCTCGGCCTGCAGCGCGTCATTGCGCGCCGTCAAGGCTTCATGCTCTTCTTTCTGGCTGGCCACTTGCTGCTCGAGCTCATGCACGCGCGCCCACCCGCCCTTGCCCCACCAAAGCGGGTACTGGAAAGCGAGCGTCAACAGCACCAATACGAAGAATAACAGTCGCATGAATCGCGCAAGAAACACCCGGCCCGCGCGGGCCGGGTCATAGGGAAATCAACGCAGGTTGTAGAATGCGTCGCGGCCCGGATAGGACGCAACCTCGGCAAGCTCTTCCTCGATGCGCAGCAGCTGGTTGTACTTGGCCATGCGATCCGAGCGCGACAGCGACCCGGTCTTGATCTGCATGGCATTCGTGGCAACCGCGATGTCGGCGATCGTGGAGTCCTCGGTCTCGCCCGAGCGATGGGAGATGACGGCGGTGTATCCCGCGCGCTTGGCCATTTCGATGGCGGCGAACGTTTCGGTCAGGGTGCCGATCTGGTTGATCTTGATGAGGATGGAATTGGCGATGCCCTGGTCGATGCCCTGCTTGAGAATCTTGGTGTTGGTGACGAACAGGTCATCACCCACCAGTTGGACCTTCTTGCCCAACAGGTCGGACAGCGTTTTCCAGCCTTCCCAGTCGTTTTCCGCCATGCCGTCCTCGATGCTGATGATGGGGTATTTGTCGCACCAGGTTCCCAGCAGGTGGGCGAAATCCTGTGAGGTCAGGGAAATGCCGCCTTCGCCCGCCAAATGGTATTTGCCGTCGCGGTAGAACTCGGAGCTGGCGCAATCCAGCCCCAGGGCGATCTGCGAGCCCGCTTCGTAGCCGGCCTCGGCGATCGCCTGCAGAATCAGCTGGATGGCCGCTTCGTGATTGGCCACACTGGGCGCGAAGCCACCCTCGTCGCCGACCGCCGTGGACATGCCCTGCTTATGCAGTATCTTTTTCAGCGCGTGAAAGACTTCGGCGCCCATGCGCAGCGATTCGCGAAAGCTGGTGGCGCCGATGGGCAGGATCATGAATTCCTGCATGTCCAGGGAATTGTTGGCGTGCGCGCCGCCATTGATGACGTTCATCATGGGCACCGGCATTTGCAAGGGGCCGCTGCCGCCGAAATAACGGTACAGGGACAAGCCCGAGTCGTCGGCCGCGGCGCGGGCCACCGCCATGCTGGCGGCCAGAATGGCGTTGGCGCCGAGGCGGCCCTTGGCCTCGGTGCCGTCCAGATCGATCAAGGTCCGATCCACGAACGTTTGTTCCTGCGCGTCCAGGCCCATCAAGGCTTCGGAAATTTCAGTATTCAGATTTTCCACGGCTTGCAGCACGCCTTTGCCGAGATAGCGGTCGGCATCACCGTCGCGCAATTCGATGGCTTCCCGCGAACCGGTGGACGCGCCCGAGGGCACGGCGGCACGGCCCATGGCGCCGGATTCCAGCAACACGTCGCATTCGACGGTGGGGTTGCCGCGCGAATCCAGTATTTCGCGACCAATGATATCTACGATAGCACTCATAATATTGACTGTCCTGCCTGAATGGATGAATAAATCTAGTCTAGATAACGGACGATGCGGCGCGCATCGGTCATGCTACATGCCTGACATGGCTCATATCGTCCTGATTGTACCTGCGCCGGACGCGCTCAGGCTATTCATCACGCAAACGTTCCGCATTTTTTGTTTCCGGCGCCTCGGCGCGCGCGGCATCGGAGGCATCCGTCAAGCGGCTTTCCAGTTCGCGAAGCAGGCTTCCGAGCTGTTCCATCTGCCCCGGCGAAATGCTGCCGACGGTATTCTCGATGAAGGCGGCGCGCCTGGGCAGGGCCTCGTTCACCACGCGCAGTCCCTCCGGGGTCAAGGTCACGATGGTCAGCCTATTGTCCTGGGCATCCCTTTCGCGCCTGACCCAGCCCAGCTGCTCGATCGATTTGATCAGCCGGGTCAGCGCGGCCGGATCGATGCCCAACCGGGCCGCCAGCGACTTCTGCGACAAATCGCCTTCCTGATGCAAGGATAGCAGGATGCGCCAGCGCGACGCCGAATGGCCGATATGGGCATAGAATGCCGCCTGCATGGCCCGATACGTTCGGCCCAGCTGCTGCATCAAGAGGAACGGCGGGCTGTCCTGACTCACGCTTCGTCCTTGGATGCCGGCTTGGCATCGTCTTCGGCGCCGGCGGGCTCGGCCGCGTTCGGGCGGGAAATATTGATGAAGGGGACCCGGTACGTGCCCAGCAAGCCGAACATCGCAACGATAAACACGGCGGCCAGGCCGACGTGAACCGCGCCGATCAGCACGTCGCGCGCGGCGGCGATCAGCATGTCCCCATGCATGTTCACACGTTGCAAATGCGCCATGAAGGAGCTTTGCATTTCCGAACTGACCAGCACTTGCGGATCGGTCAGCATCGACCGCACATCTTGGTCCTGCTGCGCGATCGCCATGTCGCGCACGCCCAGCGCATAGAAATGATTGATCAAGGTTCCCACGATCACCGCGCCTATCATGCCGCCCACCATGCGCAGGGATTGCAGCATGGCGGTCGCGATCCCGAACCGCGTCCGTCCCGCCAATTGCTGGGCGAACACCGTCAGATTGGGCATGATCAGGCCCAGGCCCAGGCCGGCCATGATCATATAGGCCATCAATTGCCAATGCGCCGTCGAAACGGTGACGAACACCAGCGCCAGGCAAGCCAGCGACAGGAACACGAACCCAACGTAGAACATATAGTTGCCGTGCTCCAATAGGACCACGACGCGGCTATTGATGACGCTGCCCAAGGTCATGCACAACACCAGCGGCGTGATCAACAGTCCGACCTGCTTCGGGCTCATGCCCAATCCGCCTTGAAACAGCAGAGGCAGGTAAAACAGCAATGCGAACATAACGAAGCCCGAGACGACGGACAAGACGAACAGGGCGGAAAGGCCGCGGTCGCGGAACATGTCCATGGGCAACAGGGGATTGGGACAGCGCTCTTCCCAGTAGACCAGCGCCATCAACAACAGGACGCCCGCCGTGCCAAGCGCCATCACACCCAGGCTCGCGCCATGGCGAGGCAGGAACTCCACGAACATTTGCCAGCTTCCCAGCAGCAAGGCGATCAGCAGGGCGCCCAGCCAGTCCAGGCGCATGCCGCCCGTCGGATTCTGCCGTATCCAGGGCAAAAAGCGCCACAGAAATACCAGGCTGATCAGGCCTATCGGCAGGTTCACGTAGAACACGAAACGCCAGCCCGCGTACTGCGTCAGCAGGCCGCCCAAGGTGGGCCCGACCGCATTGGCCACGCCGAAAGCCGAGCTGAACAATATCTGCCAGCGCAATCGCACGCGAGGTTCCGGAAACAGATCGGGCACGCTGGCGAAAGCCGTCCCCACCAGCATGCCGCCGCCTATGCCCTGCAGGGCGCGCCCGATGACCAGCTGGAGCATGCTGCTGGACATGCTGCAAAAGACCGACGCGCTGACGAACAGAATGACGGAGGTCACGACGAACGGCTTGCGGCCGTAGAAGTCGCCGAGCCGGCCAAAGATGGGAATGGTGATGACGGACGTCAGAAGATAAGCGGTGCCCACCCAGGCGTAGAGCGAGAAACCGTTCAGTTCCGCCACGATGGTGGGCAGCGCCGTGCCGACCACGGTCTGGTCCACGGCGACGAGCATGAGAACGAAACAGAGCCCTATCGCCGCGGGAAACGCCTGTCGGGGTGGCAGTGCTTGCGCTGTCCGCCCTGTCCGCTTATCCCGACGCTCGGCCATAGTGGATTCCTTCACCCCAAAATCATTGACATATCAAACATTGTAGTATCAAGGATTGGGGAAAACAAGGGGCGCGGAAAAAAGCCATCGACGGGAAGCAGGCCCGTCGATGGCTTTTTCCGGTACGCGTCGCCGCGATGAAATCAGAGACGGCCGCCAGCCTTCACGCAGCGGTCGATGGCTTGCAGCGATTCCAGCAGGCCGGGCATATGGTCCAGCCGGACGGCATTGGGTCCATCCGACAAGGCCTTGGCCGGGTCCGGATGCGTTTCCATGAACAAGCCGGATATGCCGACCGCCACGGCCGCGCGCGCCAGAACCGGCACGAATTCGCTTTGCCCGCCCGAGTGCGTGCCCTGCCCTCCCGGCAATTGAACCGAGTGCGTGGCGTCGAAGACGACGGGACACTGCGTTTCGCGCATGATCGCCAGCGAACGCATGTCGGAAACCAGGTTGTTGTAGCCGAAGGAGGCGCCGCGTTCGCACACCATGATGTTGTGGCCGTCGCCCCCGGCATCCAGCGCGGCCCGCC
>CAZKBT010000049.1:0-22423 GCA_964551305.1 uncultured Burkholderiaceae bacterium
CGTCCAGGATGATGAAAGCATGGTTCAGGGTCCGGCCCCGCATATAGGCCAGCGGCGCGATTTCGATGGTCTGTTTTTCGAACAGGCGCTGGACCCGCTCGAAGCCCATCAGGTCGTACAGGGCGTCGTACAGGGGCCGCAGATATGGATCGACTTTTTGCACCAGGTCGCCGGGCAGAAAGCCCAGGCGCTCGCCGGCCTCGACGGCGGGGCGGGTGAGGACCAGCCGCTGCACGGATTCCCGCTCGAGCGCATCGATGGCGCAGGCCACGGCCAGCCAGGTCTTGCCCGTGCCGGCGGGGCCGACGCCGAATGTGATGTCGTGTTGCAGGATGTTGTTCAGGTAGTCGCGTTGCCTGGGGGTGCGGGGTCGCAAGTCCGAGCGACGCGTGCGCAGGTTCAGGCTTTGGTCGTCGACCGGGGGCAACTCCGTGGCGTGGGCCGCATCGTCGGGCGAGCCCTTGCCAGGCAGGCGCCCCACGCCCATTTCCACCAACCCCAGCTGGATGTCGTCGACGGAGAGGGGCGCTTGCGCCGCGCGCAGATGAAACCATTCGATGGCATGGGCGGCGGCCTGGGCCTGCTCGCCTTTCAGCGAAATGGTGCCGCCGCGCCGGTTCAACCCCACGTCCCAGCTATTGGCAATCTGCTTCAAATTGCCATCCAGCGGGCCGCAGAGATTGGCCAGTTGCTTGTTGTCGCCTTGCAGCTTGAGCGTGACGGTGGTTTTCGATTTGGCGGTGCTTGTCATGCGCGGTTCCCGGGCGCGTCGCCATGGATGACGGCTTCGCCCTTGAGGGTGTTGGTATTGGTGCCGGTGATGCGGACGTCGACCATCTGGCCCAGCAGGCGGGCCGGGCCGGTGAAATTCACGATGCGGTTGTTTTCGGTGCGTCCGGACAATTCGTTTGGATCGCGTTTCGACGGTTTCTCGACCAGCAGGCGCTGCATGGAGCCGACCATGGCTTCGCTGATGGCAGCCGCCTGCCGGTTGACCAGCGCTTGCAGGCGTTGCAGGCGCTCCAGCTTGACTTCCTTGGGCGTGTCGTCGTGCAGGTCGGCGGCCGGCGTGCCGGGCCGGCGCGAATAGACGAAGGAAAAGGATTGGTCGAAACCCACGTCGCGTATGAGGTCCAGCGTTTTCTGGAAATCTTCCTCGGTCTCGCCCGGAAATCCGACGATGAAGTCCGAGGACAGTGTCATGTCGGGGCGGGCGGCGCGCAGCCGACGTACGATGGATTTGAATTCCAGTGCGGTATAGCCCCGCTTCATGGCGGCCAATATGCGGTCGCTGCCGGCCTGGACCGGCAGATGCAGGAACGGGACAAGCTTGGGGAGGTTGCCGTGCGCCGCGATCAAGCGGGAGGTCATTTCCTTGGGATGGGAGGTCGTGTAGCGGATGCGTTCGATGCCCGGAATGTCATGCACGTACTCCAGCAGCATGGCGAAATCAGCGATTTCTCCGCTGTCGCCCACGGCGCCCCGGTAGGCATTGACGTTTTGGCCCAGCAGAGTGACTTCCTTGACGCCCTGGTCCGCCAGATCGGAGATTTCGACGAGGACGTCTTCGAACGGCCGCGACATTTCGGGGCCGCGGGTGTAAGGCACCACACAGAAACTGCAATATTTGCTGCAGCCTTCCATGATCGATACGAAAGCCGAGGGGCCGTCGATGCGGGCCGGCGGCATCGCGTCGAATTTTTCGATTTCCGGAAAACTGATGTCGACCTGGGCCGTGCCCGATTCGCGCCGCTTGGCGATCAGAGTGGGCAGGCGGTGCAGGGTCTGCGGTCCGAACACGACGTCGACGAAGGGGGCGCGCTTGACGATGGCATCGCCTTCCTGGCTGGCTACGCAGCCGCCCACGCCGATCACCAGGTCGGGATTGCGTTCTTTCAGATGACGCACGCGTCCCAGGTCGGAGAATACTTTTTCCTGCGCTTTTTCACGGACCGAGCAGGTATTGAACAGGATGATGTCGGCTTCGTCCGGATTCTGCGTCAGCTCGAGCGCATGGCCTTCGCTCAGCACGTCGGCCATTTTGTCCGAATCGTATTCGTTCATCTGGCAGCCGAACGTGCGGATGAAAAGTTTGCGGGAAGGCTTGCCCGGTTCGTGCCTGGCAGCAGTAGGCGTGTCGGGGGAACGGGCCGCGGCGGAGGCGGCGTCGGCGGCGGGCGCGGTTGCGCCGGCGCGCTTGAGAGTGGTTTCTTGCATACGAGTCGCCGTGACGGGTTTATATCCCGGGGGCTGGAAATTGGAAAGAGACTATTGTAGCGTGCGCCGCGGGGGATTCCCGCTTCGCCGACGAGGAAGGCACGGGCGGTTTGGGCGGCTTGCCGCGTGGCGCCCGGCGGACCGGCGCATGGCGCCGGCCTGATTCGGGCGGCCGGACACGGATGGCGTCCGGCCTTGGCGCATCAAAGAATTTCCTGGGCGGGGTCTTCTTTCTTGATCGGCTTGACCAGGTCTTCGCGCTTCACGCCCAGCCACATGGCGATGGCGGCGGCGACGAACACGGACGAATAGATGCCGAACCAGATGCCGATCGTCAGCGCAAGCGAGAAATAATGCAGCGTGGGGCCGCCGAAGAACAGCATGGACAGCACCATCATCTGGGTGGAGCCGTGCGTGATGACGGTGCGGGAAATGGTCTGGGTAATGGCGCTGTTGATGATTTCCTGCACCGAGGCTTTGCGCTGCTTTCGGAAGTTTTCCCGGATGCGGTCCATGATGACGACCGATTCGTTCACGGAATAGCCCAATACCGCCAGGACCCCGGCCAGCACCGCCAGCGAGAACTCCCATTGGAAAAAGGCGAAGAAGCCGAGGATGATCACCACGTCGTGCAGGTTGGCGACGACGCCGGCCAGCGCGAACTTCCATTCGAAGCGAAAGCCCAGGTAAAGCATGATGCCGATGACCACGAACAGCAGCGCCATCAGGCCGTTGTGCATCAGTTCTTCGCCGATCTGCGGGCCCACGAACTCCACTCGACGCAATTCGACGTCCGCCACCTGGGCCTTGAGGGCCTTGAACACGGTATCGCTCTGCGTCGCCGAGTTCTCGCCGTCGCGTATGGGCAGGCGGATCATGATGTCTTGAGACGTGCCGAAGTTCTGGACCTGGAAATCGCTATAGCCCAGCTCATTGATGGCATTGCGGATTTCATCGACCTGGGCGGCTTGCTGGTAGTGGACTTCCATCACCGTTCCGCCGGTGAATTCGATCGACAGGTGGAAGCCGCGCGTGACGATGAAAAAGACCGCCAGCAGGAAGGTGACCAGACTGATCAGGTTAAGCACCAGCGCATGGCGCATGAACGGGATGGTGCGGTGGATGCGGAAAAATTCCATGTTTCTTTCTAGCCTGAAGTAAGATTTTCAGGCGGCATCGGTCACGATGCCGCCAAGGGCGCGGCAAGCGAGGCGTTTATTCCTTCGGCTTCCATATCTGGCCGATGGAGATCGATTGCAGCTTGCGGCGGCGCCCGTACCAGAGGTTGGCCAGGCCGCGCACGCCCACCACCGACGAGAACATCGACGTCAGGATGCCGATGCAATGCACGACGGCAAAACCCCGGATCGGCCCCGTTCCGAACGCCAGCAACGCGACCCCCACGATCAGGGTCGTGAGGTTGGAGTCGAGAATCGTGCCCCAGGCGCGTTCGAACCCCAGATGTATCGCCTGCTGCGGCGAGGCGCCCGCCCGCAACTCCTCGCGTATGCGTTCGTTGATCAGCACGTTGGCGTCGATGGCCATGCCCAGCGTCAGGGCGATGGCGGCGATGCCCGGCAAGGTGAGGGTGGCCTGCAGCATCGAGAGCACGGCCAGCAGCAGCAACACGTTGAATGCCAGTCCCAGCGTCGAGAAAATGCCGAACAGGTGGTAATAGAGGATGATGAAGACGGCGATGGCGATGAAGCCATAGAGCGTGGAGTAAAAGCCCTTGGCGATGTTGTCCGCACCCAGGCTTGGGCCTATGGTGCGCTCTTCGATGATGTTCATCGGCGCGGCCAACGCTCCGGCGCGCAGCAGCAATGCCGTGTCGGCGGCTTCCTGGGCCGTCATGCTGCCGGTGATCTGCACTTGGCCGCCGGGAATCTCGGAGCGGATGACGGGGGCGGTGACCACTTCGCCCTTGTTGTTCTCGAACAGGACGATCGCCATGCGTTTGTTGATGTTGTTGCGCGTGACGTCGCGGAAAATGCGCGAGCCTTTGGAGTCCAGCGTCAGGTTGACGGAAGGCTGCTGAGTCTGCTGGTCGCGGCCGGGTTGGGCGTCCTGTAGGTTCTCACCCGTCAGGATGACCTGGCGGCGCAGCAGCAGCGGACGGCCGTCCCGGTCTTCGTAGCGCTCTAGCCCAAAGGGCACCGCGCCGCTGCGCAATGCAGCCGTCGCGGTGGGCGAGTCGTCCACCATGCGGATTTCCAGCGTGGCGGTGCGGCCCAGGATTTCCTTGGCCTTGGCGACGTCTTGCACGCCGGGCAGCTGGACGACGATGCGATCCGCGCCTTGTTGCTGGATGACGGGCTCGGCGACGCCCAGTTCGTTGATCCGGTTGTGCAGCGTCGTGATGTTGCGCGACAGGGCGCTGGTCTGGACCTGCGTGATGGCGGCGTCCGTCAGGCGTGCGTTCAGGGCGAACTGGCCGCCGCTCTGGCTGCCGTTGATGAACTGCATGTCGGGCAGGGCGCGGCGCAAGGCGGTGGCGGCTTCGTCGCGCGCCTGGGCCGAGCTGAAGGTGGCGACGATGGAAAGATCGCTGCGCTCGACGCCGATGCTCTCCAGCTTGGCGTCGCGCAGCGTCGTGCGCACATCGTTGGTAAGCGAGTCGTAGCGGCTGACCAGCGCGCCGTGCATGTCGACCTGCAGCAGGAAGTGCACGCCGCCGCGCAGATCCAGGCCCAAGTACATGGGGTGCGCCCCCAGCGCGGTCAGCCAGTTGGGCGACGCGGGCATCAGGTTCAAGGCGACGGTGTAGCCGGGGTCGGAGGGGTCGGGGTTCAGGGATTTTTCGATCAGGTCCTTGGCTTTCAACTGGACGTCCGTCGAGTCGAAGCGAACGCGAATCGCACCCACCGGGCCGTTCTGTTCGAACACCGCCCCCGTGGGGTGGATGTCATTGCGCGACAGCAGATCCTGGACGGCTTCCAGTACCGAATGGTCGATCTTCACCGTGGATTTCGCGCCGGCGACCTGCACGGCGGGCGATTCTCCGTAGAAGTTCGGCAAGGTGTAGAGCAAGCCTATGACCAGGGCAGCCAGCAGAGTCAGGTATTTCCAGATGGGGTAGCGATTCATTGTCAGTCAGCAGGCGAAAGCGGAAAGGACGATCCATGGGTCCGGATGCCGCGCGGCGGGCGCGGCGTGGGCTCCAGGCCCCGGCACGTGCGGAAACTACAGCGCCTTGATCGTGCCTTTGGGCAGGATGGATGCGATCGCGGTGCGTTGCAGGATGACTTCGACCGGCTTGTCGGCCAGCATGCCGACTTCGATGGTGATGTAGCTGTCGCTGACTTTCGTCACTTTGCCGAGCATGCCGCCGGAGGTGATGAGCTCGTCGCCTTTGGCGACGGCGGAAACCATGTTGCGGTGTTCTTTCTGGCGCTTCATCTGAGGGCGGATCATCAGGAAGTACAGAATGACGAACATCAGGATGATGGGCAGCATGCCCATCAAGGCGTTTTCGCCGCCCGCGGCTTGGGCGGTGATCAGTGTCAAGGTGTCAATGGCAGACATGCTTTCGTGCTCCTGAAAGGGTAGTGGGATTTTCTAATTAACTCATTATTGTAGCGACATATGGTTCATTCTATGCCGCGAGCCCGGTCCCGGGCGAATTGTTCGCGCCAATGGGCGAAGGTGCCTGCCGAGATGGCGTCGCGCATTTCCTGCATGAGGGTCAGATAAAAGTGCAAATTGTGCAGGGTGTTGAGCCTTGATCCCGTGATTTCGTTCGACCGCTGCAAGTGGTGCAGGTAGGCGCGGGAAAAATGGGCGCAGGTGTGGCACGAGCATGACGGGTCCAACGGCCTGGTGTCGTCCTTGTAGCGGGCGTTGCGGATCTTGATGTCGCCGAAGCGGGTGAACAGCCAGCCGTTGCGGGCGTTGCGGGTGGGCATGACGCAGTCGAACATGTCCACGCCCAGGCTGACGCCTTCTACCAGATCTTCGGGCGTGCCCACGCCCATCAGGTAGCGCGGCGCATGCTCGGGCAGGCGCGGCGCGGTGTGCGCCAGTATCCGCATCATGTCTTCCTTGGGCTCGCCCACCGACAGGCCGCCGATGGCATAGCCCTCGAAGCCGATGTCCATCAGCCCCGCGAGCGATTCGTCGCGCAGGTTCTCGTACATTCCGCCTTGGACGATGCCGAACAGCGCATTGGGATTGGCCAGGTCGTTGAAGGCCGTGCGCGAGCGTTTCGCCCAGCGCAAGGACATGCGCATCGAACGCGCGGCCTCTTCGGCCGTGGCGGGGCGCCCGTCGATGCTGTAGGGCGTGCACTCGTCGAACACCATCGCAATATCCGAATCGAGCGCGCGCTGGATGCGCATCGACTCTTCGGGCGTCAGGAACAAGCGCGCGCCGTCGATGGGCGAAGCGAACTTGACGCCTTCCTCGGTGATTTTGCGCAACCCGTTCAGGCTGAACACCTGGAATCCGCCCGAATCGGTCAGGATGGGCTTGTTCCACTGCATGAAACCGTGCAGGCCGCCGTGCTTGTCGATGACCTCGGTGCCGGGGCGCAGCCATAGATGGAAAGTGTTGCCGAGCACGATCTGGGCCTGGATCTGCTCCAGCTCGTGGGGCAGCATGGCCTTGACGGTGCCGTAAGTGCCCACGGGCATGAAGATGGGGGTCTGGACCACGCCGTGATTGAGCGTGATTTCGCCGCGCCGCGCGCCGCCGTCGGTCGTCAGCAGTTTGAACTGTAGTCCGGTCATGGTTTTTCTTGGGAAGATTCGATGAACATCGCGTCGCCATAGCTGAAGAAGCGATAGCGCTGCCGGGTCGCGTGCGTGTAGGCGCGCCGGATGGCCTCTTGGCCCGCCAGCGCCGACACGAGCATGAGCAGGGTCGATTGCGGCAGGTGGAAGTTGGTGATCAGCGCGTCGACCCAGGCATAGACATAGCCGGGCGTGATGAAAAGCCGCGTATCGCCCCGGCAGTCCCGGCCGGGCTGCGGATTCATGGCCGCGGCGGATTCCAGAGCGCGCACGCTGGTCGTGCCCACCGCGATCACGCGTCCGCCCGCTTCGCGGGTCGCATGTATCTTGCGTATGACGTCGCCGGGCACGTGAAAGTATTCCTTGTGCATCACGTGCTCGTTCAGATTCTGGACGCGCACCGGCTGGAAGGTTCCCGCACCCACGTGCAAGGTGACGAAGGCTTCCTGCACGCCGTCGGCCGCCAGGCGCTCGAGCATGGCCTGGTCGAAGTGCAGGCCGGCCGTCGGCGCGGCGACGGCGCCGGGCTGTTCGGCATAGACCGTCTGGTAGCGTTCGTCGTCGTCCTGGCTGGGAGCGTGGGTGATGTAGGGCGGCAGCGGCGTGGAACCGTATTGCTCGAGCAGGTCCAGCACCGGAGCGGGAAACGTCAGCGCAAACAGGGAATCCTCGCGGCCGTCGACCGTCGCATCGAACGCATCGGCCAGCCGCAGGACGCCGCCCGGCTTGGGCGACTTGCTGGCCTTGACGTGCGCCAGCGCCGTGTGCGCGCCCGTGACGCGCTCGATCAGGACTTCCACCTTGCCGCCGCTGAGCTTGCGGCCGAGCAGGCGCGCCTTGATGACGCGGGTATTGTTGAATACCAGCAGGTCTCCGCGGCGCAGCAGGCTTCTCAGGTCCTTGAACTGTCTGTCGTGCAGGTCGCCGCCGCGGGTCAAGTGCAGGAGCCGGCTGGCGTCCCGCCTTTGCGCGGGGAATTGGGCGATGAGTTCTTCGGGAAGTTCGTAGTCGAACTGGGAAAGATGTAAATCAGGGGTCACGCGTCGTGCTTTCTGAAAAGGATGCGGCGGCCGGTTTTCTCGCCGCATATCGATCTGGATGTTGGCGCTATTTTACGCATTAGTCCGCTTTTTCCGGGAAAAGTCCGGCCAGCGCGGCTCGTCTTTGGTTTATGCTGGCAATTTTCCCGCGGTTCTGAGAGAAGAAACATGATCAGCCCCCACACCGGATCATCCCTGTTGGCCATGAGCGCGGCGACCCGCCGCCTTGCGGCTCGCCTGCTCGTCCTTTGCCTTCTGGCGGCCGTCGGCATGGTCCAGGCGCAGGGCATCCCGCAGGAATTGCAGCAGGCCTGGCGCGCGACGCGCCTGCCGGAGAGCGCCTTGTCGCTGGTCGTCAAGGAGATCGACGGTCCGACACTGGCCTCGATGAATCCGGCGATCGCCCGCAACCCGGCATCGGTCATGAAAATGGTGACCACCTGGGCCGGACTGGCCGGACTCGGACCCGACTATACGTGGCGCACCACCTTTCTGGCGCAGAACGGCGGTCGCGTGGATGCGCAGGGCTCCCTGCAAGGTCCCTTGTACCTCAAGGCCGGCGGCGATCCCCTGCTGACGGTCGAGGACTTGTGGAGCTTGTTGCGCGGCTTGCGCTTGCGCGGCATCAAGAACCTGAGCGACGTCGTCGTCGACCGGTCCTTGTTCGGGGCCGTGGCCATCGATCCGGGTGCGTTCGATGCCGCGCCGGACCGGCCCTACAATGCCAGCCCCGACGCGATGATGGTGGGCCTGGGCGCGATTCGCATCGTTTTCCAGCCTGATGCCCGGGCTCGCAAGTGGGTGCCGATTATCGATCCGCCGCTGCGCGGCGTGCGCGTGAGCGGAGAGGTGCAATGGCGCGACGCCGTATGTCCCGGCTCGCCGTCGGTCGGCGCGCAGGTGTCGGGCACGGGCCGGGAAGCGATCGTGACGCTGAGCGGCTCCGCGGTCGGTTCCTGCGGCGAATTCTCGGTATATCGCCTGGCCATGACGCAGCCGGAGCATTTTTCCTCGCTCTTCAGGATGTTCTGGCGCGAGCTGGGCGGCACTATCGCCAGGGACATCAAGGACGGCCGCGTGCCCGCGGGAGCGACGCCCGTCATCTGGCACGATTCCGACACGCTGGCCGACATGATACGGCGCATCAACAAGCAGAGTAACAACGTGATGGCGCGCACGCTGCTGCTGACCCTGGCCGCGCAACAGCGGTCGGGCGCCACCGAACAAGCGGGCGCGGCCGTGGCCATGTCGCTGCTGGGCGAGCAAGGCGTCGATACGCGGGGCTGGGTGATCGGCAACGGCTCGGGCCTGTCGCGCGAAGGAAGGTTGACCGCGTCGGGCCTGGCGGACATGCTGGACGTCGCCTGGCATTCGTCGCTGATGCCCGAGTTCATATCGTCGCTGGCGATATCCGGCGTGGACGGCACGGTGCGGCGCCGGCTGCGCGACACCAGCGCGCGGGGCATGGCCCATCTGAAAACCGGGACCTTGCGCGATTCGAGTGCGCTGGCGGGATATGTGCTGGGGGCCAGCGGGAAACGCTATGTTCTGGTCAGCATGGTCAACGACGATCGCGCGGGCGCCGTCCGCGGGTTCAATGATGCGTTGGTCGCCTGGCTCGCGGGCCGCTGAGCGCGGCTGCGGGGCGCCGCGTCGGGCATTGCGCGAAGCAGCCGTTTTTCTGGCAGAATCAGTGCTGATCCACACGCTTCCGTTTGTATTCGTCGAGCGATTTTGCAGGAAAAAACATGCCTATTCATGAAATCCGTCATCCGTTGATACGCCACAAACTCGGCTTGATGCGCCGAGCCGATCTGAGCACCAAGAACTTCCGCGAAATGTCGCAGGAAATCGCGGCCTTGCTGACCTACGAGGCCACCAAGGATCTGCCTTTGGAGCCGACGCAGATCGAAGGCTGGTGCGGTTCGGTCGCGGTCGAAAAGCTGGCGGGCAAGAAAGTGACCGTCGTTCCCATCCTGAGGGCGGGCATAGGCATGCTGGACGGTGTGCTTTCCTTGATACCGGGCGCCAAGGTCAGCGCGGTCGGCATCGAGCGCAACGAGGAAACGCTGCAGGCGCGGACGTATCTGGAGCGATTGGTGGCGCAGCTGGACCAGCGCCTGGCGCTGATCGTCGATCCCATGCTGGCCACGGGCGGCTCCATGGTCGCCACCATCGATCTGTTGAAGAAAGCCAAGTGCCGCGACATACGCGCGCTGGTGCTGGTCGCCGCGCCCGAAGGCATCGCCGCGCTGGAGAAACACCATCCCGATATTCACGTTTATACGGCATCGATCGACAAGCGTCTCGATCACAACGGCTATATCGTACCGGGGCTGGGCGATGCGGGCGACCGCATTTTCGGGACTCGCCAGAAAGTATCCTGACGCGATGCCGGCGTTTGGATCCCGCTTCGTCTCGCCGGCCAGGGTTCTTCACATTTGATAGTGTTTTGTGACAGGTGGCATGGGCAATTCAGGTAGTATCTAAGCCTGTGCGCAATGACCGGACGGAGGAATATGCGGGCTTACAGGATGTGCGCGGCGATGGCGGCTTTCACGGTCTGCGGATCGGCGGGGGCGAGCCTGTGCGAAGCGCCGTTCATGCATGACGGCGGCCAGGCGCAAATGACGGGAACGGGCGAAATTCGCCTGGGCGCCGACTTGTCGTTTTCCGAGGTGCGCAAGAACGGCGCCTCATGCGAGGCTCGGTTCCAGGGAGTCGCCTCCTACGGGCTGGGCGGTTTGCCCGCGGGCAAGACCAATCTGAATTACCTCATGACGGTAAAGGACGGAAAGGCGACGTTCGCGCGGCCGGACGGCCGGGGCGGCTCGGAGCCCGTCAACGGCAGGTTCGATCTGCGCATGCTGGGTTTGTTCGCGTACGCGGAGCGTATTTCGCGCCCGGGCCAGACGTTCCCTGCGCTGAAGTTCCAGATCAACGTCGACCGCAAGGCCGTGCAGGCCGATCCTATCGTCGTGCGCACGGGCGAAAAGAAAGTGGGGTCTCGCCAGACCATTTCGACCGTGCTGGGCGAGCAGGCGTGCTGGCCGATCCGCTATACGCGCGTCATCGAGCCGACCCGCGCCACGTTCAGCGGATTGACCTTGCCGGTTCCCGGGATGACTTCCCAGGTTACGGACTGGTTTTGCCCCCAGGTAAACATGGTCATGAAGCAGGAAAGTGAGCAATCAGGTGTCATGTCCGTTATCGAAGTGACGAAACTCCGGTAAGATGGATATGTGTATTTCAACTATTCTTAAAGGAGCCCTTTATGGCAACGAGGAAGAAAGCACAAACTCAAGAGGAAGCGTTCATCGAGAATGTCAAAGACAGTCTGGACGATGCCGAAAAGCTCTTGCGCGAGGCTGCCGAGGCGACCGGCGACAAAGCTGCCGAACTGCGTGAAAACGCGATGCGCTCCTTGCGCCGCACGCGTGAGGCGCTGCACGATACCCAGGATGAGCTGATCGAACGCGGACGGCGCGCGGCGCGCGCCACCGATGACTACGTTCACGACAATCCATGGCGCGCCATCGGCGCCGCGGGTCTGGTCGGGTTGTTGATCGGCGCGCTGATCACGCGCAGGTAAGCCGGCTTCCCCAGTACTTTCGGCCCGCCTGTCCGGCATAAAGTCGCATGGGCGGGCTGTTCGCTTTTTGAAAGGGGGCTATATGCCGTTGCGACAATCCGTGGGCGATATCGCGTGCACCTTGCTTTCCATCGTGCGCACGCGCCTGGAACTGTTTTCCCTGGAGGCGACGCAGCAGAAGTCGCACCTGATCGCCATTCTCGGGATGGCCTTCGGCGCCCTGTTGTTCCTGACTTTGGCATTGCTGGTGTTCTCCATCGCGGTGGCCTTGTACTTCTGGCCAACCGAGCAGCGTTACGTGGCACTGGGTGTTCTGGCGCTGATTTACGGCTTGATCGGCGTCGGTCTCTTTCTGGGCGTACGCAGCAAGCTGCTGTTCGAGCCCACTCCGTTTTCCGCCACGCTCGATGAGCTGCGCCAAGACCTGAAGTTGGTCGAGCGGCTGCGCGAAGACGGAGATGGTTCGGCCGTTCGCCGGCCCTGGTCATCCACCGAGGATCGTCCATGAAAAAGTCTCCCTCCGGCAAAGACCGTGAAATCCAGATCGAGCTGGTGCGCGTGCGCGCCGCGCTCGAGCGCGAGAGCCTGTCGCGCGGTTTGGCGGACCTGGGGCAGTCCCTGCGTCCAAGAGAACTCATGCACGCGGCCTTTCCCCGTGCCTCCAGCTTCAGCTTGTCGGATTGGGTCGTGCAAGCCGTTCGCCTGGCCCGCCGGTATCCCATGTTGGCATCCACCGTCACCACGGCGCTGTCCGGAGTCGGCAAGCGCCGTCGCTGGTGGAAGCTGGCGGCGGGCGCGCTGGTCAGCTGGCAGCTTGCGCGGAACCTGGGCAAGCGGCAATACGACGATCAGGGCTGAGCCCTTCGCGCCGGCGCTACAGGCCCAGGTCTGCCCACATGGCGTCCACGCGCGATTTCACCCCGGCATCCATGACGATGGGAGTGCCCCATTCGCGCTGGGTTTCGCCGGGCCATTTGTTCGTGGCGTCCAGTCCCATTTTCCCGCCCAGTCCGGAAACCGGCGAGGCGAAATCCAGATAGTCGATAGGTGTGTTTTCCACCAGCACGGTATCGCGCACGGGATCCATGCGCGTGGTCATGGCCCATATCACTTCTTTCCAGTCGCGCGTGTCGACGTCCGCGTCGACGATGACGATGAATTTCGTATACATGAACTGGCGCAGGATGCTCCATACGCCGAACATGACGCGTTTGGCATGGCCGGCGTACTGCTTGCGTATGGAAACCACGGCCAGGCGGTAGCTGCATCCTTCCGGAGGCAGGTAAAAGTCCACGATTTCGGGCAGCTGGCGGCGCAAGAGGGGGATGAACACCTCGTTCAACGCCACGCCCAGCACGGCCGGCTCATCGGGAGGCTTGCCGGTATAGGTGCTGTGATAGATGGGTTTGCGTCGCATCGTGATGCTTTGCACCGTGAAGACGGGGAACCAGTCTTGCTCGTTGTAGTAGCCGGTATGGTCTCCATAGGGGCCTTCCAGGGCTGTTTCGTAGTCTTGGTTGGCGGGGCCGTTTTGCCCTTCCGGGATGTGGACGGGCAGGGCGTCGGGGTCGGAGCTGGGAAGGATGTGGCCTTCAAGGACGATTTCCGCGTAGGCCGGGACCGACAGGTCGCTCTTCAGGGCCTTGGCGACTTCCGTGCGCGAGCCGCGCAGCAGGCCGGCGAACTGATACTCCGACAAGCTGTCCGGCACCGGGGTCACGGCGCCCAATATGGTGGCGGGGTCGGCCCCCAGCGCGACGGCGATCGGAAAGGGCTTGCCGGGGTTGGCCATCGCGAAATCGCGGAAGTCCAGCGCGCCGCCGCGGTGCGACAGCCAGCGCATGATCAATTTGTTTCGTCCGATCAATTGCTGCCGATAGATGCCCAGGTTCTGGCGCCTGGCGTTCGGGCCGCGGGTTATGACCAATCCCCACGTCAGCAGCGGCGCCACGTCCCCGGGCCAGCAGCGCTGAAAGGGGATCCGGTGCAGATCCACGTCATCGCCGTCCAGGACGATCTCTTGGCAGGGCGGATTCTTGATGTGTTTCGGGCTCATGTCCCACAAGGCGGATTTCAGCATGGACAGCTTTGACAGGGCGTCGCGCAGGCCGCGCGGCGGTTCGGGCTCGCGCAGCGAGGCCAGAAGCTCGCCGGTTTCGCGCAAGGCGCTCACGTCGTCGGCGCCCATGCCCCACGCGACCCGGCGCGGCGTGCCGAACAAATTCGTAAGAACGGGAATATCGGTCGAGCGCCCATCATGTTCGGGGTTTTCGAACAAGAGCGCGGGCCCTTCCGCCCGCAGGACGCGGTCGCTGATCTCCGTCATCTCCAGATTGGTGGAGACGGGTTGGCCGATGCGCTTGAGCTCGCCCGCCTGTTCCAGTTGTGCGATAAAGTCTCTGAGGTCGCGATATTTCATGGCGAGTCTGCCCGGGTTAAAGTAATGCGGTAATTCGATGGCGCAAGGTTAACATTCACACGGCGTCGCGCGAGGTAAAAGGATAATCATGAACCACATCGTCCGGTCCGGCCTGGTGGGACGTTCCGCCCGAGGCGTGCTCAATCCCTTGAGCGAGTTCGTGCACGTCTGCGCGATTTACCTCGGCATCGCGGTGCTGGTCAGCATCGCGTTGGGATTGTTCGTGCCTTCGATGCGCGAGCAGACCGTGAATCTGCGCGAAGTCGTCCTGGACGCCTTGCGGCCTGTGAGCCTGGCGGGAGACGCCGATGCCGCGATCGGCTCCGATTGGGCCACGTTCGGCGCTGCGCCCTCGGCTGAGCGATCGGAGCAGGATGCCCGTGCGTCGGACTCGGCGCGCGAATCGGTTCCCGCATCGCAGTCCAGCTTCAGCAGGGCGATGCGGGCCGCGATCGCGAACGAGCCCATCCGCGGCGTCAGCAGCCAGCAGCTGCAGGCGCTGCGCAGCTATATCGCACGCAAATACAAGATCGCGCCCAGCGTGGCCGGCGCGTTGATCAGCACGGTTTTTGCCGTCGGCCGTGAATATGAGCTGGATCCGCAGCTATTGCTGGCGGTCATCGCGATCGAGTCGCGTTACAACCCCTACGCGGAAAGCCATGCCGGCGCTCAAGGATTGATGCAGGTCATGACGCACGTGCACAAAGAAAAATTCGAAGAGTTCAGCGACGGCGTCATAGCGGCGCTCAATCCCATTGCGAACATACGGGTGGGATCGCGGATCCTGTACGACTGCATCAAGCGCCGCGGGTCCGTGGAAGGGGGCTTGGCCTGCTATGTGGGGGCGACCGGCCCCAACGACGGTGGCTACGGCGCCAAAGTCCTGGCCGAGCGCCGCCGGATAGCGCTGGCTTCGGGCGTTCCCGTCGGCCGCTAGGGACGAGCCCGCTATCCCAGGAAACGGCTCAGCCGTTCCACAGCTTCCTGAAGGCGGTCCAGCCCTGTCGTGTAGGACAGCCGCAGCATGTGCGCGGCGTGGGCGGGGCCGAAATCCAGGCCGGGAACCGCCACGACGCCGGCTTCGTTCAGCAGGCGACGCGAAAAATCGGAGCTGTCCCGGCTGTGCCGGCGAACGTCGGCATAGATGTAGAACGCGCCGTCGGGTTTGACCGGAACGTCCAGGCCCAGGCGTTGCAGTTCGGGCAACAGATAGTCCAGCCGCTGCTTGAACGACAGGCGGCGGTTCTCGAAAATCTTCATGACGTCGGGCTCGAAGCATGTAATGGCGGCATGCTGCGCCAAGGTCGACGCGCATATGGACAGATTGGCCGCGATCCGCTCGAGCGTGGGTATCATGGCGGGCGGCGCGATCAGCCATCCCAGGCGCCAGCCGGTCATGTGAAAGTATTTGGAAAAACTGTTGACGATAATGATGTCGTCGTCCACGGCCAGGGCGCTGATGGGCGCGTCGTCGCCATAGTAGAGGCCCAGATAGATTTCATCCATGATGATGAAGCCGTTGCGCCGCCTGACTTCGGCAACCAGATCCACCAGGTTGTCCCGAGCGATGCAGGTGCCCGTGGGGTTGCTGGGCGATGCGATCAGCACGCCGCGCGTGGCGGGGCTCCAGTGCTCGCGGACGTCGGCCGCGCTTAATTGAAAGCGTTCGGACGCCTGGCAGGGAATCAGGCGGGGAACGCCGCCGGCGCTGGTGATGAAGTTCTGGTTGGCGGGGTAGGATGGGTCTGGCAGCAGGACTTCGTCGCCCGGATTGACCAGCGCCATGGCGGCCAGCAGTAGCGCGCCGGATCCGCCGGTCGTGACCAGCACGCGCGCCGGATCCACGTCGGCCGAGAAATGCTGGCTGTAATAGTGGGCGATGGCTTCGCGCAGCGGCGGCAGGCCGGCCGGCGCCGTATACGCGCTCAGGCCGGCTTTGGCGGCGCGCGCCAGGGTCTCGACAACCTGCGCGGGTGCCGTAAAATCAGGCTCACCTATGCCCAGACTGATGATGTCCCGTCCTTGCGCGGCCAGCGCCAACGCCTGTTTCAATAAATCTATGGCGTGAAATGGCGTGATTTGGTCGCAACGAGAAGCAAGGCGTGGCATGATACAAAGTCCGGACGGATGATGGATGGGTAACGATCCCGATTGTAACGGCTGCGCGCCTTGCGGGCAGCGCGTAAAGCAAGGGTTGGATATTGAAAGGCTAGATTTGATGCGGTCTGCTTCGCGTAGGGCTTTTTTGACCGGCCGTTGTGCCGCGCAGACGCCATGGGAGCTGTTTTGCCTGGCCATGCGCCGCAAAGTGCTGGGCGAGTTCCTGGAAATGGAATATCGCGACGGGACGGGGCAGGCACGCCTGTTTCCGAAGCAGGCCGCCGACGTGCATCGCGCGCGCGCCTTGTGCGCGCAGTACGGCGTGGTCCTGGCCTTGACGGATGCCGTATCGAAACAGCAGATTCCCGGCCGCTCCGTGCTGTGGGTGGATCCGGCCCGGTACCTGGACGGGCTGCGCCGGCTCACGCCCGAGCGCGCGGCATGGTTCGTGCAACCGGGCTGCCGGCTGGCCGAGTTGCGCGATGCCGGGCTGCCGCAGTTCGCGCATCAGCCGGAATACGTCACGGTGGCCGCCTGGCTGGCGGACCGGCATGCGCATGACGGGCGGACGGGCGGCACGGCGCTGTCGGGGGTATCGCATGCTTCGGTCTTGCTGTCCGACGGCACGACCGTGGGCTTGGGCGCGTTCGGCGAGCAGGACCAAAGGCCGCTGGCGGGCTTGCGCTTGCAGCGGCTGATTCCAGGTCTGTTCCAACTGGCCCATTCGGAATCCGGCCGGGCGTGCCGGCAAAGCGAGTACTGGCCGGCTGCATATAGGCTGGACGCCTTGACGCCCCGGCCTGGACACGGGATCAACCTGTCTCATCTATTGCTGGGCCATGGGGGCTGCCTGGGCTGGGTCGAATGGCTGGTGATCGAACCCGTCGATCCGCCAGGGTCGATTCGGCGCGGGAAGAACGTCGCTTCCACGGATGCGTCGATGGATCTGGATGCGCAGGTCAAAACGCGTTTCGATGATTCGGGTCTGTTTCCCGATCAAGCGGACACGGCATCGCTTGCGGTCGCGCGATGACCCGGCCCGTGACGACGCCCTCTGAAGAGCACGCGCCGGTGGGGTTGGTCCTGATGGGGGGCGGCGCGCGGGCGGCGTATCAAGTGGGCGTGCTTGCCGGTTTGATGGAAATACTGGATCCCAAGCGCAAGCCCGGCTTCGTCAACCCTTTCGGCATTGTTTGCGGCACCTCAGCGGGCGCGATCAACGCGGCGGCGCTCGCATGCCGCGCCGACGACCCCCATAGAGCGGCGGCGCGTCTGCAATCCCTATGGTGCAGCTTGCATACCGGCATGGTGTATCACGCCGATGCCTTGGGTCTTCTACGCTCGGGCGTACACTGGCTGTCCATGCTGGCCCTGGGGTGGCTGTTTCCCGGCGCGCGGCGCAACCAGCCGCGTTCTTTGCTGGACAACGCGCCGCTGGCCGGCTTGCTGTCGTCGACGCTGGATTTCAGCCGCCTGCAGCGCAATCTAGAAAACGGCAGCCTGAATGCGCTGGCGATCATGGCGACCGCCTACACCTCGGGCGAGCACATGACCTTTTATCAATCGCCGCGCGTGATCAAACCCTGGCGGCGTTCATTGCGCCAGGCGGTGCCGTCGGTCATCGGCGTCGATCATTTGATGGCGTCCAGCGCCATTCCTTTCGTTTTTCCCGCGCGTCCCATTCTGGTCGAGGGCCGCACCGAATGGTGCGGCGACGGGTCCATGCGCCAATTGGCGCCCATCAGTCCTGCGATACACCTGGGCGCCCGAAAGGTGGTGGTGATCGGCACCGGCTACAAGGACGACACGCATCCGGAGAACCGCGAGGTGGATCCGCCGTACCCGTCGCTGGCCCAGATCGGCGGGCATGTGCTATCCAATCTTTTTCTCGACGGTCTATCGATGGATATCGAGCGCACATCGCGAATAAATGACCTGCTTGCGCAAATCCCCCAAAGTAGTTTAAAAAGCGAGTCGTTGCGACCCATCAGCACGTTGGTGCTGACGCCTAGCCGGTCGCTGGACGAGATGGCCTTGGACAGCTTGCACCAGTTGCCGCGCGCGGCGCGTACGCTTTTTCGCGTACTTGGGGTATCGTCGAAGTCCGGCGCCGCCGCGGGCGGCGCGTTGATGTCGTATTTATTGTTTGAAGCCAGCTACACTCAGGCGCTCGTCCAGCTGGGGCGGGCCGATTGCATGAGCCGTGTTGATGAAGTCCATGCGTTTTTCAAGGAGACGCCCTTATGAGCTCAGAGCAGACACTACAGAAGAAAATACGCAAGGGCGGCTTGATCGACGCATCGGTTGCTACCCAGGCTTCGTTGTTTCAGGCCGCGGGCGGCCTGGGCCTGTCGACGTTCGTGGTGGAATGCGATCGCGCGCGCAGCCGCTCCGCGGTGTTGCGCGCGGTCGTGAAAGCGGTGGATTATCCGGAGTTTTTCGGCGGCAACCTCGAGGCGTTCTACGATTGCCTGTGCGATACCATCCTGGACCAGAAGCAGGGGGCGGTGCTCTGGTTTCATAATCTGCATTCGGGGGATCCGGCGCTGGAGGAAGATTCCAGGGCCATCCTGACGATATGCGACGACGCGGCGGAGTTTGCCGCGAACAACGACCGCATCTTCAGTTACGCCGTCGAGCATGCCGGCCGCCACCCCGATCCCGAGCCGGGCATCGCGCCCACCCCTTATTCGGGCGGTGACGAAGCCTGACGCAGTTGGGCCCGGCCTTGCCTTGAACAGGTCCGGGCGCTCATCCAGGCAGCGGCCTAGCCCTCGGTTTTCAAGGCGCTGACTGCGGCTATCAGCGCGAGTCCCGCGGTTTCCGTGCGCAGTATGCGGTTGCCGAACCGCAGGGCGATCAACTCGCGTTTTTGAATGATGTCCTGTTCCTGCGGGGACCAGCCGCCTTCCGGGCCGACCAGTAATGTCACCGCCTGCCGCGCGCCGGCCACCGCCTGCGCCAGCCTCGACGGCGCGTCGGGGTCGCAGAACAGGATGGTGCGATTTTCCTGGCTGCAGCGCGTGACGCAGGCGTCCAGCGTCATGGGCTCGTCGACGCGCATGAGGCGGTTGCGGCCGCATTGTTCGCTGGCCGACTGCGCGACGCGGCGCCAATGCTGCATGCGCTTGGCGAGCCGGTCGCCGCGCAATTGGACGATGCTGCGTTGCGCGTCGATGGGCGTCAATCGCCTGGCGCCCAGCTCCACCGCCTTTTCTATTACCCAATCCATTTTGTCGCCAGAGGGAATGCCTTGGGCCAGCGTGATGTCGAGGCTCAGTTCGCGTTCGACCGGATCGAAATGCGTGATCGTCACATTTTTGCCTTCCGGCAGCAGCCGAGCCCGGTATTCGCCGCCTTGGCCGTTGAAAAGGACTATTTCGCTGCCGGGACTCAGGCGCAGCACGCGCAAGGCATGGTGGGCCGGCCCATCGGGTAGTGCGATGGCATCGCCGACCGCCAGTGCCGTCGCGCAGAAGAATCGAGGTAGGGACATGGCGGGTTGCCTGGGTTGCTTATGAGGTTCTCGAGGGCAAAATCATAGCGCAGCGCGGGGTGGTAAAATCTTAGGCTTTGCAAACCTTCATCATAGCGTCCGGCCGGTTTTCGGTGTCGGTCGTCTTTCGTGAGTTTTAAATGAGCCCTACGCCCGCCCATGATACGTCCATGGCAACAGCGATACGCATGTTGTCCATGGATGCGGTCCAACAAGCCAACTCGGGCCACCCCGGCGCCCCCATGGGAATGGCGGAGATAGCTCAGGCGCTGTGGTCGCGCCACCTTCGCCACAATCCCGCCGATCCCGCCTGGATGGACAGGGACCGTTTCGTCTTGTCCAATGGGCATGGCTCGATGCTCATCTATGCTTTGCTGCACCTGACCGGCTACGACCTGTCCATCGACGAATTGAAGAACTTTCGCCAACTGCATTCCAAAACGCCGGGCCATCCGGAAGTCGGCATCACGGCGGGGGTCGAAACGACGACCGGCCCGCTGGGGCAGGGCTTGGCCAACGCGGTGGGCATGGCCTTGGCGCAAGCGCTGCTGGCTCGCGAATTCAATCGCGACGGCCACGATATCGTCGACCATTATACGTATTGCGTCGTCGGCGACGGCTGCCTCATGGAGGGCATTTCCCACGAAGTGTGTTCCCTGGCGGGCACCCTGGGTCTGTCCAAGCTGATCGTCCTGTACGACGACAACGGTATTTCCATTGACGGACGCGTCGAAAACTGGTTCGGCGACGATACGCCCAAGCGGTTCGAAAGCTATGGCTGGAACGTGATCCGGGCGGTCGACGGCCATGACGTCGACGCGGTCGATGCCGCCATCAAGCAGGCCAAGGCGCAGTCGGCCGGCGGACGCCCCACGCTGATTTGCTGCCGCACGGTGATCGGCCGCGGCGCGCCCACCATGGCGGGTACGGAAAAAGTGCATGGCTCGCCCTTGGGCGCCATCGAAATCGCCGCATGCCGCGAACAGATGAACTGGCCGCACGAGCCGTTCCACGTTCCCGCGGATGTCTATGCCAAGTGGGATGCGAAGGAAAAAGGCGGCGCGCTGCAGTCGGAATGGCAGGCCCGTTTCGATGCCTATGCCAAGGTCTATCCCGAACTGGCCGCGGAGCTGTCGCGCCGCATGGCGGGCGAGCTGCCAGGCGATTTCGCGGACGAGGCCCGGGCTTTCATCGCGGCCACCAACCGGAAAGCCGAAACGGTCGCCACCCGCAAGGCGTCGCAATTCGCCATCGCCGCCTTCGCCCAGACGCTGCCTGAGTTCCTGGGCGGTTCGGCCGACCTGACCGGATCCAACTTTACCGATTGGAAGGGCGTTGCGCCCGTGCGCGCAGGCGAAGACGGCATTTCCTTCGGCCAGCACATCAATTATGGCGTGCGCGAATTCGGCATGGCGGCCATCATGAACGGCATCGCCTTGCATGGCGGCTATCTGCCCTTTGGCGGCACCTTCCTGACGTTCTCCGATTATTCGCGCAATGCCTTGCGCATGGCCGCGCTGATGAAGCAGCGCGTGGTGCACGTCTTCACCCATGATTCGATCGGATTGGGCGAAGACGGTCCGACCCACCAGTCGGTGGAGCATGCGACCAGCCTGCGGCTGATTCCCAATCTGCACGTCTGGCGTCCTTGCGACACGACGGAAACGGCGGTCGCCTGGGCCGCCGCCATCCAGCGTCCGGCCAGCCTGGGGACGGCGGTGCGCGATGGAGGGCCGAGCGCGTTGTTGTTGTCGCGCCAGAACCTGCCTTTCGTTCCCCGCGATGAGCAGACGCTGCAGGCGATCGCCCGCGGAGGCTACGTGCTGCGCGATGCCGCCGACGCGAAGGCGGTCATCATCGCCACCGGATCCGAAGTCGCGCTGGCTCTGGAGGCTCAATCGCAATTGGCCGAGCGAGGCGTCGCCGTGCGCGTGGTTTCCATGCCGTGCGCCGATGTGTTCGATGTCCAGGATGCGGCATGGCGCGAAGCGGTCCTGCCCAAGGCGCTGCCCCGTGTCGCGGTCGAGGCGGGCGTGACCGCGGGCTGGTACAAATATGTGGGCCTGGACGGCGTCGTTGTCGGTATCGATACGTACGGCGAGTCCGCGCCCGCGGGTGTGTTGTTCAAGCATTTTCAGTTGACGACCGAACGCGTGGTTGCGGCGGTCAGGCAGGTTTTACGATAAAGGAGAGCAGCAATGACGATACGCGTCGCAATCAATGGTTATGGCCGCATCGGCCGCAATATTCTGCGTGCCCACTACGAAGGTGGAAAAAAGCACGACATCGAGATCGTTGCCATTAACGATCTGGGCGATCCCAAGACCAACGCCCACCTGACCCGCTTCGATACGGCTCACGGCAAGTTCCCCGGCACCGTGGAAGTGGACGGCGATTACCTGGTCGTCAACGGCGACAAGATCCGCGTGCTGGCCAATCGCGATCCTTCCGCGTTGCCTTGGGGCGAGCTCAAGGTCGACGTGGTGCTCGAGTGCACCGGCTTCTTTACCTCCAAGGAAAAGGCCAGCGCCCACCTGAAGGGCGGCGCGAAGAAAGTCATCATCTCGGCTCCCGGCGGCAAGGACGTGGATGCGACCGTGGTGTACGGCGTGAACCATGGCGTATTGAAACCCTCCGATACGGTGATTTCCAATGCGTCGTGCACGACGAACTGCCTGGCTCCGCTGGTCCAGCCCCTGCATCAGAAGCTGGGCGTGGTGTCGGGCCTGATGACGACCATCCACGCCTACACCAACGACCAGGTACTGACCGATGTCTATCACGAAGACCTGCGCCGCGCGCGCTCGGCCACGCACAGCATGATTCCGA
>CAZKBT010000050.1:0-21873 GCA_964551305.1 uncultured Burkholderiaceae bacterium
AAGCCGTCCTGATCCCGGTCGCCCTGGGCGGCGGCCTGCTCCAATGCGGATACCGTGGCCCCGACCTCGGCCATGAAGGCCTTCGCCGTTGCGCCCCCATCGCGCAATACTTTGCGCCCGATGAAGTCGTTGGCCTGAATGGCGGTCGTGCCTTCGTAGATGGGCAATATCCGCGCATCGCGATAATACTGGGCGACGCCTGTTTCTTCGATGTAGCCCATGCCGCCGTGAACCTGCACTCCCAAGGAAACGACTTCCAGGGCCATCTCGGTCGAATACGCCTTGACCAACGGCACCAGAAACTCGTACAGAGCCTTGTGCCGCTCCCGCGCCGCCGCATCCGCATGGCGGTCGGCCATGTCGCGGTAAGCGGCGGCAACGTAGGCCACCGCGCGGGCGGCCTCGACCAGGCTGCGCATGGTCAACAGCAGGCGCTGGACGTCAGGATGCCGGACTATGGCCGCAGAGCCGTCTTCCAGGCCCACCGGCTGGCCCTGGACGCGTTCGCAGGCATACGCTTCGGCTTGCTGCAATGCGCGCTCGGCCACGGCGATGCCCTGCACGCCCACCGCGTAGCGCGCCGCGTTCATCATGATGAACATGTATTCCAGCCCGCGGTTCTCTTCGCCGATCAGATAGCCGACCGCCCCGCCTTCACCCACCTCGCCCTTGCCCGCGCCGTAGAGCAGGACGCAAGTGGGGCTGCCGTGTATGCCCAGCTTGTGCTCCAGCGACGCGCACCACACATCGTTGCGCGCGCCGATTCCGCCGTCGGCATCGGGCACGTATTTGGGCACGAGAAACAGGGAAATACCTTTCACTCCTTTGGGCGCGTCGGGCGTACGGGCCAGCACGAGGTGGACGATGTTCTCGGCCATATCGTGCTCGCCGTAGGTGATGAAGATTTTCTGTCCTGAAATGCGATAGACGCCGTCGTCCTGCCTGACGGCCTTGGTCGTAATGCGGGCCAGATCGGACCCTGCCTGCGGCTCGGTCAGGTTCATGGTTCCGGTCCAGCGGCCTTCCAGCATCGGCGGGATGTACAGCGCGCGCTGCTGCGGCGTGCCCACCAGCGCCAAGGCCTCGATGACGCCGTCGGTCAGCAGCGGGCACAGGGAAAACGCCAGGCTGGCCGCGTTCATGTTTTCGCTTGCCGCCGTTCCCAGCACCTTGGGCAGGCCTTGGCCGCCGATGTCCTGCCTGTGCTGCAAGCCTTGCCAGTTTCCCCGCGCATACGCCGCGAACGCCTCTTTGAAGCCCGGCGAGGTACGGACCCGCCCGTCCGAATCGACGCGCGCGGGATTCAGATCCCCCGCGCGGTTCAACGGCGCGATGACCTCCTCGACGAAGCGGGCGTTTTCTTCGAGCACGGCATCGATCAATTCGGCATCGATCTCCTCGAAACCCGGCAACGCCAGCAAGGCGTCCATGTCGATGAGCTTGCTCAGGATGAAGCGAATGTCCTGGAGTGGGGTTTGGTATGTCACGTTATCTCCGTCGATTATCGCGAGCCGGCGCGATGCGCCGCGCTCTTTATGTGCAAGCCATTTTGCCACAAGTCCTTGCGCGACGACACCGCGGGAGCGGATGCAATCAGGGCCTGTCCGCATCGGCTGACAGGCCCTGGTTCGGCCGCCATCCGATCGAGCGGATGGCGCGGCCCCGACGCGGCGAGAATGCGCTTTATGCAGGCTTTCAGAGCGCGTTGGTCAGCTCGGGAACGGCGTCGAACAAATCCGCCACCAGGCCGTAGTCCGCCACGCCGAAGATGGGCGCCTCGGCATCCTTGTTGATGGCGACGATGACCTTGGAATCCTTCATGCCGGCCAAATGCTGGATGGCGCCCGAAATCCCCACCGCCACGTAAAGTTGGGGAGCCACGATCTTGCCGGTTTGGCCGACCTGCCAGTCGTTCGGCGCGTAGCCCGCGTCGACGGCCGCCCGGGACGCGCCCAAGGCGGCGCCCAGCTTGTCGGCCAAAGGATCGAGGATCTTGAAGTTCTCGGCGCTGCCCAGGCCACGGCCGCCCGACACGACCACCGACGCGCCGGCCAGTTCCGGACGCTCGCTCTTTGCCAGCTCGCGCCCCACGAACGCGGACACGCCCGCATCGGCTACGGCCGCCACGGACTCTACCGTTGCGCCGCCGCCTTGCGCCGGTGCGGCATCGAAAGCGGTGGTGCGCACGGTAATGACTTTGACCGCATCGCCGGATTGCACCGTGGCGATCCCGTTGCCCGCGTAGATCGGACGCGTAAACGTATCGGCGGACTCCACGGAAATGATGTCCGAAATTTGCGCAACGTCCAATTTGGCGGCCACGCGCGGCGCCACGTTCTTGCCCGCCGCCGTCGACGCAAAGAGGATGTGGCTATAGTCGCCGGCAATCGCCAGTACTTGGGCGGCCACGTTTTCGGCCAGGCCGTCGGCCAGCGATTCGCCGTCGGCCAACAGGACCTTGGCGACGCCCGCCGCCTGAGCGGCCTGATCGGCGACGGCCCGGGCATTGCTGCCCGCGATCAGGACATGCACCTGATCGCCCAGCTTTTGCGCCGCGGCCAGCGTATTCAACGTCGCGGGTTTCAGTTGCTGATTATCATGCTCCGCAATTACGAGTATCGTCATTTACACCACCTTCGCTTCGTTTTTCAGTTTATCCACCAGCGTCGCCACATCGGGCACCGTAATGCCAGCGGAGCGCGCGGGCGGTTCCGTGACTTTCAGGGTCTTCAGGCGCGGCGCGACATCCACGCCGAGGTCCTCGGGCGCAACGACGTCCAATTGTTTTTTCTTGGCCTTCATGATGTTGGGCAGGGTCACGTAGCGCGGTTCATTCAGGCGCAAATCCGTCGTGACGATCGCCGGCAGCTTCAACGACAAGGTTTCCAGGCCGCCGTCGACTTCGCGCGTGACCGTGACACGGTCGCCGGCGACTTCGACCTTGCTGGCAAACGTGGCCTGCGGCCAATCCAGCAAAGCGGCCAGCATCTGGCCGGTCTGGTTTGCGTCATCGTCGATGGCTTGCTTGCCCAATATGACCAGGCCGGGCTGCTCCTTGTCGACCAAGGCCTTGAGCAGCTTGGCAACGGCCAATGGCTGGAGCTCGACGTCGGTCTGGACCAGCATGCCCCGATCCGCGCCGATGGCCATGGCGGTACGCAAGGTTTCCTGGGATTGCGCCGCGCCGCAAGACACCGCGACCACTTCCGTGGCGACCCCTTTTTCCTTCAGGCGCGTCGCCTCTTCGATGGCGATTTCATCAAAGGGGTTCATCGACATTTTCACGTTGGCAATGTCCACACCGCTTTGATCTGACTTGACGCGAACCTTGACGTTGTAGTCAACGACGCGCTTGACCGGCACGAGCACCTTCATCGAACATCCTCCACAGGCATAGTAAAGTTTGCAAATAATAACGTTAAAAGCAGTCTATTCTACAGCTTAGACAAGGCGCGAACGTGGGCGACCACGCTGCGGCCTAGCGCCGACAAGTTGTAGCCGCCTTCAAAAAGGCTGACGATGCGTCCGCCGCAGCACGCATCCGCCACCTCGACCATTTTGGCGGTAATCCAGGCGAAGTCGGATTCGACCAAGTCGAGCTGGCCCATGTCGTCTTCGCGATGCGCATCGAATCCGGCCGAGATGCATATCATCTCGGGCCGGTATGCCAGCAGCCGCGGCACCCAGACATCGTCGACCAATCGACGCACGCGGGCGCCCGTGGTGTAGGCCGGAACCGGCGTGTTGAGCATATTGCCGGCGGGATGCTCTTCGCGCAGATTGGGGAAGAAGGGATGCTGGTAAAAGCTGCACATCATCACACGGGGGTCCCCCGTGAACATCTCTTCGGTCCCGTTGCCGTGATGGACGTCGAAATCCACGATGGCGACGCGTTGCAAGCCGTGTTTTTCCAGCGCGTATGCCGCGGCGATCGCCACATTGTTGAAAAAGCAAAAGCCCATCGCCTGCGCCCGCCTCGCATGATGACCGGGCGGCCTTACCGCGCAGAAAGCCGTGGCGGCCGACCCCGCCATCACCGCATCCACCGCGGCGATGCCCGCCCCCGCCGCGGCGCGGGCGGCGTCCAGGGTATGCGCGTTCATCAACGTATCCGGATCCAGGGCGCGATAACTGCCGTTTACCGGTTGACGAGCCTTCAGCTCGTCCACGTACCCGGCGTCGTGCACGCGCCGGATGTCTTCATCGGTCGCATACGCGGGCTCGGCCTGCGACAGCAAATCCAGGATGCCGTTGGCGCGCAGCTGGTCGTTGATCGCATCGAGCCTTTCGGGGCACTCCGGATGCCACGTCCCCATTTCGTGCAGTCGGCAGGCAGGATGGGTAATATATAGAGTCTCCATAAGGAAGATTATGTTCAAGTCACCCCGTATCGTGCAAGCCGGTTGCCTTGCCGCCTTATTGAGCGTGTGCGCCACCTTGAGCGCATGCGCAACGAAACAGACCGCCGTTCCGCCTTCGAATTCTACGCCAAACACCGCGCCCGGCCGCGCCGCGCCGCCCGCCTCCGGCTCGCAGGCGCATAACGCGGGCATGCCCAAGGCGTTGCCCTCCATCCAGGCCGGCTTTTCGCGCGCCGACGCGGGTCCCTTGCGGCAAGCCAACGGCACGCTCGTGCCCGAAATCCAGGCGTTTGCCGATGAACTGTCGCGCACTCGCGGCATCCCCCTGGAGCACGTCGAGCGGCTGCTCGCATCGGCCGACTACAACGCGACGGCCGCGCGCCTGATGTCGCCCTCGTCCACGCGGGTGCGGCGCAGTTGGGTGACTTACCGAAAACGGTTCGTGGAGCCCATCCGGATCCGCAACGGCGTGGAGTTCTGGTCCCAGCACCGCCTGGCGCTGGACGGCGCCGCGCGGGAATACGGCGTGCCCGCCTCCATCATCGCAGCCATCATAGGCGTAGAGACATTGTATGGACGCCATACCGGGAATTTCAGCGTCCTCGACGCGTTGACGACGCTGGGCTTTCGCTATCCCGACGCCGGCCGTCCCGAGCGCAGCCAGATGTTCCGCGATCAACTGGCCGATCTGATACAACTGGATTACGCGGGAAAAATCGATGCCTTGACCGCCCAGGGATCGTTCGCCGGCGCCATGGGCCTGCCGCAGTTCATGCCGGGCAGCCTGCTGCGCTACGCCGCCGACGGCAACGGAGACGGCAAGATCGATCTATTGAATAATGTCGACGACGCCATTTTTTCCGTGGCCCGCTTTCTGCGCGAGCACGGCTGGCAACGCGGCGTGCCCGTTTTTGCGCCGGTGGCGCTGCCGTCCAATGCCCAATCCCTGGTGTCAGGCGGGCTGGAGCCCACCCTGGACTGGCAAACGCTGAAAGAAAGGGGCGCGACGCGCCTCCCCAGTACTGGAAACTACGGCACGGCCTGGCAGAAGCATCGCCTGGGCATCGTCGACCTGGTGGACGAACCGCGCAAGACGGTGGAATATCGCACAGGCACGCCGAACTTCTTCGCCCTGACCCACTACAACCGCAGCTACTTCTACGCCGCGTCGGTAGCCGACCTGGCGCAGGAATTGGCCAACCGCATGAAATACGACAATCCTTACTGAACCGCGTCGCCGCGCGGTCAGTTGAACACGCCGGTGGACAGATAACGATCGCCGCGATCGCAAACGATGAATACGATGGTGGCGTTTTCGACTCGGGCCGCCACCTTCAGCGCGCCCACCAGGGCGCCCGCCGACGAGATTCCGCAGAATATGCCTTCTTCGGCGGCCAGGCGCCGCGCCATGGCTTCGGCATCGCCCTGCGAAACGTATTCGAACTCGTCTATCCGGTCGGCGTCGTAAATGGCGGGCAAATAGGCTTCCGGCCATTTGCGTATGCCGGGAATCTGCGAGCCTTCTTCCGGCTGCACGCCCACCACGCGCACCTGCCTGCTCATGCTCTTCAGATAAGCGCTCACCCCCATGATGGTGCCGGTCGTACCCATGGCGCTGACGAAATGGGTGATGCCGCCCTCGGTCTGCGACCAGATCTCGGGGCCTGTGGCATGCACGTGGGCCGCGGGATTGTCTTCGTTGGCGAATTGATCCAGGACCTTGCCCTTGCCGTCCCGCTGCATCTTCAGCGCCAAGTCCCGGGCATATTCCATTCCACCCTGATCGGCCGGCGTCAGGATCAGCTGCGCGCCATACGCGGTCATGGCGGCGCGGCGTTCCTGGGAAAGATTGTCCGGCATGATGAGTATCATCTTGTACCCGCGGATCGCGGCCACCATGGCCAGGGCGATCCCCGTATTGCCACTGGTGGCTTCGATCAGGGTGTCGCCGGGCGCGATCGAGCCGCGCTCCTGGGCGCGGCTGATCATGGAGAACGCGGCCCTGTCCTTGACCGAGCCGGCGGGATTATTACCCTCGAGCTTGGCAAGAATCTGGTTGCCTCGGCCTTGGCCCAGCTCGCCGGGAATACGCTGCAGACGCACCAACGGGGTGCCGCCGATGGTGTCTTCGATAGTAGGGTAGGTTTTCATGGGGAAAATAATAACCTACTAATACCCGCTCGCGCATGGGCGGGCTATACGCCACGCCTGCCCATCCTGATTTCGCCGAGCCTTCGGTCGTCCCTGAGCAACCAGCGCTCGTGAACGGCGCCGAGGCAGGCCGGACCATGCCTTGCCAGGCCCGGCAAGGCTATTTCGGTGCCGCCCTGCCCTTGGGCGACGGCGCCTTGGCCGCCGCGGGCGACGCGCGCGAGCCTGGTGCCGCGGAACCCGCGCCCACGCTGAGACCTTGCGCTCTCAACGAAGCCGCTTTCTTGGGTCCTATACCCTTGACGCGGTCCGACAGATCGTCGAACGATTCATAATCGCCGCCGCGTTGCCGTTCGTCGAGTATGATCTGCGCGGTTTTCGGGCCTATGCCTTTGATGGACTGCAATTGCTGCAGCGAGGCGCTATTGATGTCCGTGGCGCCGGCCCACGCCGGCCCGAGCAATATGCCGGCCATGCCGACCCGCGCCGCCAAGCCTGCGGCGTGCGCCAGGCCTTTCCATGAACGCCGGGAACGCGGCCAGGCGGTGGACGCGACCGGCGCGACGGACCGGGCGACCGTGGATTCGGTAAAGGGATTCATGAGCTTGCTCCAGAGTGTGAAGAGGAAGCTCCATCATGCCGCCGGGCGTGCCGGGTGCAAATGCGCCCGGCGACCGAACATCCATGCGTGAACCTACGCTAGCAAACGCTGAACGTATGCCGCCACGCCCGTCTGCACATCCAGGAAAGGCCGGTCGTAGCCTGCCGCGCGCAGCTGCGTCAGATCGGCCTCGGTATGGCTTTGATAGCGTCCCTTGAGATCCTCCGGAAACGGGATGTAGCGCAAATACCCTTGTTCGATCAGCGCCGGCAACGCCAACGCGGCCTGGCCGTCGCGCGCCCTGATGCTGTTGACGACCGTGCCGGCCACGTCGTTGAAGGGTTGGGCACGGCCCGTGCCGCAATTGAATATGCCCGACACGCCAGGATTGTCCAGAAAGAAAAGATTGACGTCGACCACGTCATCGATATAGACGAAATCCCGCATCTGGCCGCCATCGCCATAACCGTCCCAGCCGCCGAACAGACGCACGTGCCCTTCCTGCAGGAATTGATTCACGTTGTGAAAGGCGACCGACGCCATGCGGCCCTTGTGCTGCTCCTGAGGGCCGTAGACATTGAAATAGCGCAGCCCGACTACCGGCGCGGTCAATGCATCCAGACGCCGGCGCAGCACCTGGTCGAACAAATACTTGGAATAGCCGTATACGTTCAAAGGCGCCTCGTTGCGTCGGTCCTCGACGTAGACCGGACCCGCGCCGTAGACAGCCGCCGACGAAGCGTAGATGAAGGGCAGCTTGCGCCGCTGCGCGTACTCGAACAGCTCCAGCGTGACGCGATAATTGTTGTCCATCATGTAATGGCCGTCGCGCTCCGTCGTGTCGGAGCAAGCGCCTTGATGGAAGATCGCCTCGACGTGGTCGAAGGCGCCGGTCGCGATCCGGCTGCGAAACTCGTCTTTGTGCATATAGTCGGAAATATCAGCGCCGACCAGATTGACGAATTTGTCTCCATCCTTCAGGTCGTCGACGACCAAGATGTCGGATTGGCCCCGGCGGTTCAAGCCGCGCACCAGGTTGCTTCCTATGAAACCGGCGCCGCCAGTCACTACGATCATGCAAGTTCTCCTGCTGTTACAACGGATGTGCCCAGTTTTCCGACGACGATGCCGCCTGCACGATTGGCCCACAGCATCGCTTCGAACCATTCCAGGCCGGCCGCGCGCATGACGGCCAGGGTCGCCAGCACGGTATCGCCCGCGCCCGACACGTCGAATACTTCATGCGCATGCGCATCGACATGCTCCCGGCCCGCCTCCGTGAACAAGGTCATGCCCTGCTCGGACCGGGTCACCAGCAGCGCCTCCAGCTCGAGTTCGCGACGCAGCGCCTGTGCCAGCCGCTCGAGTTCGTCCTCGTCGCGCCAGGCGCCCACGGCCTGCATCATTTCGGCGCGGTTGGGTGTGATGATGGTCGCGCCGCGATAGCGCCGATAGCTGTGCCCCTTCGGATCGACCAGCACCGGTACGCCGGCGGCGCGTGCGGCCTGGATCAGCGTTTCCACGGCTTTCAGCGTTCCCTTGGCATAGTCCGAGAGCACGACCATGTCGTGTTGGGCCAGCAGCTCGGCGACGTGCTCATCGATGCCCGCCAGGCTCAGGCTGGACGGCTGCTCTTCGAAATCGACCCTCAGCAGCTGCTGCTGCCGCCCCAGCACGCGCAGCTTCAGCGTCGTGGGCAGTTGATCGTCGACAATGACGCGGGTGCGTATGCCGGCGTCGCTGGACAAGGACGCGATCCGGCGCCCCGCCTCGTCGTTGCCCACGACGCCCAGCAACGATGCGCGCGCGCCCAGCGCCACGATGTTGCGGGCGACGTTGGCCGCGCCGCCCAAACGATCTTCGCGCCGGGCGACCTTGACCACGGGCACCGGCGCTTCGGGAGAAATACGATCGACCTCGCCGAACCAGTACCGATCCAGCATCAGGTCGCCGATGACCAGCACATTGACCCGGCTGACCGCCTCGGAAGGAAACACCATCATTGCAATTCCTCCAGGCGGCGCGGCTGATAGGTTTCCCACGAGTTGCAACCCGGGCACTGCCAATAATAATGCTTGGCCTCGAATCCGCAAATCCGACATGCGTAGCGGTCCAGGCGTTGCGTATGCTTATGTATCAGGGAGCGCAACAAGCCCAGGTCTTCGCCGCCGAGAGAATCCAGGCTTGGCGCCACGCCGGGCGCCGAGGCAGGCCGATCCGGCGCGTCTCCCACGGCCTGCATGCTGGCCAACTCGGCTTCCAGAAGCCGGTCCAGCCCCAGCAGCGAAGGATGCGCGCGCAGCGCCTCGCGCGCGAATCCCCATGCGGTGTCATAGCCCTGCTGCAGGCGCAGCTCGCGAAACACCGCGTTGAACATGTCCAGCGAAGGATGCTTCATGTAGTGCGCGCGCAATCTTTCCAGACCCTGAGCCTGCTGCCCCGCGCGCCGGAAGCTTTCCAGCAGCTCGTTGGCCACCAGGCTAGCATACTCTGGAGCCGCGTCCAGGACCGACAACAAAAACATGCGCTCCTGATCCTCCTGGCCGCTGAGCTTGGCCAATTTGGCCCGCAACATGGCGATACGGGCCCGCGAAGCCATGCCTCCGGTTCGCCCGCCGGCGGTTCTGGCCGCGTTCTCGGCCGCATCGAGGGCTTCGCCGGCAGCCTTCAGATCCGGATTCGAACCCGACAGCGCCGTCACTGCTCGCTCGCACTGATAGTGCACCAGCTGCGGAACCGGCTCATCCACCAGCCCACGCAAACGCTTGACGGCTTCGATGGCGCGCTCCCAATCATGCTCCGATTCATAGATGCGTATCAGCGCGCGCACCGCCGGCACGGCGAAGCGCGTGTCGATGACTTGCTCGAAAGCCTGCTCGGCCCGGTCGAGCATGCCGGCCTTGAGAAAATCCTGCGCCAGTTCGTGCTGGGCGTTCTCACGGTCGGCCTGGGGCAGATCCGCACGCGCCAACAGGCTTTGATGCACCCGTATGGCGCGCTCCATCTCGCCTCGACGCCGAAAAAGGCTGCCCAACGCAAAATGCAGCTCGGTGGTCTCGGGGTCCAGCTTGGCCACCTCCACGAACGCATCGATGGCGCGGTCGGGTTCTTCGTTGAGCAAAAAATTCAGCCCCTTGAAATACGAATTGGGCAAGGAGCGCGTTTCGGACAGCATCTGCCGGATATCAACACGCGCCGCTATCCAGCCCAATGCAAACAGCAAGGGTACGAATATCAACCACCAGGTTTCAAAATCCACGTCGTCTCAACCCGATTGGCTTATTTACAGAGGCGCCAACGGCGCGATCAGCTCCGACGTCATCATGTCCTGCGGCGCCTTGCCCAGGCGCAGCTGATCCTCCAACGCGACGATTTCGCGTTTGAGACGCCCTATTTCACGGCGCTTGCGCATGATGGTCGGCAGCGCGATCAACAGACCCAGCACCGCCCCGAGAACGAAGACGGTCAACATGACGACGATCAGAGGCACGTCCGCCACCAGGTGATCCTGGAAGAAATTGACCGTGACAGGACCTGTGTTTTTAAGGGCGAACATCAGCACGACGATAAAAACCGCCAACCGCAATACCCAAACCAGATAACGCATAGGAGAACTCCAGGAAACGGGAATCGTCAATTGTAAAGGGGATTCCCTATTTTCTCATATATGCCGGATCCGAACGCCGGGGTCGCTTCAGGACTCGGACTCCACAAAGACAAAACCCCAAAGGCGGGCTGGAGCCAACCTTTGGGGTTTCATGGCGTTTTCCGGTTTTTTCAGCCGTGCATCATCCGGGTCGTGTCCAACACGGGGGGCGCCTCTTCGTTGACCGATTCGGCAGTCTGGTTGAACGCGGAATCAACACGCTCCCGCAGCTCCTTGCCGGCCTTGAAATGCGGTACCTGTTTGCCGGGCACCATCACTTTCTCACCGGATTTCGGATTGCGTCCAACGCGCGGTGCGCGCTTGGACAGCGAGAAGCTGCCAAACCCACGGATCTCGATGCGTTGACCGTTGACCAAAGCCTGGGTCATCGCATCGAGCACCGTCTTCACGGCGTAATCCGTGTCGCGTGCCGCCAGTTGAGGATATCGACTGGCCAGCAACGCAATCAACTCTGACTTGGTCACGCTGATTAACCGTCGTCGCGCTGCAGGTCCAGCTTGGCCTTGAGCAACGCGCCCAGGTTCGTCGTGCCGGAAGAAGCGCTGGCATCGGACATGCGCTGGATGGTGTCGGCCGTTTCGGCGTTGTCGCGAGCCTTGATCGACAACTGGATCGAACGCGCCTTGCGATCGATGTTGATGATCATGGCCTCGACGTTGTCGCCGGCATTCAAGACGGTGGTGGCGTCTTCGACACGGCCGACCGAGATTTCCGACGCGCGCAAGTAGCCTTCGACGTCCACGGAAAGAGTCACGACGGCACCCTTGGGCTCGACGGACTTGACGACGCCGGGAACCACGGCGCCCTTGTCATAGGTCGCAACGAAATTGTTGAACGGATCGCCTTCGAGCTGCTTGATGCCCAGGGAGATACGCTCTTTTTCCGTGTCGATGCCCAGAACCACCGCATCGATTTCGTCGCCCTTCTTGAAGTTGCGAACGGCTTCTTCGCCGGACTCCGTCCAGGACAGGTCGGACAGGTGAACCAGTCCGTCGATGCCGCCGGGCAGGCCCACGAACACGCCGAAATCGGTGATGGACTTGATGGCGCCGTGAACCTTGTCGCCGCGCTTGAAGTTGATGGAGAACTCTTCCCAAGGATTCTGGCGGCACTGCTTCATGCCCAGCGAAATACGACGACGGTCTTCGTCGATTTCCAGAACCATGACTTCGACTTCTTCGCCCAGGGTCACGACCTTGCGCGGATCGACGTTCTTGTTGGTCCAGTCCATTTCGGACACGTGCACCAAACCTTCGATGCCGGCTTCGACTTCGACGAACGCGCCGTAGTCGGTCAGGTTCGTGACCTTGCCGAACAGGCGGGTGTTAGGCGGATAGCGGCGCGCCAGACCCACCCACGGATCCTCGCCCAATTGCTTGACGCCCAGGGAGACGCGGCTCTTTTCCTGATCGAACTTCAGAACCTTGGCTTCGACTTCCTGGCCCACCTGAAGCACTTCGGAAGGATGACGCACGCGACGCCATGCCATGTCGGTGATGTGCAGCAAGCCGTCGATGCCGCCCAGATCGACGAACGCGCCATAATCGGTGATGTTCTTGACGACGCCCTTGACCACGGCGCCTTCGGCCAGGGTTTCGAGCAGTTTCTGGCGCTCTTCGCCCATGCTGGCCTCAAGCACCGAGCGGCGCGACAACACAACGTTGTTGCGCTTGCGATCGAGCTTGATGACCTTGAATTCCATGGTCTTGCCCTCGTAGGGCGTGGTGTCCTTGACCGGACGCAGGTCGACCAGCGAACCGGGCAGGAATGCGCGGATGCCGTTGGTCATGACGGTCAGGCCGCCCTTGACCTTGCCGGTGATCGTGCCGGTGACCATTTCACCCGACTCCAGGGCTTGTTCCAACTGCAGCCATGCCGACAGGCGCTTGGCGCGATCGCGCGAAAGAATGGTGTCGCCGTAGCCGTTCTCGAGCGAGTCAATGGCAACCGATACGAAATCGCCGGACTGGACCTCGAGCTCGCCTTGGTCATTCAGGAATTCTTCGATGGGAATCAGCGCCTCGGACTTGAGGCCTGCGTTGACCACGACGAAATTGTGGTCGATGCGAACGACTTCTGCGGAGATGACCTCACCGGACTTCATGTCCTGGTTTTTGATGCTTTCTGCAAAAAGGTCGGCAAAGCTTTCGCCGCCGGTAGCGGCTGTGGTGGAAATGGAGGACATTAATAAAGATCCATAAGCCAAAATGGCTGTTGAAAACACGCCGAAGCCTGACTGCGCCCCAGCGGAGTGAACGAAACCCTGTCGACCATGCGCCTATGAGTTACGGCGTCCGGCAAACAGGGACCTTATCGGTTCGACCAGAGGTCGAGTACTTTTTTTACCGTTTCTTCGATACTCAAGTCCGAAGAATCGACGGTAACGGCATCGGCCGCCGCAATAAGCGGCGCGTTCGCCCGACTGCTATCGCGCTCATCGCGCAAACGCATGTCTTTTAAAAGGTCTTGAAGATTAACAGAAAAACCCTTTTCCTTCAACTGTTTACATCTTCTAATTGCGCGCGACTCCACGTCGGCGACCAAAAAAATCTTCAGCTCGGCATCCGGAAACACGACCGTGCCCATGTCGCGCCCGTCGGCGACCAGGCCCGGATGATGGCGGAACGCGCGCTGGCGGGCCAGCAAGGCGTCGCGCACCGGCTGGTAGGCGGCGATGCGCGACGCCAGATTGCCCACCTGCTCTTCCCGGATGGCGCCCGCGACGTCTTCGCCATCCAGATATATCCGGTCGGCCTGGAAGCGTACGTCCAACCGGCCGGCGACCACGGCGACGGCCTGCTCGTCGCCGACGTCCGCGCCCCGCTTCAGCGCCGACAGGGCAGTCAGCCTGTACAAAGCGCCGCTATCGAGCACGCCCCAGCCGAGGGCCTGCGCAACGCGATGCGCGATCGTCCCTTTGCCCGACGCTGTCGGACCGTCTATGGCAATGACCGGCGCGCGGTCCTGAACCGATGTGTCCGTCACGCTTGCACCAATCCATGAAAGACCGAAAAATAGTCCGGAAAGGTTTTGGCGACGCAATCCGGATCGAGGATCGTCACCGGCGCCGGACCAAACGCCGCCAGGGAAAAACACATGGCCATCCTGTGATCGTCATAGGTGTGGATGTCCGCCGGGCGCCATTGCGACCTTGCCAAAGGATGCACACGAAGCCAATCGGGGCCGGATTCCACCTGGGCGCCCAGTTTGGCCAGCTCCGTGTGCATGGCATGGATACGGTCCGTTTCCTTGACCCGCCAGCTGGCGATATTGCGCAATGTGCACGGCCCGTCCGCAAACAAGGCCAGCACGGCCGCCGTCATGGCGGCATCGGGAATCAAATTGAAATCCCTGTCGAAGGCGTTCAGACGCTCTCCGTCGGCAACGCTCGGCCCGCGAATCTCCATCGCATTCTCGGACTTGGCGACCATCGCGCCCATCGCCTGCACCACCTCGGCAAAGGCGGCATCGCCCTGTATGCTGCTGGTGCCGACGCCTTCGATCCGGACGGGTCCACCGCCGATCGCCCCCAACGCCATGAAATAAGACGCGCTGGACGCGTCGCCTTCGATGTGCAAGCGGCCGGGACTCCGGTAGACGGCCGTGGCGGGCACCTCGAACCGCTGCCATCCTTCGCGCCGGACCCGTACGCCGAAACGCTGCATAAGGTTGAGCGTGATCAAAATGTACGGCCTGGAAATCAGCTCGCCTTGCACCTCTATGGCAAGGTCCCGGCCGGTCTTGGCGGTATGCAAGGGCGCCGCCATCAACAACGCCGTCAGGAACTGGCTGGACACCGAACCTTTCACCTGAACCGCATCCCGGCCGCCATCCGCGGACGCACCCCGCCCGGCGCGAACGCGCAGCGGCGGAAAGCCCGCCTCGCCTTCGTACTGAATATCCGCACCCAGGATGCGCAAGGCGTCGACCAGGTCGCCGATGGGACGCTCATGCATGCGGGGCACGCCCGAGAGGCGATAATCGCCGCCCATCAAGGCCAGCGCGGCCGTCAGCGGCCGAAAGGCGGTGCCCGCATTGCCGAGAAAAAGCTCGGCGCGATCGACGGGAAATGGACTGGCGCCGTTCACCACGGCGCGGGACGGCGCCGTACTGTCTATCGCCACGCCCAACTGGCGCAGTGCCGCCTGCATGACGCGCGTATCATCGGAATCCAGCAAACCGTCCAGCTGCGTTTGCCCTTGGCTGACGGCTGCCAATAACAACACCCGATTGGAAATGCTTTTGGAGCCCGGCAAGTGCACGGTGCCCCGAGCGCTCGTAACCGGCGCGAGGCGTTCTTTCTTGATTTCCGTCATGTCAAACCACTCCTGCCGCCCCAGAATCGGCGCGCAAGAGCCGCCTTATCCAAAATATCGTACAAAGCCTGGCCGTCTTCGTCCTGTAACGCCTGCCGCGCCTTGTCCAGGCAGGCCCGCACGTCGTCGAGCTCGGCCAGGACGGCCGAACGGTTGGCCAGGAAAATATCGCGCCACATCTCGGGCGATCCCGCCGCGATACGCGTGAAATCGCGAAAGCCGCTTCCCGCCAGCGTCAGCCGCATGTCGGAATCCGCCGCGGACGCCACCTGCCACATGAAGACCGACGACAGGAAATGAGGCAAATGACTGACGGACGCCAGTATCGTGTCGTGCGCGTCGGCAGCCATGCTGATTACCCGCGCGCCGCATTGTTCCCACACCCGGGTGATCGCGGACCGGGAAGACGGCGAATTTTCGTCCAGCGGCGTCAGGATGACTGTGCGCCCGCGATACAGGCCTGGATCGGCCGCATCGGGACCTGTATTTTCGGCACCCGCGATCGGGTGGGCGGGAATGAATTGCGCCGCCTTGCCGGCCAGGCCCTCGCGGGCGGCATCGACCACATTCTGCTTGGTGCTGCCCGCATCGGTCACCAGCGTGCCGGGGCGCAAATGCGGCGCGAGCTGCTTGAGCAAGGCAAGCATCGTTCCGACGGGCGTCGCCAACAAGATCACATCCGCCTGTTCCGCGGCCTGCTCAAGCGTGGCGATCTCGTCGATAAGACCCAGGGTTTGCGCGCGCAACAGGCTTTTCCGGTTGCGCCCGACTCCCAGCACCCGCTGCACGCGGCCGGCCGCCTTCAATGCCGCTGCGAACGACCCCCCGATGAGCCCGACGCCCACGATGGCGACGACAGGCTTTTCCGGAAAATTCCGCGTGCCGCTATCGGCCGTGGTCTTGGCAGCCATGATCGTCCTATTGACGCGGGTAGGAGCCCAGGATCTTGAAGAAAGCCACTTGCTGCTTCAAATCCGACAGCGCCCGCGCGACCGCCTCTTCGTTGCGATGTCCCAATAGGTCGACATAGAAATAATATTCCCATTGCCCGGTGCGGGCCGGGCGCGACTCCAGCCTCGTCATCGATACGCCGTTGGCGGCCAAGGGAGCCAGCATGTCGTAGACCGCCCCCGCCCGGTTGGGCACGGCGAGAATGATGCTGGTTTTATCGCTTCCACTGGGCAAGGTTTCGATCGCGCCGATCGCCAGGAAGCGCGTGCGATTCTGCGGATCGTCCTGGATGCCCGAGGCGATGACGCCCAGATCCCAGGCCGTGGCCGCGACCTCGCCGGCGATGGCCGCAACGGTCGGATCTTCGCTGGCGATGCGCGCCGCTTCCGCATTGCTCGATGCGGCGTCGCGCGCCATGCCGGGACAATGCTGCGTCAGCCAGCCCTGGCACTGCGCAAGCGCCTGTGGATGCGCCATGACGCGCTTGACGCCGTCCAGCGTGCCATGCTTGCTCATCAACGCGTGATGAATTTTTATCGAGCGCTCGCCCAATACCTTCAGCGGCGAATTCAGGAGCAGATCCAGCGTCCGGTTGACGGCGCCCTCGGTGGAATTTTCCACCGGAACCATGCCGACATCGGCCTGTCCGGCCTCCACCGCGCGAAAGACCTCGTCGAACGTATCGCAGCGCACCCGCGTCACCGCATGGCCGAAATGCTCCAAGGCGGCCTGCTCGGAAAACGACCCTTGGGGTCCGAGATACGCGACGGTCAGGACGCGCTCCAGCCCGCGACAGGTCGAAATGATCTGGGTCCAGACCGCATCGACCGCCTGTGGCGTGAACGGCCCCCTGTTCAAAACCTGCAAGCGGCGGATGACGTCCGCCTCCCGCTCCGGCTTCAGGACCGGCCCGTCCAGATCGAACTCTTCCTTGATGCGCCCCACCTTTTGTGCGGCCGCGGCGCGCTGATTCAAGAGATCGAGCAGCTGCTCGTCGATGGCGTCTATGCGTTGACGTAAGGGCAGCAGGCGTTCCTGCAGGGAATTATCCATGGCGTCGCTCAAAATCCCGCATGTAATTAATCAGTGCCCGTACTCCTTCGAGAGGCACGGCGTTGTATATGGATGCGCGCATGCCGCCCACGCTTTTATGACCTTTCAGCTGCATCAGGCCGGCTTGCTCGGCGCCTGCCAGGAAAGACGCGTTCAGCTGTTCATCCCGCAGGAAAAACGGCACGTTCATGCGCGAACGCGATCCGGCATGGACTTTGTTCACGTACAGGTCGGATGCATCGATATAGCCATACATGGCGGCGGATTTCTCGATGTTAGCCGCTTCGATGGCCGCTATGCCGCCTTGCCGCTTGAGCCACTTGAACACCAGTCCGGCCATGTAGATCGCATAGGTCGGAGGCGTATTGAACATCGAATCCGCGGCGGCGACGTTCGCATAATCGAAGGCGGTCGGGCACACCGGCAAGGCATGGCCCAGCATGTCGCGCCGGATGACGACCACCGTCAACCCTGCGGGGCCCGCGTTTTTCTGGGCGCCCGCATAAGCCACGTGCACGCGCGAAAAATCGATCGGCCGGGACAAAAAGTGGGAAGATACGTCCACGACCAGCGCGACGTCGGGCGCGCCGTGCTCCGCCAGGTCCGGATAATCGACGAACTCGACGCCGCCTATCGTTTCGTTGCCGCACAAATGCACGTAAGCCGCGTCGGAGCGCACACGCCAGTTCCGCACCGCGGGAAACCACGTCCAGGGCTGTTGCTCGATCCCGCCGATCACGGCGGTCTCGCCGCTGCTGGCGGCCACGGCGATGTCGCCGTAACGGCCCGCTTCCTTCAGGGACTTGTTCGACCAGATCCCCGACGTGACGTAGTCGGCCTTGCCGGTGTCTCGGCGCCCGATAAGATTCAGTGGCACGATGGCATTTTCAGCCGTCGCTCCGCCCTGCATGAACAACACGGCGAAATCATCCGGAATAGACAGCAGTTCGCGCAGATCGCTTTCCGCTTCGTCGCGGATCCGGCCGAAATGCTTGCCGCGGTGGCTCATTTCCATGACGGACATGCCGCTGCCGTGCCAATCCGTCATCTCTTGCGCCGCCTGCTGCAGGACTTCCAGGGGCATGGCCGAGGGTCCCGCCGAGAAGTTCCACGGCCGCGCCATTATTCGCCGCCCTCGGCGCCCCGCCCGGCATCCTCATCGGAAGCCGCTTCCCCGCGCGCGTCCCGGCCCGGCTGATCGGCCTGGCCTTGCGCCTCGGACGGCGCATCCGGCTCGCCGTCATCGAGCAGCGCATCCACGTCGGTTTCCACCACGCGGCGCACGCCGGACAGCGTGCTATCGTCATCGACGTTCATCAAAGTGACGCCTTGCGTCGCGCGACCCATTTCGCGTATCTCGGACACGCGGGTGCGCACCAGCACGCCGGAATTCGTGATCAGCATGATTTCATCGGACGGCACGACCAGCACGGCGCCCACCACCCTGCCGTTGCGTGCGGAGGTCTGGATGGCGATCATGCCTTTGGTGCCTCGGCCGTGGCGGGTGTACTCGACTATGCTCGTGCGCTTGCCATATCCGTTTTCCGTCGCCGTCAACACGCTGCGCGTTTCATCGTCGGACACCAGCAGCGCGATCACCGACTGCCCTTCTTCGAGCATCATGCCGCGCACGCCGCGCGCCGTGCGCCCCATGGGCCTCACGTCGTTTTCATCGAAACGCACCGCCTTGCCGGCATCCGAGAACAGCATCACGTCGTGATTGCCGTCCGTCAGCTCGGCGCCGATGAGGAAGTCGCCTTCATCCAGCGCAACGGCGATGATGCCCGCCTTGCGCGGGTTGGCGAAATCGGACAGCGGTGTTTTCTTGACCGTGCCGCGCGAGGTCGCCATGAATACGAAATGGTCCTCGCTGAATTCCTTGACGGCCAGCACCACGGTGATTTTTTCGCCGTCGATCAGCGGGAACATGTTGACGATGGGACGGCCGCGCGAGCCACGCGAGCCTTGCGGCACCTCCCAGACCTTGAGCCAATAGACGCGTCCGCGGTCGGAGAAGCACAACAGGTAATCGTGTGTGTTGGCCGTGAACAACTGGTCCACCCAGTCATTCTCCTTCATCGTGGTCGCCTGCTTGCCCCGCCCGCCGCGTTTTTGCGCGCGGTACTCCGACAGGGGCTGGCTCTTGATGTAGCCGGAGTGCGACAAGGTCACGACCATGTCCATGGGCGTGATCAAGTCTTCCGTATCCAGCTCCGTGGCATTGTGCTCGATCTCGGAGCGGCGGGTATCTTTCGCGCCGGTGGAAAACTCGGCTTTGATGGCAAGCAGTTCATCGCCGATGATGGTCGTGACGCGCTCCGGACGAGCCAGGATGTCCAGCAAATCGGCGATCGTTTCCATGACCTCGCGGTATTCCCCGACGATCTTGTCCTGCTCCAGGCCCGTCAGGCGCTGCAGGCGCATGTTCAGGATTTCCTGAGCCTGAACCTCGCTCAGCCGGTACAGTCCGTCCGGCTGCACGCCGAATTCCGGCGCCAGGTTGTCGGGACGATACGCGGCGCGGCCTCCGGGCGTGCCGCCCTGATCGGCCCTGGCCAGCATCTCGCGCACCAGCGAGGAATCCCAGGCCTTGTCCATCAGGTCCTGCCTGGCCACGGGCGGCGTGGGCGCCGCCTTGATGATGGCGATGAACTCGTCGATGTTGGCCAGGGCGACCGCCAAGCCTTCCAGCACGTGGCCGCGCTCTCGGGCCTTGCGCAACTGGAACACCGTGCGGCGCGTCACCACCTCGCGACGGTGCGCAAGGAAATACTCCACCATCTGCTTCAAATTCAGCAGGCGGGGCTGGCCGTCGACCAGCGCCACCATGTTCATGCCGAACGTATCCTGCAGCTGGGTATTCTTGTACAGGTTGTTCAGGATGACCTCCGGCACCTCGCCGCGCTTGAGTTCGATGACCAGGCGCATGCCTTCCTTGTCGGACTCGTCGCGAATGTCGGAGATGCCTTCGATGCGTTTCTCGTTGACCAGCTCGGCGATTTTTTCCTGCAGGGTCTTCTTGTTGACCTGATAGGGGATGGCGTCGACGACGATGGCTTGGCGATTGCCCTTTTCCATGTCTTCGAAATGAGTCTTCGCGCGCATGATGACGCGGCCGCGGCCTGTCCGATAGCCTTCGCGCACGCCGGACATGCCGTAGATGATGCCTCCCGTGGGAAAGTCGGGCGCCGGAATGATTTCGATCAGCTCGTCGACGGTGCAGGCGGGATGGCGCAGGCAATACAGGCAGCCGTCGATGACCTCCGCCAAATTGTGGGGCGGGATATTGGTGGCCATGCCCACGGCGATGCCCGAGCTGCCGTTGACCAGCAGGTTGGGCAGCCGCGAAGGCAGCAGCAACGGTTCCTGTTCGCTGCCGTCGTAGTTGGGGCCGAAATCCACGGTTTTCTGGTCGATGTCGGCCAGCAGTTCGTGCGCGATTTTCGACAGGCGGATTTCCGTATAGCGCATGGCGGCCGCATTGTCGCCGTCCACGGATCCGAAGTTGCCCTGGCCGTCGACCAGCATGTAGCGTAGTGAAAAGTCCTGCGCCATGCGCACGATGGTGTCGTAGACCGCGGTGTCCCCGTGCGGGTGGTATTTACCGATGACGTCGCCGACGATGCGGGCGGACTTCTTGTAAGCCCGGTTCCAGTCGTTGTTCAATTCGTGCATCGCGAACAGAACCCGGCGGTGCACAGGCTTCAGCCCGTCGCGGACGTCCGGCAATGCGCGCCCCACGATTACTCTCATCGCATAATCGAGGTAGCTGCGACGCATTTCGTCTTCCAGAGAAATCGGAAGCGTTTCCTTTGCAAAGGAATTCATAGCTCTTCTTTATAGGTAAAAACGGGAAAGCAGGCCGATGACGGGCGAATAGGAAATTCTATCATTTCCCACTGTAGGGCGATGCCGCAAGGTCAGGAGCCCCCGAAATGAAAGCCGCGCTTGCGCCAAAAATCGCTCCCCCTCCGGCCCGACCGTAGCGCCCCCATACTCGTTGCCAAAAACCAACAATATTGCCCGAGAACGCGTATAAATCCCACTATCTGGCCCATATGCCAATGCCGGGCTTAACGAATCATGCAGAAATGCCGTAAGATTCGGCCTAACACGCATGAAACCCAGTGCAATTCTTTGATTCGATCACGGCATTGCTATACTGGATCCGTTTTCTTGATATGCGGCGGGTTCGCTGCGATCACTTACCAGCATTAGCTCAAGAGGAGAAACATGAATAAACCCTCCAAAATCGCACTAGCACTCGCTATCGCAGCCGCTTCGGCTTCTGGCGCAGTATCTGCGCAAACAGTAGTCGACAACTGGCAAAATCCGTTCGGCGACGTTTGGAAAAACGGTACGAACGAATTGTGCTGGCGTGATGCGTTCTGGACCCCCGCCACCGGTATCGCCGGCTGCGACGGCGTTCCAGTTGCCCAAGCTCCCCAAGCGCCTGTCGTAGCGCCTACCGCTACCAAGGTCGTGCTCAATGCTGACACGTTCTTCGACTTCGACAAAGCCACGCTGAAGCCCGAAGGCCGTCAGATCCTTGACCAGGTCGTTTCGCAAGTCAATTCGATCAACCTGGAAACGTTGATTGCCACCGGCCACACCGACTCCATCGGTACCGAGCAATACAACCAAGGCCTGTCCGAGCGCCGCGCCAACACGGTCAAGAATTACCTGGTCAGCAAAGGCGTGCCTGCCAACCGCGTCTACACCGAAGGCAAGGGCGAAACCAGCCCGATCGCTTCCAACGCTACGCGTGAAGGC
>CAZKBT010000051.1:0-21846 GCA_964551305.1 uncultured Burkholderiaceae bacterium
GGCAATCGCAGCCCCGAAGCAATTGAGGTCGATACATGCATGCCGTTCTTGCGGCGCCAGATAACTTTGCTGCGTCCCGGATGCCTGGTTGCGTTGGGCAGAGTGTCCGCTGCAGCCCTGCTAGGCCGCGACGAAGAGCTGGACTCGCTTCGAAGCGGCATTCATGCGTATGTCGATGACAATGGCCGCAGCATTCCGCTGGTCGTGACGCATCACCCCGCGTCGCTGCTGCTGCATGCCCGGCTCAAGGCAGATGCATGGCGCGATCTGAACCTGCTGCGCAACCTGTAAGGCCGCCGGGCGTTCAGATGCCCGGCAGTTCAGGGCTTCAGCGCCTGGCCGTGGCCATGCTGCCCGATGGCATGTTGCAGGGTCGGGTCTTCGCGGTGATTGCGAATATTCCAGCGCATGATGACGAGCATCAGCACCGCGACCAGTGAGCCAAAAATGACGATGATGACGTTGACTGGCAATTGCAGCCAGAGCAGCAGGCTGTACATCGCCAGCATGAACAGGATGTTGAGCTGTTCGTTGAAATTCTGCACGGCGATGGAGTGTCCGGCGGACAGCAGCACGTGCCCGCGATGCTGCAGCAGAGCGTTCATGGGCACGACGAAGAACCCCGACAGGCCGCCGATGAGCAATAGGACCGCGTAGACGGCCCATTGCGAATGGACGATCGTCATCAACATGACCGCAAAGCCCATCAGCACGCCGATGGGCAGTACCGACAAGGCGCGTTTCAAGGGCACGCGTCCGGCGAAAACCGCGCCTACCACGGTTCCCAGGGCAGCGATGCCCATCAGGATGGAGGCCTGGTCCAGCCGATAGCCCAGATGCTGCGCCCCCCATTCTATGACGATGAATTGCAGGGTGGCGCCCGCGCCCCAGAACAGCGTGGTGACCGCCAGCGAGAGTTGTCCCAGCTTGTCGCGCCAGAGAATCTCGACGTAGCCTTTGAAGGTCTTGAGCAGGCGCAAGGGGTTGCGTTCCTGCGGTGGATAAACGATGTTGGTGCGCGGTATGAGCAGGTTGCATCCCGCCGCGAGCATGTAGATGAAGCCGATGACCAGAATGGCGGCTTCGACGCGGTTCTGGACGACGGCGCCGATCCAGGGGTGGGCCAGCAGGCTGGTCGAGACCTTGGGGTGAATGAGCACGCCGCCCACGACGGTGCCGATGATGATGGACAGGACGGTCAGGCCTTCGATCCAGCTATTGCCCTTGACCAATTGGTCGGGCGGAAGCATTTCCGTCACGATGCCGTACTTGGCCGGCGAATAGGCGGCCGCCCCGATGCCGACCAGCGTGTACGCACAGAAGACCAGCACCAGTTGTTGCTGGTTGTCGAGCCCGAAGCTCTGGTAATTGAACATGATCACGCAGCCCGCCACTTTGACGGCGTTGGTGATGAACATGACCCGGCCCTTGGGGAAGCTGTCGGAAAAGGCGCCGACGAACGCCGCCAGCACGACGTAGGCCAAGGCGAACCACCATTTCATCATGGGGGCCATCCAGTCGGGGCCGTGCAGGTCGGCGATGAGCGCGATCGCCGCGATCAGCAGTGCGTTGTCAGCGACGGACGAAAACGCCTGCGCCGCCATGACGAGGTAAAAGCCTTTGTTCAATACGTACTCGGTAAGAATTAGGTCCGGTGCGGGCAAATAATATCAGACCGCAAGAAAGTGTTAAGGAGTATAGCGTTCGACGGATCCTTCACGGGATTCGCCCGGCGCGATTTCGTCCTGCGAGCCAATCCGGGTGCGTTATCATACGCGCAACGTGTTTTATAACGATAACGTCGATCGGTGTCGGTGTTTTCGCCTTCGTCCTCCTTCCGGCCCGCCGGTTCGCCTTCAACCAGTGTTCGTCTATTGTGCGTTTGACTCAAATAAAACTCGCAGGTTTCAAGTCTTTCGTCGAGCCGACGGTCATACCCACGCCCAGCCGATTGGTGGGCGTGGTCGGTCCCAACGGTTGCGGAAAATCCAACATCATCGACGCGGTGCGTTGGGTGCTGGGTGAAACGCGGGCATCCGAATTGCGCGGCGAGTCCATGCAGGACGTCATTTTCAATGGATCGGGCAACCGCAAGCCGTCCGCGCGCGCATCGGTCGAGCTGGTGTTCGACAACAGCGAGGGGCGCGCTGCGGGTCAGTGGAGCGTCTATGCCGAGATCGCCGTGCGCCGCGTGTTGACGCGGGACGGCACGAGCAGCTACTTCGTCAACAACCAGCAGGTGCGCCGGCGCGACATTCACGATATTTTCCTGGGTACCGGGCTGGGCGCGCGCGGCTACGCCATCATCGGCCAGGGCATGATCAATCGCCTGATCGAGGCCAAGCCGGAAGAGCTGCGGGTCTTCCTGGAAGAGGCGGCGGGCGTTTCGCGATACAAAGAACGCCGGCGCGAAACCGAAACGCGATTGAGCTCCACCCGCGAGAACCTGACTCGGGTCGAGGATATTCTGCGCGAGCTCGGCAGCCAGCTCGAAAAGCTCGAGTCCCAGGCCGAAGTGGCGCAGCAATATCGCTCCTTGCAGGAAGACGGCGAGAAAAAGCAGCAGATATTGTGGCTGCTCAAGGAAACGCAGGCGAAAGAAGAGCGGCAGGTCAAGGCAGAGGCCATCGAGCAGGCCCAAAATGAGCTGGAAGCGGCGATCGCCGGCCTGAGGGCGGGCGAATCCGCGCTGGAGTCCCGCCGCCAGGCGCATTATGCGGCCAGCGACGCGGTGCATGCGGCGCAGGGCCTGCTTTTCGAGGCGGGCGCACAGGTCAGCCGGCTGGAAGCGGAAATACGTCACGTCGTCGATTCGCGTAATCGTCTCCAGGCGCGCCGCACGGTTTTGCAGCAGCAGATGCAAGAATGGAGCGACCAGCAGACGCATTGCGCGCAACAGATCGAGCAGGCGGAGAGCGAGCTGGAAAATGCCGCGATGGCCACCGAGCAGGCCAGGGCGCGCGTGCACGAGGCCGAGGCGGGGCTGCCCGACCTGGACGGCCAAGTCCGCAAAGCCGCCGCCGCGCGGGAGGAAATGCGGGTCGAGTTGGCGCGCCTGGAGCAAAGCCTGGCGCTGGCCGCGCAGTCCCAGCGGGACGCGGATCGTCAATTGCAGGCACTGGAGCAGCGCCGGGAGCGGCTGGAGCAGGAACTGCGCGGACTGAACGCTCCCGACCCGTCCGCTCTGGAGCAACTGGCTGGAGAGCGCGCCGTGCTCGAAGACCAGCTCGAGCTGGCGCAAGGCGAGCTGGCGGAGCTGGAGGCGCGTCTGCCCGATCTGGACGAGGACAGGCGCAAGGCGCAGCAGGCGGCGCAGGAGGAATCCCAGGCGTTGGCTCGCCTGGAGGCCAGGCTGGCCGCCTTGGGCAAGCTTCAAGAGGACGTGCAAAAGCAAGGCGCCCTGGCGCCTTGGCTGGACAAGCACGAGCTGTCCGGTTTTGGACGGCTGTGGCAAAAGCTGCATATCGAAACGGGGTGGGAAACGGCGCTGGAGTCCGCCTTGCGCGAGCGCATGGCCGCGCTGGAAGTGCGTCAGCTGGAGCACGTGCGCGCGTTCGTGGCGGATGCGCCGCCCGCGCGGCTGGCCTTTTACCAGATGCCGGCGGCCGCGCCCGTTGCGCCGCCGCCCGCCGGCCTGAAGCCGCTGGCCTCGCTGCTGCGGATCCACGATCCCGACCTGCGCACTTTGCTCAACGACTGGCTGCGAGGGGTCTACGTCGCCGACGACGTGACGCAGGCGCTATCGGCCAGAACGGATCTGCAAGGGCTGGATGCCTACGTCACCAAGCAGGGCCATCTGGTGGATCGCCATAGCGTGCGATTTTATGCGCCTGATTCGGAGCAGGCCGGTTTGCTGGCCCGACAGCAGGAAATCGAGAATCTGCAGCGCGACGTCAAGGCGCGCACCCTGATCGCGGATCAGGCCGTGGCCGCGGTCGCCCGCGCGGAAGCCGCCTGGCAGAACGTATCCCAGGCGTTGGGGCCGGCGCGCACGCGGGTGGCCGAACTGACGCGGCGCCTGCACGACGTGCAGCTTTCTCATTCCCGCCTGCAGCAGCAGGCTGAGCAATCGGGCGAGCGCGCGGCGCGCATCGCGCAGGACCAGGCCGAAATCGCTGCGCTGGCCGAAGAGCTCGAGGCGTCCAGGCTCGAATCCGAAGAGCGCTTCGAGGCGCTGGACGAACAGTTGGCAGAGCGCCAATCGGTGTTCGCCGATGCGCAGATATCGGGTGAGCAGTTGCAGGCGCGGGCAGAGGCCGCCAGGCAGCAACTGCACGGCCTGCAGCGCGCGGTCCAGGAATCGGAGTACGCCGAGCGCAGCTTGCAGGCTCGCATCGTCGAATTGAACCGCACGTTGCAGCTGGCAAGCGACCAGGCGCGCCGCGCGGCGGACGAAATGGAAGGACTGCAAGGCGAACTGTTCGAGTTGGACGCGTCGGCTTCGCAGGCGGGCCTGCAGGAAGCCCTGGAACTGCGCGCCGAGCGCGAGGAGGCCTTGACCCAGGCGCGCATCGAGTTGGACAATCTGGCGGCCTTGCTGCGCGCCGCCGACGAAGAACGCATGGAGCAGGAGCGCACGCTCGAGCCGCGCCGCGCCCGCATCATGGAACTGCAATTGCAGGAGCAGGCGGCCCGCCTGGCGGCGGAGCAATTCTCCGAGCAACTGGACGGCGGCGACGTCGATCGCGACGCGTTGCGCGAGATGATGGCCGACCTGCCCGAGCAATGGCGCCGGGCGCCGTGGCTGCAAAGCGAGGTCCAGCGGATATCGCGCGCGGTCGATGCCTTGGGCCCGGTCAATCTGGCCGCGCTGGACGAGCTGAACACCGCGCGCGAACGCAAGGGTTTCCTAGATTCCCAGCACGCGGACCTGACCGCCGCCATCGATACGCTGGAAGACGCCATCCGCAAGATCGATCGCGAAACGCGCGAGCTGCTGCAGGAAACCTTCAATATCGTCAACGGCCATTTCGGCGAACTCTTCCCGCGCCTGTTCGGCGGCGGCGAGGCCAAGCTGACCATGACGGGCGACGAAATACTGGATGCGGGCGTGCAGGTGATGGCCCAGCCGCCGGGCAAGCGCAACAGCACGATACATTTATTGTCGGGCGGCGAAAAGGCATTGACGGCGATTGCGCTGGTTTTCGCCCTGTTCAAGCTGAATCCGGCGCCGTTCTGCCTGCTCGACGAAGTCGATGCGCCTTTGGATGATGCCAACACGGAACGGTACGCCAATCTGGTCGGCAGCATGAGCGACCAGACCCAATTCCTGTTCATTTCCCACAATAAAATAGCGATGCAGATGGCCAGCCAGTTGGTGGGCGTTACCATGCAGGAACAGGGTGTTTCCCGGATCGTGGCGGTCGATATCGAATCGGCGCTGCAGTTGGCTGAGGTGTGACAGATGAGCGGCAACCTTCATGAACAAAGTTTAGGGCGGGGCAAGCGATGAGCGATTTACAGATAGGCTTGATTCTGTTGGGCGTTGCACTGATCCTGGTCGTGCTGATATTCAACTGGTGGCAGGACCGGCGCATCAGGCAGAAAATGCAGGCGCATTTCCCCGAGACGGAAGAGGATCCCCTGATGAGCAGCGTGCCGCGCGTGCCGGGCCGCAAAGAGCCGGGACTCGGCGTGCGCCATGAGGACGATCTGCCGGCCGATGATCCCGCCGAGGTGGACCCGGCCACGCAGGCCGTCATCGACATTCATTTCGCCCAGCCCGTGTCCACGGCCGCTCTGCATGCCGTGATACATAATCTACACAGGGTCGGCACCAAGCCGCTGCGTGTCTTCGCCGAGAAAGAGGGGGGCGGACATCGCATGCAACTGCGCGCCGACGAACATTATGTCTCGATGCAGCTGGCGGTGGTGCTGGCCAATCGCAGCGGTCCGCTGAGCGATATCGAATGGTCGCAGCTATGGACCCTGGCCCAAAGCCTGGCCGAGCGCTTTGATGGCGCGATCGAGGCGCCGGAGCAGGCGCATGTGCTGGAGCATGCGCGCAAACTGGATGCCGTGTGCGCCGGCCTCGACGTGCAGGTCGGCCTGGTGCTGCGGCTGCCGGAAACGTACGCGACGGCGGACATCGTACGGGTGCTCAAGGACGTGGGGTTTCTTTCCTACGGCCGGCAGCTGGCCTGGATGGCCGACACCGGCTTGCCGCGTTTTACCGTGATGCTCGACGGCGTGCATCCTTCCGAGCTCAAGGCCGAGGGCGTCAATCGCATCGACCTGCTGCTCGACCTGCCCAATAGTCCGCCCGACGACCATGCGTTCAGCCGGATGGCGAGCGTCGGCCGCGATCTGGCCAGGCGGCTGGATGCGGTGTTGCTGGATGACCAGGGCAATCCCGTGCATGAGCAGGCGGATGCGTCGATCGACCAGCAATTGGCCCAGATGTACGACAAGCTGGACAAGGAAGGCTTCCCGGCCAGCTCCGAGCGCGCCGCGCGTGTTTTTGCATGAGCATGGTGGGCAATGCGAAAAACGCAGTGCGGGAGATCGCCGAGCTGCGCGCTGAAATCGATGCGCACAACTATCGGTATTACGTCGAGGATCAGCCCGCGATCTCGGATGCCCAGTACGACAAGCTGCTGAACAGGCTCCAGGAGCTGGAGCAGGCCCACCCTGAGCTGATTACGCCGGAATCCCCCACCCAGCGGGTCGGGGCGGAACCCCTGGCGGCTTTTCCCGCGGTGCGTCACGCCGTGCCCATGCTGTCCCTGGGCAATGCCTTCGATGCCGAAGACGTGCGGGCATTCAACAAGCGTGTCGAGGACACGCTGCGCGGCGCCGGCCTGCTGGCTCCGGACCGGCCCGTCGACTACGTCGCCGAACTCAAGCTCGACGGCCTGGCGGTCAGCCTGCGCTACGAAAATGGCGTGCTGGTGCGCGCGGCGACGCGCGGCGACGGCGCCACCGGCGAGGATGTGACCAGCAATATGCGCACCGTGCGGTCTGTGCCGTTGCGCTTGCGGGGCGAGCGCGTGCCCGATGTGCTCGAGGTCCGCGGCGAAGTCCTGATGCATCGCGCCGACTTCGAGAAGCTCAACCGGGAGCAGCAAAAACGGGGCGAGAAGATATTCGTGAATCCGAGAAACGCGGGCGCGGGCAGCTTGCGCCAGCTTGATCCCCGCGTCACCGCGCGCCGTCCGCTGCGATTCTTCGCTTATGGCTGGGGCGAGGTGCAATTGGGCCGCGTTCAGCGCGCCGTGTCGTCCGACCTGTTCGCGGCCGATGAGGGGCGGGAGGCGCTCCTGCCCTATTCCACCTATGCCGAGGTGCTGGACTGGATCTCCCGCCTGGGGGTTCCGGTCAGCCCGTCGCGCGCCGTCGTGCGCGGCGTCGAGGGCCTGTTGGATTTCTACGAGAAAACCGGCGATTCGCGCGCGCGGCTTCAGTTCGACATCGACGGCGTCGTCTACAAGGTCAATGATCTTGCCGCGCAGCGCGTGCTGGGCTACGTCGCCCGGGCTCCGCGCTTCGCCCTGGCGCACAAGTATCCGGCGCAGGAGGAAATCACGACCCTGCTCGACATCGACGTGCAGGTCGGCCGCACCGGCGCGATCACGCCCGTGGCGCGCTTGAAGCCGGTATTCGTCGGCGGTGTCACGGTGACCAATGCCACCCTGCACAACGAAGGCGAGATCGCGCGCAAGGACGTGCGCATCGGGGACGTCGTCGTGGTGCGGCGGGCCGGCGACGTCATACCGGAGATCGTGGGGCCGCTGATCGATCGGCGCTCCGACAGTGTGCGGCGGTTCGTCATGCCCACCCACTGTCCGGTCTGCGGCTCGCTCATCGAGCGCGCCGAAGACGAAGCCGTTTCGCGCTGCACGGGCGGGCTGTTCTGTCCGGCGCAGCGCAAGCAAAGCCTGACGCACGCCGCGGGGCGAAAGGCGCTGGACATCGAAGGCTTGGGCGAGAAGCTCATCGACCAGCTGGTCGACGACGGGCGGGTCAAGTCCTTGGCCGACCTGTTTTCGCTCAGCGTCGAAGAGCTGCTGCTCTACGAGCGCATGGGCCGCAAGTCCGCCGAGAACGTCGTCAACGCCATCCAGGCGGCGCGCACGCCGCCCTTGGGCCGGCTGCTTTACGCGCTGGGCATACGCCACGTAGGGGAAACGACGGCTCGCGACCTGGCGCGGCATTTCGGTTCCCTGGATGCAGTGATGAATGCGGATCCCGAAGAATATTTGATGGTCAGCGACGTCGGCCCCGCGGTCGCGGCATCCCTGCAGCGGTTTTTCAATGAGCCGCACAACCGCGAAGTCGTGGCTGCGCTGCAGCGGGCCGGGGTCAGTCCCGTTGCGCCGGAAAAGGCGGCGGGGCGCAGGCCTTTGCAGGGCAAAACCGTGGTATTGACCGGCACGCTTCCAACCTGGACGCGCGAGGAGGCGACGCAGCGCATCCTGGAGGCCGGCGGCAAGGTCAGCGGGTCGGTGTCTAAGAAAACCGCTTATGTCGTGGCCGGCGAGGAAGCGGGCAGCAAGCTGAACAAGGCCAGGGAGCTGGGCGTGGCCATCCTTGACGAAGACGGCTTGAAAGCCTTGCTGGAGACGGGGGCGGGCGCGTAATACAAGACGAAACGAAAAACTTGTTCCGTATGTGTTGACTTTGATAATAAGAATGATTATCGTTACTCCCTACCAACTGGGAGACAATATCATGACCGAATTCGTTAGCGCTGTCGTTGTGGGTGCCGATCGTCTGGGCAACATTCCGGAACTGCTCAAAGTCCATAACATCGCCATACGTCACCACATCAGCGGCCGGGATCCGGCCCATCAGAAGAAAACGCTGCAGCTTCCGTCCGGCACGGAATTGCTGATCCTGCTCACCGATTTCCTTGGCCATAACGTCATGAAAACGTTCAGGGCGGCCGCGCAGCGCTCGGGAATACGCGTACTGGCTTGTAGGCGATCGGTATGCAGCATGAAGCAGGCTTTGAATCAATGCGGATACTGTGAGCGTTGTCCCGGCGACAGGCAGGGCGACACGGCCGAACGAACAATCAGCTTCGTGAAAAAGAATGAGGGTCGCCGCGCCGCCCGGTGCTAGCGATGACGTGAAAGGGGCGGGGCCGTCCCGCCCTGGCCGCGCCCGGCCCGATCCGGGGGCGCATGCCGCCGGGCCGGACTATCGCGTCCGGGCTTGTTTCGATGCCGCCGCCAGCGTGGCGGGGCCGTGCAGGCGTCTTGCGCCGTTGTAGCGTTTCTTCCAATATGCGGTTTCCATGCTTTCGACGCGAACCACCGAGCCGGTGCGCGGCGCATGCACGAATTTCTGGTTGCCCAGATAGATGCCCACATGGGAGAAGCGATGGCCGCGGGTGTTGAAGAACACCAGGTCGCCTTTCTTCAGGTCATTTTTCCCGACGGACTTGCCCTGGCGGGCAATGTCCGAGGACTTGCGCGGCAGTTTCAGTCCCAGGGATTTTTCCGCTGCGTAGCCTACCAGTCCGCTGCAGTCGAAGCCGGTGCTGGGCGTGTCGCCTCCGAAGCGATACTTGACGCCCAGAAGCTTGAGCGCGGTGCTGGCCATCGTCCTGCTGCCGGCAGGGTCCGTCTTGGAGGCGCTCTGTTTTTCGGATAGATAGGCGCCCAGGGGGTCGGATTGCGTGCGCGACAGATACCAGTCGCGCGCCGCCCGATTGGTCCGTTCGGACTGGATCAGCAGATCGGAATAGCGTTCGGGGTAGTCGGCGTAGGCGGAGGTTTTGCCGGAGGTGGTGGCGGCGCAACCGGTCAGTGCCAGAGTCGACGCGATGAGAGCATAGTTGGCGTAGCGCCAGAGCATCGGAAAAGAGAGGGATTCAGTCGTGTCGTTTTGTCGATGCGGCGGCATGTCGGGTCGTTCGGTAAATTGGGCAAAGCCGACTACCTGAACAAGCAGCGCTTGAGGCACGAAGAAGATGAGGTGCTGGAGTCAGGCAGGTACTGCGGTGAAATAGAGGCTTTGCGCGAATTGCGCAACAAGAATATTTGGCAGTGTAGCGTATTTCATACAGTTAGTAAAGGCTGCATGTCGCTGGATTTTGTAATGGATTTTACCTATTCGCCGGGGCGGGACCATGAGCCCGGCGTTGGCCGGGCCGACTGTGGCATTATTCCAGGGTCGATCGCGATCATGCGGTACGATATTCCTTTTCGAACGTCCCGGGGCCATGACAGCGGGGCGGGGCCGTGATTCAACCGAGGAACAATCATGCAAACCAAGCAGGTGCTGGAGATAAAGGACGTAAAAACGATATTGGCGGCGGCGGAAAAACATGCCCTGGCCAACCAGTGGGCCGTGTCGATCGCGGTGGTGGACGACGGCGGCCATTTGCTGGGCCAACTGCGCCTGGACGGCGCCGCCCCGATCGCCGCGCAGATCGCGCCCGCCAAGGCGCGCAGCGCCGCGCTGGGCAGGCGCGAAACGAAAGGCTACGAAGACATGATCAATCAAGGGCGGACCGCTTTTCTTTCGGCGCCGGGTTTGGAAGGCATGCTGGACGGCGGGGTGCCGGTCGTGATCGACGGCCAGGTCGTGGGCGCGGTCGGCGTGTCCGGCGTCAAGCCTGATGAGGATTCCATGATTGCGAAGGCGGGTGTCGCGGCGCTGCCGGGCTGAAACGCATGTCGACCGAGCACGGGCCCGGCGGCTCGTCCACAGAAAGCGCCAAGGCGGCCTACTCGTTTCGGGCCGCTGTGAATCCAGGGGTCGGGCGCCGCGAAGTCTGGTCCTGGGCCATGTACGATTTCGCGAACTCCGGCTACACCACGGTGGTGTTGACCACGGTGTTCAGCGCGTATTTCGTGGGCGTGGTGGCCGCCGGCAAGACCTGGGGCACCTTGGCGTTCACCACCGCGCTATCGGTTTCCTATCTGCTCATCATGCTGACCATGCCCGGCATCGGCGCGCGCGCCGATGCGCGTGCGGGCAAGCGCCGGGCGCTTTTCCTGAGCACGCTGGGCTGCGTGGCCGCCACCATGGCGCTGGCGCTGGTCGGTCCATCCGACATCGTGCTGGGCATGGCGATCATCGCCCTGTCGAATTATTGCTATTGCGTCGGAGAATCCATCATCGGCGCATTTCTGCCGGAAATCGCCAAGCCCGAAGCCTTGGGGCGGGTCTCGGGTTGGGGATGGAGCTTCGGCTATTTCGGCGGCATGCTGACGCTGGGTCTGGCGCTGGCCGTGGCCTCTTGGGCGGAGGCCAACGGCTACGGCGCCCAGGATTTCGTGCCCTGGATCATGATACTGACGGGGGCCGTATTCGCGCTGGCGGCCGTTCCATCGTTCCTTTTTCTGCGGGAACGCTCCGCCCCGACCGGCCGAGCGTCGGCCGGCATGCTGGCGCGCCTGAAGTTCGCCTGGCGCGATACGCGGGAAAATTTCGTGGATTTCCGCATGCTGCTGATTTGCGGCGCCTGCTACCAGGCCGGCATCGCCGTGGTCATTACCTTGTCCGCCGTCTATGCCACGCAGGTCATGGGATTCGGCATGACGCAAACCATGCTGCTGGTGTTCACGGTGAATATCGGCGCCGCGGCGGGAGCGTTCCTGTTCGGTTACGTCCAAGACCGCATCGGACATAAGCGGGCCTTGATGGCGACCCTGTTCGGCTGGCTGGTGATGGTGGGCCTGGCGGTGGCGGCGACCGAAGTCTGGGTTTTCTGGCTGGCGGCCACGGTGGCGGGCCTGTGCATGGGAACCAGCCAGAGCGCGGGCAGGGCGATGGTGGGGGCGATGGCGCCGCGGCGGCGCCTGGCCGAGTTTTATGCGCTATGGACGTTCGCGATCCAATTCGCCGCGGTCGTCGGCCCGTTCAGCTACGGGCTGGCGACCTGGCTGACGGGCGGCAATCATCGATTGGCGCTGCTGTGCACGGGGCTGTTTTTCGTGGCTGGGCTTTGGGCCTTGCGGCGCGTGGATTTCGAGCGCGGCCTTCGCGCCCGCGCCTGTCAGTCTTGAGTAAGGCCCGTCGGTTACGGTAAAACGATAATCCTATAACAATCAAGCAATCAGACATCCAGGAGATAAGAGCATGTCCAATGAAATCGAATCCGTGCTTACAGAGAATCGCGTTTTCGAACCCTTTCCGAATCTGGTCGAGCACGCCGCCGTTTCCGGCATGGACGCCTACCGTGCGCTTTACCGCGAGGCTCGGCAGGATCCGGAAAAGTTCTGGGAGAAAATGGCTCGCGAACACCTGGCGTGGACCAAGCCGTTCACGCAAGTCCTGGATGAGTCGAACGCGCCGTTCTATCGCTGGTTCGGCGACGGCAAGCTGAATGTCTCGGCCAATTGCCTGGACCGGCACCTGAATACGCCGACCGCCGACAAGACTGCGATCATTTTCGAGTCGGACGACGGCAAGGTGACGCACATCACGTATCGGGCCTTGTACGAGAAAGTATGCCGATTGGCCAATGGATTGAAGCAGCTCGGCTATAAAGCCGGAGACCGCGCCATCATCTACATGCCCATGTCCATCGAGGCGGTCGCGGCCATGCAGGCGTGCGCGCGCTTGGGCATCACGCATTCCGTCGTATTCGGCGGGTTCTCTTCCAAGAGTCTGACCGAGCGCACCGCCGACGTGGGGGCCGGCTTGGTCATCACCGCCGACGGCCAGGTGCGCGGCGGGAAGACCATGCCGTTGAAGCCCGCCGTCGACGAGGCGCTGGCCGCCGGCGGCTGCGAGGCGGTAAGGCACGTCGTGGTCTACCGGCGCACGGGAGGCGACGTCGCCTGGCAGGAAGGCCGCGACCTGTGGATGGATGACGTGACCCGCGATCAACCTTCGGACTGCCCGGCGGTCGAGGTCGACGCCGAACATCCGCTCTACATTCTGTACACTTCCGGCTCGACCGGAAAGCCCAAGGGCGTGCAGCATTCCAGCGCGGGGTATCTCCTGTCGGCGCTGTTGACGGTGAAATGGACCTTCGATGCGAAAGAGACCGACGTGTTCTGGTGCACGGCCGACATCGGCTGGGTGACGGGCCATACCTATATCGCGTACGGCCCGCTGGCCGCCGGCATCACCCAGGTGATGTTCGAGGGCGTGCCCACTTATCCCGACGCGGGGCGCTTCTGGGAAATGATACAGCGGCACAAGGTCACCATTTTCTACACCGCGCCCACGGCGATCCGGTCCCTGACCAAGGCGGCGGAATCGACGCCCCGATACCATCCAAGGGAATACGACCTGTCCAGCCTGCGCATCATCGGTTCGGTGGGCGAGCCCATCAATCCGGAAGCCTGGATGTGGTACTACAAGAACGTGGGACGGGAACGCTGCCCGGTGCTGGATACCTGGTGGCAGACCGAGACCGGCGTCCACATGATCACGCCCTTGCCGGGCGCGACGCCCTTGAAGCCCGGCTCATGCACCTTGCCGTTGCCGGGCATCGACGCGGCCGTCGTCGACGAAACCGGCGATGAAGTCGAGAGCGGCAAAGGCGGATTCCTGGTGATCAAGCGTCCCTGGCCGGCCATGATACGCACGATCTGGGGCGATCCGGAGCGTTTCAAGAAAAGCTATTTTCCGCCCGAGATGAAAGGCTGCTATCTGGCCGGCGACGGCGCGCAGCGCGACCGCGACGGCTATTTCTGGATCATGGGCCGCATCGACGACGTACTGAACGTGTCGGGCCATCGCCTGGGCACCATGGAGGTCGAGTCCGCGCTGGTGTCGCACGATCTGGTGGCCGAAGCCGCCGTGGTGGGGCGGCCGGACGACACCACGGGCGAGGCGGTGGTGGCGTTCGTGGTGCTCAAGCGCACGATGCCCGACGGGGCCGAGGCCGACACGCTGGCCAAAACCTTGCGCGACTGGGTGGCCAAGGAAATCGGCCCCATCGCCAAGCCCAGGGAAATCCGGTTCGGGGAAAATCTGCCCAAGACGCGTTCCGGCAAAATCATGCGGCGTCTGCTGCGCGTGGTGGCCAAGGGCGAGCCGGTCACGCAGGACGTATCCACGCTGGAAAACCCCGCAATCCTGGATCAGCTGTCGCAGCCCCGTTGACCAGGGCGCCGGGCAAACGCCTTGCCGCGAACGGCGGTGCGGAGCCCGATCCGCCCGAGGCGGCGGTGCGAATGCCGCCCTACATGCCGTTGTAGACGGGGCCTTCGCCGCCTTGGGGCGCCACCCAGACAATGTTCTGCGTGGGATCCTTGATGTCGCAGGTTTTACAGTGCACGCAGTTCTGCGCGTTGATCTGCAAGGCGTCCGCGCCCGTGTCGGTCTTGACGAATTCGTAGACGCCGGCCGGGCAGTAGCGCGCCTCGGGGCCGGCGTACTTGGCCAGGTTGACCGCGACCGGCACGCTTTTGTCCTTGAGCGTCAGGTGGACGGGTTCGTTTTCGTCGTGATTGGTATTGGAAATGAAGACCGAGCTCAGGCGGTCGAAGGTCAGTTTTCCGTCGGGCTTGGGGTAGTCGATGCGCGCGCATTCGGCGGCGGGCTGCAAACAGGCATAGTCGGGCTTGTCGTGGCGCAGGGACCAGGGCATCTTGCCCTTGAGCAGCCATTGCTCCACGCCGGTCATCAGCGTGCCCATGGTGCGGCCCTTCTTGAACCACTGCTTGAAATTGCGCGCTTTGTTCAGTTCTTCGTGGAGCCACGAAGCCTCGAAGGCGGCGGGATAGGCTGACAGCACGTCATGGCGCTGGCCGGCCAGGATGGCGTTGAATGCGGCTTCGGCGGCCAGGGCGCCGGATTTGATTGCCGAATGGCTGCCCTTGATTCGCGACGCGTTGAGCGTGCCGGCTTCGCAGCCCACCAGCACGCCGCCCGGAAAGGCCAGCTTGGGCAAGGACAGCAGGCCGCCCGCGGTCAGCGAGCGCGCGCCGTAGGCGATGCGCTTGCCGCCTTCGAACGTCGGGCGTATGGCCGGATGCGTCTTGTAGCGTTGGAATTCCTCGAAGGGCGAAAGCCAGGGATTGGCGTAGTCCAGGCCCACCACCAGCCCCACGACCACGATGTTGTCGTTCAGATGGTACAGGAACGAACCGCCGTAGGTATCGGAATCCAATGGCCAGCCCGAGGTGTGCACCACCAGGCCGGGTTGCGACTGCGACGGATCGACCTCCCACATTTCCTTGATGCCGATCCCATAGCTTTGCGGGTTGCGGCCTTCATCCAGCTTGTAGCGGTTGATCAGCTCGCGGCCGAGCTGGCCGCGCGATCCTTCCGCGAAAACCGTATAGCGCGCGTGCAATTCCATGCCGGGCTGATAGTTTTCCGTGTGGCTGCCGTCGCGGGCCACGCCCATGTCTCCGGTCGCCACGCCGCGGACCGCGCCGTCTTCGGTGTAGAGCACTTCGACCGCCGCGAAGCCGGGGAAGATGTCCACGCCCAGGCCTTCGGCCTGCTCGCCGAGCCAGCGCACGACGTGGCCCAGCCGGACGACGTAGTTGCCTTCGTTGTGAAAACAGGCGGGCAGCAGCCAGTTCGGCGTCGCAACGGCTTTCTTCTTGGTCAGGAAAAGGAATTTGTCTTCGGTAACAGGCGTGTCCAGCGGCGCGCCTTTTTCCTTCCAGTCGGGAATGAGTTCGGTCAACGCGCCGGGGTCCATGACCGCGCCCGAAAGTATGTGGGCGCCGATTTCGGATCCTTTTTCAAGGACGCATACGCTGATTTCTTGATTGCTTTGGGCTGCAAGCTGCTTCAAGCGTATCGCAGCGGCCAGGCCCGCCGGCCCGGCTCCCACTACGACGACATCGTACTCCATGGACTCGCGTTCACTCATCGATTATCTCCTGTTGCGGGCTGCCCCCTCGGGCGGGTGACGGCAGGCGCGTCACCTGGCCCCACGATATTTTTGGTTTGATTGGATGTATTCATTGTATTGCAGTATCGCAATCGGGTTTCGTTATACTTGAACTTTGCCCTGTTGTGCGTAAAAGAAGGTGTGGCCTCTTATGTCGGTTTCGGATGACGAATCGGGTATCAGTATCGGCGGCGTGTTTCGGCACGTGGTGCAAATGCGCTGGGGAGATCTCGATGCATTGAACCACCTGAACAACGCGATGTATTTCCGTTATCTGGAAGAAGCGCGGATGCAGATGTTCATGCGCTGCGGCAGATCCCCCGATCGCCTGGGCGTGCTGGCGCACGTCAGCTGCGACTTCCTGCGGCCCCTGCTTTATCCCGCGGACGTGGTGATCAGCCTGACGCTGACCAGGATCGGACGCACCAGCATGGCGTTCGATACGCGCTTCGAGCGCCTGGACGAGCCCGGCACCCTTTATGCGCAGGGGCATAATGTCATCGTCGGCACCAGCGCCGCCACCGGGCGGCCGACGCCGTGGACCGCTGAAGAGTTGGCCGGGCTGAGGGCGTTGCTCGAGCCGGGCGGCGAGACCGGAGGATAGGCGCGGCCGGGCAAGCGCGGCCGCCGCGGGCGGGTTTACCGTTTTGAAATGTAGTGCTCATCAGAAGGATAGGAGAAATGGAAAAAGTCTATGCGAGCGCGCAGGAAGCGCTGAAGGGGCTGGTCGCGGATAAGCAGACCATCGCGGTCGGCGGCTTCGGTTTGTGCGGCATTCCGGAGGCGCTGATCGCCGCGCTGCGCGATTCGGGGGTGCGGAACCTGACCTGCATCAGCAATAATGCGGGCGTCGACGGATTCGGCCTGGGCCAGTTGCTGGAAACGCGCCAGATAAAAAAAATGATCGCCTCGTATGTCGGCGAGAACAAAGAGTTCGCGCGCCAGTACCTGGCGGGCGAGCTGGAGCTGGAATTCACGCCGCAGGGCACGCTGGCCGAGAAACTGCGCGCGGGTGGCGCGGGCATTCCCGCCTTTTTCACCAAGACCGGCGTGGGTACCATTGTGGCCGACGGCAAGGAAGTGCGTGAATTCGACGGCGAGCAATACGTCATGGAGCGCTCGCTCGTGGCCGACGTGTCCCTGGTCAAGGCGTACAAGGCTGATCGCAGCGGCAATCTCGTCTTCAGGAAAACGGCGCGCAACTTCAATCCGAACGTGGCCATGGCGGGGAAGGTGACGGTGGCCGAGGTCGAAGAGATCGTCGAGACCGGCGCGTTCGATCCCGATGAAATCCATTTGCCCGGGATCTTCGTGCATCGCATCGTGCTCAACGCCCATCCCGAAAAACGTATCGAACAACGCACCACCCGCAGTGCGCAAGGAGTCTGAAGATGGCCTGGAATCGTGAACAAATGGCGGCGCGCGCGGCGCGCGAACTGCAGGACGGCTTTTACGTGAATTTGGGCATAGGCATGCCTACGCTGGTCGCCAACCATGTTCCGGACGGCATGGAAGTATGGCTGCAATCCGAAAACGGACTGCTGGGCATCGGCCCTTTCCCCACGGAAGATGAAATCGACGCGGATATGATCAACGCCGGCAAGCAGACCGTCACGACGCTGCCCGGTTCGTCGATCTTTTCCTCGGCGGATTCCTTCGCGATGATACGCGGCGGAAAAATCAACCTGGCCATCCTGGGCGCCATGCAAGTGGCCGAGAACGGCGATCTGGCCAATTGGATGATACCGGGGAAGATGGTCAAGGGCATGGGCGGCGCCATGGACCTGGTGGCCGGCGTCAAGCGCGTGGTGGTGTTGATGGAGCACGTGGCCCGCACCAAGGACGGCAAGGAAGACCTCAAGCTGCTCAAAGCGTGCACCTTGCCGTTGACCGGAAAAGGCGTGGTGGATCTGATCATCACGGACCTGGGTGTGATCGAGGTCGCCGACAAGGGCTTCAAGCTGCTCGAGCTGGCGACCGACGTCACGGTCGAGGAAATCCAGGCCAAGACCGGCGCGCCCCTGGATGTATCGGCGGTCGCCGTTTGAAGGAAATCATGCCGGGCGGTTCCCTCGTCGAACAGCGTTTGCAGTCGCTGCGCGATGTCATGGCGGTGGGCGCGATCGATGCGTGCGTGGCGCTGTCCAGCGATCCGCACTTGTCCGAGTATCTGCCGCCGCGGTGGCAAGGCAGGCAATGGCTCAGCGGCTTTTCCGGCTCGGCGGGCACGCTCGTCGTGACCGCCGGCTTCGCCGGCCTGTGGACCGACAGCCGCTATTGGGAGCAGGCCGAGGCTGCTCTGGCGGGCACCGGCATACAGGTCCAGCGCGCGGGGGCGGAGCAGGTGCCCGGCCCCGCGCAGTGGCTGGCGGCGAATCTGCCGGCCGGGGCGGTGGTCAGCGTGCCCGGCGATGTGCTGTCGCTGCAAGCGCATCGCCAGTGGCTGGATGAGTTGTCGCCGCGGCGGATACGCCTGGCGCTGGATCGGGACCCGCTGTCGGAGATCTGGTCCGATCGTCCGGGCTTGCCGCAAGGGCGGGTCTATGAACATCCGGCTCCGTTCGCCTGCCGCACGCGCGGCGAGAACCTGGCGGCGGTGCGCTCGGCCATGGCCGAGCAGGGCGCGCAGTGGCATTGGCTGTCGTCCCTGGACGATATCGCCTGGCTGTTCAATCTGCGCGGCAACGACGTATCCTTCAATCCCGTCTTCTTGTCCCATGCCTTGATCGGCGCGGATACGGCGCGGCTTTTCGTCGATCTCTCCAAGATCGACGATGCGTTGCGCCGGCGCCTGGAGCGGGACGGCGTGGACATCGAGCCCTATGACCAGGCGGGCCCAGCCTTGGCGTGCCTGGCGCAAGGCGAGCGCTTGCTGGTGGATCCCGTGCGCACGACGGTGGGCGTGCTGGCCGCGGCGGCGTTCGCCGACAAGGTCGAAGCGCTCAATCCTTCGCAACGCTTGAAATCCCGAAAGAACGCCGCGGAGATCGGGCACGTGCGCCGCGCCATGGAGCAGGACGGCGCCGCCTTGTGCGAATTTTTCGCCTGGCTCGAGTCCGCGCTGGGTTCGCAAACGATCACCGAGCTCGCGATCGACGAGGAAATCACCAAGGCGCGCAGCCGCCGGGCGAATTTCGTCTGCCCGAGCTTCGGCACCATCGCCGCCTTCAACGCCAACGGCGCCATGCCGCATTATCACGCCACGCCGCAGTCCCATGCCGTCATCGAGGGCGACGGCCTGTTGCTGATCGATTCGGGGGGGCAGTACCTGGGCGGCACGACCGATATCACGCGGGTGGTGCCGGTGGGCCGCGTCGACGACGCGCAGCGCCGGGACTATACCGTCGTGCTCAAGGGCATGATCGCCTTGTCGCAGGCGGTGTTCCCGGCCGGCACGGCCGGCGCGTCGCTGGACGCGATCGCCCGGCTTCCCATCTGGCAATCGGGGGCCGAGTTCGGGCACGGCACGGGGCACGGCGTGGGCTATTTCCTGAACGTGCACGAAGGCCCGCAATCGATTTCCCATCGCGCGAAGATCACGCCGGACACGGGCATCGCCGAGGGCATGATCACGTCCAACGAGCCCGGCCTATACCGGCCCGGCCGCTGGGGAGTACGCATCGAGAACCTGATCCTGGCGGTTCCGGCCATGAAGACGGAATTCGGCGAATTCCTCGCGTTCGAAACCCTGACCCTGTGTCCGATCGACACGCGTTGCATCGAACCGACGCTGATGCGCGCTGACGAAATCGCCTGGCTCGACGCGTATCACGCGCAGGTCCGGCAACGGCTCCTGCCGCTGGTCGATGGGCCGGCGCGCGACTGGCTGTTGCGCCGAACCCAAGCATTGGCGCGGTAATTGCATAAACCTCGCCGGTCCCGGCTATAATCCAAATTTCCCGCTCCTGCCCGGCCACACCGGGCAAGTATTACGATGACCAAATACGTATTTGTCACGGGTGGAGTCGTCTCTTCCCTGGGTAAAGGCATAGCCGCCGCTTCCTTGGCCGCCATCCTCGAATCACGCGGCCTGCGCGTCACCATGCTCAAGCTGGATCCCTACATCAACGTGGATCCGGGCACCATGAGTCCCTTCCAGCACGGCGAAGTTTTCGTCACCGAAGACGGCGCCGAAACCGATCTGGATCTCGGCCACTACGAACGCTTCATCTCCGCTCGCATGCGCAAGGTCAACAATTTCACGACCGGACAGATCTACGAGTCCGTCCTGCGCAAGGAGCGCCGCGGCGACTACTTGGGCAAGACGGTGCAGGTCATTCCCCACATCACCAATGAAATCCAGGACTTCATCGCTCGTGGCGCCAAGGCCGCGTGGGACGGCGCGGCCGACGTCGCGATCGTGGAAATCGGCGGCACGGTGGGCGACATCGAATCGCTGCCCTTCCTGGAGGCGGCCCGTCAAATGAGCTTGCGCCTGGGGCGCGCCAATGCGGCGTTCGTGCATCTTACGCTGGTACCTTACATCCCTTCGGCGGGCGAGCTCAAGACCAAGCCCACGCAGCACTCCGTGCGGCATCTACGCGAAATCGGCATCTATCCGAATGCGCTGCTATGCCGCGCCGACCGGCCCATCCCCGACGACGAGCGGGCCAAGATCTCGCTGTTCTCCAACGTTCCCCTGGATGCCGTGATTTCGGTCTGGGACGTCGATTCCATCTACAAGATTCCCGCCATGCTGCATCGGCAGGGGCTGGACAACCTGGTGTGCGATGCGCTGGCCCTGACGCCGCCACCGGCAGACCTGACGGTCTGGGAGCGTCTGGTCGACGCCATCGAGAATCCCCGGCACGAAGTGCGCATCGGCATGGTCGGCAAATACGTCGACCTGACCGAGTCCTACAAGTCCTTGAGCGAAGCGCTGGTGCATGCGGGCATACACACGAATTCGCGAGTCCACGTCGAATACCTGGACTCGGAGCAGATCGAGTCCGACGGCACCGATTGCCTCAAGGACCTGGATGCCATCCTGGTTCCGGGCGGCTTCGGCAAGCGGGGCACCGAAGGCAAGATCACGGCCATACGCTACGCGCGCGAGAACGGCATTCCTTATCTGGGCATCTGCCTGGGCATGCAGCTGGCGGTGGTCGAGTTCGCGCGCCACGTCGCCGGTTTCGGGGGCGCCAACAGCACGGAATTCGACCCCTCGGCGCCGCATCCGGTGGTGGCATTGATCACCGAGTGGCAGGACCGCGAGGGCAAGATAGAAAAGCGCGACCAGAGTTCGGACCTGGGCGGCACAATGCGAAAAGGGGCGCAGCGCTGCCCCGTCAAGCAAGGCACCCGCGCCTATTCGATCTACGGCGCCGAAGTCAACGAGCGCCATCGCCATCGCTATGAAGTGAACAACGTGTACGTGCCGCGCCTGGAAGAAGCGGGCCTGGTCATCAGCGCCCGCACGCCGACCGAAAGCCTGCCCGAGATCATGGAGCTGCCCGATCACCCGTGGTTCATGGGCGTGCAGTTCCACCCGGAATTCACGTCGACGCCGCGCGACGGGCATCCTTTGTTTTCCAGCTACCTGAATGCGGCGATCGCGCATCAGGAAAAGCGCCTCGAGGCGAAGCAGGCCTGACCGTCAAGGTTCGCCGCGCGCCAAGGAGCAACGATGAAACTATGTGGATACGACGTCGGCCTGGATCAGCCGTTCTTCCTGGTCGCGGGACCCTGCGTCATCGAGTCGCGCCAGATGGCGTTCGACACCGCGGGCGCGCTCAAGGAAATGACGGGCCGCCTGGGTATCCCGTTCATTTATAAAAGCTCGTTCGACAAGGCCAACCGCAGTTCAGGCTCGTCCTACCGCGGTCCTGGGCAGGACGAGGGCCTGCGCATCCTGGCCGACGTCAAGAAGGAACTCGGCGTGCCCGTCCTGACCGACGTGCACACGACGGAACACGTAGCCGACGTGGCCAATGTCGTGGACGTGCTGCAGACACCCGCTTTCCTGTGCCGGCAGACCGACTTCATCCACGCCTGCGCCGCGACGCTCAAGCCGGTGAATATCAAGAAAGGCCAGCTCCTGGCCCCGCACGACATGCTGCAGGTCGTGGCCAAGGCGCGCGACGCCG
>CAZKBT010000052.1:0-21225 GCA_964551305.1 uncultured Burkholderiaceae bacterium
GTAAAGCATCCCGCTAGCGTTCAATCTGAGCCAGGATCAAACTCTTCAGTTCAATCTCTGTTTTCTGTACTTGCCTGCCGCCTTCGAAAAGACCACAGGACTCGTACGTCGCGCTTGCTCAAAGAAAAAGACAAGATTTTGATCAAACAAAACCTTCTACTTCTTCCATTGTGCGAGCGACTTGCAATGTATTCGCGAGACCATCGTGAGATGGCTGCACACTCATTCCAAGCGCCCACACTTATCGACTGTTAAATTGTTAAAGAACATCACACCGAACCCAACGGCCCGGCGTTTACCGCCGCTGCCGACCGCCTCGTCTACGACGCGACCAGCAAAGAAACGAGATTATGAAGCAGTTTTTTAAGCTTGTCAAGTCAGCCAGAAAAACCACACCAGCCCAACCTCACCCGCCACCACCTCAACGCCGCGTTCACAGCGCCACAAGCAAAGACAGAAATTCTACCACAATTTGCCGCCATCCTGCTTGCCTGCTTCGCCTGCCCACCCGCTGGGAATCCGGCCCTTAGCTCGCTACGAGACATCGGGCCCGGCCCCTTGAACCAAGGGTAAACCCTAGGTGGCGGCGCGGCGAAGAAACGAACTATAGCACACCTGTTTTACCCCGCGCAAGCGTGCGGCCAGAAAGCCACGCCGTTTCGTCTGCATTTACACCCCAAACACATCCAATTCATTGAAAATAAAGGAGAAAGATTTTTTTCTTAAGACAAGCAGCCGCATCATCCTACCCACCGAGGAATCATCCAACGAATCGGAACGGGAACGGGAAACGGAAGTCAGGTGCGAAGCGCATTCGACGCCCATGGAGTCCACAAACTAGGGAAGCCATAGATACGACGTCGGATCCGCTTTGCAAGGCCCGATCCCGCACTCGAACAGCGTCGACACCAGGTTCCCCGTCACCATCGCAAAGAATAGTCCGAGGCAAATCCGCCCCAACCACCCCATGGGATAGATGCGCCAGTTATCCGCATGCCGGCGATCCACTATCAACATCAAGGCCGTCCAGACCATGAACGATACGAACAGCGCGAACGCCCACGTATAGAAATGCAAGCCGAGAAAGGGCGAGCCATATCCCGGGTCGCCGGGAGCGATATGCAGCAAGAGTTGCCGGCCCGATGCGAACGCCCCAGCGATGGCGGAAAGCAAAATCACCGCATAGTGCATGGGCGACGAGCCGAAACGCAGATTGAGCGCCAACCCAATCCCGACAAGCACGAACGCCATGCGCTGCAACAGGCAAAGCGGACAAGGAAGCTCGTTGAACATGAGCTGCCAGGCAAGCGCCATGGCCAGAATGCCGCATATACCCCACAGGGCCAAGGCATTCAAGCAATACGACAAGCTCTGGGAATCGGGACGATGACGCGCCTTCATCATCGAGTCCCTATAGCGAAACAGGCAAGGCACTATCCATGTGATGCAAGCACCACCATGCAAATATCAGCAGGGTCGCCTGCCAGATCCTCAGGCACCAGGCCCTGTCCCCTTTCATGGCAAAGCCGATGGACGCTAACGCTGTAAAGAAGGGAAGAACCATGATCACGATCGACTCCGCGCAGTGACGAGATTTCGCAACGAGATGTCTCGATGCGAAATCGAAACACGTAGTCTACCCGCGGCCGCCTATTCGATGAACGTTGAACACGCCGCTATTTTCCTGCTTCAAACAGCGATTTCCGTCGTTTCCTTTATGCGCTGCATGGCGAAGCTGGATCGCATGTCGACGACGGCCGGATGACCCATCAACTTGTCCATGGCGAAGCGGGAAAACTGGCTCAAGTCTTCCACTTGCACACGCAGCACATAATCCATGTCGCCTGACATCGCATAGCATTCGACCACTTCGGGCCAGGCCTGCACGTCCCGCGCGAAATCGGAAATGGACGCATGGCCGGTGCGCTGGACTTTGTTCAAGCGGATCGTGACATAGGCGAGCAGCTTCAATCCGACCTTTTCCGGATCCACCAGCGCGACGTAGCGCCGGATGTAGCCTTCCTCTTCCAGCCGTCGCACGCGCCGCAAGCAGGGACTGGGCGACAGGGACACTTTGTCCGCCAGATCCTGATTACTGAGCCTGCCGTTGCGCTGCAGCTCCGTCAAAATTTTACGATCTGTCCTATCTAGATCATTTTGAGACATAAATCACCCTTTAATGGCATTGAAACAATTCATATATTGCTCTATATACGCATTTTACCTGTCAATTTGCAATCTTCTGCCCTCGACTTCTACGTAGAATTGATGATCTATGCGCGATTACCGCATCGTCAATTGATTGGAGACCAACGACTATGAGCGAGACGACTTTCCAACCATGGGACAACCCCATGGGCACCGCCGGGTTCGAATTCATCGAGTACACCGCCCCCGACCCCGTCGCCCTGGGCAGGGTATTCGAGAACCTGGGCTTCAAGGCGATCGCCAAGCACCGCAAGAAAAACGTCACGCTGTACCGGCAAGGCGGCATCAATTTCCTGGTCAACGCCGAACCCGATTCGTTCGCGCAGCGTTTCGCGCGCCTGCACGGCCCCTCCATCTGTGCCATTGCTTTTCGCGTGCAGGACGCGGCGAAAGCGTATCGCCGCGCGCTGGAGCTGGGCGCCTGGGGATTCGATTCCGGCAGCGGGCCGATGGAACTGAATATCCCGGCCATCAAGGGCATAGGCGATTCCCTGATATACCTGGTCGACCGCTGGAAGGGCAAGGAAGGCCATGGCGGCATCGGCGACATCAGCATCTACGACGTCGATTTCGAGCCCATCGACCCTAGCACCGCCCATTCTGACCTGACGCACCAAGGCGCGGGCTTGACGCTGGTCGATCACCTGACCCATAACGTCCACAAGGGACGCATGCAGGAATGGGCCGAGTTCTACGAGCGCCTGTTCAACTTCCGGGAAGTACGCTATTTCGATATCGAAGGCAAAGTCACCGGCGTAAAATCGAAAGCCATGACTTCGCCCTGCGGCCAGATACGCATCCCCATCAACGAAGAAGGCACCGAGGAGAAAGGACAGATCCAGGAATATCTGGACTTGTACCGGGGCGAGGGCATCCAGCACATCGCGCTGGCCACCGACAATATCTATGAGACCGTCGAGCATCTGCGGTCCCTGAACCTGCGTTTCCTGGATACGCCCGATACGTATTACGAACTGCTGGACGGCCGCCTGCCCAACCACGGCGAAGACGTCGCCAGACTGAAAAAAAATGCGATCCTGCTGGATGGCGCGCCGGACGGCGGCTTGCTGCTGCAGATATTCACGGAAAACCAGATCGGGCCGATCTTTTTCGAAATCATCCAGCGCAAAGGCAACGACGGATTCGGCGAAGGCAACTTCAAGGCGCTGTTCGAATCCATCGAGCTGGATCAAATGCGCCGCGGCGTCTTGAAGACGGCGGAGTAAGCGCCCGCCTGCGCCCGATCGGGCGAGGCACGAGATCCGCCGGCGCAATGCCGGCGGATTGCATTTCGGACTCCGCCGACCAGCCCGGCGCCGCTCGCCCGGGAATACGGCGTGGTTTACTTCAGCAAACTCATGAAGCGCTTGCGCACCGCGTTGAGCTTGGGTGAAATGACCATCCGGCAATAGCCTTGAGAAGGATGCAAGGCGTAATAGTCCTTGTGATACTCCTCGGCCGGCCAAAACGGTGCCGCCGGGAGGATGCGTGTAACGATGGGATTGTCCAGCTCCCGCTGCACATCCCGCATGACGCGCTCGGCGATCCCGCGCTGCTCATCGGACTGAACGAAAATGGCGGACGCATATTGCGGCCCGACGTCCGCGCCCTGCCGATCGAGCGTCGTCGGATCGTGGCTGGCGAAAAACACCAACAGCACGGTTTCGAAATCGATGACGCCCGGATCGAAGCGAATCCGGACCACCTCGATGTGTCCGGTCGCCTTGCCGCAAACCTGTTCGTAGGTGGGATTGTCCACGTGTCCGCCGCAATAGCCGGACTGGACATCCAGCACGCCGTCGATCTCGGCGAACACCGCCTCGGTGCACCAGAAGCAGCCGCCTCCCAGAATCGCCGTTTCTGTCTTGTCCGATATCGTGCCGTTCATCATTGCCGCTCCTGTTTGCCTTCGGGTTCGACCAAGGTCAGTATCCATTGCGCGATCGCATTTGCATCCTGTTCACTGACTTGGGGCTGGGCCGGCATCGGCACCGCGCCCCACCGACCTCGACTGCCTTGCCTGATCACCAGCGCCAAATAATCTTGCCCGCCGTCCACGGCGCCGTATCGTTGCGCCACCAGCGTAAAAGACGGTCCCAGCCGTTTTGCATCCACCTGATGACAGCCGAGACAGGCTTTGCTTCTCAGGAGTTCTTCGCCGGTCTGCTGCGCGAGCGCGAACGGCGAAACGACCAACGATGACGCGTACAACGACATGGCAAGAATAATGCGTGGCAAACCCATAAAAACCCAATCCGAATAAGAACCCCGTCCAGGCGGAAAGCGCGACGGCCAGTCGCGGTATCATCATCTATCCTGAACCAACACTATTATCGCCCATGCTCGTACATCCGCAATTCAACCCTGTCGCATTGCAGCTTGGCCCCGTCGCCATTCATTGGTACGGCCTGATGTATCTACTTGCTTTCGCCCTGGTCTGGCTACTGGGCAGGCGGCGCATCGCCCAAGGCATGACGGATCTTACCCTGCGCGACCTGGAAGACATTATTTTTTACGGCGTCGTGGGCGTGGTCGTCGGTGGCAGGCTGGGCTACACCCTGTTCTATAAAACGGACCATTATCTGCGCCACCCGCTCGAAATCCTGCATATATGGGAAGGCGGCATGGCGTTTCACGGGGGGCTCATCGGCGTGATCGTCGCCCTGCTGTACTTCGCTCACAAACGCGGCAAGCACCTGCTAGAAATCGGCGACTTCATCGCCCCGATGATTCCGCTGGGCCTGGCGGCCGGGCGGCTTGGCAATTTCATCAACGGCGAGCTATGGGGCAGGCCGACCAATGTGCCGTGGGCCATGGTCTTTCCGCAGGCCAACGATGCGCTTGCCCGCCATCCCTCCCAACTGTACCAAATGAGCCTGGAGGGCTTGGCCCTGTTTGCGCTGCTATGGTGGTATTCGCGCCGTCCGCGGCCCATGGGGCAAGTCAGCGCGATTTTCCTGATGGGCTACGGCGTGCTGCGGTTCCTGGTGGAATTCACGCGCGAGCCCGACGACTTCCTGGGCCTATTGACGGCCGGCCTGTCCATGGGGCAATTACTTTCCCTGCCCATGATCGCGGCCGGCGCCATTATTTATTGGCGGGCAGCAAAAAAATCGAGCCCTGCACCGTGACCGTGATCGTTTCCGTGCCGGCTTCGAGCGGAGCCGCGGGCGCCGCGGAGTCGGACGCCGCCATGGCCATCATGCGTGGCGCGGACTCTTTGTAGAAAACCGCGCCGGATCCGCCCACCTGGACTTCCTTGATCTTGTAGTCCGCGAAATCGAACGCCAAGGCCGTCGCCTTGGCACGCTCGCGAAACGCGGTGGCCGCCTGTTCGAGCAGGACGGCTTCTTGCTCCGCCCGCGCCTGGGGCGAGACGAAGAAGTTCAGGTGCGCGATGGACAACGACGAGCCCAGAGCGGACGCCAGCGCCGACGCCGCCTCGAAATCCTTGGACTCGAGCAGAAGCTCGCCGCGGCCGCGCCAATTGGATATCCGCCCATCCTTGTCGTTCATCGGCCAAACGCGATAGTTGCCGCTGCTGACTTTGACTTTCTTGTTGTCCTTCGCCTGCTTCAACGCGGCATCGAGCGCCTTGTTGACCCGGCTCGCGACCTCGGCCTGATCGGCGCCGGTCACTTCGGTCGCCATGGTGATGCGAACCGTATCTTGCGCGACTTCCTGCGTCGCTTCCGCCTGCAAGGTCGCCTGCGGCCAACGGCCGTGGCGTTCCGACACGGCCCCATGCCCCGGCGCCGCCCACACCGGCGCCGCCATTGCCGCGCACAGAGTCATCCCCAGCAACCATTTACTTTTGCGCAAGTCACGATACATAAATTCATATGCTCCAAAAGAGAAAAAGGCCTGTCCTTGAAAAGGACAGGCCCTGTAAATGCCCCGCCTGTGCCGTCAAGGCCGGCATCCCGGAACCTAAGGTTCAAGGTGGTCGCCTTCAGTCAAGCTTCGGGTTCGCTAGCAATGTAGCGATCGCGCCCACTTGCCAATCCAGCAACCTAATGCCATAAGCATTGGTTCAAGGAATATAAGGCCGAGTCACGAACACCGCAGGGACTAACCGATGTGTGCCGGCAAGCCGGCACCTTTAAAGATCGATACGACGTCAAGTGGAACGCGTCTGGATTTGATCCAGCATCGTGTTCATGTCATCAATTCTACGCTTGAAATCGCCTAATGCAAGATCGCTCAGCGGTCCGTCCGGCGCCCGCATGGTCAAAAGCTCGCCGGCGATCTGGATCGCCGCCATCACGGCGATACGCTCATTGCTGGAAACCTTGCCGCTGCCCTGGATGCGTGACATGCGACTATCCACATGCCGCACCGCCTCCAGCAGCGCCGCTTTTTCATCGGGCAGACACGCCAGCGAATAATCGCGCCCCAGTATGGAGACGTCTACGCGTTCCATCATATGCTTACTCCTGAGGAGCGCCGGGCAGGCGCATCAAAATGGAATCGACCCGCTCCTTGGCTTGGCCGACCACGCTGCGCAAGCGCACCGTGTCCGAACGGCTGGACTGCAGCTGCCGGTCCAGCGCCTCGCAACGGCCCTGGCTTTCAAAGAGCTCGGCCTGCAAACCGGCATGAGCGGCTTCGGACTTGGCGGCCAGGGTTTGCGTTTCAGCCTCGTACGCGGCAATGCGTTCTTGCAAAGTCGATTGCTCGGCCTGTTGCTGCGCGTGCTGCTCGCGCAAGGCCGCCGACTCTTTTTCGAGTTGCGCGATGCGGGCCAAAAGCGCCGAGCGCTCGGCCTGAAGCTCGCGCGTCGACCGCACAATTTGCCCGATGCGGGCTGCGAGGGTATCTAGATCTTGCAACATGGGCGTTATCGTAAACCATCCTGAGAAAACATGGGTAGCAAAATAGTGAAAACAAGTTTTAAGCTTTCACCCCTCTTTCCGATACCTTTCATTTTACTTTCATGCGATACAGATATTGATCGCCCAACGGCAACTGTCGCGCCTTATCTCGGCAAAACTGGGGTAAACCCCGAACAATCGAGGGGAAATCAGGGTTTCCTTCCGTCCTGGGACTCCTTTACCATTCCTCAGCTTTAGCGGAAGACATCGTCGGCTTTGCGCCGCCGTTCGTGCGGAATGACCTCCGCGCGGCGCGCGACCGCCGGCGCAAGATTCATCACTGAGCAGCAAGGGAGACAACATCAACATGCAGATAAAAAACAAACAGGATTTCTGGGCCGGCGTCATGTTCGTCGTGCTCGGAATCGGCTTTGCGTTGGGCGCGACGCAGTACTCGATGGGGACCGCCGCCAGAATGGGGCCGGGCTACTTTCCCTTCTGGCTGGGCATATGCCTGGCGGCGCTGGGCGCGATTGTTTCGCTCGGCGCCATGTCCTCCAAAGCGACCAAGACGCCGATGGAGAAGTTCGACTGGCAAATCGTCGTCGTCATCATAGGCTCGGTCACGCTGTGCGGCGTGTTGCTCAATTGGTTGGGCATCTACATTTCCATCTTCCTCCTGGTGTTTCTCAGCAGTCTGGCCAGCCATGAATTCAGCTGGAAAGTCGCCGCCGCCACGGGTTTCTTCCTGGTGTTGCTGGTATATGGCGCCTTCATCAAAGGCCTGGGCCTGATCTTTCCGCTCTGGCCCACCTTCCTGACCAACTAACGGAGACGACGATCATGGAATTGCTGGAACACTTGTCGCTCGGATTCTCCGTGGCCTTCACGGCCGAGAATCTGGCTTACTGCCTGCTGGGATGTATCCTGGGCACGCTGATCGGGGTGCTGCCGGGCATCGGTCCCGTCCCGACCATCGCCATGCTGCTTCCCATCACCTACGTGCTGCCGCCCGTGGCCGGCCTCATCATGCTGGCGGGGATCTATTACGGCGCCCAATACGGAGGCTCCACGACCGCCATTCTGGTGGCCCTGCCGGGGGAAACCTCAGCCGTGGTGACCGTGCTGGACGGCCACCAGATGGCGCGCAACGGCCGGGCCGGCGCGGCGCTGGCCATTGCCGCGCTGGGCTCCTTCTTCGCGGGCTGCGTGGCCACCATACTGCTGGCCGGTTTTGCGCCCCCGCTCGCGGAGGTCGCCTTCAAGTTCGGCCCGGCGGAGTATTTTTCACTCATGGTGCTGGGCCTGATTGGCGCCGTGGTGCTGGCTTCGGGCTCCTTGCCCAAGGCGATCTGCATGATCCTGCTCGGCCTGTTGCTGGGCATGGTCGGCACGGACGTGAACTCGGGCGTGGCCCGCTACGATTTCGGCATCCCCGAGCTGCAGGATGGCATCGACTTCGCGGTCGTGGCCATGGGCGTGTTCGGTTTCTCGGAAATCATGACCAACCTGGAGTTGCGTGACCAGCGCATCAACATCACAGGTAAAGTCGGCTCTTTGTATCCCAACAAGCAAGAGTTCAAGGAAGCATGGGCTCCCTGCGTGCGCGGAACTGCGCTGGGTTCCGCCTTGGGCATCCTGCCCGGCGGCGGCGCCGTGCTGTCGTCCTTTGCTTCCTACACCCTGGAAAAGAAAATATCCAAAACCCCGGAGCGCTTCGGCAAAGGCCACCCCGCCGGCCTGGCCGGTCCGGAATCGGCCAACAACGCCGCCGCCCAGACCTCGTTCATTCCGCTGCTCACGCTGGGGATACCCGGAAACGCCGTAACGGCGCTCATGATCGGCGCGATGACCATCCACAACATCCAGCCCGGCCCGCAAGTGATGACCAGCCACCCCGAGCTTTTCTGGGGCCTGATCGCGTCGATGTGGATCGGCAACCTCATGCTGATCGTCCTGAACCTGCCGCTGGTCGGCTTATGGATCAAGCTGCTCAAGGTGCCCTACCGCATTCTGTTTCCGGCCATCCTGGTGTTCTGCACGATCGGCGTCTATTCGCTGAACTACAACGTGTTCGACATCTGGATGACCGCCGCGTTCGGCCTCATAGGTTATGTATGGGCCAAGCTAAAATGCGAAGGCGCGCCGCTGTTGCTGGGCCTGGTGCTCGGCCCCATGATGGAGGAAAATTTCCGCCGGGCCCTGCTGCTGGCGCGCGGCGACTACACGACCTTCGTCACGCGCCCGCTGTCGCTATCCTTGCTGATCCTGGCCGCGGCGCTGGTCGTGCTGGTCACCTTGCCGGCCGTCAAGAAAAAACGCGAAGAAACCTTCGTCGAAGAAGACTGACCAAGGGCGATGCGGGTCCGCGGCCGATTTGCCGCGCAGGCCCGCCGCCCTTTGATGAGCACTGCATGTCTCTCCCGGTTCCTCCCGCTTCGGCGCGAGGAGCTTTTTTTTACCCGCGAGGCCGCCCCAAGGTAAAAAACCTCCTATCAAATGGGCGGCATGCCGCAATGCGCGGCGCTGGGTCATCAGCGCCCTCCCCGGATGAGGTAATCTTATAGGCGTCATCTTTCACCCATGCCAGTTCACGGAGATTTCCTCATGTCGTCGATCACCGCCAAGTCCTATGATGCCGTTCCCCCGCTCGATGTCGCATTCCTGGGCCTGGGCGTGATGGGTTATCCCATGGCCGGACATCTGGCAAGCGCGGGTCACAAGGTGACGGTTTACAACCGCACGCCTCAAAAAGCCGAAGCCTGGGTGGCGGAATTCGGCGGACGTCGGGCGGCGACACCCGAAGTAGCCGCGCAACAGGCCGGCATCGTATTTTGCTGCGTCGGCAACGACGACGACTTGCGCAGCGTGGTGCTGGGCGAGCACGGCGCGCTGGCGGGCATGCGCCCCGACTCCGTATTCGTGGACCATACCACCGCATCGGCAAACGTCGCGCGCGAGCTTTACCAGGTCGCCGCCAAGCAGGGCGTGCGATTCGTCGACGCCCCCGTTTCAGGCGGACAAGGCGGCGCGGTCAACGGCATGCTGACGGTGATGTGCGGCGGCGACGAGGCCCCCTTCGACGCAGCCAGGCCCTTGATGCTTGCCTACGCTCAGGCGGTTACGCTGCTGGGGCCGGTCGGCTCGGGCCAGCTGTGCAAGATGGTCAACCAGATATGCATCGCAGGCCTCGTGCAGGGCCTGTCCGAAGCCATCGCTTTCGGCCAGGCCGCCGAGCTGGACATGCGCAAGGCCCTGCCCGTCATCAGCAAAGGGGCGGCGCAAAGCTGGCAAATGGAAAACCGCGGCGCCACGATGGTCGACGACAAATTTGACTTCGGCTTCGCCGTGGACTGGATGCGCAAAGACCTCGGACTGGTCCTGGACGAAGCCAAGCACAACGGGGCGCGCCTGCCGGTAACGGCCCTGGTCGACCAATTCTATTGCGACGTCCAGCACATGGGGGGCGGGCGCTGGGATACCTCCAGCCTGATCAAGCGGCTGCGCGACCGGTCCTGAGCTAGCCGGGAAACCGCGGAATACGCAGCACGGCGCGCAGCCCCATGCCGCCATTCTCGGAAGGATCGCCGTCTTCGAGCACGATGGTGGCGTTGTTGCGCTCGGCGTAGGCGCGCGCAATGGCCAGCCCCAGCCCGGATCCGCTTCCCCGCAGGCTTTTACGGGCCGATCCCCCTCGATCGAATCTGACGAAGACGCTTTCGCGCAGGGAAGGATCCAGGCCCACGCCGTTGTCCGACACGCTGACCCACGCGTAGTCGTCGTCCGAACCCACCGATACCGTGATCGTCGTGCCATAGCCCGCATGGTTGATCGCGTTGTGCACGAGGTTGGCGATCGCCTCATGCAGCTCGGCATCGCTGCCCAGCACCCATATCCGCGTCTGGCTGGGATAAGCGCTGCGCTGCTCGTCATGATCCAGCCAGCCCAGATCCTGCTTTTTCTCTCGCGCCAAAGGCAAATATTGCAGAACGACCTGACGCGCCAGCGCTTTGATGTCCACCCTGGCCTGCGGACCGCTATCGTTGCTGCGGGCATGCGCCAGCGACAGCAGTTGCTCGGTCAGGCGCGTGGTCTGCTGCAATTGCTCGATGATCGCGGTCAACGTGTCGCGCATGCGTTCGATATCGGGCTCGCGCTTGGCGTATTGCGCTTGAGTGCGCATGATGGCCAGGGGCGTGCGCAGCTGATGCGATGCGTCCACCAGGAATTGCTCCTGCTTGTCCAGCACCTGCCGATACAGCTCGATATGGTGGTTGATGGATTTGACCAATGGCACGACCTCGGCCGGCACGTCGGCGACGTCCAAAGGCATCAGGTTGTTGACGGCGCGCGCGCGGATTTCCCGGCGCAGCTGATTCAAGGGCCGCAATGCCCATTGCACACTGAACCACACCAGGAAAATAGCCAGCAGGAACATGCGGCCGTCCCGGAACAAACCCTCGCGCCAAGCCTGCTGCAAGGTATCGAGCCGCATGTCGATGCTTTCGCCCACGAGAACCAGTATCTGCTTGCGCTCGCCCTTGTAGTAGAGATCGCGCCAAAGGGCCACCATGCGCACTTCGTCGTTACGATAAAAGCCGTTGTAGAAAATCGGCGTGCCTTCGGCCAGGGACAGCATTTTGGGCCTGGGCAGGCTTTGCATGCCCACCAGCGTCACTCCCTTGATGTCGCCGCCCTGCGCGCCCGCCAGCGTCTCCAGGGGCGGCACGATCTCCTCCACCCTGAAATACTTGCGATTACCCGCCCGCGATTCCAGCATGACCTGCGCGTAGAAAGGCGGATCGATGCGCAAGCTGCCATCCGGATTGAACTCCACGCTGGTCTCCAGCACTTTCGCCGGCTCGAGCAGCGCGCTGTCGTATGCGACTTCCGTAACCGATGCCAGGACCTTGTAATCATTCCAGCTGTCGAGCAGCAGCAGGCTGATCACGCCCGGCATCAGCAGCACCAGCAGCCAGAACTGTATGCTGCCGCGCGGTTTTTTCGTCAGCCACACCATGATCAGAGTCCGGGCTCGATCGCCTCGAGCATGTAGCCCAGGCCGCGCACCGTTACGATGCGCACGTCGCTGCCGGCAAGCTTTTTGCGCAGCCTGTGCAGCACGACCTCGATCGCATCGAGGCTGGTTTCGCTGTCCTGCTCGAAGACGCGGCAGAAAAGCTGCTGCTTTTCCATGGGCAAGCCGGCCCGGCCGATCAGGCCGGTGAGCGCCGCGTGTTCCCTGGGAGTAAGATGCAGCACCACGCCGTCCAGCGTGAACGCGCGGCTCTCGGTGTCGTAGATCAAGGAACCGCAGTGCATTTGAGGCATTTTCGGTCCCCGGCTGCGGCGCACCAGCGCCGCCAGGCGCGCCTCGAGCTCTTCCAGGGCGAAGGGCTTGGTCAGGAAATCGTCGGCTCCCAGATTGAGGCCGCGCACCCTATCCTGCAACGAGCCTTGCGCGGTCAGGATGAGCACCGGCGTCATGTCTCCGCGATTGCGCATGCCGCGCAACAGCACCAGGCCGTGCTTGTCGGGCAAGTGCAGATCCATGACGACGGCGGCATAGTCCGATTCGGCCAGTAGCGCCTCCGCCCTGGCCGCATCCGGCGCATGCTCGGGAAGAAACCCGCTTTGCGTCAGCGCGCGTTCCAGCCAGGCCGCCATCTCGCGCTCATCCTCGATCAAAAGTACGCGCATTATCTTGACTGCGCATCCGTCGAGGACAAGGACCGCGCGGCATGGCCGCGCTGGCGCAGATAACGGGTGTCGTTGCTTCGCCTGAACAACACGGTCGCCAGCTCGTTCAATGCCTGGGTATAGACCTCGCGCTTGAACTCGATGACCGCGTCCAAGGGCACCCAGTACTGGCTCCAGCGCCAGGCATCGAACTCCGGACTCTGCGTCGCGCGCAGGCTGACGTCGGAATCGCGCCCCAGCATGCGCAACAGGAACCAGATCTGTTTTTGCCCTTTATAGTGGCCGCGCGAATCCCGCCGAACGAAGTTGCTCGGTACGTTGTAACGCAACCAATCCCGTGTCCGACCTAATATCCGAACGTGTTCCGGGCGCAAGCCCACTTCCTCGTGGAGTTCACGATACATGGCTTGAACGGGGCTTTCCCCGTAATTGATGCCACCTTGTGGAAACTGCCATGCGTGTTCCCGTATCCGTTTACCCCAGAAAACCTCATTTTTTTGATTTACGAGGATAATGCCGACATTAGGACGGTAGCCTTCACGATCCAACATAGGCCACCCCAAACGAATTTAATACAATTAGCGTTGATTATACGTATCTGTCGAGAACCCTACCATGCATGCAAGCAAGTATCACCTGAATACCTTGAAAGAAGCCCCTGCCGAGGCCGAAGTGGCCAGCCACCAGCTGATGACCCGCGCCGGCATGATCCGCAAACTGGCAGGCGGCATCTACAACTACATGCCCATGGGTTTACGCGTGCTGCGCAAGATCGAGAACATCGTGCGCGAGGAAATGAACAATGCCGGCGCCATCGAATTGCTGATGCCGCTGGTGCAGCCGGCCGAGCTATGGATGGAGTCGGGACGATGGCAGCAATACGGCCCCGAACTGCTGCGCATCAAAGACCGCCACCAACGCGATTTCGTGCTACAGCCGACGTCCGAGGAGGCCATCACCGACATCGCGCGCAACGAAATCCACAGCTGGCGCCAACTGCCCGTGAACTTCTACCACATCCAGACCAAGTTTCGCGACGAGCGCCGACCCCGGTTCGGCCTGATGCGCGGGCGCGAGTTCATCATGAAGGACGCCTATTCGTTCGACCGCGACGAAGAGTCCGCCGCGGCCAGCTACGACAAGATGTACAACGCCTACATGAAGATCTTCGAGCGCCTCGGACTGACGTTTCGCGCCGTCGCGGCCGACACCGGAGCCATCGGCGGATCGCGCAGCCATGAATTCCAGGTCATCGCCGACACGGGTGAAGACCTCATCGTCTACAACCCCCAATCCGACTACGCGGCGAACATCGAGCTGGCCGATGCGCCCTGCCTGATCGAAACCCGCGCCGCACCGGCGCGGGCGCTGGAAAAAACCGCCACGCCCGACGCCCCCAAATGCGAGCTGGTCGCGGCCCTGCTGGGCAAGCCCCTGACGGACACCGTCAAGTCCATCGTGCTGGCCACCGACGACCCAGCCGCCAAACAGCCACCCGTCATCTGGCTGCTGTTGCTGCGCGGCGACCACGAGCTGAACGAGGTCAAGCTCAGCAAGCTTCCTGGATTCGAGCACGGCCATCGCTTCGCCACGGAAGACGAGATCCTCGAGGCCTTCGGCGCCAAGCCCGGCTACCTGGGCCCGATCAACACGGCCAAAGAAGTGGCCGTCATTGCGGACCTCACCGTCGCCAACATGAGCGATTTCATCTGCGGCGCCAACGACGAGGGCTATCACTACACCGGCGTCAACTGGGGACGCGACCTGCCCGAGCCTGCCGTCGCGGACTTGCGCAACGTGGTCGCCGGAGACCCCGCTCCCAACGGCGGCCGGTTGGCCATACAGCGCGGAATCGAAGTGGGGCATGTCTTCTTTCTGGGCGACAAGTATTCCCAGGCGCTGGGCGCCACGTTTCTGGACACGGACGGCAAACCGGCGATGCTGCAAATGGGCTGCTACGGCATCGGCGTCAGCCGGATAGCGGCCGCCGCCATCGAACAGAACCATGACGACAAGGGCATCATCTGGCCCAGGGCCATCGCCCCTTTCGAAGTGGTCATTTGCCCGATAGGCTGGCATAAAAATGAAACCGTTCGCAACACGGCCCAGGAAGTGTACGAACAGCTGCGCGCCCAAGGCGTGGACGTCATTGTCGACGACCGCGACACGCGTCCCGGCATCATGTTCGCGGACTGGGAGCTGATCGGCGTGCCGCTGCGCCTGACCATCGGCGAGCGCGGCCTGAAAGACGGTATCATCGAGGTTCAGGCGCGGCGCCGGGATCAAGCCGAAAAGATACCGGCGAACCAAGCCGTCGCCCACACGCTGGAGCAGCTAAAATCGTTGTAGCATTAGCGGCCCGGCCGCCTGTGCGCCGGCATGGCTTGGCAACCGGAATCTGTTTGTGTCACACCCATTAACGAAAGACATGCCCAACCAGACACCCCGCCCTGCGTCAGAAATGGATATTCGCGTATATTACGAAGATACCGATACCGGCGGGGTGGTTTATTACGCCAACTATTTGAAGTTCTTCGAGCGCGCCCGGACTGAATGGCTGAGAAAACTCGGCGTGCGTCAGTCCGAACTGGCCGCAAGCCGGCGGCTCGTCTTCGTCGTCAAGGACGTTGACGTACACTACCGGAAACCGGCCGCGCTCGATGATCTGCTGCATATACGCAGCCATATCACGCGTCTCGGTCGTGCCTCGATCACATTTGCCCAAGCCGCCTTGCGCGGCGAGGAACTCTTGTGTGAAAGCACTATCCAAGTATGCTGTGTCAATACGGACTCGATGCGTCCGAGCGTTTTACCCCCTGAACTCAGAACCCTACTCGAAAAGGCCCAGAACTAATCATGCAAGCTGCTAGCGACCTGTCGTTGCTGTCCTTAGTGCTTGATGCAAGCATCCCCGTTCAACTCGTCATGTTGATCCTGCTTGGTATCTCGATCCTTTCCTGGACATACATATTCAGCAAACGAGCCGCGATAAAGCGCGCGAACGATCAAACCCGCCGCTTCGAAGACGACTTCTGGACGGGCGGCGACCTTACCATGCTGCAGCAGGCCGTCGCCAGCCGGCGCGACGAACACGGCGCCCTGGCCCGCATCTTCGATGCCGGGATGACGGAATTCCTGAAAGCGCGCCGAGGCAACGTCAGCGGCGAAGCCGTTCTGGACGGCCCGCGGCGCGCCATGCGCGCAGTCTACCAGCGCGAGCTGGACGGCCTGGAATCCAAATTGAATTTCCTGGCCTCGGCCGGCTCGGTCAGCCCTTACATCGGCCTGCTCGGCACCGTATGGGGCATCATGCACGCCTTCATCGGCCTGTCCAGCATGCAGCAAGCGACCCTGGCGGCCGTTGCCCCGGGCATCGCCGAGGCCCTGATCGCCACGGCCATCGGCCTGTTCGCGGCCATCCCGGCGGTGGTCGCCTACAACCGCTACACCAACGACGTCGATAGGCTGTCGATCCGTTTCGATAGCTTCATCGACGAGTTCCTGAACATTCTGCAGCGGCAGGTACGCTAATGCCCTCCATACGCGCCAGCAGCAGCCGCCGGGGACGCCGCTTGAAGAACGACATCAACGTCGTTCCTTATATCGACGTCATGCTTGTGCTGCTCGTCATTTTCATGGTGACGGCCCCCATGATCACGCCGGGGCTGATCGAATTACCCACGGTGGGGCAGGCTTCGGAAATTCCCGCCAAGCCGGTCGAGGTCCAGATAGACAAGGACGGCGAGATTTCCTTGCGCCTGCGCGACGCGGGCGCGGAGTTCACGTCCGTGCAAGCGTCCACCCTGCTCTCCGAAGTGCGTTCGCGCATGCAGCCGGACTCTCCCGTCGTGATATCCGCCGACGGCCGCGTGCCCTATGAAACCGTCATGAAAATCATGGATGATCTTCGCGGCAATGGCATCACCCGGCTAGGCCTGCTGGTGGACCAGGGCTCGCGCGAAACCGCTCAATGACGCGGAACAGCGCGTCATTGCAGCCCGTTTCCCGGTGTTTTTGAATTTTATGAAGCCAATCCGACCATCCGTCCAGACCGATCCCGAAAGTCTCCTGGCCAAGAGAGACGAGAGACGGTCGCTGGGCTACGCATTGGGCGTCCATTTGGCTATCGTCGCCGCCTTGATGCTGGGTTTCGTCAGCTCGCCGCGCAACCCCAATCCGGTCCAGGTCGAACTGTGGGCAGACGGCACGGTGCCCGAGGCGCAGAATCCCGAATCCACGCCCGACACCCCGGACGAAGTCGAACCCGAGCCGACGGTGGATCCCGAGCCTGAACCGGAACCCGCTCCCGAACCGGAACCGGAACCCGAGCCTCAGCCCGAACCCGAGCCGACGTCGCCGGTCGAAACCCCGGAACCCGCGCCGCAGGAAGACCCCGAAATCGCCCTGGAAAAAGCGCGCCAGGAAAAAGAAAAGCAAGAGGCGGAACGCAAGGCCCAGATAGCGGCGGAAAAAGCGAAGGAAGAAGAACGCCGGAAAGAGGAGGAACGCGCGCAAGCCGAGCGGGAAGCCAAGCTGGAAGCCGAACGCAAGCAGGCCGAAGAGCGCGCCCGCGAAGAAGCCCGGAAAAAAGCGGAAGCCGAAAAGAAAGAGCGCGAGCGGGCCGAGCGTGAAGCGGCCGAGAAGGCCGCGGCGGAAAAGGCTGCCGCCGAGAAAGCCGCTGCCGAGAAGAAAGCCGCGGCGGAAAAAGCTGCCGCTGAAAAGGCCGCCGCCGAGAAAGCGGCTGCCGAGAAGAAGGCGAAAGAAGAAGCCGCCAAGAAGGCGGCCGCAGCCAAGAAAGCGAAAGAAGAAGCCGAGAAAAAAGCGGCGCTGCTGGCGGCCATGCGCGGCGACGCGCTTGGCGCCGCCGGCATACCCGGCGGGAACGCGGACAGGAACCAGGCGGGCGGCGCCGGCGGAGACGGCGGCTATGCCGCCAAAGTGCGGGCCTGCATCCAGCCTCGCGTCATCTACAACGTCCCCCCGCGCCAAGGTCGCGGCAACCCGACAGTACAATATAGGGCAAACCTCAATTCCAACGGCACCGTACAGACGGTGCAGGTAAGAGGTTCTTCGGGCAATACGCGTTTTGACGATGCAGTGAAGAAAGGCATAGAAGCCTGCTCGCCATTCCCTAAACCGCCCAGCGGCAAGTATCCCTCATACGTCGATGGCAACTACCGCATGTACGAATAACAGGAGAGATCAGAATGACAGCCCACGTCCCATCTCAATGCAGCCTACTCGCCAGGTGGCGGGCATGGTCCTGCAGCCTATTCGCCGCCGCAAGCGTCAGCCTCATGGCGACCGGCAGCGCGAATGCGCAGTTGCGCGTCGACATATCCGGGGTCGGCGCAACACAGTACCCCATCGCGATCGCCGATTTCGCGGGACCCGGCCAAGGCTCGGCGATCTCGGAAATCATCCGGGCCGACCTGACGCGTTCCGGTCAGTTCCAATTGATCAACGCCACGGGCGCGAACCTGGATGTCAACAGCTCGATCGCCCATGATGACTGGCGCAATCGCGGCGCGGATTACCTGGCGTACGGCTCGGTAACCGAGACGGCGGGCCAATACAATATCAGCTATCGCCTGGTGGACGCCGTGCGCAAGACTGAACTCGATGCCGTGGCGTTTGCCGGCAATGAAAAGGAATTACGCCGCATTTCTCATCGGATTGCCGACAGAATCTACGAAAAGATCACCGGCGTGCGCGGCGTTTTCTCGACGCGCCTCGCCTATGTGTTGCAAACGGGCGACACGCATGAGTTACAAATTGCAGACGCCGACGGCCAGAACCCGCAGGTGATGCTGCGCTCGAAACACTCCATTATTTCGCCCGCGTGGTCGCCGGACGGCAGCCGCTTGGCCTACGTCAGCTTCGAACTGGGCAAGCCGGTAGTCTATGTCCAGACCCTTGCCACGGGCCAGCGCGTGCCGATTGCGAACTTCAAAGGCAACAACAGCGCGCCCGCCTGGTCGCCGGACGGCCAGCAGCTAGCCATCGTGCTGTCCCGCGATGGTATCTCGCAGATTTACATCATCAATGCCGATGGCTCCGGATTACGCCGGATCATGAGGTCGCCGCTGATCGATACCGAACCCCAATTCACACCCGACGGATCCGCGTTGATATTTACGAGTGATCGCGGCGGCAATCCCCAGATATATCGCGTGCCTGTAAATGGCGGCGATGCTCAACGCATTACCTTCAATGGGAGTTACAATATCTCACCGGCCATGTCGCCGGATGGTAACAACCTGGTGTACGTTACAAGAAGGAATGGCGCTTTTCGGATTGCCATACAAGAAATGAATGGCGGATCCGAACAGCTACTTACTGCCGGTCCTGATGATGAGTCACCCAGCTTTGCGCCGAACGGTATGCAAATACTGTACAGTTCGGTTCAAGGTGGACGTAGCGTACTTGAAGTTACATCCGTTGACGGCCGTGTTCGCCAAACACTCTCAGCGTTAAACGGTAAAGTCCGCGAACCCACGTGGGGTCCGTTCACCAATTGATTTTCAGTGTGACTCTTTTCTTAAAGGAACTTTAAATGAGCTCGCGCATTGTAAAAAGCCTCACCGTTGCCGCAGTCGCCGCCACACTGGCTGCCTGCAGTTCTGTGCCTCTTGATGAAAACGCACAAGCGGGCGCCGGCGGCGCCACGTCCGGCGGCGCCGGTACGGGCCAGGTCATGGACCCGTTCAACCCGCAAAGCCCGCTCGCCCAGCAACGCTCGGTGTACTTCGACTTCGACAGCTACGTGGTACCCGATCAATACCGCAGCCTGGTCGAAATGCACTCCTCGTACCTCACCGGCCGCGCCCAGCAAACCATACGCATCGAAGGCCATGCCGACGCACGTGGCGGTTCGGAATACAATCTGGCATTGGGCCAGCGCCGTTCCGACGCCGTCGCCCGCATGATGACCCTGATGGGCGTCAATGCCAATCAGATCGAAGCCATTTCCTTCGGCAAGGAACGTCCCAAGGCATTGGGCAACACCGAAGCCGACTATGCGGAAAACCGCCGCGCGGACATCGTCTATCAGCGCTGACGCTTGATGGCAGTTTTGCGCTGCAACGCCGTGGCGGCCTCCGCCGCGGCGTTTTTCATTTGAACGGAACCGACTATGAGCGTTTACACCCTGCCTACACGACTCGCCGCCATGACCGCCGGCATCCTGGCCGGCGGCATGATCGCCGCCGCACCGGCGCATGCGTTTTCGGACGACGAAGCGCGACGCGCCATTCTCGAGCTGCGCCAGCAAGTGCAACAGCTTTCGGAACAGAATCGCCAGGCACGGATACAACTGGCCGACCAGCTCGAAACGCTGCAACAGGAAGTGGCCAAGATGCGCGGCCAGCTGGAGCTGCTGGGCTGGGAATCCGAAATGGCCAAGCGTGCCAATGAAGCGCAATCGCCGGACAGCATTCCGAACGTGGGCGACCCCCAGGAGCAGGCCGCCTATGAGGCCGCCGCCGAGGCCTTCCGCAGCGGCAACTACAAGGAGGCCGCCACGGCGTTCTCGACTTTCCTGGAAGCCTACCCCAACAGCCAATTGGCGCCCGAAGCCCAGTTCTATCAAGGAAGCAGCCGGTACGCCAGCAAAGATTTCAAGGGTTCGATCGCCGGCCTGCGCGCCATGGTCAAAAGCGCGCCCGACAGTCCTCGCGCCCCCGACGCCTTGCTGGTCATCGCCGCAAGCCAGATCGAGCTGGGAGACCTGAACGGCGCCAAGGCCAGCCTGCAGCAGATCGTCAAGGACTATCCGCAAGCGACCGCAGCGGAAACGGCCAAAAGCCGCCTGAAGCTGCTGTAAACCCTGCCGCCGGCATCGCATGGCCACGCCAGTCCAGCAAGACGCGCTCTCGCTTTCGCTGCCCGACACCCGCGTCGTTTATGTGCAAGCGGGCGAAGGGGATGTCCTGCTGCTCATCCACGGCTCGCTATGCGACTACCGCTATTGGCGGTGGCAGATGCCCGCCCTGAGCCCGCATATGCGCGTCGTGGCGCCGAGCCTGCGCGGCTTCTGGCCCACGGCCTATGCCTCGGAACATCCCGATTTCGGCATTGAGCGCCATACCCGGGACATGCTGGCGTTCGCGCGCGCGTTGACCGCGGGCACGGGCAGGCTGCATGTCGCGGGCCATTCGCGGGGCGCCCAGGTCGCACTGGAAATGGCGTTGCATGCGCCTGATTTAGTGCACAGCCTGACGCTGGCCGATCCCGGCTTCGGCTTCGCAGGCGAGCCGCCCGTTCCCTCATTTCACACCGACGCAGTCGCCCTGCTGCGCCAGGGAAGAACGGAAGAGGCGCTGGCGCTATTCGTGGACACGGTCAACGGGCCCGACACGTGGCGACGGATGACAAATTGGTTCAAGGTCATGGTGCGGGACAACGCCTATACGCTGCTTTCCCAGCTGCGCGACCTGAACCGCGCCATCGATCCCGACACGCTGCGCGCGCTGCGCTGCCCCTCCCTGCTCATCGGCGGCGA
>CAZKBT010000053.1:0-21181 GCA_964551305.1 uncultured Burkholderiaceae bacterium
ATTCCTGCTTCGGATCCTTCTGGGCATAGCCGCGCAAGTGAATGCCCTGGCGCAGGTGGTCCAGCAAGGACAAGTGCTCGCGCCAGTGCGTATCCAGCGCCTGCAAGAGCACGGAGCGCTCGAACGGCGCCCAGTTGTCCTTGCCCACCAGATCGACCTTGGCCTGGTAAATGGCTTGGGCCTGCGCCAGCAAGCGCTCCAGCAAATCGTCGTCCGTCAAGTTGGGTTCGCTCTCCAGCATGTCGCCCAACGGCATGGCCATCTGCCAATCGGCGTCGAGCGCCGTCTGCAAGCCCGGAATATCCCATTGCTCTTCGACGCTGCCGTCGGGCACGTAGGACCGGAACAGCTCGGTCATCGCCGCCGTGCGCAGATTGGCGATCGTTTCGGAAACGTCGCTGGATTCAAGCACTTCGTTGCGCTGGCTGTACAAGACCTTGCGCTGGTCATTGGCCACGTCGTCATACTGCAGCAATTGCTTGCGTATGTCGAAGTTGCGTGCTTCCACCTTGCGCTGCGCCGACTCGATCGAACGCGACACCATGCGCGCCTCGATGGGTTCGCCTTCCGGCAGGCGCAGGCGCTCCATGATGGCGCGCACGCGATCGCCCGCGAAAATACGCATCAGGGAATCTTCCAGCGACAGGTAAAAGCGCGACGATCCCGGATCGCCCTGGCGCCCAGCCCGGCCGCGCAGCTGATTGTCGATGCGGCGCGACTCGTGACGCTCGGTGCCGATGATGCGCAGGCCGCCCGCCGTCTTCACGGCCGCGTTGGCGGGTTCCCATTCGCTGCGAATCGTCGCGATCCGAGCGTCTTTTTCTTCGGACGACAAGGCTTCGTTGGCGCGGACCAGATCGACCTGCTTTTCCACGCTGCCGCCCAGCACGATGTCGGTACCGCGGCCGGCCATGTTGGTCGCGATGGTGATGTGGCCGGGCTTGCCGGCCTCGGCCACGATCTCGGCCTCGCGCGCGTGCTGCTTGGCGTTCAAGACTTCGTGCTTGAGCCCCGCCTTGGCCAGCAGCGCCGACAAGCGCTCGGAGTTTTCGATGCTCGTCGTGCCCACCAGAACGGGCTGGCCGCGCTCGTGGCAATCTTTGATATCGTGCAGAATCGCGTTGTATTTTTCCGCGTCCGTCTTGAACACCTGATCGTTCTGATCCTCGCGGATCATGGGCCGGTTGGTCGGGATCAAGACGGTTTCCAGACCGTAGATTTCCTGAAACTCGTACGCTTCGGTATCCGCGGTGCCCGTCATCCCGGCCAGCTTGCCGTACATGCGGAAATAGTTCTGGAACGTGATCGACGCCAGCGTCTGGTTTTCGTTCTGGATCCGCACGCCTTCCTTGGCTTCGACAGCCTGGTGCAAGCCGTCGGACCAGCGGCGTCCCGCCATCAGGCGGCCGGTGAATTCGTCGACGATGACGACTTCACCGTCCTGCACCACGTACTGCTGGTCGCGGAAGAACAGGTTGTGCGCTCGCAGCGCCACCATCAGATGATGCATCAGGCCGATATGACGCGGATCGTACAGCGATTCGCCCTCGGGCAAGATTCCAAGACGGGTCAGTATCTGCTCGGCATTGACGTGGCCGGCCTCAGATAAATGGACTTGATGGCCTTTTTCGTCGACCCAGAAATCGCCCTCGGGCTCGGGTTCTTGCGGCTTGGGCTCGGACCCCATGCGCGTAAGAAGAGGCGGCACGGCATTCATCCGGACGTAGAGCTCGGTGTTGTCCTCGGCCTGCCCCGAAATGATCAGCGGCGTGCGGGCTTCGTCGATCAGAATGGAGTCAACTTCGTCGACGATGGCGTAGACCAGGCCGCGCTGGCGGCGGTCCTCGCCGCGGTATTCCATGTTGTCACGCAGATAGTCGAAGCCGAATTCGTTGTTCGTGCCGTAAGTGATGTCGGCCTGGTAGGCCGTCTTCTTTTCCTCGTTGGGCTGCTGTGGAACGACCACGCCGACGCTCAGGCCCAGGAAGCTGTAAAGCCGGCCCATCCATTCCGCATCGCGGCGCGCCAGGTAGTCGTTGACCGTCACCACGTGCACGCCCCGGCCCGGCAGCGCGTTCAGATAGACGGGCAACGTCGCCATCAGCGTCTTGCCTTCGCCCGTGCGCATTTCGGCGATCTTGCCGTTGTGCAAGGCGATGCCGCCCAGCATCTGCACGTCGAAATGGCGCATGCCGAACACACGCTTGCTGGCTTCTCGCACGACGGCGAAGGCTTCGGGCAACAACGCATCCAGCTTGACCCCGTCGGCCAGCCGTTGCCTGAAGGCGCCCGTCTTTCCCGCCAGTTCCTGATCGGTGAGCTTGGCGACGTCGGGCTCAAGCGCGTTAATCTGTGCGACCTGCTTGCGATACTGCTTAAGTATCCGGTCGTTACGACTACCAATAAGCTTGTTTAGGAAAGAAACCATTCTTTTGCCGAAAGGCCGACGCAAACGCACGTAGCGTATCCATCCCGGCCTGCATGTGTTGGCGGACTAGCCGCAGGAAAACGATACAGTTTAACGCACCTGAGGGGCTTGCGCGTCAAGGCCGGTCGCAGCCTCGGCCACCAGCGCTCCGGGCGGATGATCGGCGGCCAGGAACAGGTTGGGATCCAGCGGGTGATCGGCGACGCGCACTTCGAAATGCAAATGCGGGCCGGAGGATATGCCCGAGGAGCCGACCCGGGCGATCATCTGCCCCTGCTCCACGAGATCCCCCAGTTTCACGAGGATGGACGACGCATGGGCGTAACGTGTCGTTACGCCCTGGCCGTGATTGATCTCGACCATTTTGCCGTAGCCGGTAATGTAGCGCGCCTCGGTGACCACGCCCGCCGCCGCGGCCAGTATGGGAGTCCCCCTGGGCGCGGCGAAGTCCAGCCCTTCGTGCAAGGTGTGGCGGCCCGAAATGGGATGCTTGCGCCAGCCGAAGGGCGAGGTCACGGCCGTATACGCCACCGGCATGCGGGTCGGCAAGGCCGACTCCAGGCCGACCTGTCGGGTAAGCGCCAGGTCCATCATGTCGAACGTGCTTTTCCGCTGCGCCAGATCTTTGTCCAGCTGGTCCAGATGCCGCCCCAGCGCTTCGGCGGACGCCGCGGACCAGTCGAACTCTTGCTCGCGCAGGCCGACGTCGGTCGCGGCCGACGCGTCCGCATCCAAACCGGCATGGATCTCGGGCTCGGTGGAAGACAGACCCGCCACGCCGGCGACGCGCTGGCTCAAGCTGTCCACGGCGATCAGCTTGGCTTGCAGGTCTCCGACCTTGGCGGCCAACTGCTTTACCGAATCCCGGATATAGGCGGAGTCGCGCATTGCCTGCTCGCGCAACGCCTGTTCCTGCGTCGCCGAGACATCCGGCGCCGCGTCCAGCCTGGATTGCACCCAAGCCCCCGCCGCAGCGCAGAACGCCATGGTGCATACCAGTCCAATGGCGGCAGCCAGCCGCGGCAACCCTTTTCCATGGGCTCCCTTATACTGGTCGTGTGTAGACAAATTTTTCATACGGATTTTTCTAGCAATTCTGTTATGCGCAACACTGTAAAAACTGCCGCCATGCCGCGCGCCGACCTGGCCATCCAGTGGCTGAGCAGCACGGGCCCGAGCGCGGACGTGCTTGCCACCGCGCGCTACCTGCTGGATCTGGAGCGGGCCACCCGCCAGGCATTGCCCGCGGGCCTGGCGCAGGCTTGCAAGGCAGCTCGTGTAGACGGACAACAAATGACGCTGGCGGTTCCCAGCCCGGCCCACGCGGCCAAGCTGCGCCAATTGGCCCCCAGCGTCGCCGCGAAACTGAGCGAGCAAGGCTGGAACATTAGCGAAGTCAGCGTGAAGGTGCAAGCCCGCTTGGCGGAAAACCGGACAAAACCATTACAGTCCGGAAATACGCAGCCTCTGGACGCCGCCGCGCTGCATGCCTTTGACGAATTGAGCAGCCGGCTGCGGCCCGGCCCGCTGGCCGATGCCGTGCGGCGGCTGCTGAGCCATCACAAAAGCTGAAAACAGAAGCGGCGACGCTACAGCCGCCTAGTATAAACCAGACCCGCCGCCCTCAGGCGAGCTTCCATTCGCGGGTGTAGGCCTTGGGAGCGGTCTCGAGCGATTCGAAGGAGACGATTTCCCAGGCATCTTGCTGGGCGAGCAAGGCGCGCGCCAATTGGTTGTTCAGGCCATGTCCCGATTTGCAGGCGACATAGCGCGCGATCAGCGGCTTGCCGATGAGATACAGATCGCCGATGGCGTCCAGTATCTTGTGCTTGACGAATTCGTCTTCGTAGCGCAGGCCGTCCGAGTTCAAGACACGGTATTCGTCCATCACGATGGCGTTATCGAGACTGCCGCCGCGAGCCAGCCCCGCCGCACGCAATGCTTCGACTTCGCTGGCGAAGCCGAAAGTGCGCGCCCTGGCGATGGACTTGGTGTAGGAATCCGTCGCGAAATCGACTTCCGCGAAGTTCGCCGTGGAATCGATCGCCGGATGATGAAAATCAATGGAAAACGACAGGGCGAAGCCGTCGTACGGCTCCAGCCTGGCCCATTTGATGTCCTGGCCTTCGCCTTCGCGGACTTCGACGGTTTTCAGCACCTTGAGGAACCGCTTGGGCGCCATCTGCTCCTGCAAGCCCGCGGAACGCAGCAGGTAGACGAACGTGCCGGCGCTGCCGTCCATGATCGGCACCTCCTCGGCCGTCAAGTCGACGTGCAGGTTGTCTATTCCCAGCCCGGCCAAGGCCGACATCAGATGCTCCACGGTGGAAACCCGGACATTGCCTTGCTGCAGCACCGACGCCATGCGGGTATTTCCCACCTGGTCAGCCTGCGCCGGCAAATGCACGACCTCGGGCAAGTCAACACGATGGAAAACGATGCCCGTATTGGGCGCAGCAGGACGCAAGGTGATTTCCACGCGGCGGCCCGAGTGAAGTCCCACCCCTTTGGTGCTGATGGTTTTCTGAATGGTGCGTTGACGTAACATAGAATGCATCCCGCGCCGACCGGCGTTAAGGATCGATGGTATTCGTTAAGAATCGATGGTGTTGAGAATCAACCTCTGATTGTAACCGTAATAAGTGCCGCGCATTGCTGAAAAGTGTCAAAAATTGATATAAAACGGACAAACAAGCGCCCGGCCGGGCCTCTTTGGGGAAAAGAGCCGCCCGGCCGAGCCCGGAGCACGCCTCGCGCCTGCTCCGGGACATGAGAGAGCGCAATACTGCTATCGGACTACCTCGCCCGATACACTATGCCGCCGTCAGTCGGCTTGCCGGCGCAGGAACGCGGGAATGTCGAAGTGATCGACGCCCGATGTTTCCAATGCGCGCACTTGCGCCGAGGCGTTGCTGCGCGTGCGGATCACGGCCGGCACGTCGGATGCGCCGAAGTCCTGGCCATGCAGGTAAGGCATGTTGTCCGTTCCCGTGCGCTGCACTTCGGCATGCGACTGCACCAGCTGAGGACGAGCCGCCGGGCGTCCCAGGCCCGTCGCCACGACCGTCACGCGCAAGTCGTCGCCCATGGACTCATCGTAGGCAGTGCCGAAGATGACTGTTGCGTCGTCGGCGGCGTAGCTGCGGATGGTATCCATGATTTCGCGGGTCTCGCGCATCTTCAGGTTGCGGCTGGCCGTGATGTTGACCAGCATGCCGCGCGCGCCATGCAAGTCGACGCCTTCCAGCAGCGGGCACGCAATGGCGCGTTCGGCCGCGACGCGAGCGCGATCCTGGCCCGACGCGATGGACGTTCCCATCATCGCCTGTCCCGGCTCGCCCATGATCGTCTTGACGTCTTCGAAGTCGACGTTGACGTTGCCTTCGACGTTGATGATTTCGGCTATGCCCGCGCACGCATTGTGCAGCACGTCGTCAGCCGACTTGAAGCAGTCTTCCTGGGTGGCGTCGTCATCCATCAGATCGTACAGGTTCTCGTTCAAGACCACGATCAGCGAATGCACATGCTTGGACAGTTCGGCGATTCCTTCTTCGGCGGCCTTCAAGCGCTTGGAGCCTTCGAAGCCGAAGGGCTTGGTCACCACGCCCACCGTCAGGATGCCCAACTCCTTAGCCACCTCGGCCACGACTGGACCGGCGCCCGTGCCGGTGCCGCCGCCCATGCCGGCGGTAATGAACACCATGTTCGCGCCGTTCAGGGCCGCACGGATTTCTTCGCGCGCCGTTTCAGCGGCGGCGCGGCCCTGCTCGGGCTTGGCGCCCGCGCCAAGGCCCGTGCGGCCCAGGCGGATCTGCACGCCGGCGCCGCTGGCCGCCAAGGCCTGAGAATCCGTATTGGCGCAAATGAACTCCACGCCGCTCACACCGGAACGAATCATGTGATTCACGGCATTGCCGCCCGCGCCGCCTACGCCGACGACCTTGATCACGGTCCCTTTGGTACTGGTATCCAACATTTCAAAATTCATCATGATTGACTCCCTCACAGGTCAAAAAACAAAATTAATACAACTATCCCCATTTACTGCCTTCGTTTCTTGGAGTCGCCTTAAAAAGGAGGCCCGCCTCTTGGACGCGCGCCTAGTTTGAAGCGACTCCTTGGGCGGACAAGCCATCCGCCCCTTAGAGTGAAACGACCACCCTAGTTCATGAACCATTCCTTCATACGGGCCAGCAAGGTTTTGAAACTGCCGGTCTGTTGAGCGACCTTGCGCCCTCTGGCCCGCTGCACCCTGGCCTCGGTGAGCAAGCCCATGACGGTCGAAAACCGCGGGTTGTGCATCACGTCGGCCAAACTGCCTTCGTACGCCGGAACACCCACTCGAACAGGCTTGAGGAACACGTCCTCAGCCAGTTCGATCACGCCGGGCAGCAACGACGTGCCGCCCGTCAACACGACGCCCGAAGCCAAAAGGTCTTCGTATCCCGATTCACGCACGATCTGCTGAACGAACGTGAACAACTCCTCCATGCGCGGCTCGATCACCGCGCCAAGCGCCTGGCGCTTGACGTGGCGATTGGGCCGGTCCCCCAATCCAGGCACTTCGATCAACTCGTCGGCATTGGCAAGCACCTGCTTGGCAATGCCGTAGCGCAATTTGATTTCCTCGGCATCCGGCGTGGGCGTGCGCAGCATCGCCGCGATGTCGCTGGTCACCTGATCGCCCGCGATGGGCACGACAGCCGTATGGCGGATCGCGCCGCCGGTGTAGATCGCGACGTCCGTCGTGCCGCCGCCGATATCCACCAGCACGACGCCGAGCTCTTTCTCGTCCGACGTCAAGCAAGCCATGCTCGAAGCCAAGGGCTGCAGGATCAGGTCCTGCACTTCCAGCCCGCAGCGCCGCACGCACTTGACGATGTTCTGCGCCGCGCTGACCGCGCCGGTCACGATATGCACCCGCACCTCCAGGCGCAAGCCGCTCATCCCGATGGGCTCGCGTATGTCTTCTTGCGAGTCGACGATGAACTCCTGGGTCAGGACGTGCAGCACCTGCTGGTCGGTCGGAATGTTTACCGCCTTCGCCGTTTCGATCACGCGCGCCACGTCCGTCGCCGTCACCTCCTTGTCCTTGACGGCCACCATGCCGCTGGAATTGAAGCTGTTGATGTGGCTTCCGGCAATGCCCGTATAGACTTCGCGTATCTTGCAATCCGCCATCAGCTCCGCTTCCTCGAGCGCCCTCTGGATGGAGTTGACGGTGGCCTCGATGTTGATGACCACGCCTTTGCGCATGCCCTGGGACTCATGCTGCCCCAACCCCAGCACCTCGAACTTTCCCTCGGGAAGTATTTCGGCCACGACAGCCACGACTTTGCTGGTGCCGATATCAAGTGCAACGATCAGATCTTTGATGTCACGAGTCATAATTTCATTTCACTGAGGTAGAAGGAACGGGAGCCAAGGTCACTGCATAACCATTGGAATAACGTAAATCGGCGCTTTGCATGGTCCGCCCTTCCAGGCGGGCGACCAGCGTCGGCCAGGTCTGGACGAAACGTTGAATGCGCTCGGCAAAGGGCTGGGCGCCGGAGCGGCCGTGCGGATCCGCGACGTCGGCCGCCGGATCGCGCCCCAGATTCAGCTGCGTGCCGTCCGAGAGCGTCACGTCCCACGCATAGCGGGGGCTTAGCGTCACCTCCTGGATGCTCAGGTTCAGCGGCGCGAACCAGCGCGCCAGCTCGGCATAACGCTGCACGACGAGCCGCTCCGAATTCGGCGGGCCGGCCAACTGGGGCAGGGTGACGTCGTCGTCGAGCTCGCCCTGATTGGCGGAGAACGCCTCGCCCCAGGTATTGATCATCTCGTTCTCGTTCCAGAGCGCCAAGGGCTGCTGCTCTTCGATGCGCACGCTCAGCGCGTTGGGCCATACGCGGCGTATCTGGGCGTGACGCACCCAAGGCACCGTCTCGATCAGTTCCTTCACGTCGCGCAGGCCGACCGAGAAGAAATTGCCCCGCAACTTGCCGGCAATGGTCGCCCTCACGCTTGCCGGCGAAACGTAGTTCAGCGCGTCGGCCTTCATGGGTTCGATCTGTATGGTGGCGATGGAAAAGTACGGACGTTGCGCGATCCAGACAAGCCCGCCCGCGGCCATTGCCAATACTGCCAGCAGGGCCAGCATATTCGCAACGACGTTGATGAGGCGGGCATCGGTGAACACGGTGTCAACCCTCGCTGGTCTGCATTTCGGAAGCGCGCACCTTGCAGGATGCGCTGGACAGGATGGCGACGCACAGGTCGGCGTACGTCATGCCCGCCGCCTTGGCGGCCATCGGAACCAGGGAATGGCTGGTCATGCCCGGCGAGGTATTCATCTCCAGCAGCCATGGCCGGTTCTCGCCGTCGAGCATGAAATCCGCGCGCGCCCAGCCTTCGCAGCCCAGCTCGACGTAGGCGCGCTCGGCCAGGCGCTGGATCTCCCGCGTCGAATCCTCGCCAAGATGCGCCGGGCAGATGTACTGGGTATCGTCCGAAATGTATTTGTGCTCGTAGTCGTAATTGCCGCCGGGCGCGACGATTTCGATGATGGGCAATGCCCGCGCGGACCTGCCCTTGCCCAGGATCGCGACGGTCAGCTCGCGGCCCGCGATGAACTGCTCGACGAGTACCTGCTCGTCGTACCGGGCGGCCAGGCGATAGGCCGCGCGCAGCTCGTCGCGGCCGGCCACCTTGGTGATACCCAAGGTCGACCCCTCATGGGGCGGCTTGACGACCAGCGGCAAGCCGACCGCGTCGATGACGCGATCCAGATCATCCTCGCTTTCGGCGACCGCGTAGGCCGGCGTCGGCAAGCCGGCCTGCAGCCAGACTTTCTTGGTCATGATCTTATCCATGGCCAGACTGGAAGCCATGGGCCCACTGCCGGTGTAGGGCAGGCCGAGCAGCTCCAGGAACCCCTGTATGACGCCGTCTTCGCCGAAACGGCCGTGCAGCGCGATGAACACGCGCTCGAACCCTTGAACGGCCAGATCGGACCATGGCGTTTCGCCCGTGTCGAACAGATGGGCATCCACACCGGCGCTGCGCAAGGCATCGCAGACGCCCTTGCCCGACATTAGCGATACGGCGCGCTCGGCCGACACGCCGCCGTAGAGCACCCCGACTTTTCCGAACTGTTGATTCATACCAATTCTCCTAACTGGGTGGGCACCCGGCTGATGGAGCCCGCACCCATGACGATCACCACGTCGCCGTCACGTACAAAATCCAGGATCGCCTGCGGCAGGTCCTTCACGTCTTCGATGAAGATCGGCTCGACCTTTCCCGCCACGCGCAAGGCCCGAGAAAGCGCGCGTCCGTCCGCAGCCACCAGCGGCTGCTCGCCCGCGGCATAAACGTCGGTCAGCAGGACGGCGTCGGCCATGCCCAACACCCGGACGAAATCTTCGAAGCAATCACGCGTGCGCGTGTAGCGATGGGGTTGGAACGCCAGCACGATGCGGCGCTGCGGCCATGCGCCACGCGCGGCGGCCAGGGTCGCCGCCATTTCCACCGGATGATGGCCGTAGTCGTCGATCAGCGTGAACTGGCCGCCCCCGCCTTTGGCGGGAAAATCGCCCACCTGCGTAAAGCGGCGGCCGACGCCGTGAAAATTCGCCAGGCCGTCGGCGATAGCCTGGTCGGCGACGCCCAGCTCGGTCGCCACGCTGATGGCGGCCAGGGCGTTCAGGACATTGTGCCGGCCCGGCAGATTCAGATCGATGGACAGGCTGGGCAATGCGCCGGTCACGCCTTGCCGTTCTACGCCAAAACGCATGCGCGTTCCTTCCGAACGCACATCGACCGCCCGCACCTGGGCCTCCGTATCGATGCCGTAGGTCGTGATGGGCCGCGATACGAACGGTATGATTTCCCTTACATTGGCATCGTCGCTGCAAAGCACCGCGCTGCCGTAGAAAGGCAGGCGCTGCGTAAAATCGATGAATGCGCTTTTCAGACGGGCGACGTCATGGCCATAGGTATCCATATGGTCCATATCGATATTGGTGATGACGCCCATCACCGGCAATAGATTCAGGAACGAGGCATCCGATTCGTCGGCTTCGACGACGATGAACTCGCCCTGTCCCAACCGGGCATTGGCGCCGGCCGAAGTCAGCCTTCCGCCTATGACGAAGGTCGGATCCAGATCCGCGGCCGCCAGCACGCTGGCCACCAGGCTGGTGGTGGTCGTCTTCCCGTGCGTGCCCGCCACGGCAATGCCGCGCTTCAAGCGCATCAACTCGGCCAGCATCAACGCGCGCGGCACGACCGGGATGCGCGCGGCGCGCGCTGCGATCACCTCGGGGTTGTCGCCGGCTACGGCGGTCGAGGTCACGATCGCCCCCGCGCCCTTGATGTTTTCCGCATCGTGGCCGATGGTGATGCGCGCGCCCAATTGCGCCAGCCGGCGCGTGACGGCGCTGTCCTGAATGTCCGAGCCGCTGATGCCGTAGCCCAGGTTCAAAAGGACCTCCGCGATACCGCTCATTCCCGAGCCGCCGATGCCGACGAAATGGATGCTCTGAATACGATGCTTCATGAAGGCTCTCCCGCGGCCTGTTCACATGTGTCGGCAATACTATGCACCGCATTCGGGCAGGCATGCTCCTGCGCGTGTTGAGCGATCTCCCGCAATTGATCGCGCGTCAGGCCATGCAGCCACCGCGCGAGCCACGAAGGCGTGAATTCGGCTTGCGGCTGCAGCCATCCGCCATGGCAATCGGTCAGATAGCGCGCATTGGCGGTCTGATGATCGTCGATGGCATGCGGCAGCGGCACGAACAGCGCCGCCACGCCCGCCGACGATACTTCGGCGACCGTCATCGCGCCCGCCCGGCAAATTACGAGATCCGCTTCGGCATAGCGCCGAGCCATATCATCGATGAACGCCACGCATTCGGCTTGCACGCCGGCTTGGCGATAGGCCTCGCGCAAGGTTTCCAGATGCCGGGCGCCCGACTGGTGTATCACTTCGGGGCGATCCGCCTCGCCGATCAAGGCAAGCGCCTTGGGCACGGTTGCGTTCAGCGCGGCGGCGCCCAGGCTGCCTCCGACGACCAGGACGCGCAGCCTGCCCTGGCGCTGCGCATAGCGCTCGGCCGGCGGCAACAAAGCGGAAAACTCGTTGCGCACGGGATTGCCCACCATCAGGGCGCCGGGCAAGGCGCCCGGAAACCCGACCAGTGAAGCGGCGGACAAGCGGGCCAACCAGCGATTAGCCGTGCCCGCGACGGCGTTCTGCTCGTGCACGACCAAGGGAACGCGGCGCAACGCCGCCACCAGGCCACCCGGAAAGGCGACGTAGCCGCCCATGCCCAGCACCACGTCGGGCCGGACTTCCTTGAAGGCGCGCCAAGCCTGCCTGACCGCCCCGATCAACGTAAACGGCAAGCCGGCCAGCGCTTTGAGCCCTTTGCCCCGTACGCCGGAGAACCGCAGCGGCATCAGCGTGATGCCCTGCTCGCGTACCAAAGGGCCCTCCATCTTATCCGGATTGCCCAGCCAGGCCACCGTCCAGCCCCTTGCCCGCATTTCATGGGCAACGGCCAGTCCCGGCATGATGTGCCCGCCCGTGCCGCCCGCCATGATCAGCAATGTAGGCTTGCTCATGCTCGCTTACCTCGCATCATGCTGCGGTTCTCATGGTCGACGCGCAGCAACAGGGCCATGGCGACGAGATTCATCACCATGCCGGAGCCGCCATAACTGACCATCGGCAACGTCAAGCCCTTGGTGGGCAGCAGTCCCAGGCAAACGCCGATATTGATGAAGGCCTGCACGCCGAACCATAGCGCCACACCCTGCGCCACCAGGCCGCTGAAGATTCTTTCCATGGCGATGGACTGGCGTCCGATTTCGAATGCGCGCCATACGACGAACGCAAACAAGGCGATCAAGCCGATCACGCCCACGAAACCCAATTCTTCTCCGATCACCGCGACGATGAAATCGGTGTGCGCCTCCGGCAGGTAATGCAGCTTCTCGACGCTGGACCCCAGCCCCACGCCGAACCACTCGCCGCGGCCCAGCGCAATCAGGGAATGCGAAAGCTGGTAGGCGCTGCCGTAGGTATTCTCCGGATTCCATGGATCCAGGTAGACGAACAGGCGCTCGCGGCGCCACGGCGACAGCCAGATCAAGGCCAGGAAGCTGCACACCATGATGCCCAGCAGGCTGGAAAACAGCTTTCCGTTGATGCCGCCGATGAACAGAATGCCCACCGCGATCGCGACGATCACCATGAAAGCGCCCAGGTCGGGCTCCAGCAATAACAGTATGCCCACGACCGCCAGCGCGCACGCCATCGGCATGAAACCGCGCAGGAAGCTCTGCAAATGCTCTTGCTTGCGCACCGCGTAGTCCGCCGCGAACAATAGAATCGCGACTTTCATCAATTCCGACGGCTGGAAGTTCACCGGCCCCAGCGGCAGCCAGCGGCGCGCGCCGTTGACTTCGCGGCCCAGGCCGGGCACCAGCACGATCAGCAACAACAAAATGGAAAACAGGAACAAAGGCACGGCCAACTTTTGCCATGCCCTCATGGGCAGGCTCAAGGCGAACATGGCGCACAGCAGGCCCACGGCAGTGAACGCCCCGTGACGGATCACGAAATAATAGCGCCCATATGTGGAATAGCGGGGCCCGTCGGCCAGCGCGATCGAGGCCGAATACACCATGAGCAAGCCGAACAGCACCATGGTCGTCGCCGCGACGATCAACGCGACGTCGAAGCTCGGCATCGTCGTGCGGCCGGGACGCACGGCATTCACGCCGGAGGTCAGTTCAGCGAACAGGCTCATTCGATCTCCCCCCTGTCCAATGCCAGCTCGCGCACCTCGTCCACGAAGACCTGGCCGCGGTGCGGATAATTCTTGAACATGTCCATGCTGGCGCATGCGGGCGACAACAGGACCATATCACCGGCCTGGGCCAGCTCGAACGCCTGCCGCACGGCCTGCGCCATTGAATCGGCGCGCGACATCGGCACGTCGGCCGGTCGCAAGGCCTGGGCGATCGCCTCGGCATCCTGGCCTATCAACACGACCGCGCGCGCGGCGTTGCGCGCCGCCCGGGTCAGCAAGGAAAAATCCTGGCCCTTGCCCAGGCCGCCGGCAATCAACACTACCTTCTTTTCCGAACCTTCCAGCGCCGCCACCGTGGCGCCGACGTTGGTGCCCTTGCTGTCATTGACGAATTCGACCTCGGCTATGGCGCGCACGAACTCCATCCTGTGCGGTTCGCCGGCATATTCCCGCATGGCGCGCAACATGCCCGCCCAGCCCAGCTCCAGGCTGCGTCCCAAGGCCAGGGCCGCCAGCGCGTTCAGCGCATTGTGCGCACCCCGGACGCGAAGCGCGTCGGACGGCATCAAGCGCGTGACGCGGCCCGGATTCCTGACCAGCTCGGCCTGCCCTTTCTTGCGGCGTCCCGACGAAACCGGCACATCGAAATCCTGCGCTTCGCTCGCCGTCAGCCAGATCATGCCGCCGCTGTTCTCCAACCCCAGGTCGCCCTCCAGCTCGGGCACGCCCAGGCCGAACGACCGGACTTCCGGCGCATTCAGGCGCGGCACCATCGCCGCCACCAAGGGATCGTCGCGATTGACCACGGCCACGCGCGCGGACTGCAATATCCTGCTCTTGGCCCGCGCATAGGCCTGCATGTCGCCATGCCAATCCAGATGATCCTGCGTCACGTTCAGCACGACGGCGGCATCGGGACGCAGGCTGCGCAACGTTTCCAACTGGAAGCTCGACAACTCCAGGACCCATACGTCGGGCAGCGCATTGTCGTCCAGCGCGTGGCCCAGCGCGGTCAACGCGGCCGGACCGATGTTGCCGGCGCTCATCGCGCTCAGGCCCGAGGCCAGCACCGCCTGCCGCGTCATGGCCGTGACGGTCGTCTTGCCGTTGGTTCCGGTTACCGCCAGCATTTTGGGCTCGTACCCCTGCGTCGCCATGTCCGACAAGGCGCGGGCGAAAAGCTCGATTTCCCCGATCACGTCGATATCGCGTTCGGCAGCCATTGCCAGGAAGCCGGCGACCGGCTCCTGGTTCGGCGCCAGGCCGGGACTCAGCACGATCGTGTGCACGTCTTCCAGGGCATCGGCGCTCAATGCGTCCGGACCGAAACGCCGATCCTCGCCGGCGTCCTCCGCCTGATCGAGCAAGGCCCGCAAGCCCGCGGGCTCGCTGCGCGTGTCGACCAGCCGCAATCTTGCCCCGTGGCGCGCGCACCAGACGGCGGCCGCCACGCCGGTCTCGCCCAGCCCCAGGATCATGGTCAGGCCATCGACGCGCAACGAGGGGAAAGAATATGTCGTCATCGTAGTTTCAAGCTCGCCAAACCGACCAGGACCAGTATCATGGTGATGATCCAGAAGCGCACGACCACTTGCGTTTCCTTCCAGCCCGTCACCTCGAAATGGTGATGCAGCGGCGCCATCCGGAAGATCCGCCGCCCTTCTCCATACCGCCTTTTGGTATATTTGAACCACACGACCTGCAGCATCACGGACAGGGTCTCGACGACGAACACGCCGCCCATGATGAACAACACGATTTCCTGGCGGACGATGACGGCAATGGTGCCCAGCGCGCCGCCCAAGGCCAACGCTCCCACGTCGCCCATGAACACTTGAGCGGGATAGGTGTTGAACCACAGGAACGCCAGGCCGGCGCCGGCAATCGCCGCGCACAGCACCATCAGTTCGCCCGCGCCCGGAATATAGGGAAACAGCAGGTACTTGGAATAGTCAATCCGGCCGACGACATAGGCGAAAATGCCCAGGGCGCTGCCCACCATGACGGTGGGCATGATGGCCAGGCCGTCCAGGCCGTCGGTCAGATTCACCGCATTGCTCGAACCGACGATGACCAGCCAGGTCAGCGTCACGAATCCGAAGACGCCCAGGGGATAGCTGACGGTCTTGAAGAACGGCACGATCAGGTCGGCGCGCGTGGGCAGCGGCATGGTGAAGCCGCTCAGCACCCAATCTTTGAACAGGGGCCAAAGCTCGGTGTTGGCCGGGGCGGATACGGCAAAGCTCAGATAAATCGCCGCAATGATCCCGATCAGCGCCTGCCAGAAAAACTTGCGGCGAGAGGACATGCCCTCGGGATCGCGATGCACGACTTTGCGGTAGTCGTCCGCCCAGCCTATCCAGCCGAAACCGAAGGTCACCAGCAAGACCACCCAAACGAAACGATTGGTCCAATCCGCCCATAGCAAAGTGCTCACGCCCACGGAGATCAGAATCAGGGCGCCGCCCATCGTGGGCGTGCCGTTCTTTTGTAGATGCGAGGCGGGGCCATAAGCGCGCACGGCCTGCCCGATCTTGAGCTCGGTCAGTTTGCGTATGACGCAGGGGCCGGCGAACAGACCGATGAGCAGCGCCGTGCCGCACGCTAGCACGGCGCGGAATGTAATGTATTCAAAGACGCCGAAAGCGCGTATGTGCGAGTCCGAGAGCCAGCGCGCCAGTTCAAGCAACATGGTGGTTTCCTTCTTCTTGATTTTTATCCGTATGCTGCGACGCTTCCAAAGCCCGCACGACCCGTTCCATCCTTGCGCTGCGCGAGCCTTTGACCAGGACGTGCGCCGGGCGCCGGGCCTCGAGCTCGCGCACCAGCTCGTCGAGATCGGTAAAGGCCAGCCCGCCGTCGCCGTACGCCTGGGCGGCATGCGCCGCCTCCGAGCCCAAGGTCAACAACGCATCCACGCCGCGCTCGCGCGCATAGGCTCCGACTTCGGCGTGCGCCGCCTGGCTGTCGGCGCCGATTTCGCCCATCGCGCCCAGCACCAATATGGATTTGCCCTGCAGCTGCGCCAGCACGTCGATGGCCGCCCGCACCGAATCCGGGTTGGCGTTGTAGCTATCGTCGATCAACTGGAAGCCGTCGTCCAGCGCTCGGGGATGCATGCGTCCGGACACGGGACGAAAACCGTCCAGCCCCTTGACGATGCACGACAAAGGCACGCCGACGGCATGCGCGCACGCCGCGGCGGCCAAGGCGTTGCGCAGATTGTGCGCGCCCGGCGCATGCAAGACGACGGCGGCTGTTCCCTGAGGCGTATGGACTTGGCAGGACGTGCCGGTCGGCTCGACATGTATCTGATCCGCGTGCACATCGAACGTCGCGTCGAAACCGAAGCGCAGCACGGCGCGGCCGCCGGCCAGCTCGCGCCACAAGGACGCATAGGTGTCGTCGCCGGGAAAGACCGCGATGCCCGACGCCGGCAAATAGCGCAGCACGGAACCGTTTTCGCGCGCGACGGCTTCGACGGTGTGCAGGAACTCCTGATGCTCGCGCTGCGCATTGTTGACCAGCGCAACCTGGGGGCGCGCGATGTCCGCCAGCACGTCGATCTCACCCGGATGATTCATGCCCAGCTCGATGACCGCGGCGCGATGACCGCGCGTCAAGCGCAGCAAGGTCAACGGCACGCCGATATCATTATTGAGATTGCCCTGTGTCGACAAGCTGGCGTCATCACCCACCCATGCGCGCAAAATGCTGGCGATCATTTCTTTGGTGGTCGTCTTGCCGTTGCTGCCGGTCACCGCGATCAAGGCGGGAGCATGCAGGCTGCGCCATGCCGCGGCGATGCGCAGCAGCGCCTGCCGCGTATCGCCCAGCTCGATCTGGGGCAAATCGCTCTGCGGCCTGCGCGCATCGACGATGGCCGCCAGCGCCCCTTGGGCCGCGGCCTGGTCCAGGTAGTCGCCTCCGTCAAAGACGGGACCCTTCAGGGCAACGAACAGCTGTCCGGGCCCGATGCGGCGCGTGTCCGTCGACAAGGTCGCGCCCTGCCGCCAGGTCAGCGCGAAGCACGCCCACTGCCTGTCGTCGAACCGCGTGCGCGCACCCTTGACTTCTTGATAGGTTTCATGGCCCTTGCCCGCCAACAGGATCACATCCGCAGGCTGCGCTCCCCAGACCGCGCGCAATATCGCCTTGGCGCGATCCAGCTCCACCACGGGCTCGATCGCCATGCCATGCGCGATATCCTGGACGATCACGGCGGGATCCTCGTCGCGCGGATTGTCGCTGGTCACGATGACGTCGTCGGCCAGCCGCGCGGCGATGCCGCCCATGACGGGGCGCTTGGCCTTGTCGCGGTTGCCTCCGCAACCCATCACGCAGAGCAGGCGTCCCGAACGCGCGGAGGCGATGCTGCGCAGCGCGGCGATGGCGCGTTCCAACGCATCGGGCGTATGGGCGTAATCCACCACGACCATCGGCAATGCCGACACTTGCCCATTGTCAATGGGCTCCACCCATTGCAGACGGCCTTCGACGGGCGCCAGACCCGCCAGCACGCGTCCTATGCGGGACAGATCCCAGCCCAGCTCCTGGAGCACGCCGGCCACCAGCAACAAATTGGCGACATTGTGCTCGCCGACCAGGCGAGTCAGCAGCTGCACCGTGCCCTGCCGCGTGCATAGCGCAAACACCAGGCCGTATGGTCCGGCGTGCAGATCCTGGGCGCGGATATCCGCCGCACGCGAGCCCGCCGTCGAATAGGCCACGACGTGCTCCGCCTTGCTTTGCGCGCAGAAGGCCATGCCGGCCTCATCATCGGCATCGATGACCGCGCTGCGCAATCCTGGCCATGAAAACAGCGCCGCCTTGGCATCGCGGTAGCTATCCAGCGTCAGGTGGTAGTCCAAATGATCATGCGTCAAATTGGTAAAACCCGCCACGTCGATGCGCACGCCATCCAGGCGGCCCTGCTCGATGCCGATCGACGACGCCTCCAGGGCCACCACCACCGCGCCCGCGTCGCGCATGGCGGCCAGGGTGCCGTGGACGGTCAATACGTCGGGCGTCGTCAAGCCGCTGTCGTCGAACGACGCGCCGGGCAAGTGGCTGCCCAGCGTGCCCATGACGCCGCAAGGGATGCCTTCGGCATTGAGCGCGGCGGCCACCCACTGCGCGCAACTGGTCTTGCCGTTGGTGCCGGTAACGGCCACGACGGACATGGCTTCGGACGGCGCGCCGTACCACTGATGCGCCACCTCGCCGAGATGTTCGCGCAGCGACGCCACGACCAGCACGGGCGTGCCGGCCAGATGCGCGGCGTCCGGTTCCGCATGGGCCACGACGGCCGCGGCGCCGTTCGCCACCGCGTCGGCCACATACCGAACGCCGTCGCCGTGGCGCCCCGCGCACGCGAAGAATACATCGCCCGGCCGCACCAGCCGGGAATCCAGGCACAACCTTGCGCCGGCGACGACATGGCGGTTCAGCCACGAGAGAATATCTGTCAATATCATTGCGGCGCTCTCCGGCTGGCGTCCAGTGCCACCAAGGACTCGATGGGCGCATCCGGCCGCACGCCCATGCGCCGCAAGCTGCTGGCCACGACATCGGCAAAAACCGGCGCGGCGACGGCGCCGCCGTAATAGGCCTTGCCCTGCGGCTCGTCGATCGACACCGCGACCACGATGCGGGGATTGGAAACCGGCGCAAAACCCACGAACGAGCTGCGATACAACTTCATACTATATTTGCCGTCGACGATCTTGCGTGCCGTCCCGCTTTTTCCCGCCACACGATAGCCTTGCACCTGGGCACGCTTGGCACCTTCCGGGCCGGCGGCGGCTTCGAGCATCCCGCGGACCAGCGTGGCGACTTCAGGGCTATATGCCTGCACGCTGCTCGGCTTGCCGTTGCGCTTGAGCAGGGTCAAGGCCACCATGTCGCCGTTACGGGCGAACGCCGTGTATGCATGCGCGACTTGCAGCAGCGAAACCGAGAGGCCGTATCCATAGGCCATGGTGGCCCGCTCTATGGGCCGCCAGCGCTCCCATGGACGCAACCTGCCGGAGGCGACGCCTGGGAAATTGGCATCGGGCGCGCGCCCGAACCCCAACTCGGTAAATTTGTTCCACATTTCCTGGGACGTCAGTTTTTCCGAAATCATCGTCATGCCGATATTGCTGGATCGGCGCAGGATGCCGGCCACGTCCAGCGTGCCGTTGCGGCTGACGTCCCTGATGGTGTTGCCGTGATAGCGGTACTGGCCGTTGCCCGTTTCAAATTTGGTATTGGTCGTGATGCGCTTGATATCCAGCGCCAGCGCGGCGGTAAAGGGCTTCATGATCGAGCCCGGCTCGAAGGTGTCGGTAATGACGCGATTGCGCAGCGCCGAGCCCTTGCGGTCATCGCGCTCGTTCGGGTTATAGGACGGCAGGTTGACCAGCGCCAGGACTTCGCCTGTCTGGACATCGATCATCACGCCGGCCGCGGCCCTGGAATTGTGCTCCTGCATGCCCTTTTGCAGCGCCCTATACATGTCGAACTGCAAACCGGCATCGATGGAAAGCACCAGGTCCTGGCCATGCGTGGGCGGCACGATGGCCTGCACGTCTTCGACCACGCGTCCCAGCCTGTCCTTGATGACCCGCCGCGAGCCCGCCTTGCCGGACAAGGCGTCGTTGAACGCCAGCTCCACCCCTTCGATGCCGCTGTCCTCGATGTTCGTGAAACCCAGCACGTGGGCGGCCACGTCGCCTTCGGGATAAAAGCGGCGCATTTCCGTCTGCTGGTGAAAGCCGGGCACCTTGAGCGCACGGATCTGATCGGCGATATCCACGCCGACCTGGCGCTTGATGTAGACGAAGTTCTTTTCGGTATCGGCGAGCCGGCGCTTGATGTCGGCGACCGGCATCTCCAGCAAGGAGCCCAGCTTGACAAGCTGCTCATCGGACGCGCCACGCGTATCTTCCGGAATGGCCCATATGGCCCGCACCGGCACGCTGGACGCCAGCACGACCGTGCCGCTACGGTCGAAGATCTTGCCGCGGGTGGCCGGCAGCACCAGCGTACGCTCGTAACGCCGCTCGCCCTGCTGCTGCAAGAATTCCGTCGACAACCCTTGCACATGCAGCGATTTGACGCCCAACGCCAAAAAGCCCAGCATCAGCAACAGCAGCACCAGGCGCGAGCGCCACATGGGCATCTGCGTATTCAGGACGGGGCTGTCGTAGAAACGCACGCGTTTCATGGCTGCGCTCCCGGGAGCTGGGCCGATGCGGCGGCCGCCTCATTCTTGATATAGATGTTCCGGTTCAAGGAGGTGGTCGTCATTTTCAAGTCTTTGCGCGCCACCTCGTCGATACGCGCATGACGCACCAGCTCCGCCCGCTCCAGCTGCAGGCGGCGCCAATCCGTTTCCAGCTCGCGAGCCTGATCCGCCAGTCTATCCGACATGATGAAAAGCTGGCGCGACTGATAGCGCGCCGTCACCAAGGAAATGGCGGAGATCATCAACAAGGCGGCGAACAGGATGCACAGGCGCGCCATCTATCCGGCCCTCCCCAAACCCGCCGAACGCCGCGCCTTCTCCATGGCCGCCATGAAGATCGCGCCCTGGTCGCCCGACAAGGGCGCATCGGTGCGCTCGGCCACGCGCAACACGGCCGACCGCGCGCGCGCATTGTCCTGCACCTCGCCGCTTTGAGGAAGGAAGCGGCCCAGCGAACGCAACAAAGGCTGCGGCATATCGACTTCGCGAATCGGCATGCGCGACTGCTCGGCCGTGGGCTTGGATGCCGCGGCGATGCATTGCTTGACCATGCGGTCTTCGAGAGAGTGGAAACTGATCACCGCCAATCGTCCTCCTGGCGCGAGCACGTTCAGAACTGCCGCGAGGGCGAGCGCGAGCTCTTCGAGCTCTTTATTGAGGTAAATCCGTATAGCCTGAAAGGTACGAGTGGCCGGATGTTGACCCTTTTCGCGC
>CAZKBT010000054.1:0-15648 GCA_964551305.1 uncultured Burkholderiaceae bacterium
GCACGGTCAGCACGTTGGCCGTGGCCGTCAATCCGGCGATTCCCGTCAAAAGCATGCAGGAACTGATCGCCATGGCCAAGGATCAGCCGGGCAAGATCAATTTCTCGTCCACCGGCACCGGATCCATCGTTCATGCGGCGGCGGAGCTCTTCAAGCAGCAGGCCAACGTGGACATGGTGCATGTGCCCTACAAAGGCGGCGCGCCCGCGGTAACGGCCGTGATGGGGGGAGAGGTGCAGGTAAGCTTCGTGGCGCTGCCCACCACGGTCGAACTGGCAAAGGCCGGCAAGCTCCGGCTGCTGGCCGTCACGCAACCCACGCGATCGCGCCTGGCGCCCGAGCTGCCGACGGTCGCCGAGGCGGGCTTGCCGGACTATGGCGTCATCGTGTGGCAGGGCATCGTCGCGCCCAAGGGGACGCCGGCCGAGGTGATCGACAAGCTGAACAAGGCGTTCATCGCGGCGCTGGCCAAACCCGAGGTCAAGGCCAGGCTGACCGAGCAAGGCTTCGACGTGGTCACGAACACGCCCGGGGAGTTCGGTTCCTACATTCGCCAGGAGGCCGATAAGTGGGAGGCGGTGATCAAGGCGGCCAACATCAGCGTGGAATGAACCGGAATGGAATTCATACAAGCATCAACGGTGCGCACCGAAGTGTTTGCGAGGCTGCCCGATAAATGGCGCAAGAAGGGACAGCGGTCGGAGTGGGGCACGGCCAACCGGGCGGGCGCCGAATTGGAGTGTTTCCTCGAAGGGCCCGCATTCGATCGCAAGGGGAATCTCTACGTCGTCGACGTGCCGTTCGGGCGGATCTTCCGCATTTCTCCCGCGGGCGAATTCGACCTCGTCCGCGAATATGACGGTTGGCCCTATGCCGTAAAGATCCATCGCGACGGGCGCCTGTTCATCGCGGACTACCGCCAGGGGCTTGTGTTGCTCAATCCGGACTCGGGCGAGCTGACGCCTCTGCTCGCGCGCCACTTGCCGCGCAGCTTCAGGGGCGTGAACGACATGTGCTTCTCCCGCAATGGGGACCTGTACTTCACGGACTATGGACAATCGGACCTGAACGATCCCACGGGAAGAGTCTTCCGGCTGGCGGGCGCCGATCCGAACGGCCGGCTCGACATCCTGAGCGCGATCGTGCCGGGGCCGAACGGCTTGACCCTGAACCCCTCGGACAACGTCTTGTACGTGGCGGCCACCCGGGCGAATGCGATATGGCGCATGGCGATCCTGCCGGACGGCAACGTCACCAAGACGTCGGTCTTCGCGCATATGGACGGGGGGGTCGGCCCCGACGGCATGACCATCGATTCGCAAGGAAACGTGGTCGTCGCCCATGCGGGACGGGGCATCGTCTGGATCTACTCGTCGCACGGCGAGTTGCTCCATCGCGTCGAGTCGTGCGGAGGCCGCGAGGTGACCAACGTCGCCTATGGAGGGGACGATATGCGCACCTTGTTCATCACCGACGCGGAAGGGACGATCCTGACCGCCCGACTGCCCGTGCCCGGAAATCCGCTGTTTTCCCATCAGGAGGAGCAGGGTTGACGCCGGCCGGGCTCCATGCGCGCGGTAGTTCGATCCCCGCGAGCGTGATCCGGATTTTTTGGCTATGCATTCAGCTCACGCGAGATATGCCATGATGGAAGACGATACGAACCGCCACGATGTAATTGTCGCGGGCGCCGGGCTGGCGGGCCTGGCGGCGGCGCTGGCATGCGTCCAGCAAGGATGCCGCGTGCTGGTACTCGAAAAGCGCGGCATGGTGGGTGGAAACGCCGCCATCTCGGCAGGCGCGATCTGGGCGCCCCCTACCTTGGAGCTCATCCGAGAGTACGTTCCCGACGGCGAGCCCGCCCTGCAGCGGATGTTCGTCGAGAACCTGCCGCGGGACCTCCTATGGCTGCGCGATGCGGGCCTTGGCCTCTCCGACGAGGAGCCGCTTGCGGGCTTCGGCATCGGGCGAGTCATGCGGGGCGGGGAGTCGGGGCGGCAACATGCTTTCATGTCGGCCTTGGCGGATGCCGTGCGCGAGAGGGGAGGCAGGATCGAGACGGGGGTTGCGGCGCGTGGCGTCGTGCGGGCGGCCGACGGCAATCTGGCCGTGACGCTTGCCGACGGACGGACGGAGACGACCGGAGCGCTCGTCCTTGCGACAGGGGGATTCCAGGGCTCCTCGGCGTTGCTCGAGCGATACGTGGGCCGGCAATGCGCGCAGGCGCTACGCTTGAGAGGCTTGCCCGAAAGCGTCGGCGACGGGCTGAACATGGCCGGTTCGCTTGGCGGGGCCACGGGGGGCGAGATGGGCGCTTTCTACGGACACACCATGCCCGATTGCGAGCTGTCGATCGATGCGCTTCAGCCCCTTACGCCGTATTTCGCAAGATTCGGCATTCTCGTGAATCGCGAGGGACGGCGATTTGTCGACGAAGGAGCCGCCTTGCTCGAAGAAATCAATCCGCAAGAGGGATGCCGACAACCGGGCGGAACCTATTTCCTTCTTTTCGATCGGCATATATACGAAGAGCATGGCATCAATCAGAACATCATTTCCTCGGTCCCTTCGATCGATCGCCTGGCCAAGCTGCAGGAGCTGGGCGCGCCGATTCATAGCGCGCCTACCATTGAAGCGCTGGCCGATCAGCTGGCCGCGGCAGGCGTGCCGCGCGCGGACGTCCTGTCCACGATCAGGGCTTACAACCAGGCCTGCGAAAACGGGACGGGCGGCCGGCTGTCGCCGCCGCGGGTGCGCCATGGGATTCCCTTGATCCAGGCGCCGTTCTATGCGATGCGTTGCGTGCCCGGCATTACGAATACATGCGGGGGAATCCGGATCGATGAAACCGCCAGGGTTCTCGATGCCTCGGGTCAACCCATATCCGGCCTTTATGCCGCCGGCGGCGATGCCGGCGGCGTGTTTGGCCGGCACTACGCGGGGTTTCTGGGCTGGGCGCTTGCGTCAGGACGGATGGCGGGAAAAAGCGCGGCGAAGCGATCGACGAGCTGATGCGCGCGGCCTCAGGCATTCGCGAACTTCTTCCACTCCTCATTCGCGACCAGGGTCGAACGATACACTTTGATGGTGGAGCAGCCCGGGATGCTTTTGAGCGTGGCCTTGACCTGGTCGGCGACCTTGTTCGGCAGCCACGGGCTCAATATGATGCGGTCCACGCACTTGCGCGGCATCGGTATCCGATGAATCGGCGGCCCGGCCGTTTCCAGGGAATAGAACAGCCTGAATTCATGCTCGTTGCTGAAGGCCGATCTTTTCAGGAAAGGAAGCTCCTCCAGCAAGGGCCTGGCGCGGCGAAGCTCTTGAATGGTTTTATATCGGACCGTCCCTGACCGCAGGTCTTTGACGGCGGATATCGCTTTCAGGAACGCGTCGCGCTTGAATTGTATGCACGCACCGCCCGAGCCATGCGAAAACACGCGCCAATGATGATAGGTTTCCGTGCATTCCGCCAGGCAGAGCGCGTAGACGGACCCGGCCCCGGATCGCCGCGCGTACTCTTCCATATAGAAAGAGTCGTTCCGGTCATCCCAACTGGCTGGATTGAGCAGGGCGATTTCTTCCGTGCATAGATAGTCGATGACGTACGGAAGCTCTGTGTATCGGCGCAGCAGCGTTTTCATCGGCGGTTCGGTTCCAGAGGGTGCGTAGCCCCGCATGGGCGACGAGTGTCATCGCGAACTATATCACTTGGCCGCGGGCTCCCAGCCGGCGGCGGACCGACGACGTTCCATGGGCTTAGCCGTCAACGACATCGTCGTGGGGCAAAGGCGATCCATTGAACGCCGCGCGAATGTTATCGAACATGCACGCAATTTCCTCGGCAATCGCCAAGCGCGAGCCGCCCGCGATGTGGGGTGTCAGTATGACATTGTCGAGTTGAGTCAGCTTGTCGGCGGGACGGGGCTCCCGAAGATGCACGTCCAATCCGGCCCCTGCAAGCGGACCACGGGTCAATGCCGTGTACAAGGCGTCTTCATCGACCAGTCGTCCCCGGCTGGTATTGATGAAGTAGGCGCCCGGCTTCATCAGTTTGAATGCCTCGCCGTCAAAGATGCCCACGTTTTCATCGATGTCCGACAGATGCACGGATACGAAGTCGGCTTCGCCCAGCAGCGCCGGCAGGGATCGCCAGGTGGCGTTGAACGAGCGCTCTTCTTCCGGCGAGCGCGGCGTACGCGTGCTGTAAATGACCTTCATTCCGAACGCGGCCGCTTGCTTGGCGATGATTTTTCCTATTTCCCCCAAGCCGGCTATCCCCAATGTCCGGCCATGAAGGCTGTCCAGGCCGGTAAGGTTGCACCAGTTGTAGGCGACGTTGCCGGGAGCGCCGACGGGGGTGTCGGCATCGGGGCCCGCGCGGACCCGCGCATCCGCTGGGACTATCCGCTTGGCCAGGGATAGTATTAGCGCGAACGCATGTTCAGCCGTTCGAATCAGGCTGGCGCGCGACAGGCAGGAAACCTGAATGCCGCGTTCCCCGGCGGCTTGCAAATCGATGCTGTCGCGGCCCGCGCCCAGACGCTGTATCAGCTTCAACGAGCGGCAAGACGCGATCATGTCGCGATCGATGCGTCCCCGACGGAACACGATGGCCGATGCGCCCGCAAGCAAGTCGCCGGTAATTTCAGTGGACCTATAGCTTTTTACGTTATCGGCGGGCAAGATGCCTTCGCCCATTTTTCGTAGCGAATCAATATCGACCTGCTCGGGCTCGAAGAAGCCGCGTATGCGTGTTTCCTGCGCTTCACTGGGTTCCTGGACGAGATCCCAGGCCAGGTTGATGACGTGATTGTCATCCAGAAACAGAATGGTTCGTTCGTTTTCGACAGCCATGGCGGAGTTCCTGTGTGCATTGTTTGAGAACCAAGCTGAGAGTCGCCGATAAACAGATAGCGCGACTTCGCTTGTCATCCTGTGCTTGCTCTTTGGAGCAAGGATAACGCATATGGGCAGGAACTCGTGTTCGATGCAGGGCAGGCGCTTTCCCGCTCTGTCAGATCTACAGAGTAGGAAAGTACATTGACTGCCCGAGTCGTCTCAACCAAACAGCTTGTTTGGTTTTACTGTTTCCTCGGGAGCTTGATCGCCGGGCCCGACATCGATCATATTTCCTGCGCCTGATGGTGAACCAACCGCGCATAGGCTCCGCCTTGCGCCAGCAATTCGGCATGCGAGCCTTGTTCGGCCAGCCGGCCTTGATCCAGCACCAGAATCTGATCCGCCTCCCGGATGGTCGAGAGGCGGTGCGCGATAACCAGAGTCGTACGCTGGCTCATCAACGCATCCAGCGCGCCGCGCACCTGGATTTCGCTGAGCGTGTCCAGGTGCGAGGTCGCCTCGTCCAGGATCAGGATGGGGGCATTCTTCAAGAAAGCCCGCGCGATGGAAATACGCTGGCGTTGTCCCCCGGACAATTGCACGCCGCGTTCGCCGACGCGTGTTTCCAGCCCGTCCGGAAGCGCGGCCACGAACTCCGACAATGCCGCGCGATCCAATGCGGCGCGTATATCCGTCTCGCCGGCCTCGGGGCTGGCCAGCCGGATATTGGCCGCCAGTGTATCGTTGAAGAGATACGTATCCTGTGTAACCAAGGCCACGTGATCGCGCAAGTCGTCCAGCTCGAGCTCGCGAACGTCGATGCCGCCGATGCGGATCGCGCCGGCGTTCACGTCCCAGAAACGCAGCAGCAGGTTGGCGACCGTGCTCTTGCCTGCGCCCGACGCGCCGACCAGGGCGGTCGTGGAGCCGGGCCGGATCCGGAACGAGAGCCCGTCCAGGGTAGGCCTGGGCGAATTTGGGTAGCGGAAGCCGACCCGGTCGAACTCGACCGGCAATCCGCCCCGCATGCGCGTCAACCGGCGCCGACCGTCGGTGACCGGGACGGGTTCGTTCGATACCACGTGCAGGCGGCGGCTGGCGGCGACGGTGTCGGCCAGCTGGCGGCTCACCTGTGAAATCTCGGAGACGGGCAGGAATGTCGCGAGCGCCACGAGGACCAATAACGGCACCATCGCGGGATCGAGCCCGCCGGAACCGGCCAGCGTCGCGCCGACGACGGCCACCGCCAGGCCGCCCATTCCCATGGCCGCTTCGAACCAGGCGCTTTGCGCCGACAGGTCGTCGAGGATGGCGCGGCGCCGGACACTGTAATGCTCGGCGATCTTCAAGAACTGGTCGCGCCGCCGAGCCGTGGCCTGGAAGGCGGTGAGGTCCGCCAGGCCCTGGATGGTGTCCGTCATGTGCGCGCTCATTTCGCCGAGCGCGCCGCGCGCCTGTTCGCCCAGGGCGTCGATGCGCCGCCGGCCGCGTACCGGCGAAAGCATGGCGTAGGCCAGAAACGGAAGCAAGGCCAGCGCGACCGGCCAGCTGTACACGGCCAGGAAGCCGAGGACGGTTGCCGGCACGACGACCGACACGATCGCCGGCGCGATGGTGTGCGCGTAGAAATACTCGATCATTTCCACGTCCTGCGTGGCCAGGGCGACCAGGTCTCCGGAGCGGCGCTCCAGCAGGTAGGCGGGCGCAAGCTGCTCGAGCTTGTCGTACAGGTCGATGCGCATCTTGGCCAGCAGTTTGTAGGCCATCGCATGCGCCAGCCAGGATTCCAGCCAGTGGAACAGCGCGGCCAGGGGAGCCAAGATCAACAGCGCCCCGACCAGCATGCCGGTGGGCTCGCCGTTGCGCAGCGCCGCGACGACCAGCGCGCTCAATGCGCCGACGCCGATGAAGGCCGCCACCCGAGCCACGCCGAGCGCGACCGTGGCAATCAGCGTGCCGCGCCAGGGCCGCACGACGCAGAGCAGGGTGGCGAGCACGTCGCGCCAGCCTACTTGGGCGGCATCGTCGTCGAGCGCGCGCGCGGCGGGCTCGGCGGAATGGCTTGTCGCGGCGGAGGAGGGGCGGCTAGCCTGGGCAGCGGCCGGCGCTTGGCGGCTTTCGGCTTGCTCGCGCATCAATCGGTGGTACAGGCCGCCGTTGCGCATCAACTGCTCGTGAGTGCCGGACTCGACCACGCGGCCCTGGTCCAGCACCAGCGTGCGGTCGGCATTGATCACGCTTGCCAAGCGGTGCGCGAGGATCAGCGTCGTGCGTCCGGCCATGAGGCGATCCAGCGCCTGCTGGATCAAGGTCTCGTTTTCTGAGTCGACCGAGGACAGCGCCTCGTCGAGGATCAGGATGGGGGTGTCGCGCAGCAGGGCGCGGGCGATGGCGACGCGTTGGCGCTGTCCCCCCGAGAGCTGCAGTCCGCGTTCGCCCAGCTGCGTGCCGTAGCCCTCGGGCAACGACATGATGAAGTCGTCGATGTTGGCCGAACGGGCCGCGGCGCGTACCTGCTCGCGGGTCGCGTCGGGACGGCCCAGGCGAATGTTCTCGTCCAGCGTTCCATGGAACAAGGTGATGTCCTGGCTGACCAGGGCGATGTGCGATAGCAAGGCGCTTTCGGAAAGCTCGCGCACGTCGTGTCCTCCTACGGATACGCTGCCGCCCTGCGGGGTGACTTCGCGCAGGAGCAGGCGGACGATGGTGGATTTGCCGGCGCCGCTCGGACCGACCACGCCGACGCGCTCGCCCGCGGCGATGTCGAAGCTCAGGCCGCGATGCGCGGGGCGCTCGGGCTGGTAGGAAAACACGACGTCATCGAAGCGGATCGTGGGGGTCAGGTCGGCGGGAGCCGAGCCCCGTCCGGTCGGGGCGTCGGCGCGGCGGGCGTCGTTGAGCGCATGGATGCTCGCGGCGGCCGATTGTCCCAGCATGCCTTGGTGCAGCACCGCGCGCAGGTCCCGCAAGGGGCGGAATATTTCGGTGCCGGCCATCAGTACGATAAGCAGCGCTTCCAGGCTCATTTCTCCGTTCAAGACCCTGGTGGCGCCCAGCGCGATGGCGAGCGCCGCGCCCAGCGCGACGCCCAGGTCGCTGATGCCGCGCGTGAGCACGCTGATCGACAGGACCCAGAACGTCTTGTCCGACAGGTGGCGGGCCCGCTCGGCCAGGCGCCGGCCGAAGCTCTTGCCCTGGCCGAAGGCCTTGAGCGTGGGCAGGCCCTGCACGGCGTCCAGGAATTCCTCGCCGAATTCGTTGAGCGCCTGCGATCGCGCCTGGCTGGCGCGGCGATCCAGCGCATGCACGGCCGCCGGCCCGAACAGGGAAAACAGCGCGGCGGCCAGCAGCACCGCCGCCGTGGGCACGTCCCAGAACGCGATCACGGCGAAAATGGCCAGCGGCGCGATCAACGAGATCGCGACCTGGGGCAGATAACGGCCGAAGAAAGTCTGCAACTGCTCCACGCCGTCGATCACTGTCAGCATCACGCCGCCTGTGCGCCTGCCGGCAAACCACGCGGGGCCCAGCGCCACGATGCGATCGTACAGGCCGGCGCGCAGGCTTTGCTGGATCGTGGCGGCGCAGCGGTTGGCTTCCACGGTACGCAAATGATCCAGCCAGGCGCGCAGCAGCACCATCGCCGCGACCGACAAGGCCGGCGCCAGCCATTCCTGCCAGGGCTGCCGGTCGAAGACTCGGGCGAGTAATTGGCCCAGAAAAACATAGCGGGCAATGCCGGCCAACAAGGCAAGAAGGCCGAGAAACACGCCGCCGGCCATCCTGGCGCGCAGCCCGGCCGTCATGCGCCATAGGCGGAAATCGAAATACATGACAACTCCTTTCAAGCCATGCAATCTTACGTTATCGCCCCTATAGCGTCGAATGCGGCAACCAGGAGCGAGGACGGCATGAAGAAAAGACATGCGTCGAGCCGGGCGCCGGCCTTATTTGGATATAGGTCGCGACGGCCTCGGGCTACCGGCTTTCCCCGGCGGGCTTCTGATCATATGTAAATGACGTTACGTCCGCGCGCCGAATTGATCACCATTCGTTTTTTTTGATTGCAGCGCAATCTCACCTCAGGATGACTATCGAGCGGCCTGCCATGAGATGAATTTCAATTGGACACGGGCTCTTACAGGCGCTCCGAAATGGCGATGGTATAAAAATTTCAGGAGCAGGCGTAAGGCCTGGAACTTTAAAGGATCACCCATGAACCGTACTTCCACAGCACTAGTCGGCTTGTTTTTATGCGCGGGGCTGGCGGCATGTTCAACGCCGCAGAAACGCGACCAGGAGCTGTCGCAACAAACGGTCGAATACAACTGCGGCCAAGGAAGCACTCAACCGCTAAGCGTCCAGTACACGTTCCAGGGCGATGAGGCGTTGGCCGCCAAGGTCGTCTACAACAGCCAGGCCATGGACCTGACTCGCGCCACCAGCAGCAACACCGATATGGTGGGTAATACATTCCGCGGAAACGGGTATACATGGACCACCGAAAAATTCACGCGCGCTGACGCGGGCATGGTCAACGGCAAAATGCTGACGCAGGACGTGCAGCCTGCCGCGGAAAATGGGCAGGCTTCCACAGTGGGGAATGTGCTTGTCCAGGATTGCAGGGTTGTCGGGGCGTCGTAAAAGCCACCCTCATGCATCCTTTCCGCCCGCCGCCAGGCGGGCTTTTTTTGCGGAAAAGTTTCTTGCGGAAACGCCCGCGCTCGCTTCCAGGCGGCTCATGGGATATGGGACGACGCTGACCCCGGGCCGCGCCTTCGGCCTGGCGCACGGGCCGTTGAACCTGATCGGCGGAGCCTCGTATGCCTGGAACGACCTGAACACGCGCTGCGACATCTCGTCCATCGGCCTGAACCAGCTGCTCAAGGGCTCGTACAAGGGGCGCGCGACGCAGGTGTTCGGCGAGCTGGGCTGGCGCCATACGTTCGGGGATACGCAGACGGTCTCGCGCATGGCCTTCGAGGGCGGCCGGGAGTTTTCGGTGCAGGGCACGCCGATCGCGCGCGATGCGGCCCTGGTGGAGCTGGGCGGGGCGCTCAGCCTTGGCAAGCGCAGCACCCTGAGCGTGGCCTACAACGGGCAGTTGTCCAAGCATGCCAAGGAGCATACCGGGCGGGTCAACCTGCAAATGAGGTTCTAGACTGGGCGGCTTGATGATGAATATCGGTATCGGGTTGCGGGCGATCGTCTTGTCGATGCTCCACCGAGTGTTTTTTTAAGCTCGGTCCTCGACGAGGCGTTTCAAGTCCAGTTGGGGAGCAAACACGTACGCGTTCAGCGCCAGACACGCCGCGGCTTGCTCCAGTGACATCACCGATACCGCCAATGAGACGTCAGGCAGATGGAAGTGCTCCCTGGCTCCTTCCACGTAGTCCGGAATCTGCGCAATCGTTCCTGCCAGAACAATCAGTTCCGGATCGAAAACGGAGGCGAACCGATTCAGGGCCCGGCCTAGGCTCTCGCCCGCGGAGCGAAAGATGGCGTTAGCGGCGGTGTCGTTGGCATGAGCCATTTCCACCGCATGCTTGAGCAACCAGGTATTACCTACCCTGGCTGTTCTGGACTGGGCGGGCGTCATGGCCATGCCCAGTTGGGCGAGGACGGCATAGCCGGATGCGACTGTGTCCAGGCAGCCATACTCGCCGCAGACACATTGGATGCCGGCGGATTCCACTTTCAAGTGCGCGATCTGGCCGGCGGCATTTTTCGCGCCGCGTAATAGATGCCGGTCAATCATCAATGCGATGCCGATTCCCAAGCCTAGATGCACCAGCAGGACATTATTCTTTTGTCGAGCTATTCCCGTGGTTTGCTCAGCTTGAAGGATAGCCCTTGGTCGCCCTTCCACCCAGGTCGGAATCGACAAGGCGGTTTCGACAATGTCGGCAACCGGCAGGTTGTCCCAGCCTAGCGTGGGCGCTTTTAGAAGCACGCGGTTGGAAGAATCCACCGCCCCGGCTATGCCGACGCCGATACCTGCTAGACGCCGACGCTCGATACCGGATGCCTCTACCATGTGCCGGGCTTTTTCGGCGCCATAGCTCAAGGCAGTCTCGGTGCTGTCGAAGGACAGCAAGTTAAGGTCTTCGCGGGCGATGATGTTGCCGGACAGATCCGCCAGGCACAGGGATTGGGAATTGGCGCCGATGTCCATGCCGAGCACGTATAAGCCGTCGCCTTTTAAGCTAAGGCTCATGGTCGGCCGGCCTGGTCGTCCGTCTGTGGATTCTTCCTTTTCTTCAATCAGTCCAGCGTCGACGAGCTCGCGCGTGATGCGGGAGATGGCGGGTTCGGTAAGACGGGCTTTTCGCGCCAATTCCATCCTGGACATCTGCGTATGCCAGCGGAGAAGGTTGAGCACAAGGCTGCGGTTGTCCCTACGGATATCGTGCGTCGAGGCAAAGCGGGATTGGGGAATGTACATGGCGTCAGATCATACAGGTTTTTAGTTGAAACAAGTCCGCCTTGGAGGGTGGCCGAGGACGTCCGATCGGCTTTCGGCGGGCAATCAGAAAATAGTCCGATTAATTAATTGCCATCGGTAATTAATTAGGATAGACTTTCCCCAACTTGGATTTAAAGAGGAGTCCGAACATGAAACTGCTTCGAACTTTGATGCCGATCATCGCCATGTTCCTGGTGGGAACTTCCGTGGGCAAGGACGCCGGCTCCTATCCGACGCGGCCCGTCAGCCTGGTGGTTCCGTTCGCTCCTGGCGGGGGCTCCGATCCGTTGGCCAGGGGAATCGGCGAACGCCTGGCGCATTTGCTGGGGCAACCCGTGGTGGTCGAGTACAAACCTGGAGCGAATGCCTTGATTGCTGAAAGCTTCACAGCGCGAGCGGCGCCGGACGGCTACACGATATTGCTGGATACGACCGCCCTGGCCTTGAACAGGGCGAGGAAAGCCGACACCACTTTCGACCTGGCCAAGGATCTCGTTCCTATCGTTGTGCCCGCATGGGCGCCTCACGTCATTGTCGTTCGCGCGGCATCGCCTTACTCTGACGTGAAAAGCCTGATGCAGGGGATGCGGGAGGAGCCGGGCAAATTCACATATGGATCCTTTGGCACCGGCAGCACGTCGCATCTAGCGGGGGTATTGATGGATTCGATGGCGGGCACGCAATCGGTTCATGTTCCCTATCGTGGAGGAGCGCCGGCGATACAGGCTTTGCTAGCGGGCGATATCGATATGGTTTTCGGTACCGTACCTCTCGCCATGCCGTTCATCAAATCCGGGCAATTGAAAGCCGTGGCGGTTACAAGCGGTGAAAGAGTGCCGGAGCTGCCGGATACGCCTGCGGTGGCGGAAACGCTCGCAGACTATGAGATCAATCTTTGGTGGGCCCTCTTGGCGCCGGCGGGCACGCCCCGACCCATCATAGAGAGGCTCAATGCGGCGGTCACCCAGGCGGTGCGCTCAAAGGAGCTGAGCCAGCGGCTGGCGCCTCAGGGCTATAAGTTCACCGATGGTTCGCCCGAGACCGCCGCCGAATTCATCACATCCGAAGAAAAGAAGTGGGGAAAGCTGATTCAGAGCGCGGGGATCGAGCTTAACTGAAGCGCCCGCGGTCCCGACCAACGCAACAGTCTTGCAAGAGGGGAAGAGAAATCATGGCTTTTTTCAGAAAGATTCTATGGTTGCTCCTGATGGCGATGGCCGCGGGAACCGCCCATGCCGCATATCCCGACAAGCCCATACGTCTCATCGTCACTTTGGCGCCGGGCGGCACCGCCGACATACTGGCCAGGATGGTGTCCGAAAAGCTTTCCCATGCTCTGGGACAGCCCGTAATCGTGGAAAATCGGCCCGGCGCCAGCGGCATGATAGGCGCAGAAAGCGTAGCCAAGGCCGCGCCCGACGGCTATACCCTTTTGATGGGATACAACGCCGAAATCGCCATCAATCAGAGTCTATTCGAGCATATGCGCTATGACCCGATCCGGGATCTGGAGCCCATCACCATCGTCGGCTTGACACCCATGCTCTTGGTTGTTAATCCGGATCTAGGGGTGGCGACCATGGAGGAACTGATAACGTTAGCCAAGAAAGACCCGCGGGCTCTTTCCTACGGATCGGCCGGAGTGGGCAGCACGCCGCACCTTGGCTCCGAATTGCTGAACCGCATGGCCGGAATCAGCGTGTTGCACGTCCCTTTCAAAAGCGCGTCGCAGGCGCTTCCGGAGGTTATCGGAAATCGCGTTTCCATGCTTTTTTCAGGCATGCCGCTCGCCATGCCTCATGTCAGGGAGGGGCGTCTTCGCGCAATCGCGGTATCGACCGCTCAGCGCTCCCCGGCGATGCCGGATACGCCGACCGTCGCCGAAAGCGGGTATGAAAACTTCGACATCACCAACTGGTTCGGAATATTCGCTCCCGCAGGCACTCCGCAGGCCATTGTCGAAAAGCTTTACGCCGAGATAAAGCTCGCGGTGTCCACCGACCAGGTCAAAGAACGTATTGGCCGAGAGGGCGGGATGATTGATCCCATGCCCCCGGCGGAATTCAAAAGGTTCATTCATGCCGAAGTGGCCAAGTATAGATCCATTGTCACCGATCTCGGCCTTCCGAAGAACTGATTTCACACCAAGGAGAATGCTATGCCGCTTGCTCAGTTGTATGTTGGAAAGGGACGCACGTACGAAGAAAAAGAGCGTTTGATCCAGGCCGTTACACAGGCCATCGTCGAGACGTTGGGCTCAAACCCGGAGTCCACTTGGGTGGTCATCAACGAAGTTCCCCGCAGTGAGTGGGGGGTGGGAGGCAAGCCATTGGCGAAGCCCGCCTAGCAGGGGCTGGAGTGCGAAAAGGCGTGCGACGCCGTTCGCGCTCGATATGCGAGAAACGTGGCAATCGAGCGGCTATCGATTTACCGCAGGCGCTCGGCGCGAGGCAAGGGATAAACGATCAATGAAAGTAAGCAAGGAGAGTATGCCATGAGCATGACGATGGCAGAGCAGTTGGCAAAGTACGTTGTGGAACATCCCGACGCCGCTTTCCCCGAGGAGACAATCGCGCAGGCCAGGCGTTGTCTGTTGGACTCCATCGGCGTGGCGATCGCGGGAAGCGCGAAGGTGTGGGCGCAGGCGGTGTTGAGGGAGGCGTTGCGCCAAGGCGGCCACGGGCAAGCTACCTTATGGTTGTATGGGGACAAGGTTCCGGATACCACGGCGGCGCTTGTGAATGGAATGTTTGCGCATAGTATGGATTTCAACGACGACCATGCCGGCATTCAGGTGGGAAGTTTAATTCCGCCTACGGCATTGGCAGTGGGGCAGGCCGTGGGAGCTTCGGGCCGGGAAGTGCTGTCGGCGATCGTTCTGGGCTATGACGTGGCGATCAGGGTGGCGGATGCCGTCAATTCTCAGCAGCTATACATGAAGGGCTTTCAGCCCACGGCGGTTTGCGGGGTGTTTGCCGCGACCGCGGTTGCCGGCAGGTTGTTGAAGCTATCGGTGTCGCAGCTGGCCGATGCGTTCGGCATTGCCGCCAGCTACGCTGGCGGCACCATCGAGTTCCTGAGGGAAGGCACGGATACCAAGCGCTATCACGTCGCGAAGGCGGCCCACGGCGGCGTGCTCAGTGCGCGGCTCGCGCTGAGCGGCATGAACGGTCCCCGGACTGTGTTCGAAGGCGCTTTCGGGCTGTTCAACGTGTACTCTGAACAGTCTCGGCCGGAGCGGCTCGTGGCCGACTTGGGCGAGCGTTATGACATTCTGGATACCTCGTTCAAGAAATATCCTTTCTGCGATGGCAACGCGGCGCCGCTTGAAGCGACGCTGGAGCTGTTGCAGGAGCAGGGCGTGGGTATCGACGATGTTGCATCGTTGCATTACCGGATCAAATCTTTTCTCATTCCATACTGCATTGACTACCATGGCGATCGCACACGGAAGTTCAGGCCTTTGAATGAATTGGATGCGCAGATGAGCCTGCCGTTCTGCATTGCCATGGGTATATTGCAAAACGGCCGTCTCAAGGTAAAGCACTTCGACCCCAGCGGTTACAACGATCCTGCGATTCATGCAATCGCCGACAAGGTGGACGCGAGCGCGGATACCGAGCTCGACAAAGTGCCTCTGCGTCCAATGTCGATGCCGACGATTCTGTCCATGAAATTGAAGGATGGCCGCCTCTTCGAGAGGCGGGTGGATTATCAGAAGGGGGATCCGCGCAATCCCTTCACGGATGCGGAGCTGGAAGAGAAATTTCACTTTTGCGTGGAAGATTTCATGGCGGCTGCAAAGAGCCGGCAGCTGATCGATGCGGTTGCGTCGCTGGAGATGGCGGAGGATCTGCAAGCGCTGTCGGCCGCGCTGCGAGCAGATCCATGACTCAGTCAGCATCGACAGTTGTTCAGCTGTCGCTCGAAGAGGTGTATCGGTTGGCATGGCGCGCGCTACGCGCCAGCGGGACGGCCTTGCCCAACGCGGAATCCGTGGCGCATTCTCTTTGCGCCGCCGAGGCGGATGGCATGCACAGCCATGGGCTTATGCGCTTGCCGGCCTACTGCCGCCATGTGCGGGACGGCAAAGTGCGGGGCGATGCCGAGCCTATATTGCGTCAACCGGCGAGCACCGTCTTCATGGTGGACGCGGCACAAGGTTTCGCGCACCCTGCCATCGATCTAGGACTACCCGCGCTGGTAAAGGCGGCCCGGGAATTCGGGATAGCGATGCTTGGCGTCAATCGTGCCTATCATGCCGGCGCCATGGGTCTTCACGTAGAGCGTCTGGCGCAGGGCGGCGTAGCGGTAGGCTGGATTTTTGAACACCCTGTCTTCGT
>CAZKBT010000054.1:15658-21088 GCA_964551305.1 uncultured Burkholderiaceae bacterium
CACACCTTTATATGGCACATGAAGGAGCTTGATGCCGGCTTTGTGCTTGAGCATTTCGCCGGCAAAATGAACCAGGCCGCCGGTGCCGCCCGAGGCGTAGGAATACGTGTCCGGATTGGCCTTTGCCAATGCGCCCGCATCGATCGCCCCTTGGGGAGGGACGGCGGCGACCTTTGGAACGAACCCGATCGCTTTCTCGGCGCCAGGATCCGATGGTCCTGCTTTAGTCATCGATCAGGCCTGCAGCGCAGTGGCCAGAGGGGAGATTGTCCGGAAGGCGTTGGCGGGGGAGCCGTTGCAGACCGGCTGGGCGCTGGATGCCCGGGGCCTTCCCACCACCGATCCTCAGGAAGCGCTCGGCGGCACCATGTTGCCGGTTGGCGGCGCCAAGGGCGTCAACATTGCATGGATCGTGGAGATCCTGGCTGCGATTGTGACAGGCGCTTTGCCTTCGCATGAGGCAGGGTCCGTCATTGAGAATGACGGCCGGCCGCCGGGGCTCGGCCAGCTTTTCATCGCGCTGGATCCTGATGTGTTCGTACCCGGCGGCGCCAAGCGGTTGGAGCAGCTCTGTCGACTCGTCGCCGCTCAGCCGGGTGCTCGCTTGCCCGGGGTTGGGCGTTGGCGGGCGCGCGCGCGCAGCAAGAAGGAAGGGGTTTCGATCAGTGCTGCTCTGCATTCGGAGATTCAGAATCTTCTTTGACCAGGCGTCGTCGGCATGACGCGCCGAGGGGGCATGGATATCATAATTGGCAATAATTTAACTGAACGAGCGCTGGCAGGGACTTAAAGATGATGATCTTGAATGCGGAAGAAACCCGTGAACGACTTCCTTTTCCCGAGATGATCGAGGCGATCAATACCATGTTCAAGGAAGGCTGTACGGTACCGCCTCGGCATGCGCACTCGGTAGGCTCGCCGGACGGAGCGACGACGTGGCTGTTGATGCCGGCATGGCAGTACGGAGGACGTTTGGGAGTGAAGGTTGTGTCGATTTGTCCTCACAATAGCAAGTCCGGCTTGCCCGCGTTGAATTCAACTTTCACGTTGTTTGACGCCCGCAATGGCGTGCCGCTGGCGCATCTCGATGGCAACGAAATTACGTCGAGGCGGACGGCGGCCGCATCGGCGCTGGCGGCCCGCTTTCTGTCCCGCTCGGACGCAACGCGATTGCTGGTCGTGGGGGCCGGGAGAGTGGCCAGCCTGATTCCCGATGCTTATCGGGCGGTGCGCGAGATTCGACAGGTGTGGGTCTGGGATATCGATCCCTCTTTGGCCGAGTCGTTGGCCGGGCGGCTGCGGGACAAAGGTTGGGATGCGCGCAGAGCACATGACTTGCCTGCCGCCGTCGCGCGAGCCGACATCATCAGCTGCGCCACCCTGTCTACCGAACCGCTTGTTCTAGGTGCGTGGCTTCAGCCAGGGACCCATCTGGATCTGATTGGCAGTTTCACGCCGGAAATGCGGGAAACGGATGCAGAGTGCCTCGCGCGTGGCCGTGTTTTTGTAGATACCGAAGAAGCGGGGGCCAAATCGGGCGATTTGGTTCAGCCGATACGGAACGGAGTTTTCGGCTTGGATCAGATTCAGGCAACGTTGTCGGAGTTGTGCGGTGATCCAGCCCGCGGGCGCCGGGGCGAGTCTGAGATTACTGTCTTTAAAGCGGTGGGTTCGGCGCTTGAGGACCTGGCCGTTGCCTCGCTTGCGTACGATGGACAGCCTGGGAAATAGTCGGCGGCAGTAGTACAGTAGTGCCATCGTGGCCGAACCGGCTCAGCCGGCCCTTGGATGAGTACCGGCACTATGGGAGTATCGAATATGCACATGCTAATGGTTATCGTCGGCGGCATCGTCCTGTTGGGCGTGTTTCTGCTCTTCGGCAAGTTGTGGGGCGGCGAGGAGGCGGCGTTGGGTTTGGCCGCCAAGACATTCATTCCGGTTTGGCTTGCGATCGCCATTGCCAACCTGTGGATAGGCGTCAGCCATGCTGGCTATACCGTGCGCGAGGAATTGCCGATTCTGCTGATTGTCTTCCTGGTGCCCACCGTGCTGGCGGGTCTGGTGATATGGAAGCAGGCATGAGGCTTTACCGCCTGTGCCCGCCGTTGCTTGCTTGATCGCGTATTGTCCATCGCCACCGGTACCGCAGGCAGGAATGTCACCGGCACGCGCCAGGAGTTCCCGACTGCGGTATGGATCCAATCAACGGTCGCGTGCGCGCGCGCCGATCGTTGCGGCAAAGCTGGCGACGAATGCTCCTATCAGCAGCGAAGCGAACGCCCACAGCGAAAAGGCGGCCGCAGCCTTGCGAGCAGCGTCCGCCGCTTCGCGGGCCTTTTGCTCGGCTTGCTGTGCGGCCTGCGTGGCCTGCTCCTGGACCTGCGCCAGCCGCTGCTGCGCGGTTGCCTCGTCCACACCGGCGCGCTGGGCGACCAGCTTGACTAGATAAGCTTGGTCGGCATCGGATAGCCGGCCGGCGGTAACGCCGCGCATGATGATGCGCGAGACTTCTTGCCGGTTATCGCCTTGAGCAGGAGACATCGATGGATCGTTCGGGCGCATCAGGACATCCGTGAAGTAATCGAGGGAAAGCTCGTCCGCGCCAGCCTGCGCGGCTTGGCCCGCCACGGCGGTAACAGCGCCCGCGCCGGCGCCGGCGAGCGCGGCCCCGGCCTTGGCTGTTCCCGATACGACCGAGGCAACGGTGGAACCAAGCAGCGCCAGGCCGACTACCGCACTCAGCGCCCAGACCAGAAAGCCATGGGCGGTGTCGCGAAAGTAGATCTCATCGCTGGCGGCGTCCGTCCATTTGGTGCGAAGCCGGCCTGTAACATAGCCCCCCACGCCGTAGGCGATGATCTGAGTCACGAGCAGCCAGATGATGGTACCGATGGCCAGGGTCGAACCGGAAGCGCCGTCGTTTTGCCAAGGCGACATCGATAGGAAGCCGAGACCGGTCCCGCCGGTTACCAGCATGGCGGACATGGCGGCCGCGATTACAGCGCCGGCAATGACGGCGCCCCAGGAAACCGCCGAGCGGGTGGCCTCCGTCCTTTCGATGTGACCGGAATAAGAACCGGTAGTGGCTTGAGTATTCTGCATGACATTTCCTTTTTTTTGGTTGGCGTCAATTGCACTGGAAAAATCAGTGCCAGAAAAGAGCGATGAGAATGATGATGGGAATCGGCACGCCTAGTAGCCATAAAAGAACGGATCGCATGATGTCTCCTTGTTGAAAGTGTTGCGGCGTCACGGAGTACATAATCGAAATGGAATTCGCGACTCCGATCCGCTTTATCTGTATATCAAGAATGAGCAGGATTGAATACATCCGTAAGTTTCCATTTTTAACGAAATGATTCTTGGCGGGGCCGTGTCGCGCGCCGGGTTCGCATTGGGCAACCATCGGCTGGGCCGCTGTGGGTGCATGGATCGCCATTCTGGTCAGAAAGCGCCATCGAATTGGCCTGCGCGGCGATGAAGATATGCAGGAATTGCAGATATGGATAGTGATAATAAGAATTATTGTTAATATCTTGGTTTTACAAACTGGATCCGAGCGATCGATTCATCTTCAGGATCCAGCCATTTTTACTAAGTCGCATCAAAGGGAAGTTGATATGAAACAGGCAAAGACCATGCGTCGAATGAGCATGTTGTTGTTGGTTGCTGCGCTCGCAGCTTGCACGACGCCAAAAAACAGTCAGGACAGGGTGTCGACCGACAGCGCCACGCAAAGTACCGCGCGTTCGGATGCAGTGGTACGGCAGTCCATAGGGACAGGCTTGTACGAAGTCGCCTACAGCGCTCGCCAGAACGCCGTATTCGTTGCCTCGGCAGGTAAGTTTGGTCCCGAGTCGGATGGTTCGCGCATCTATCGTCTCAACCCGCAGACCCTGGCGATGGAAGCCGAGATCGCGCTTCCCCATCGTGGCTTCGGCGTCGTCCTGGATGACGCGTCCGACCGCCTCTACGTCGGTCATTCGGCGGACGCCGCGGTCACAGTGATCGATACCCGCAATCAATCCATCGTCAAGACCATCCCTCTGGCCGAAAAACAAAAGAGTCCTGACGGCAAGGAACACTATCCCCACAAATTTCGTGAGCTGGTCGTCGATCGCGCCGCCAAGCGCCTCTATCTTCCAGGCATGTCGCGCGACGGCAGTTCGCTTTACGTGGTAAACACGGACACGCTGACACTGGAAACGGTGGTGGCCGGCTTCGGACCGTTGGCCACGGGCATTACGCTGGATGAGCAAGGCCGGCGCCTGTTCGTTTCGAACCTCAGGGGGCGGATTCATCAAGTCGACACGAACACGCTGACTATCGTCAGCCAGTGGGAAAGCGGCTCGGATCAGCCGCTGAACCTGGCTTACGATGCGCGTCGTGGATTGGTGTATGCCGTGGATCAGAGCCTGGACCAGATCTACAAGTCCCGCCAGAAGCTGGAGCCCGGTTTTACGCCGCGAGCGCAGGCGAATGATATTGTCGTCATCGATCCCGCTCTGCGCAAGGCGGTGGCCCACATGCCCACCGGCCAGGGGCCGGTGTCCTTGCTGGCCGACGTCGAGCGAGACCGTCTTTACGTCACCAACCGTGGCGCCGGCAGCGTAACGGTATTCGACCTGCAAACACGCCGATTGCTGCAAACCGTCGAACTGGGAAGCCATCCCAACAGTCTGGCGCTGGATCCCGCCTCGGGCGCGGTGTTCGTCAGCATCAAGCGTCCTTTCGTAAAGGACGGCACCGTTGTCGATGACGTGGCGCGAATCGAGTTGCCTTGACAGCTGACAGGGCAGCCGATGTAAATCCGCGCCCGCGGCCGCGCGACAGGGCTTTCAGTAGACGTCGCGCCGATAGCGCCCTGATGTATGCAGCGCCTGCAGGACTGCGTTGCCTAGGGCGGCTTGCAGCGCTTCGTGCACGCCTGCCGCCATGGTGTCGCGGCGGCCGCAGACGTAGATGGCGGCTCCTCGCAGAGTCACCCACTTTCGCAGGGCGTCCTCATGCAGTCTGATCAGGTCTTGCACGTAACGGGCGCTGGTGTCGGCGTCGCGGGAGTAAGCCCGGTCCAGACGCTGCAGCACGCCCTCGTCCAGCCAGCTCTCCAGTTTGTCGCCCAAATGGTTGTCGTGCTCGACAGATCGTTCTCCATACAGTAGCCAGGTTTCTCCCGGCTTGACCGAGCCTTCGCGCCGCAGCTGCCGGCGGGCCTTGAGATGGACCACCAGTCCGGCCAGGCCGGTTCCGTGCCCGATCAGTATCATCGGGCGCTCTGGTTCGGGATCGTGGAAGCTTGGGTTGGAACGTATTCTCAAACGCAATGTTTGGCCCGGTTGCAGTTCGTGGCCGAGCAGGCGCGCTCCCGCGCCCAGCCTGTAATGACCCAGTGAATTTCTGCTCAGGTGATAATCGAGGAAATCACCATGA
>CAZKBT010000055.1:0-19963 GCA_964551305.1 uncultured Burkholderiaceae bacterium
TCGCCGATGATCTCCGGCGTGTCGCGTTCGGGGTCCACCGACAGCAGGATCACCTGAACCTTGCTGGCATCGTCGCCCAACAAGGTCATCACCTGGGCAAGCTGGGCCATGGCGGTGGGGCAGACGTCGGGGCATTGCGTGAAGCCGAAGAAGGCGACGACGACCTTGCCCTTGTAGTCTTGCAGCGTTCGCACCGTGCCGCCGCCGTCTTGCATGGCCATGTCCTTGCCCAGTCCGGTGCCGCCGATGTCGCTGCCCTTGAATTGGGGAGACGGCGAGCAGGCGCCCAAGGCCAGGGCGGCCAGAAGGATTCCGAAAAAGCCGGGCAGGCGGCACAAGAAAGACGTCATGACAGTAAAAGCAGTTGCGCCCAATGGTCCAGCAGCAGGGCGCCGAATAACAGGGACAGATAGAGTATGGAAAAGCGGAAGAAGCGGCGTGACAGGTCGTCCGAGTAGCGGCGATACAGGCGCACGGCATACGAGACGAACATGCCGCTCAGGATGATGGCCGCGATCAGGTAGCCGAAACCGCTCATGCGCACGATGAAGGGCAGCAGGGTCACGGCGAACAAGGCAATGCTGTAGAGCAGAATGTGCAGGCGCGTGAACGATTGGCCGTGCGTGACGGGCAGCATGGGCAATCCGGCCTTCTGGTAGTCGGTATTGCGATACAGGGCCAAGGCCCAGAAATGCGGCGGCGTCCAGATGAAAATGATCAGCACCAGGATCCAGGCCTCGGCGGGAACCGCATTGGCGACGGCGGCCCAGCCCAGCGCGGGCGGCATGGCGCCCGACAGGCCGCCGATGACGATGTTCTGAGGGGTCAGGGGCTTGAGCACCATCGTGTAGATGATGGCGTAGCCGACGAAGGTCGCGAACGTCAGCCACATCGTCAGCGGATTGACCAGATGATAAAGGACCAACATGCCGGCGCCGCCCAGCAACCCCGACATCAGGATCACATGATGGTTGTGGATCGTGCCTCTTGCGGTCGCGCGCCGGGCCGTGCGCAGCATGCGCGCGTCGACTTGCTGCTCGATCAGGCAATTGATGGCGAACGCCGCGGCCGCCAGCAGCCATATGCCCAGCGTAGCCGCCGCCACGACGCCCAGATTCGGCAGCCCGGGGCTGGCCAGGAACATGCCGATGACGGCGCAGAACACCGCCAACTGCGTGACGCGCGGCTTGGTCAGCACCAAGTATTGTCGCAGCAGAGAAGGGGGGTGGGTTGCGGCAGGCATCATGGCGTTATTGTAGTCCGATCCGCGCGCGCCAGGCGCACCATCAGCGTCACGGCCGCCAGCACCAGGCCCGCCGCTCCGCCGTTGTGCAGCACCGCGATCAACAAAGGCCACTGGAAGAAAATCGTGGTCAGGCCGGTGACTAACTGGGCAGCCAGCAGGGCAAGCAGAAGCCGGGCGGGCCCGCGCAGGCCGACATCCTTTCGCAGCCTCCAGGCGATTACGCCCAGGTACAGGAAGACGATGAAGGCGACGTTGCGATGCACCCAGTGGATGGCGATCAAGGCCTGCTGGGAAATCATCTCGCCGGTGGGCAAGAGTCCCAGGCCCCGGACCAGGGTGAAGCCGCCTCCCAAATCCATCGGCGGCACCCATTGCCCCTGACAGGTCGGGAAATCCATGCATGCCAGGGCGGCGTAGTTGGTGCTGACCCAGCCGCCCAGGGCGATCTGCGCGAACAGCAAGACCAGGCCGCCTGCCATCCATCCTTGCCAGCGCCGCATGTCGGGCGCTACGGGCGCGTGAGATTTCTCGCGTGCTGACAGCCACGTCATCAGGGCCAGCAGCAGCATGCCGCCCAGCAAGTGAGCGGTCACGATCAGCGGCATCAACTGATGCGTCACCGTCCAGGCGCCGAACGCGCCCTGCACGCAGACCGCGATCAGCGTCACGACGGCTAGGCGCGGCGTGTTGCCCAGCTCGCGCCGATAGCGCCAGGCCAGGAAGACGATGCCGATGATCATCAGGCCCAGCAGCGATCCGATGTAGCGATGGACCATCTCGATCCAGGCCTTGGAAAAGCTGACCGGGCCATGCGGCATGTCCTGCAGGGCGTTGTGGATGTCCTGCCGGGCGCCCAATGGCGAGAGCTTGCCGTAGCAGCCCGGCCAGTCCGGACAGCCCAGGCCCGAATCCGTCAGGCGCACGAAAGCGCCGAACATGATCAGGTCCAGCGTGAGGAACCAAGTCGCGAAAACAAGCTTGCGATAGCGGGATCGGATTCGTTCTAACATGGTGTGGCGCCGTCTTCGGGATCAACCGACCCGGGAATTCTTGAGCAGTTTGGTGATGTCGTCGCGTACGGAAATGGGGTCGGCGTCGGGCGGGAACGCCATCATCAGGTTGCCCAGCGGATCGATGATCCACATCGGGCCTTTCAGCGCGGCATCGCGATCCGCGGGGCCGGCAGCGGGCGCCAGGAAAGCGAGCAGCTCGTCGGCGTCGACGCGCAGCATGTGTGTGCCCTTATAGGCCTCCAGCAGCTGCGGCGACACATCCGCCTGGTCATCGATCAGGAACCAGACGCGGGCCAGCCGGTCGACGTTCTTTCCCTGGCTGGCATGCGAATTGCGCAAGGTGAACAGCTTCTTTACGCACGATTCGGGGCAGTCCGCGCTGTCTGCGGTGACGAGTATCCATTTTCCGCGCAGGCTGGCCAGGTCGAACGGTTCGCCCTCGCGGCTGACCAGGGGCAGCGCCTGGCTCGAGGGCACGGGCCTTTGGGGATCGATCAAGGCGCCGTAATTGGTATGGCCTTGCGGCCGCAGTCCGAGCGCGGGCGCGTAATAGGCCAGCAAGGCGAAGACGACCGGAGCAAGGCTAATCAGCAGGATAAGGATCAGCGGTTTGATGTTGCGGGGAGCGGGTTGTTGCGCAGTCACAGAGGGTCCTTTCCTAGGGATTTGTTACGGCGGGCGCGCCGCAGCGCCCGCCATGCGACGATCAGCCAGGCGATCGCCGCAATGCCGGCGAAGCCGAACCATTGCAGGGCATAGCCGCGATTTTTGTCCGAGTCGAGGGAGGGCTCGGGCCAGTCTTTGATCAATGCCGCGTCGGTGGGCGATTGCTCGGCGTCATGGGCTGCCTGCATGGCAAGCACCGCCGGTAGAAATTTTAAACCCGTTGCGCGGGCATAGTCGGCAATATCCAGGTTCTGGATGCGGGGAAGGCGCTGTTCGGGGGCGGGCAGCTTGGCCGGCAGGCTGTCGGTCTTTTCCGACCATGACCAGATTTCCAGCAGGCGGGGCACTCTTTCGCGCAGCTCGCCGCGCACGGTCAGCGGGCCGTCGGCCTGCTCGATGTCGGGCATGCGCTCGGAAGACTGCAAGGGGCGGGGCAGCCAGCCGCGCAATACCAGCAGCGCCGTATCCGGCGAGCCCTCCAGGACCAGCGGCGTCGCTACCCAGAAGCCGGGGCGCCCGTCATGATTGCGGTTCTCGAGCAGGACGGTCAGCTCGTGGCGCCAATATCCCCGGGCGCCGGCGGGCCTCCAGGCCACCAGCTCGTCGGCCTGGGTTCGCGCGGTCAGCGCCTGGGCCGGCAGCTGCCGGCCCAGGCGCATCGAAAGGCTGATCGCATCGCGCTGGGCGGCGCGATCCAGCTGCCAGTTGCCCAAGGAAAAGCAGACGAACACGGTGGCCGCGAGCAGCAGCAATGCCACGATGGTGCGAAAAACCGAGTGCGATTTGTCCATGTCTGCAATAATTCCAGCTTTACTGGAGGCCATTATGCGTATCGCCGTTGGGCTGGTGTTTCTCGGGATACTGGCGAGTCTGATATCCGCGTTCGTTTACTTGATGCGGGACAAGGGCGGGACGAATCGTACGGTGAACGCGTTGACGGTTCGCATCGGATTGTCCATAGCCTTGTTCCTGTTCGTGTTGCTGGCCCATCATTGGGGCTGGATAGAAAGCACGGGCCTGCCTGCGCGCTGACGATCGCCGGCAGAAAAAAGGCTGGCAGCCGCCAGCCTTTTTTTGCTTCATGGATCGCGTTGCCTAGAACCAGTATACGAACAGATACAGGCCCAGCCAAACCACGTCCACGAAGTGCCAGTACCAGGCGGCGCCTTCGAAGCCGAAGTGATGGTCCGCTGTGAAATGGCCTTTGATCAGGCGAAACAGGATGACCGTCAGGAAGGTTGCGCCCAGGATTACGTGGAATCCGTGGAAGCCCGTCAGCATGTAGAACAGCGCGCCGTATGCGCCCGAATCGAAGCGCAGGTTCAGGTCCTGGTAGGCATGCATGTATTCGTATGCCTGGCACGCCACGAAGGCCAGGCCCAGCAGTACCGTGGCCGCCAGCCAGAATATGGCTTTGCCGCGGTGGCTGGCGCGCATGGCGTGGTGCGAAATCGTCAGCGTCAGGCCCGAGGTCAGCAACAGGGCGGTGTTGATCGTGGGCAGCCAGAACGGGCCGACTGTCTTGAACTCGGGAACGACGCCCGCGGGTCCCAGGTTGGGCCACGTGCCCGTGAAATTCGGCCAGAGCAGCGTCTGGTGATCCAGATTGCTCAGCATGGGCGTGGTGATTTCGCGCGTGTACCACAGGGCGCCGAAGAACGCGGCGAAGAACATGACTTCGGAGAAGATGAACCAGGCCATGCTCCAGCGGTACGAGTGATCGACGCGCTGGCTGTTGATGCCGCCCTCGGACTCGCGGATGGCATCGCCGAACCAGCCGTAGAGGACGGTGAAAAGACCGACCAGGCCGATACAGAACATCCAGAAGCCGATTTCGTACCGGTTGATCCAGAACGCCGCGCCCAGGAAAACGAGCAATAGCGAAAAGCTGGCGCGAACCGGATGGGGGGAGTCGTGCGGCACGTAATAGTAGGGGGCTTCTTTTCCCTGAGCCAACGGACTTGCACTCATGGTGTTCTCCTAATGCGAATGGGCGCGTTATCGAATTATTGGATGGGCTAAGCCAGCAAGCTGACCAAAGTACGAGCGATAAAGATCAAGGCCAGTACGAAAATAAGAGTGGCCAACAGGCCGGCTATGATCAGATGCACCGGATTGAGGTTGGCGATGTCCTGCTGGTAGCCCTTGCCCTTGCGCACGCCGAACAATCCCCACAGCACCGCTTTCAGCGTCTGGAAGAAGTTCAGCTTGCGCTGGGAAAGTTCTCGTATGTCTTTACTCATTCCTAAGCCTGACAAGTGGCGGGTCAACCGCCGGAAGTGCCGACCCGCCACACGAACCAGACCATGATCGCGATGACGACGACCAATAGCCCGAGGGCGGTGTTGCGGTTCTTTCGGCGTTGTTCTTCAGGTGTCATGCAATGATATCTCTTATTTGACGACCGGCGGCGTTTCGAAGGTATGGAACGGGGCGGGCGAGGGCACCGTCCATTCCAGGCCTTCCGCGCCTTCCCATGGTTTGGCGGGAGCGGGCTCGCCGCGGCCGGCAAAGGCTTTCAGGGTCAAGTAAAGGAATATGAGCTGCGAGAAACCGAACACGAAGGCGCCGATGGTGGCCACCTGGTTGAAGTCGGTGAACTGCGCCGCGTAGTCCGCATAGCGACGCGGCATGCCGGCCAAGCCCAGGAAGTGCATCGGGAAGAACGTGATGTTGAACGAGATCATGCTCATCCAGAAGTGCCACTTGCCCAGGCGCTCGTCGTACATGCGGCCGGTCCACTTGGGCAGCCAGTAGTAGGCGCCGGCGTACATGCCGAACAGCGAGCCGGCCACCATCACGTAGTGGAAGTGCGCGATGACGTAGTACGTATCGTGCATGGCGATGTCCAGTGGCGCCACGGCCAGCATCAGGCCGGTGAAGCCGCCGATCGTGAACACGAAGATGAAGCCGACGGCAAACAGCATGGGCGTTTCGAACGTCATCGATCCGCGCCACATGGTGGCCACCCAGTTGAAGACCTTGACGCCTGTGGGAATGGAGATCAGCATCGTGGCGTACATGAAGTACAGCTGCCCGGTGATCGGCATGCCGGTCGCGAACATGTGGTGAGCCCAGACCAAGAAGGACAGGATGGCGATGGCCGCCGTGGCGTACACCATGGAGGCGTAGCCGAACAGGGGCTTGCGCGAGAAGGCGGGCACCACGGCCGATACGATGCCGAACGCCGGCAGGATCATGACGTAGACTTCGGGGTGGCCGAAGAACCAGAACACGTGCTGGTACAGGACCGGGTCGCCGCCCGCGGCCGCGTTGAAGAAGGACGTGCCGAAGTGGCGGTCGGTCAGCAGCATGGTGACCGCCGCGGCCAGCACCGGCATGATGGCGATGAGCAGGTAAGCCGTGATCAGCCAGGTCCAGCAGAACAGCGGCATTTTCATCAGCGTCATGCCGGGGGCGCGCATGTTCAGGATCGTCACGACGATGTTGATGGCACCCATGATGGACGATGCGCCCAGGATGTGGACCGCGAAGATCGTGAAGTCCATGCCGGGACCCATCTGCAGCGACAGCGGGGCGTACATGGTCCAGCCCGCGGCGTTGGCGCCGCCCGGCACGAAGAACGACGCCGTGAACAGGATGCCGCCGATGGGCAGCAGCCAGAAGCTGAAGTTGTTCATCCGGGCGAAAGCCATGTCCGACGCGCCGATTTGCAGGGGAATCATCCAGTTCGCAAAACCGACGAAGGCCGGCATGATGGCCCCGAAGATCATGATCAGGCCGTGCATGGTGGTGAACTGGTTGAACAGCTCGGGCTGGAAGAACTGCAGGCCGGGCGAGAAGAGTTCGGTGCGCAGCAGCAGGGCCAGCACGCCGCCTTCAAGCAGCATGCAGAACGAGAATATCAGGTACATCGTACCGATATCTTTATGATTGGTGGCGAACAGCCAGCGTCGCCAGCCCGTGGGGCGACCGTGATGATGATCGTCGTGGCCGTGGCTCGGGGCGTGGCCGGCAGTAGCAGTAGTGCTGCTCATCGTGGACTCCTTCCTACTCTTTGACCGCGGCTGCTGGAGCCGGCGGTAAACAATTCAAATATGTGCGGCGGGCGGCGTGCATTAGCGCAGCTCATGTACCTGGGCGGGTTGCACGACGGGATCCTGGCCTTTCCCCGCATTGCCCCAGGCGTTGCGTGTATAGGTAATGACGGCGGCTATCTCGGTATCGTTCAACTGATCGCGGAACGCGGCCATGGCCGTGCCGGGATGGCCGTTGAGCACGGTCAGAGCCTGTTCCTTGTACGGGGCCAGCACGTATTCCTCGTCGCCGTCCAGCGCCGGGAAGGTGCCGGGCAGGCCTTGGCCGTTTGCCTGGTGGCAGGCTACGCAGTTGGCGGAGTAGACCTGTTGGCCGCGGGCGATCAGCTCTTCCTTGGTCCATTCCTTGGAAGGATCGTCAGCCAGCGCGGCCATGGCCTTCTGTTGCTCGGCGGCCCAGGCGTCGTAGTCGGCCTGGGACACGACCTTCACCACGATGGGCATGAAGGCGTGATCCTTGCCACAGAGTTCGGCGCATTGGCCGCGGTACGTGCCGACCTTTTCGGCGCGGAACCATGTGTCGCGCAGGAATCCGGGAATGGCGTCCTGCTTGACGCCGAATTCCGGCACCATCCAGGAGTGGATCACGTCGGCGGCGGTCAATACGATCCGTACTTTCTTGTCCACCGGGACCACCAGCTCGTTGTCGACTTCCATCAGATAAAATTCGGAGCGGGGCGCCGCGCCTTCGATCTGGTCGCGGGGCGTGCTCAGGTTCGAAAGGAATTTCACGCCGCGGGCGGGGCCGTCCACGTATTCATAGCCCCACTTCCATTGATAGCCCGTGACCTTGACGGTCAGGTCGGCGCTGGACGTGTCCTTCATGGCGACCACCGTGCGGGTCGCGGGCAAGGCCATGCCGATGACGATCAGGAAGGGGACCACGGTCCAGGCGATTTCGATGCCGACGTGCTCGTGGAACTTGGCTGGTACGGCGCCGCGGGACTTGCGGTGCATGATGATCGAATAGAACATCACGCCGAAGACGCCGATGAAAATGACCGCACAGATGACCAGCATCATCCAATGGATCCACATGATGTCCCGCGACACGGCGGTAACGCCTTCGTGCAGATTGAGTTGATTTACCCTGGGCCCGCCAGGCATATCCTTTACCTGTGCACCGACCACGCCTGCAAAGAGCAATGCGCTTGTGCCCAGTAAACCTCTCAACTTCTTCATACCGACCTCGAAATACGCCGTGCCCTCATCAAACGTTGATGCAGATCAAAAAACGCGATCGAACAAGCAAAGAAGGAGCACATGATGAGTGAATGGCGGGTTTAAAATTGGGAGCACCAAAGAGTTCCCCGCTCGAATTTACTGAATTGATCGCAGAATTATAGCGAACATGATCTGATTGTGGGCCGACCACCGTTATCGGATGTCAGGTATTGCCCTAAATGTACAAAGGGGCGTCATGCGCTTGAATTACAATTGGCGCATGAACGACGCCCTACCTCGGGGGCTGAGCGCGGCCATGGACGCGCGCTATCGACAGCTCGCCAAACAGATCCAGCAATTGCCGCCGGTCGGCTCGCGGCCTCTTACCGTTTCGGGCAAGGTGGCCGGCTGGATTACCGCCAAGGCTTGCGTGGCCGTCGCGGGAATCGGGGGCGTGCGCATCGAAGACGAGGCCGTGCACATCACCGGCCCGGCCTCCTCCCGGCGGCCGCTGAACGACGTCCTGGCGCAGGTGGCGTCCACGCTCAAAGCGGCGGGCTGCCTGCGCGGATGGCGCGACGAGCTTCTGGACGTGTTCGGCGAAGGCAGGCGCCTGGGTGTGATTGAACGGGCGGCGGTCAGGCCGCTGGGCCTGCTGACCAAAGCGGTGCATCTGAATGCCTGGTCCGGCGACGGCCGTCTTTGGGTCGCGCGACGCGCGCTCACCAAGACCACCGATCCGGGCCTGTGGGATACGCTGGTGGGCGGTCTGGCCGGCGCGGGTGAAACGCTGGAGAATACCTTGTTGCGCGAAAGCAACGAGGAAGCAGGCCTGGCGCCGGCCGATATGCAACGACGTTCGCCATTACGGATCATTTTGCGCATGCACCGGCGCTTGCCCGAAGGCTATCAAGTCGAGGACGCGTTGGCCAGCGATTGCATCCTGGCCGACGACGCGGTTCCGGCGAATCAGGACGGCGAAGTCAGCGAAATCCGCCTGCTCGATCCGGAGTCGGTCTGGCAGATGATGGAGGCGGGCGAGTTCACCCACGAAGCGGAGCTGGTCATACTGGAAGGCTTCAAGCGGCGCGCCAATCCGCCAGCGCCTGCTGCGCGGCGGGCGACATCTCCGTAACCTGAACGCTGTCCCGATGGTGGACGATCATCCGGGCATAGACTTGCGCCAAGGCCGAGGCCTGAGGGCAAAGCGCAAGCTCCTCGCCGGTGGAAGGCGATTGCTCGCGCCAATAATTGATGGCGGCTTCCATTTCTATGATTGAGCACGTGGCGGTCATGTTGGCGAATCCAAAGCGGATTAGACGATCGACGACGTTCAGTTTAAGCTACTGGCGATGGAACGTTCACGCAGGCCGTCCCGTTCGGGGCGGCGTCCCGGCGTTTCCTTCATCCTGCCTGAGACAAGGCGCAAATCCTGGGAGTTGCCATGGCTGACCAACAACACAATCCTTTCGTTCTGCCGGGCTTCGGACAAAGCGGCGGCGCGGCTCAGAATCCTTTGCTGGCCAGCATGGAAATGATGCGCCAGGCCTGGTCGGGCCTGGCCGGTTCCGGCGGAATGGGCTCCGCGCCGTTGGCCGCGCCCATGAGCCTGGATGACCTGGACCGCCGCATCCGTGACCTGCGCGCCGTGGAAAACTGGCTGAAGATGAACCTGTCCATGCTGTCCAGCACGATCCAGGGCATCGAGGTGCAGCGAGCCACGATCGCGACGTTGAAGTCGTTCGCGGAAAGCTCGGGGATCTCGGCCGAAAGCGGCCCGTCGCCGCTGGAGGTCGTGCTGGGGCTGAAGCCCGGCGCGTCGGGCCAACAGGCGCGTGCCGCCCAAGACACCGGCGCGCAAGAGACGGCTTCCGGCGCCGCGCGCGATGCCCGGCCGGCCGGCGACGACGTCCCGAGCGGCGCATCCGACGCCGACGCCGCGCATCCGGAAGCGATGCCCCAGGCTTATGTCGAGGCGGCCACGGCGGCGGCTCAGGGATGGTGGTCCGCGATGCAAAAGCAGTTCGATGCGCTGGCCGCGGCCACCGCCGCGTCTTTTTCCGAATCCGATGCCAAGGATGCCGCCGCTGCCGCGGGCGGCGCGTCCAAGCCCGCCGCCGCAAAGAAGGCGGGCGCCCGTTCCCCGGCGAAGAAGGCCGCGCCGGGAACGGCCGCCCGCAAGCGGTCCGCCTCCCGAAAGACCTGATGGGTCATCGTTTTCTTTTTTCACATACGTTTTTTTGAGCCGTCCATGTTGAACATAGTTATTCTTGCCGCGGGACTGGGCAAACGCATGCAGTCCGATTTGCCCAAAGTACTGCATCCCGTCGCCGGCAAGCCGATGCTGGGCCACGTTCTGGACACGGCCCGCGCAGTCGGTCCCGATCGCATCGTCGTCGTCGTGGGACATGGATCCGACAAAGTCATCGCCGATTTCTCGGGCCAGGACGACGTTCAGTTCGCCCTGCAGCAGCCGCAGCGGGGAACCGGCCATGCCGTGCAGCAGGCCTTGCCGCTGCTGGTCGAAGACGGCTCGGAGCAGGACGTGACCGTTGTCTTATACGGCGACGTGCCCCTGGTGCAGCCCGAAACCTTGCGGCGCTTGCTCGAGGCCCGCGCCGACGGCATGGTGGTGCTGACCGAGATCCTGGCCGACCCGACGGGATACGGGCGCATCGTGCGCGACGGGTCGGGGCGGGTGACGCGCATTGTCGAGCACAAGGACGCGTCGGCCGGGGAGCGCGAGATCTCCGAGGTCAATACCGGCATCATGGCCATGCCCACGGCCCGATTGCGCGACTGGCTGTCGCGCATCGACAATGACAATGCGCAGGGCGAATACTACTTGACGGACGTAGTGGGCCTGTCCGTGCGGGACGGCGTGCCGGTCTACGGCGCCCATCCGGTGGCGGGATGGGAGACCGCGGGCGTGAATAGCCGTGTCCAGCAGGCGCAGCTCGAACGCATCTGGCAGGCCGAGCAGGCGCGCCGCCTGCTGGAGCAAGGCGTCACGCTGGCGGACCCCGCGCGCTTCGATCTGCGCGGTTCGCTGCAATGCGGGCGCGACGTCTTCATCGACGTCGGCTGCGTGTTCGAGGGGCGGGTGCGGCTGGCCGACGGCGTGTGCGTGGGGCCGCATTGCGTGATCCGGGATGCCGACGTCGGCGCCGGCACGCGCATCGAGGCGTTTTCCCATGTTCAGGACGCGGTTGTCGGCGAGCAGGCCCAGATCGGGCCGTTCGCGCGCCTGCGTCCGGGCGCGGATGTCGGCGACCAGGCGCACGTCGGCAATTTCGTCGAGATCAAGAAAACCCGCCTGGGCAAGGGCTCCAAGGCCAACCACCTGGCCTATCTGGGCGACGCCCGGATCGGCGAGCGCGTCAACATCGGCGCGGGCACGATCACCTGCAACTATGACGGCGTCAATAAATCGGTCACGGTCATCGAGGACGACGCATTCATCGGTTCGGACTCGCAGCTGGTGGCGCCGGTCACGGTGGGCAAGGGCGCGACCCTGGGCGCGGGAACGACCTTGACCGGCAATGCGCCGGCCAATCGCTTGACGATCTCGCGCACCAGGCAGCAAACCATCGAAGGCTGGTCGCGCCCAACGAAGAAATCCTGAACGTGACGAAATCCCCCGCCTCTCCCAGCGCCAAGGCGCAATGCGCCTTGCCCGACGGATTGGAGACGCCCCGCCGTCATTGGGCGGTCCTGACGATGATGGCGGCCTTGATCGTGACGGTGCTGGATTCGGGCATGGTCAACGTCGCCTTGCCCACCATCGCCGGCGAGCTCGACATCAATCCGGCCGACGTCGTGTGGGTGGTGATCGCCTACAACCTGGTCGTCGTCGTCTCGCTCTTGCCGCTGTCCTCGCTGGTGGAGCGCATCGGCTACAGGCGCTTGTTCGCCATCGGCATGGTGTTCTTCGTCTGCGCGTCGCTGATCTCCGCGATGGCCACGTCCTTGCCCACCTTGATCGCGGGGCGCATGGCGCAAGGTTTCGCCGCGGCCATACTCATGAGTATGTTCGGCGGATTGGTGCGCAATATCTTCCCCTTGCGCAAGCTGGGCCTGGGCATCAGCTTGAACGCGACCATGGTGGGCACCTTCTCCGTGCTGGGGCCGACGATAGGCGCGATGATTTTGCACGTGGCGGCATGGCCCTGGATCTTCCTGGTCGTCGTTCCCATTGGCGTCGCGGGATTGTTCGGCATCCGCTATCTGCCGGACGTGCCGCGCTCCACCCATCGCTTCGACTGGATCGCCTGCTTGCTGAGCGTGCCTGTGCTGGGCCTGTCCATCGTGGGTCTGGATTCCGTCGCCACCCATCCCGGGCGCGCGCTCGCTTGCATTGGACTGGCGGCGCTGGCCGGCTGGCTGCTGGTGCGGCGATCGCGCGATCAGGCGGCGCCGCTGTTTCCGCTCGATCTCTTGCGTATCCGGTCGATCGCCTACGCGGTCGGCGCGTCCACGTTTTCCTTCGCTGCTCAGATGGCCGCCTTCGTGTCCCTGCCTTTCTACTTCCAGAAAGTGCTGAATTTCTCTTATGCCGACGTGGGCTTCCTGCTGGGCATATGGTCGATCGGCATGGCGGCCATGGCGCCCTTGGCCGGCTGGATGTCCGGCCGCTATGCCATTTCGGTCTTGTGCGCGGTCGGCGCGGGCCTCATGGTGTGCGGCTTGTCATGGTTGCTGCTGCTGCGGGAGGATGCCGCATTTTCCTGGGTGATGGCGACGATGCTGTTGTCCGGAATCGGCTTCGGCTTTTTCCAGACGCCCAACAACCGGGCGTTGCTGGCGGGGGCGCCGCGGCACCGCAGCGGCGCGGCGGGCGGCGTGCAGGCGACGACACGGGTGTTCGGGCAGGGCTGCGGGACGGCCCTGGTGGCGATAGCATTCCACCTCGGCCAGACGCACGGCCCCATGCTGGGCGTCGTCATGTCCATCACGTCCGCCGCTTGCGCGTTGGCGGTCAACGTCTTGCGCTACCGCGACAAGGCTCCCGACATGCCCTTGGCCTGAGCGGAGGGCTCCCATGCGCATTCTGCAAATCAATATGGAGCGCGGCTGGCGCGGGGGCGAGAGGCAGACCTTGTTGTGCATGCGCCAATTTCGCGATGCCGGCCATGCCGTCGCATTGCTGGCGCGCCAAGGCGGCGAGCTGGCGGCGCGCGCATCGGGGGAAGGTTTCCAGGTCCATTCCGTAAGGGGTTCCCCGGGCCTTTGCGGCTGGCTGCTGCGGCATGGCCGGGGGTTCGACGTGCTGCACGCGCAGACCGCCAATGCCATGACCTGGCTGGCTTTGCTCAAGCCCTTTTTCAAGGGCGTCGTCGTGTTCACGCGGCGCACGGCCTTTCCGGTGCTGCGTCGGCAAGCGGTCACCGCGTGGAAGTGGCGGCAGGCGGACGCCGTGGCGGCGATCAGCGATGCCGCGGCCCGGGAGCCGCAACGCCTGGGGGTGGACGTGGCGCGCATCCCCAGCGCCGTCGAATACAAGCCGGCGGACCCTGAGCGTGTTCAAGCGTTTCGGCGCGAGTTCAAGCTCGGCGATCGCCGCATCGTGGCGACCGCGGCCGCGCTGACCGAGGAAAAAGACCCGTGCTCGCTCATACGCGCGGTGCATGCGCTGCATCAGCGCCGCCAGGATTTCATGTTCGTTCATTTGGGGGCGGGTGGCGGCGCGCTCGAGCAGGCCAAGGATCTGGTGCGCGAGTTGAACCTGGAGTCGGTGTACGTGTTTGCGGGTTTTCAGCCCGACGTCGAGGTTTTGTATCGCATGATGGATCTATTCGTGTCCTCCTCGCGGGTCGAAGCGCTGGGCACCAGCGTGCTGGATGCGTTTCTGTATGAAGTGCCCGTGATCGCGACGCGCACCGGCGGCCATGTCGAGAGCTTGGCCGAAGGGCGAGGCTATGTGTGCGACGTCGGCGACTACCGGGGCATGGCCCGGGCGATGGACGAGCTGCTGTCCGATCCGGCCGCGTGCCGCGCGATGAGCATGAAGGCGCTGGCCTACGTGCAGCGCGAACATGGCGTCTCGACCATGGCCCGGCGTTACCTGGACCTGTATGCCGGGCTGCCGGCCCGGCAAAAATAGCATCGGGCGATTCGGGCTTGGCGGCGATTCATCGCCCGTCGTGGGCGGCGGGCAGGCTCAGCCGCGTTTCGTATTTGGCGCGCTTCACAGAAAAAAAAGCGCGCACGTTGCGCACATTGGCGTGCGCGGTGAAGCTGCGGTGGGCCATGGCGTGATAGGCCGGCATGTCGGCGACTTGGGCGATCAGGATGAAGTCGGGGCCCGACGACGTGCGGTAACACTGCAAGACGCCCGTTTCGCGAACGACCAGGGCTTCGAACTGGTCCAGATACTCGGCGCTTTGCTGAACCAGCGTGATTTCGACGATCGCGGTCAAGCTGGGGCCGAAGGCTTGCGGGTCGAGGATCGCCACTTGTTTCTCGATGACGCCTTCCTCGGTCAGCCGGCGCACCCGCCGCAGGCAGGTCGGCGCCGACGCATGCACGCGCTGCGCCAGCTCCTGATTGGTGATGGCGCTGTCCTGCTGCAGCTGATCCAAAATGCGTAAATCCAGCTCATCGAAGGCGATCGTCGCGTACGCGAACCTGTCTATGGATTTCATATAGTTATCTTTTATGAAATAAATGATCGATTTTAGGTAATTAAGAAATAATAGTTCAATTTAATTGAAAATAAGAAGTCAAATTTCTTCAGATTGTGAGCACAATAGGCCGTCTGTCATTCTTATCGGAGCAAGCCTATGTGCGGTATCGTCGGCGCGGTTGCGCAACGCGACATCGTCCCCGTCCTGCTGGAAGGACTGAAACGTCTGGAATATCGTGGATACGACTCGTGCGGCGTCGCGGTGCATTCCAACGGCGAATTGCGGCGCGCGCGTAGCACGGACCGTGTCGCGGAGTTGGATGCGCAAGTGGCGCGTGATTCGCTGGCCGGCTTTACAGGCATCGCCCATACGCGCTGGGCGACGCACGGCGCGCCCGCCACCCATAACGCCCACCCGCACTTTTCGGGCCACGGCGACAGCCAGGCGCGCATCGCGCTCGTGCACAATGGCATCATCGAAAATCACGATGAACTGCGCGAACAGCTCCAGGCGGCGGGTTACGCATTCGAAAGCCAGACCGATACGGAAGTCATCGCCCACCTGGTGGACCACTTGTACGCGGGCGACCTGTTCGAGGCCGTCCAGGAAGCGACCCAGCGCCTGACCGGCGCCTATGCCATAGCGGTATTCTGCCGTGACGAGCCGCATCGCGTCGTCGGCGCCCGTCACGGTTCGCCATTGGTCGTGGGCTGCGGCGACAACGAAAACTTCCTGGCGTCGGACGCCCTGGCCCTGGCCGGAACCACGGACCAGATCATGTACCTGGAAGACGGCGACGTCGTGGATCTGCAGTTGTCCCGCGTCTGGGTGGTGGACGGCGCCGGCGCGCAGGTCACGCGCCAAGTCCACACTGTGCACGTGCATACCGGCGCGGCCGAGCTGGGCCCCTATCGCCATTACATGCAGAAGGAAATTTTCGAGCAGCCTCGCGCCGTATCCGACACTTTGCAAGACATCGAAGGAATCAGTCCCGAGCTGTTCGGCGACGGCGCCTACGCGGTATTCAAGGAGATCGACAAGGTCTTGATCCTGGCGTGCGGCACCAGCTATTACGCGGGGTCGACCGCCCGGTACTGGATCGAGTCCGTCGCCAAGATCCCGGTCAACGTGGAGATCGCCAGCGAATACCGCTATCGCGACAGCGTGCCGGATCCGCGCACGCTCGTGGTTACGATATCCCAGTCCGGCGAGACCGCCGACACCTTGGCGGCGTTGAAGCATGCCCGCCGCTTGGGCATGGAGCAAACCCTGACCATCTGCAACGTCGCCACCAGCGCGATGGTGCGCGAATGCAAGCTCGCCTACATCACCCGTGCGGGCGTCGAGATCGGCGTTGCTTCGACCAAGGCGTTCACCACGCAATTGACGGCCTTGTTCCTGTTGACCTTGGCGCTCGCGCAAGCCAAAGGCCGGTTGAACGACGAACAAGAAGCGGAACACCTGAAAGCCCTGCGCCACTTGCCGGTGGCGATCAGCGCGGTGCTGGCGCTGGAGCCGCAGATCATGGCTTGGGCGGACCGTTTCGCCGGCAAGGAAAACGCCTTGTTCCTGGGGCGCGGCATGCATTACCCCATCGCGCTGGAAGGCGCGCTCAAGCTCAAGGAAATCAGCTATATCCATGCGGAAGCCTACCCGGCGGGCGAACTCAAGCATGGTCCGCTGGCATTGGTGACGGACCAGATGCCCGTGGTGACCATCGCGCCGCGCGATGAGCTGCTGGAAAAGCTCAAGTCCAACAGGCAGGAAGTGCATGCCCGGGGCGGCGAGCTCTATGTGTTCGCCGACGCGGACACTAGGATCGGCAGCGGCGACGGCATGCACGTGATCCGCATGCCGGAATACTATGGCAAGCTCTCGCCCATCCTGCATACGATACCGCTGCAGCTGCTGGCGTACCACACGGCATGCGCGCGCGGCACGGATGTGGACAAGCCGAGGAACCTGGCCAAGAGCGTGACGGTGGAGTAGGCGTGGCGGCTGCGGCGCGTCAGCGCCCGCCGGCGGCCAGCAGCGCGCTTTCGATCTCGCGATAGCCTTGAGAGCGAGCATGGCGCAGGGGTGTGACGCCTTCCCGGTCGGCAAGGTTGGGATTGGCGCCCGCCCTGAGCAACATGTCCACGATCCGCTGATGGCGCTCGCCTCCGTCGCCCAGTATGACGGCTTCGAGCAACGCGGTCCAGCCCAGGTTATTGACGTGATCGACCGCCACGCCGGCCTCGATCAGCGTTCGAACCGTCTCGACGTGGCCGCGTTCGGCGGCGGGAATCAAGGCAGTGCCCCCGTAGCGGTTTGTGCTTTGAAGATCGGCGCCGTGCGCCAGGGTCATCTTCAGGATGTCCAGATGGCCCCGAGCCCCGGCATACAGATAGGCGCTGTCGTTGATGCGGTCCTTCGCGTTCACGTCGGCGCCGGCCTCGATGAGCGCGCGGGCGGCATCGACCTTGTTCGCCCTTGTCGCGATCAGCAGCGCGGTCGAGCCCGATGCGTCGCGCGCCTCTATTTCTACGCCTTCCGAAACAAGCCGTTCGATGGCCGGCGCATCGTTATGTTCGGCCGCAACGTGCAACGGATACTGATTCATGGGTATTCCTGAAACGGCCTGCATGCTTGCAAGCATGCAGGCCGTGCAAACAATCACGGCCAGCGACTTGAGCATATGGCCTCCAAGTGGGTGGGCAAGGGACAATGCGGCGACGGGACCGGCCGCTCATGCCAACGCACCGCCCGCGAGCAGCAAGAGCAGCCACCAAACCAGGGGCTGGTGGATCACGCTCCGAAGGGCCTGGGGGTGGTGGGGCGTCATGTGCTTAATGTGATGACGGCTACTCGGCTTGCTTGAAATCGAAAGGCTTTGCAGAAACGAATCGGCCCGACACCTCGCCGGCGAAAATCCGGTTCATGTCCACGCCCAGGTCGAGGGTACGCGTTTCAGCGCCTTCCGAAAAGTCGAGACGCTTGAGATCCACCCAGAACACATTGGGCGACGTGGCGGACTCGGCATAGAACAAGCTGTTCTTCTGGTCCGCCACGACGCGCCAACGCGTCGTGGACAGATTGGGCGCATCCGGCAGGCTGATGCCATAAGGCACCGAGACATTCCGGACGATGCTGAACACCGCCGCCGCGGCGATCCGGGGGTCGTCGCTCTGGACCACCGCATCGGTGTAGTAGCCCGCGCGCACGAACCGGTCCGACGCGCGGGTGGTGCCGGGTAGAAACGCGCGTCCATCGACTCCGTTCCAGTAGCTCGTGATCGCGAGCTGCTCATCATAGGAAGGCTCGTTCGTCATCACCCGGAACTCGCGGCCGTGGTGAATGCGCAACTTGCCGTCGATCCACTCGAAAATCGCGCTGTCGCCCGTGGCGTCGGACAGCGACAGATGCAAGGGGGCAAGACTGCCGGGCCGGCCGGGCACTTCGCCGCTGACCACTTGCACCGGCATGGCGCGAGCATGTCGCACCGCTTCCTCGACCGTTGCGAACTGGTCGAGGAAGTATTGCGCCCATATCGACAGCGATATGCGGGGCGTGACGCCGTCGTCCTCGGGGTATTGCGCGTTGGCCATCCACAGCAGATTGGCATTGAGGCCCGCCTCGTTCATCCCGTCCACCGCCGAGATTTCATAGCCGGAAACGATCAGGCTGCCATAGGTGGAAGTCCATTCCACGGATCGCGGCCCGGCGGCCCCATGCCGCTTCATGCCGCGGGGGAAGACCCAGAGATTGCTGACGATCGGGTCCTTGAAGTCCATCGAACGGCCGGTGAGGTAGGTATCGTTCGGACCGTGATAGACGACGCGAGTGCAGGCCTGCGTTTCCACGGCCATGAACGTGGCCGCGGCGGCTAGCGCGGCAAAAAAGCATGTAAATCGGGCCATATCGGATAGCGCTCCATTAGAATCGATAGGTCAGTCCGAGGACCGGACCGCGTAGGCGCACGTCGTAGACGTGGCCCCGATGCTTGTAATCGACATCGAGCACCTTGTAGCCCGCCGAAGCGGACAGGCGGTCGGAGAAAACATAATTGATCGTCGCGAGCGCCGACCAAGTGTGGTTCGAGCCCCAGCCGAAACCGCCGACGTCCGCCTGCATGTGCAGCGAGAAACTATCCGTAATAGGAAGGAATGTACGCACGCCGATCAAGGGGTCTATCCAACTGAAATCCTCGCCGTGGCTGGCTGATCGCGTTCCGATGGCGGGATGGCTCGCCCTGACCGCGACATCGGTGGAGATGTGCCAGAAGCGCGCGCCCCCCAGGACGTCGAGCGTGAACCGCGGTGTGTCGACGACCCGGTAGCCGCCCTGCAGGCTTGCCGTGAATTGCTTGCTGTCGACCTTTGCGTCGACCCCGGCCCCTGGCGGGATCGCGACGCCCAGGCCGGGTATCTGGAATGCCGACAGCGGACCCTGGCCTCGGCCGTTCGTCGTGCTGACATACATCATGTCGCCCGATAGTACGAACCGATCGCGGCGCCCCCACACGTTGACGAAGCCGCCGACGTTGAAGTCACGCATTACGTCGGAGAAGGACTTATCCACACCCATCGTCGGCGCATCCTGGAATGGGGAAATTGTCCCTTTGAGCCCCGCCGCCCACAGATACGGGGTGACTTGCCAAGCCCACGATGCGCCGCTTTCCGCGGCGGCGAACGATGGCGCCGGCTGGTCTGCTGCAATGCCGTCGGCATAGGCGGCCTGGGCGCAGCAAAATGACAAGGCAAAGGCGATGGCATATCTACTCAAGGTATACGTCCCCCATGCTGAGAACTTCCGCTCGCGAGTGCCTTTCCCTCCATGATGCGCTTTATGATTCGGCCTGGTGGGTGATCAAGGCAATCCATCCAAAGATTCGTATTATATGGATTTCGCCGTTTGGTCACCCGCATGGCAATAGAATGCGGTTAACTTCGTCTAAAGGCCGGGTGAAGCGCGGAGACCGGCTCGCTGTAGGTTCGAGTTCGTGCGGCCGTTCTCCGCCGGCCTTGCTATTCTTGCTTGATGCCCGTTTCGCGAACGATCGCGTCGTACTTGTTTATCTCCGACGTAATGAACTTGGAGAATTCGTCGGGAGACATCGGCGTCGGGGTCAGGCCTTTTTCCTTGAGGCTGTTTTGAAACGCTTCATCCGCCATGATCGCCGCGACGTCCGTGCTGATCTTGTCCTTCAGG
>CAZKBT010000056.1:0-19942 GCA_964551305.1 uncultured Burkholderiaceae bacterium
CATCGAAGAACACCACCTTGGAATCGCCCTCGAATGCCAGGATGTGCGTCGCGATACGGTCCAGGAACCACCTGTCGTGGCTGATGACCATGACGCTGCCCGCGAACTCCAGCAAGGCGTCTTCCAGCGCGCGCAAGGTTTCGACGTCCAGATCGTTGGAGGGCTCATCCAGCAGCAAGACGTTGCCGCCGGCGATGAGCGTCTTGGCCAGATGCAGGCGGCCGCGTTCGCCGCCGGACAAATTGCCCACCGTTTTGTTCTGGTCCGCGCCCTTGAAGTTGAATCGTCCCAAATAGGCGCGCGCCGCCATTTCGAAGCGGCCGACCTGCAGGATATCGGCGCCGTCGGACACGCTGTCGAAAACCGTCTTGTTGTCGGGCAGCGACTCGCGCGATTGATCCACGTATGCCAGCTTGACGGTCTGGCCGATTTTGATCGAGCCGCCATCGGGCTGCTCCTTGCCGGCGATCATGCGGAACAGGGTGGATTTGCCGGCTCCGTTGGGACCGATGATGCCCACGATGGCGCCGGGCGGGATCTTGAAGCTCAAGTCGTCGATCAGCAGCCGATCACCATACGACTTGCCGACGTTCTGGAATTCGATGACTTCATTGCCCAGCCGTTCGGCTACGGGAATGAATATCTCCTGTGTTTCATTGCGTTTCTGGTATTCATGGGAAGACAGCTCTTCGAAGCGAGCCAAGCGCGCCTTGGCCTTGGCCTGCCTGCCCTTGGGGTTCTGCCGCACCCATTCCAGCTCTTTCTTGATCGTACGCTGGCGCGCCGATTCTGCCGCCTCTTCCTGCTTCAGGCGCGCATCCTTCTGCTCCAGCCAGGAACTGTAATTGCCTTTCCATGGAATGCCGTGGCCCCGGTCCAGTTCCAGTATCCATTCGGCGGCATTGTCCAGAAAGTAGCGATCGTGCGTCACGCCCACGACCGTGCCGGGGAACTTGCGCAAGAACTGTTCCAGCCACTCGACGCTTTCCGCATCCAGGTGATTGGTCGGCTCGTCCAGCAACAGCATGTCGGGCTTGGACAACAGCAAGCGGCACAACGCCACCCGGCGTTTCTCGCCGCCCGACAAATTGCCCACCGCCGCATCCCACGACGGCAATCGCAGGGCGTCGGCGGCGATTTCCATTTGATGCTCCAGGTCATCCGCGCCGCTGGAAGCCGCCGCCGCGATGACGGCCTCCAGCTCGGCCTGCTCGGTCGCCAGCTTATCGAAATCCGCATCGGGATCGGAATACTCGGCATAGACCTCTTCCAGGCGCTTGCGCGCGGCAAAGACGTCGCCCAGCCCTTCTTCGACCGCCTGACGAACCGTGTGCTCAGGATCGAGCTGAGGCTCCTGGGGCAAATAGCCTATCTTGATGCCGGGCATGGGCACGGCTTCGCCTTCGATTTCTTTATCTATCCCCGCCATGATTCTGAGCAGGGTGGACTTCCCCGATCCATTCAAGCCCAGCACGCCGATCTTGGCGCCCGGAAAAAAGGACAAGGAAATGTCACGCAGGATCTGGCGCTTTGGGGGCACGATCTTGCCGACGCGATGCATCGAATATACGTATTGGGCCATGGCACGAAAACAAATTAATGACGTAAAGCCATGATTGTAGGCTGGCCCGGAAAATAAAGCAGGCTGAACGTCCTAGCCTTTACGGACCATGGCTGATTAAGCCATACATCTTATGTTGCAAGGCATACGTCATCTCTATGATTTCTCATACGACGTTTGTATCCAATGAGTAAAAAAAGAAAACAGGAGAAGCAATGCCTTACTCATCCATGTCGCGCCGCGCGGCGGCGTCCAGCTAGGCGGTGCGCGATGAACGCGGGCAAGCTGGCCTTGGGCCTGATCGGCGCTTCGTTCTACTGCGGCGTGGTCCTGGCGGACACCGCCGTCCGGGACTACGACTCGCTGATCCTGCAAGCGCGCCAAGGAAACTATGCGCCGGCGCTTGCCATGCTGCGCCAGCGCAGCGCCACGCATCCCCATGACTCCAGGGCCGCCTACGATCACATCCTGATCGCCGGCTGGGCGGGGCGCGCGCAAGAAGCGATCGCCGCATACGAAGACATGCAGCCCGCGCCCCGCCGGCTTCCCGCCGACGTGCTGTCGGCGCTGGCGCGGGCTTACAGGGACGCCGGACGCTGGGACGAGGCGTTGCTGCATTACCGCGGCGGCAAGCTTCGGTATCCGAACCATGCCGACTTTTCCGCCGGGGAGATCATGACCCTGGCCGACGCGGGACGGGTCGCGCAGGCAATCGGCATGGGCGAGTCCCTGGTGCGCAGCCGCCCCGCCGATCTCGATGCCCGCATCGCCCTGGCCTATGCCTTCGACGCCAAAGGCTCGCCTCATGACGCGCTGGAAATATCGGATCAGGCGCTGAACATGGCTCCGGACAATCGTCACGCGGCGCAACAATACATCGTCGCCTTGCAACAAGCCAGGCTGCCTCGCGCCGCCCTGGCTCTGGCCATGCGCAAGCCGGAGCTGGCGTCCGCCAGGCAATTGCGGGCCCTGCAAGCCGACAGGGCCGCCGAAATGACCCGTCTGGCCGCCGCCCCCGCGCAAGACCGGGCGCATCAATTCCAGATCGCGGGCCGCGCCATCGCCGCCTATGACGGGCTGATCAGCGACTGGGCGGCCCGGGAAGACGTCACCCAGCCGGAACTGGAACGCCTGCGCGCGGACCGCCTGCAAGCATTGCACGCCCGCATGCGCATGCAAGAAGTCGTGGATGGCTACGAAGCCATGCTGGCGCGCGGCGTGACGCCGCCACGCTATGTACTGAGCGACGTGGCCGACGCTTATTTGCATCTGCGCCAGCCCGACGTCGCGGCGCGCCTGTACGGACAACTCGTGATGGACGATGAAAGCCAACACGACACGCCCTTGGTTCGGATCACGACGCAAACAGGCCTGTACTACTCGCTGATCGAGGACGAGCGCTTCGATCCCGCGTCGGCCGTCATCGAGCGAGCCAGACAGGAACATCCCAGGTGGCGCCACGTCAAGGGGTGGAAGCTGCGTATTCCCAATAATCTGCATTTGTATGCGGAACACACCTCCGCGCTGAACGACTTCTACAGCGACAACTATCCCGAAGCGCAGCGCAGGCTTGTCGAACTGACCGATGCCGCGCCCAACAACGTCGACCTGCGCGCCGACCTGGCCGACCTCTACCGGTCGCGAGGCTTGCCCCGGCAGGCCGAGCAAGAACTGAAACTGGCCGAGACGCTGGAGCCGCGCGCGGCCGACGTGATCGCCTTGCAAGGCACGGTCGCCCTGGACCTGCAAGAGTGGCGGCAGGCGGAAACGCTCGCGCAATACGCCTCGGAGCGCTACCCCGAACACGCCAAGACTCAGCAGCTGCAACGCGACTGGGATCGCTACAAGAAAGCGGCGCTGTACCTCAGCGCCGAGCACGGCAATGCGTCCGGCGCCTCGGTCAGCGGCAGTCCCCGGGCCGGCACCAACGACCTGCGGCTGCAAGCCACGCTGTATACCGCGCCCATCGCCTACGACTGGCGGGCGTTCGCGGGCGCAGGCTATGCCAGCGGCAAATTCGAGGATGTCGACCGGGATGCCCGTTGGGCGCAGGCCGGCGTGCAATATCGCGCCCGCAACTTGACCGCGGAGCTCGAGGCCAACGTCAGCCGCTACGGTTTCGGCGACAAGCCCGGCATGCGCGTGCAGGCGGATTACCAACTGAACGACCAATGGCAGCTGGGCGCCGGACTGGAACTGCGCGCGCACGATATCGACTTGCGCGCGCTGAGCAACGACATCAGTGCAAACCGGATCACCGCCTACGTTCGTTGGAGGCCCAACGAGCTGCGCGATTGGACGCTGGGATTCGCGCCGATGCGGTATAGCGACGGCAACCTGCGCCTGTCGATCGCGCTGAACGGACGCGAGCGCATTTACACATCGCCGCATCTGAAGGCCGACCTGGGGCTGTCGATCTCGGCCTCGCGCAACAACAAGGACGACGCGCCCTATTTCAATCCGCGCTCCGACCTGGACGTCATGCCGACCCTGCAACTGACTCATACGCTGTATCGCCGCTACGAAACGTCGGTGGAGCAGACATTCGTGGCGGGCGCGGGCCTGTATGCGCAACAGGGATATGCAACGGCCATGACCGCCGAGCTTGGCTACGGCATACGTTACCGCAGCAATGACCGGTTCGAGATCGGCCTGAACGTCACGGGCCGCAGCCGCCCCTACGACGGCGTGCGCGAACGCCAATTGCGCGTGATGCTCAGCTTGAACCTGCGATTCTAGAGGGACGCCATGCTCATCCGGACCTTACGACTTTGCCTGTCCATCCTCGCGCTCGCGGCCTGCGCCTTGCTGGCCGGCTGCGCGGCGCAGGCTCCGCTGTTCGTCCCCCCTGCCGACAGGGCCTTGAGCATTACGGAGAGACCCTGGATACGAAACAACCTCATCGTCCTTGCCTACCACGAAGTCGAAGACCGCGACCCGGACCAGACCTTCGTCAGTGTCAGCACCGATCATCTGATCGAGCAGCTCGCCTGGCTATATGAAAACGGCTACAAGCCCGTGTCCGTCGACCAGATACTGGCGGCCGGGCGGGGCAAGGCCGACCTGCCCGACAAAGCGGTATTGCTGACCTTCGACGACGGCTATCGCAGCTTCTACACCCGTGTCCTGCCGCTGCTGCGCGCCTACCAATGGCCGGCCGTGCTGGCGCCGGTGGGCAGTTGGCTGGATACGCCGGCAACCGAGAAAGTCAGGTTCGGCGACGTCGACGCCGAACGGGAACGCTTCCTGACGTGGGAGCAAGTCCGCGAAATAGCGGCCAGCGGACTCGTGGAAATCGGCGCGCACACCGATAATCTGCATTACGGCGCACCAGGCAACCCCCAAGGCAACCTGCAGCCCGCCGCCGCCGTCAGGGTCTACGACCAGGCGACCCAAGAGTACGAAAGCGACCAGCATTACCAGCAGCGCATAAGCAAGGACGTCGACGCGATCAGCGGAAAAATAAAACGCGTCACCGGCAAAGCGCCGCGTGTCTGGGTGTGGCCCTATGGCGCGGAAAACGGGGAGGCGCTGGACATCGTGCGTCGACACGGCTATCAGCTTGCCCTGAACCTGGACGACGGCCTGGCGAACGCGCGGGATCTGCTCGCCATGCCGCGCTTGCTGATCTCGGAAGATCCCGACATCCAGGAGTTCGCCAATGCCGTCATGTCGTTGGGCGAAGCCCCCATCATGCGCGTGGCGCACGTCGATCTGGACTACGTCTACGATCCCGATCCGGCGCAAATGGATCGCAACCTGGGCGCGCTGGTCCAACGCATCGCCGATCTGAAAATCAGCACCGTCTTTCTGCAAGCCTATGCCGACCCGCAAGGCGACGGCCTGGCCAGATCGGTCTACTTTCCCAACCGCGTGCTGCCGATGCGCGCCGATCTGTTCAACCGAGCCGCCTGGCAATTGATGAACCGGGCCTTCGTCAAAGTCTATGCCTGGATGCCGGTGCTTGCTTTCGATCTGGACCAGGATATCGCCAGAGTACAGAAATGGGATCCCGCCAGTTCGGCGAGCCTCATCGACGCCAAAAGCTATCACCGCCTCTCGCCCTTTCATCCCAAAGCCAGGCGGCAAATCACGCTGCTGTATGAAGATCTGGCAAAACACGCCATGTTCAGCGGCCTGCTGTTTCACGACGATGCCGTGCTGTCGGATTTCGAAGACGCCGGACCGGGGGCCTTGGCCGCTTATCGGGGTGCCGGCTTGGCGGCCGACATCCGGGATCTGCGCGGCGATCCGGCTGCCTTGCGGGAATGGACACGCTATAAAAGCCGCTATCTGGTGGACTTCACCCTGGAACTGGCGGAGCGCGTGCGCGCCATACGGGGTCCTCGCGTGCGCACAGCGCGCAATCTGTATGCGCCCGTTATCGACAACCCCGCCAGCGAGGCCTGGTTCGCCCAGAACCTGGATGATTTCCTGGCCGCGTACGATTGGACCGCCGTCATGGCGATGCCGTGGATGGAAAACGTACCCGAAGGACGGGACGGCCCCTGGCTGGACCATCTCGTCGACCAGGTCGCAACGCGGGCGGACGCCCTGGACAAAACCGTTTTCGAACTCCAGGCCAGGGACTGGCGGCCCGCTCCGGGCCGACCCGATTCCGGCCCCATCGATACGAAAGTGATCGCCGCATGGATGAAGCGCCTGCAATTACGCGGCGCGCGCAGCTTCGGCTATTACCCCGACGACTTTTTGCAAGACCAGCCCGAGCTGGAAGTCATCCGGCCGGCCCTTTCCAACTCCTGGTATCCGTTCCGATGACTGACCGTATCATTGCCCTCCTGGTTCTGTGCGTCATGCTCGGTACGCCCTTGGGCGTAACCTTGATGTTGACCAGCCACGTCCTGCTCAACTTCGTTTTCTTCTATCCGCTTTTCATGTCGGCGCTATGGATCGCCGGCGGCCTGTTCTTCTGGCTGATATGGGAAAGGAAATGGCGCTGGCGGCCCTACCCCCCTCCCGCTTTCGAAGGCACACCCCTGATCAGCGTACTGATACCGTGCCATAACGAAGCCGAGCATGGCGAGGAAACCATCATGGCCGCGCTTGCCGTGGCCTACCCCAACCTGGAGGTGATCGTCATCAACGACGGCTCCACCGACGGCAGCGGCGCCTTGTTCGAGCGGCTGGCGACGCGGCATGAGCGCCTGCGCGTCATTCACCTGGCGCAGAACCAAGGCAAGGCCATGGCGCTGCGCATGGGCGCAATCGCCGCGCGCAGCGACTACCTGGTTTGCATCGACGGCGACGCCCTGCTGGATCCCGACGCGGTGAACTACATCGTCGCTCCCCTGGTCGCCCACCCCCACGTCGGCGCCGTAACGGGCAATCCGCGGATACGCACCCGCTCCACGTTGCTGGGCCGCATACAGGTAGGCGAATTCTCATCCATTATCGGGCTGATCAAGCGCACGCAACGCGTCTATGGCCAAGTCTTCACCGTCTCGGGCGTCATCACCGCATTTCGCAAGCAGGCGCTGGACCAGGTAGGCTACTGGAGCCTGGACATGGTCACCGAGGACATCGACATTACGTGGAAGCTGCAGCGCGCGCATTGGGCCGTCTTCTACGAACCGCGCGCGCTGTGCTGGATCCTGATGCCCGAGACACTGCGCGGCTTGTGGAAGCAGCGCGTCAGATGGGCGCAAGGCGGCGCCGAAGTCTTCCTTAAAAACATTTCGACCATCTGGCGCTGGGAGCATCGCAGGCTCTGGCCCCTGGTCATCGAATTCCTGCTGTCCACCGTCTGGACCTTTGCGTTCGCGCTGACGGTGGCGCTATGGATAGCCGGTCGATTGGTCGCGTTGCCCGAAGCCATGCAGGTTGCATTATTGCTGCCGCCATCCTTTACCGGCATGGTGCTGGCGGTGACCTGCCTGGTGCAGTTCGGCGTCAGCGTGCTGATCGACCGACGCTACGAGCCATCGCTGGCTCATGCTCTTTACTGGATCATCTGGTACCCGTTTGCCTATTGGCTCATCAATCTTTTCACCACGCTTTTCAGTTTTCCAACCGTCATGCTTCGCATCCGTCGCCGGCGCGCGCGCTGGACGAGCCCGGACCGGGGCATCAAGGAGTCGACATGATCATCACCACACCTCGCAGCGCCGCCGGCTCGATTTTCGATGCCTTGTTGACGGCATTCGGCTGGCTGGGCTTTTTGTACCTATTGTTCCAAGGCGCCAACGCCATACTCGCCGCGTACGGCGCCTCGGGCATGGCATCGCTGAACGACCCGTTCATACCGACGCTGGAGACGTTGCTCTTCTACCTACTTATCGCGTGCATCAATGCCCTGGTGCTCGGCGCGTGGATGAAATGGCGTCGCACGCACGAGATCCATGAACAACCGCGCGGGCGCGGCGACAGGCTCGGAACGGCCGGCTTCACGCTGTCGCCCGATCAGCTGCACCACGTGCAAGACAGTAGGGTAACCATCATCCACCATTCGGCGGATGGCGATATCGCCGGCCTGGAAGAAGTGAATTCCCTCGCGCGCGCAACGGACCATGACGACGTTGCGCCCATCGCGCGCGCGGCGTAAGCAGACTGGTCTAGTCCGTAAGGCCCCCAGGAATTAAGCCTAATGGGGCATGTTTCCCCGTCCGCATGTCGCTACCATAACTTACACATGCTACAGAACGAAATGAAATGACAAGCTGTGGATATAAGAGGGAGGGGAAGCCATGTCCGCCTATTCGCCGTTCGTTTTCGCCCTGTTTACAGCCGCGTCGGCCGGCCTTTCCCAGGCCGCCGAGCCGGTCCGAGGCGCCGAGCGCGCGTTGACTTCCCCGGCCCTGAACGGCAACGGACTGCATGACAAGAATCACAAGAATGTGTTTGACGACCCGCTGGCCGGGGTCGTGATCAATCGCACCGTCACGGTGCAAGGCAAAGATTTCTATCAGTTCTTCGCCACCCTATGGCGGCAAAAGGAAGTGGGCAGCCGTTTCACGATTTCCATTCATGAACGGCCGTCCGCGCGCTGGGGCAGCGAAGTCTGGGTGCAGTTCAGGCAGAAGCGCATGTTCCACGCTTTCCTGCCTCCGGCCCGCTCGGCGACGCGCAAGATCAGCGCCATGGCCGTCGAGATCGTGGAGCAAAACATAGCTGACAGTGAAGTTGAACGCATCATGGTCCGCAGCCCGGACCTCGGCCCAGAGGAGATGTAAATGAAACCCACCAAATCCGCCAACTACATTCACAAACCGCTGCTTCTGGCCGCGATGATGCTGGCCGCGGCAAGCCAGGCCAACGCCACCGAACTGGTGTATTACCCGCTGAACCCCTCGTTCGGCGGCAGTCCCCTGAACGGCCAAGTGCTGTTGAATTCCGCGCTGGCCACGAACAGGCACACCGATCCGGACATCGACGACGACCGATATGGCATCGAACAGCAATCTCCATTGCAAAGTTTCAACGACATGCTGGAACGCTCGATACTCAGTCGCCTGGCTTCCGAAGCGAGCGCCAATATCGTCGACCCCACCGGCCAATTCAAGCCGGGGCGCCTGGAAACCGGCAACTTTACGATCGACGTCGCCGACCTGGGCGGCGGGACCTTGACCGTGACGACCATCGACAAACTGACGGGAGGCATGACGACCTTCCAAGTGGGGAAATAGCCATGGACCATGACCCGACCTTCGCCAAAGGCGCCGGGCGCCGCCTGAAACTCGCGCTGGCCTTGGCGCTGACGACAGGATTGGGGGCTTGCGCAGTGGCGACCAAGCCCGCCGAGCTGGCTTCCGCCGCTCAATTGACGCCCGCCACGCCTTCCACTCGGGACCTGCGTATGCTGCCTCCGCCAAAAGGCAAGGTGGTCGTCGCCGTTTACGGCTTTCGCGACCAGACAGGACAATACAAGCCCGCGCCCGACAGTTCATTCTCCACTTCCGTGACGCAAGGCGCCGCTTCCATGCTGGTCAAAGCACTGAAGGATTCCGGCTGGTTCATTCCCGTGGAGCGCGAAAGCCTGCAGGAATTGCTGACCGAACGCCGCATCGTCCGGGCCTTGGACGGATCGCAAGGCAAGAACGCCCCCGAAATCGTCATACCGGCATTACTGCCTGCGTCCGTGATGATAGACGGCGGCATCATCTCGTATGAAAGCAATGTACGCACAGGCGGCGCGGGCGCGCGCTTTCTGGGGGTGGGCCTGTCAACGCAATACCGCGTCGACCAGGTCACCATCGTCCTGCGCAGCGTGGACATACGCACCGGCCGAGTACAGCAGTCCGTCTCCACGACCAAAACGATATTCTCTTACGAGGTCCGACCGAGCGTGTTCAAGTTCGTCAACTTCAAGGACCTGCTCGAGATCGAAGCGGGCGTAACCCGCAACGAGCCGGCGCAACTGGCCGTAAAGGAAGCCATCGAAGCCGCGGTCATTCATTTGACGGTGCAAGGCATAAAAGAAAAGAACTGGGTACTCGACAACGAGAGCGATTTGAACTCGCCGATTCTGCAACGCTACATGCGCGACGATACGGAAAGCGTCACGACACTTGCCGCCGACACGGCGCCTCTGGTCGCCGGGAACGGCGACGGCGGCATGACGCCCACCCTGGCGACGCCCTGACACACCCTCTTCGAATCGGCGGCCCGGTTTCGAAGACCGCCGGGCAGCCAGTGCTGGCACCAGGTCTTCAATTTGAGGAGAAATGCAATGAAAACCAAGCTATCCGCGCTTGCTGCAGGCATCACTCTGGCTTTCGGCGCAAACGTCGCCATGGCCGCCAACGATGAAGCCAACATCTATCAGAACGGCTATTCCAACGACGCATCGATCGAACAGTACGACAACAACGGCGCGTATGCCTCCGTATGGACCAAGGGCAACGACAACGACGCCGTGGTGGTTCAGCGCAATGTGTCGAACGCCAATGCCGACATTTACCAGAACGCCTACAGCGGCGACGCGACAATCAGCCAAAGCAGCGCAAGCCACCACTACAACGCCTACAACCAATACGCATTCATCAGCCAGAACAGCGGTTGGGGAAATGACGCATGGGTCACGCAGACCGGATCGAACGTCGACGGCGGCATTACTCAAAGCGGCTACAAGAACGTCGCGGGTATCCTGCAAGACGGCTCGCATTCGGGATGGAGCGATGCACGCATCAACCAGTCCGGTTCGTTCAATGACGGCTACATACGGCAAAACGGATCGAGGCTGGAGGCGAACATCAACCAGACCGGCAAAGGCAACGATGCCGTCATCCTGCAAACTCGCTCGGATCACACGGCAGCGATCACGCAAGTGGGCAACTACAACGTAGGCTATGTACGCCAACACTGAGCCGTAAAAAAGAAAGAAAGGCGGGTTGGCGGACGATTCCGTGAGTCGTCCGCCAACCACGCTCCAGTTTTTTCGGACGTTTCTTGAATCCTGCTGAACCAACGATTATCAACACCGCCCGCTTAGTAGCGTGAGGATTTTCGGGAGGAAAGTCACAATGAATGTGGATAGCGATATTCAAACTTGGCTGGAAGTGCAGCACCACACGCCGCCTGCAATCGTAGCGTTCGTGAAAAGCTATGCATCACGGAGGCTAGATTACAAGATACAAGCAAGCGTAGTCGGAATTCGAGGGGAAAGCCGCATAACGCAAGGGGGATCCGTCGAAACCTCAGCGCATTCGCCCACCGTGATTTCCCGGATTTCGTTGCACTATTCGAAACAGGACATATGTAGCATTGATATACGACTTTCCGAAAACGGAAAAGAAAAGGCGCATGAACGATTTAAATGTCCATAAAGTATGGTTTTAGAAACAAAAAGAAGTCATAATCTATTTCTTCGAAAAAAGAAGTGGCAAACAGCCTACCTCCTTCATTTATCTCGGTTTTTGAGCATATTCCCATAACAAAAACTTGGAGAAGAAGCCGCCAAAAAAACACGATCCCCGATACGGACAAGAAACTTTGTTTACAAAACCACGCCGCCTGCGCGCGCAAGGTCGTAGTGTCGAAACTCCAGGTGCTTGATGCAGGTCGAGTTCTTCCTGACGAAGTGGGATGTAAAGCAGCGAACTCGATGGTTGTTCACGGATTTCGACCAAAAAATCTTATGGGCATTAGAGCGACGTTGAATTCAGGAAAGCCCCATGACGATCATTACTGTCATCGAGCCGCATTCTTTACTCAGGCTCGGAATACTACAGTTGCTGTCGGATCTGGAGCCAGGCATCGCCCTGGATGGATCCGATTATTCTCCCCTCTTTTCCGGCTCCGCCGACGACACGCGGCCACGCGATCTGCTGCTGCTTTCCGTCAATACCTTCGATGACATGCACAGGCTGATCACGGCGGCGGAAGTCGTCTATTCGCCCAAAGCCATATTGCTGTTGTCCGAGAACAGCGATTTGACGGGGTCGATACATCATCTGCCCGAATCGGTGTCCGGCTACGTAAAGAAAAATGCGTCGCCGCAAGTACTGCAGGCATCCGTGCGCCTGATCCTGGCGGGCGGCACCTGCTTTCCCATGCGCTCATCGGGCTCCGGCAACGCATCGGATCGCCTCGTCACGCCGTATCCGCCGGTGCGCTGGCCCTTGGCCGAGAAATCGGATAATCCCGACAGAACGAACGCGCCCGATAAGACCAGAAAAAATGCGATCGTCGCCGACGCGAACATAGCCGAAGAGTCCGCCATGCTGGGACTGACGCCACGCCAATACGAGGTCTTGGTCTTGCTGGCGCGCGGCCATCCCATGAAAACCGTGGGACGCTATCTGAACATTTCCGTGGCGACCGCAAAGGCCCACACGGAAATGCTGTATCAACGCCTGGACGTACACAATCGGAACGCCGCGGTCTATGCGGCGGTATCGCGCGGAGCGACACTGGGGTGGCCGGCCAAAGTCGCAAGCCAGTATGCGCAACAACAAGCCAACACGCTTTGACAAGGGAACCGAAAGGTTCCCTTGTCATTTGCCGCCGTGGACATTTCGCCGTCCGCCGATCGGCGCGCCCGGCAGCACGCACGTGTAGATTAGAATAATGGCCGTGACCGACTCCATTCCTCCGCCATGCCACGCATTCAGCCTCTCCTAGTTTTCACCCCCGATGAGCTCGACCTGCTCGGTCGCACCGCCGACGCGCTCAGCGCCTATATGGGCAAGCCGGTGCTGGCCGAAGTCGTCGATCCTGAAGAAACCGGCTATGAATGGGCCTTGTTCGCCGTGCCGCTCGACGTTTCCGACGACGCCAAGAACATGACCATCGTGCAAGTGGGAGGCCAGGGCAGCCGCATCCTGGGCAATGCGGGCGGGCTGGACATGAGCAAGGGCGACGTGTTCGATTGCGAGTATCTCTGGGCGATTCAACTAAGCAACATCGAGGGCGTCCGCTTCATCAAGGTCGACCACGAAGGCGAGGAATCCGGCTGGTCCGACGACCTGCGCGACCTGCTCCCCTTCGTCATCGCCGATCAACCCCTCCCCGATGACGACGATGACGACGGCGAAAACGGTCCGGGAGATGACGACGACGATCTGGATGACGAACCGCCGGACGCGCCCGCTCGCACCCTGCATTGACCGCGGGTCCGAGCCAGGCTCGGCATCCGTCCATCAGCCCGCCGCTCGGCTCCCAAATCTGTCGCGCAAATACAGCGCCAAGCCGGCGGGCCACATGGCCGCCACCAAAAGGCGGGCCCCCGATCCCTTCAAGGACCGGTCCGCCGGCCTTGCCTGGCCGTTGCGCCGCATGTGCAAGGAGAAACGCGTATAACGCGCCGCCGCTTTGAAGAACTCCAGTGGAGCGTAACGAAACCAAGGCAGGCAATGTACGACGGTATCCTGGGCCAGCATCCATAGACCCAGCGCATGCCGGCCGCCTTCCCTGCCTTGGTGCGACAACGCATCGGCGCTATCGTGATAGACACGGAACACTTGATTGACGAATCGCGTCAGGTAGCCCGCGCGCCCCATCGCGCGCCAGACCAGGCTTTCAGGCACGAAACCCGGCACATCCTGCGGAAAGGGAAACCGCCTGAGCACGTCGGAACTCAAGCAACCGAATTTTTCTCCGCGCACCCGATACCGAAACCACATGTCCAGCGGCGTCGCATCCATGACGTCGCGGGGAAAGCGGTCGCCGACGACGCGCCCTCCTGGCCGCACGCACAGCCCGGTGACCGCCACGTAACGATGCCTGTCCCGCGCGTCGATGCCGTGCCAAACGGCGGCCATGCCCGCCAGCGCGGACGGCTCCAGCGTATCGTCGCTGTCGAGCGCCACGATCAGCTCGCCCGCCGCCTCGCGCACCCCGTGGTTGAACGCCGCCTTCTTGTGCTGGTTGAGTTGCCAGACGTAACGTACTGGAAAGTCCGCCTGGGCACGCAAGCTTTCGATGAGCCCGCGCGTATCGTCGGTCGAGCCGTCGTCCACCACCAGCCATTCAAAATCTCCGCACGTCTGCGCGCGAAGCGAATCATAGACGCGCCGCAAAGTATGCGCCCGGTTGAAGGTGGGCGTCATGACCGTGAACAAAGGATGGCCGGTATGCATGGCGGGCTCCGTTTCTACCGATGAAGCGACGCGGGTTCGCGCGCGCCGCAGAGTGATCTAACATAGCATACGGACGCAAAAAAAACGCAACAAGGTACAGATCCGAGTCGACCCATGCCGCCCTTCAGAATAAGCCCGGCTAATGCGGATTATAAGAAATGAGAATTTGCCCCGCTCAACTCGAATGTAGATAATTTTTCTTGTCAGCGGAATGACCATCCCCGTCTGGAAAAACACGAGAACCATAGGCTCGCGACGCTCGTGATCAGATACGGACTCAGCGGCAGGCGAGTGTCTGCGCCTCATCCAAGTCTGTATGGTTATTGGACTCCACAACACTAAGAATCCCGTCGAGGAGTACCGCGTCGCCAAGAGTTATTCTCCAGGAGAGTATATGAATCGTAGGAACTTCGTAGCCGCATGCGCCGGCCTGGCCGCGGTTGGAATACACGGAAAACTCGCATTTGCGCGGTCTAACGAAACCATCCGGCTCGTTATCGGCTTCGGACCGGGCGGCCCGATCGACGTGGTGGCGCGATCTGTTGCGGAAAAGCTGTCCGCCGCCGTTAATAAAAGCGTCATCGTCGAGAATAGGCCAGGCGCCAACATGTTGATCGCGATCAACGCGGTAAAGCGATCGGCCCCGGATGGTGCGACGTTCCTGTTCGGGCCATCCACAGCGATGACTTTGTTCGTCCATACGAAACGAAAGCTGCAGTACGACCCCGATGCGGATTTTGTTCCAGTAGCAGGCGTTGCAACTGTGCCTGGTGCGCTTGCCGTTCGCAATGATTCGCCAGCCACGACCCTGACCGACTACTTTGCCGCCGTCAAAGCCGGCCGTATCGAGCCCATGATAGGCGTTGTGTCCTTGGGGGGTGCACCTCATATCGGGGTGATCGGCATGGGCGGCGAGGCAGGCCTTTCTTTTACTCCGGTCCCCTATCCGGGCGGAGGGGGACCCCTGGTGACGGATCTTCTGGGCGGGCATATTCCCGCCGCGGCGGACGGAGCGTTCATCGCGCTGCATAAAGCGGGCAGGGCCAGAGTCCTTGCCGTGACAACGGAAGAACGCCTCGCGCTGATCCCGGATGTGCCAACGTTCAAAGAAAACGGCATTCTGGCCTATCGCTCATTCTCGTTCGGCCTGTGGGCCCCGGCAGGAACGCCTGCAGAGGCCATGGCGCCCGTCGAATCGACCATTGCCGGCTTGAAGACCGATGCCGCGCTAAAAGAAAAACTGGATCAAATGGGAATTCTGCTAAGCCCGCAAGGAAGCCGGGATTTCGCGAAGACGCTTGCGCAAGATCGCGCGGCATTGGGCCCGCTGGTCGAAGCCAGTGGATACAAGGAAGACTGAAATCGTACGCACAAACAAATGCAACTATCCACGGTTATTATCTGCTAGCCGCTTATCATGTATAAATTAGTCAAGACCAAGGGCCTTTTCGATGGAACTGGATCTCCTCTATTGAACGGAGGAGCTTTCATGATCAAGGACGAGGTCATAGTAGAGGTGGGGCCTGCGGAAAAGTTTCTCCACGTAACGGGCGACGTCGAGATTATGGATTACAGCGATCGCTACATCATGCCAGGGCTCGTCAATGCACATACGCACATCTCTTTGGTTCCCGGAGACGGCGACCAAAGCGCGCAAAAAAGACTGAAGCCGCAGATCAACATCCTGCGCAGCACGCCGAATATCCTCAAGGACATGAATTCGGGCGTCACCAGCATAAGGGTGATGGGAGAAGAGGCCGGCATAGACGTCGACTTCAAAAATGCCATCAACTCCGGCCTCATCCGTGGCCCTCGCATGAAAATTTCAACCTTGGGAATCACGGCATCCCATAGCCACGCCGTGACAACCCGGCCGTCCGACGGTACCGACCAAGTACGCAAACATGTCAGACAGAACTTCGCCAATGGCGCCGACTTCATCAAGCTCTTCGCGACGGGCTCGGCGGGCAGCTACGCCGGCAGGTCTGTTTATGCCTGTCCCTTTACATTCGAAGAGATAGCCGTTGCCGTGCAGGAAGCTGAACGACACGGAACCTATGTCGCAGCGCATGCCCATGGCGGAACGGGCCTCGACTACTGCATCGATGCGGGAGTCCGAACCATCGAACACGGCGCCTTCATCAGCCAAGCGCAGCTCGACCGGCTAATCAAGCAGGATAGCTGGGTCGTCGCGACTTTCGGTATTCTTTATCATCCCGAAGGCATCGAGCGGACCGACTTCAGGAACCCGCTCATCAAAGAAAGAGTGCTGGCCGCGCGAGAGGCCGCCAAGGGGCATCTATTTCGCTTGATCCAGTCGAAATGCAATCTGGCCGTCGGAACAGATTCTCTTCATGGCTTGATGCACTACGAAGTGGAAAAACTGGTGGAGTATGGCGCCACGAACATCCAGGCTCTGATGGCGGCTACCTTGAACGCCGCCGCAGCGTGTCGGATGGAAGACCAAGTCGGATCATTGGTAAGCGGCAAGTATGCGGATTTCATCGTCCTTGAAGACGATCCCGTCGCCGACGTAAGAAACCTCAGGAATGTCGAAGCGGTCTACAAGTCCGGAGTACGCTTTCGGGGAGTTTGAGCCATGCGGCCCGCCACGCCGCCCTCGGGCAGGCATTCATCCAAAGAGATTGATATCATGTTGGGTAGGCTTCATGGCGCCCTGCGCTGTTTATGTTGCCCGACCCGAGGCCTATTCACCAGCTTCGTCGAAGCAGAAGGTAGGTCGCAGCCGGCGAAGCCGGATGCGCGGGTTCTGACGCGAGCAGATTTCATCGGCCTACTGGCCCCTCATCAGATCGATGATGGACTCTCTTGATCTATGTGACATACATACCGGATGCCGGCCACTGCATGCTAGGAAAAGCGTCTCCACCGCTCAATCGCAGACTCCCCCGCTTGAACGATCGCCTCGATTGGAATCTGTTGCGCACATTTCTTGTGATCGTGCAGGAACGAAGCTTCAGCAGAGCGGCAATACGACTGCATATTACGCAACCCGCGGTTAGCCAGGCGCTCAAAAGGCTCGAGGACACGCTAGGCTGTACGCTGGTCAACAGGGGGGGCAGCAGCGTAACGCCAACCCGGGTCGGCGAAGAAGTCTACGAAATCGCTTGCGACGTTTATAGGCATGTTTCCAGGTTGGAATCAGAGCTGGAAAACCAGGATTCGGATATCACCGGTATCGTCAGGCTGCTGGTAATGAGGATTTATTCCCGTCAGTATGACGACTTCCTTGCGCAATTCCATCGTTCTTATCCCTGCGTCGAGATCAACATAGAAGTCATGAGGTCGGCGGACATCGTCAGGGCGATCCTGCAGAACTCGGCAACCGCTGGTATCGGAATCTGCCATGCCGAAAGCGATCGGCTGGAACGCCACAAAATCATGACGGATCGCTACGCCATTTATTGTGGCCACCATCATAAGCTTTTCGGCCAGCCGGACCTGAGCGTCGACGATCTATTACTGGAAAGTTATGTGGCATTACACAGCGACAGACTGGGCGATAGTCTTTCCACTCTCACGATATTTCGCGAACAGCAAGGCTTTACCGGTCAGGTCATTGCGGAATCGACCAGCCTCGACGAAGTCCGTCGCCTGCTCTATGCCGGCTACGGCATTGGTTGCCTTCCCGAAAGTGTCGCGCGCGACGACGTGGCGGCTGGCCGTCTATGGCCCTTGCCGCCCAGTGACGGCGTCGCGACCCTGGACATATCGCTTTTCTGGAATCGCGCGCGTCGCATGACTCCTGCGGAACAGGTTTTTTGCGAAGAGCTGAGCAAACTGGCCTGCTTGAGCCTGGATCCGGATTCCAAGGCTATTACAGCGTCTGATAACGATAGCGACGCTTGTTCCAAAAATCGAAGTGAATAAAAAAACTCCAAAAGTTGGATTGATATCCAACTTTTGGAGCGCAATGCTTTCTTCAACTTGGAAGGCGGACGCTTAAACGCGCTTTACCTTTTCAAGCATCTTGAATACACCCTTGGGGGCGCGAACGAAAAGACGCTTGAACGCCTTTCCCAGACAACGACGCTCCAGCGTGTTGCGACGCGTACGCTTGATTTCAGCCATGACGGTTCTCCGGTATCAAATTGGGCTAACCAAGTATTTTAGCGCAAATCAAGTCCGATATCTTGCGCGGGTATCCATTTGGACGCCACGCAGAAAGATTATCATAGCGGAATGAGTTCACATATCCGCATTTTCGGCGCACGCCAGAACAACCTCAAAAACCTCGACGTCACCATCAATACGGGCGAATTGCTCGTGCTGACCGGTGTCTCCGGATCCGGAAAAAGCTCCCTGGCCTTCGATACGCTGTATGCCGAAGGCCAACGACGCTACGTGGAGACCTTTTCCCCCTATGCCCGCCAGTTCCTGGACCGCATGGACAAGCCGCTGGTCGATCGTATCGAAGGCATACTGCCGGCCATCGCCATCGACCAGATCAATCCAGTGCGCAACTCGCGCAGCACCGTGGGCACCATGACCGAGCTGAACGACCACCTGAAGCTGCTGTACGCCAGACTGGGCAAGCTGTTCTGCCGGTGCTGCGGCCGCCGGGTCGAGCGCGACAGCGCGCAATCCATTGCGCAGCAATTGGCGGTCCTGACCCAGCCGTCCGACCCCAGGCTCGCGCTCACCTTCCCGGTCGTCGTCCCGAACAACTTCACCGAAGAGGAAATCCGCGGCTTCCTGGACCAACAGGGCTATACGCGCGTGCACCACGAAGAAACGGTCCAGCGCATCGTGCCCCTGGGCAAAAGCAAGGCCAAGGACAAGCGTCGCAAGGCGCAAACCGAAACCGTGCGCGTGCTGCACGTGGTGCAGGACCGATTCCGCTTCGGCAATGCCGAGACGCAACGGATCATGGAAGCGCTGGACGCGGCCCTCAAGCACGGCAACGGCCACATTTCCGTGCATGTGCTGGACGACGACGCCCCTCGGGAAATCACATGGCGGTTCAGCAACCGCCTGCATTGCGCCCAGTGCGACATCGATTACAGCACGCCGCTGCCCAGCACGTTCTCGTTCAATTCGCCCCTGGGCGCGTGCGAAGCCTGCCGAGGCTTCGGGCGAATCATGGGCATTGATTACGGCCTGGTCGTCCCCGACGAGGGCAAGACTTTGCGCGAAGGAGCGATCAAGCCCTGGCAAACCAACAGCTATAAAGAATGCCAGCAGGAAATGGAACGCTATGCGCCCGCCGCCAAAGTCAGGCTGGATACGTCCTGGAACCGGCTCGATCAACGGGAAAAAGACTGGGTGATCAACGGCGCCGACGATTGGAAGGGCGGCAGCCAGGCATGGAAAACCCAATGGTACGGCGCGCAGCGGTTTTTCGACTGGCTGGAATCCAAGGCCTACAAGATGCACGTGCGCGTGCTGCTGTCCAAATATCGCAGCTATACCCCCTGCCCGGCCTGCGGCGCGGCGCGGCTCAAGCCGGATGCGACGCTATGGCGCCTGGGTGACCAGACGGCCCGAGCGGAAGACGGCTATCCGCGTTTCATGCCGGTGCATGCCGAATGGAGCCGCGAGCAGCTCGACGCCATGCCGGGTCTGGGCATACACGACCTGATGCGCCTGCCCATAGAACGCGTCAATGATTTCTTCCTCGACATCCGCTTCGGCGCCGGCATCGACGCCGCCATTCAGTTGCTGCTGGACGAGGTCCGCAATCGGCTGCGCTTTTTGTGCGACGTGGGCTTGGGCTACCTGTCGCTGGACCGGCAAAGCCGCACGCTGTCGGGCGGCGAAGTCCAGCGCATCAACCTCACGACCGCGCTGGGCACCTCGCTGGTGAACACACTGTTCGTGCTCG
>CAZKBT010000057.1:0-19560 GCA_964551305.1 uncultured Burkholderiaceae bacterium
ACATGGCGCTGGACGGCCTGGAAGACGCCTATCAGCGCGGCACGGCCATGGGCGTGTTCGCCGAATCGTGCGCCGGCAAATACAGCTTCACGCGCGAACAGCAGGACGAGTTCGCGCTGGAGTCGCTGCGCCGCGCCCGCGCCGCCACCGAAGACGGCAGCTTCAAGTGGGAAATCGCACCCGTGACAATCGCCGGCCGCAAAGGCGACACCGTCATCGATACGGACGAGGCGCCGACCAAGGCCATGCCCGAGAAAATCCCCACACTCAAGCCCGCCTTCAAGAAAGACGGCACCATCACCGCGGCCAACGCTTCGTCGATCTCGGATGGCGCCGCCGCGGTCGTCATGATGCGCGAATCCACCGCCAAGAAGCTCGGCGCCAAGCCGCTGGCCCGCGTCGTCGGCCATTGCCAACACTCGCAAGAGCCTGAGTGGTTCACCACCGCTCCGGTGGGCGCCATCCAGAAACTGCTCGACAAGAACGGTTGGAAAGCCGGGGACGTCGACCTGTACGAAATCAACGAAGCGTTCGCCGTCGTCACCATGGCGGCCATGGCCGATCTGAAGATACCGCACGACAAGGTCAACATCCACGGCGGCGCCACGGCGCTGGGCCACCCCATCGGCGCATCCGGCGCTCGCCTGCTGACGACCCTGGTCGGCGCGCTGCGAAAAACGGGCGGCAAGCGCGGCATCGCATCGCTGTGCATCGGCGGCGGCGAAGCCGTGGCGCTGGCCATCGAGATGGCATAACGACAACGACAAGGAAGGAGACACCATGCCCGCTATCGTATCCAGGATCAATACCCGATCCCAGGATTTCCAGGATAATGCCGCCGCCATGCAGGCGCTCGTCGATGATCTGGTACAGAAACTGTCCACGACGGCGCTAGGCGGCAGCGCGGCGTCTCGGGAAAGGCACGTGTCCAGAGGCAAGCTGCTGCCGCGCGACAGAGTGGAGATGCTGCTGGACCCCGGCTCGCCGTTCCTCGAGCTTTCGCCGCTGGCGGCGCATGGTATCTACGACAACGAAGCGCCCGGGGCGGGGATGATCACCGGCATCGGCCAGATCGCGGGCCGGCAATGCGTCGTCGTCTGCAACGACGCGACGGTCAAAGGGGGAACCTACTATCCCTTGACTGTCAAAAAACACGTGCGCGCGCAGGAAATCGCGCAACAGAACCGGCTGCCGTGCGTTTATTTGGTCGACTCGGGCGGCGCCAACCTGCCCAATCAGGATCAGGTCTTTCCCGACCGGGATCATTTCGGCCGGATTTTCTACAACCAGGCCGTGATGTCCAGCCAAGGCATCGCCCAGATCGCGGTCGTGATGGGTTCGTGCACGGCCGGAGGCGCCTACGTGCCGGCCATGTGCGACGAGTCCATCATCGTCAAGAACCAGGGCACCATTTTCCTGGCCGGCCCGCCCCTGGTAAAAGCGGCCACAGGCGAAATCGTCAGCGCCGAAGAACTGGGCGGGGGCGACGTGCATACACGCCTGTCGGGGGTCGCGGATCACCTGGCCAACAACGATTTGCACGCCCTGCAGCTGGCCCGGCAAGCGGTGGGGCGTCTCAATCGTCCAAAGCCCGCTCCGCTCGAATACCGCCCGGCGCGCGAACCCGCCTATGATCCGCGCGAGTTGAACGGCATCATCCCAAGCGACACGCGCAAGCCCTACGACGTGCGCGAAGTCATAGCCCGCATCGTCGACGGCTCGGAATTCGATGAATTCAAGGCGCGCTTCGGCACGACCCTGGTGACGGGATTTGCGCATCTGCACGGCATGCCGGTCGGCATCGTCGCCAACAACGGCATCCTGTTTTCGGAAGCCGCCCAGAAAGGCGCCCATTTCATCGAGCTTTGCTGCCAGCGCAAGACGCCCCTGGTCTTCTTGCAGAACATCACCGGCTTCATGGTCGGGCGCAAATACGAGAACGAAGGCATCGCCCGTCACGGCGCAAAGATGGTCACCGCCGTATCGACCGCCAATGTGCCGAAATTCACCGTCATCATCGGCGGCTCGTTCGGCGCCGGCAACTATGGCATGTGCGGCCGCGCCTTCAACCCGCGCATGCTGTTCCTGTGGCCCAATGCGCGGATCTCGGTGATGGGCGGCGAGCAGGCCGCGAGCGTGCTGGCCACGGTAAAGCGCGACGGCATCGAGGCCAAGGGCGGCACGTGGAGCGCCGAGGACGAACAGGCGTTCAAAGCCCCCATCCAGGCTCAGTATGAAACGCAGGGCCATCCCTATTACGCCACGGCGCGCATATGGGATGACGGCGTCATCCAGCCCGCCGATACCCGCCGCGTCCTGGCCTTGGGCCTGTCGGCCACCCTCAACGCGCCCATCGAAGATACGCGCTTCGGCGTGTTCCGCATGTAAGCCCCGCAACAAGGATATGCCGCCGTGTTTACTACTTTATTGATCGCCAATCGCGGCGAAATCGCCTGCCGCATCGCCGCCACTGCCCGCCGATTGGGCATCAAGACCGTTGCCGTCCACTCCGATGCCGACGCCCGGGCCCGTCACGTCGCCGCCTGCGACATGGCCGTGCGCATCGGCACCGCCGAACCCCAGTCCAGCTACCTGCTGGCCGAACGCATCCTGGAAGCCGCCAGGCAAACAGGGGCGCAAGCCATACACCCCGGCTACGGCTTCCTGTCCGAAAATGCCGCTTTTGCGCAAGCCTGCGCCGATGCCAGCATCGTTTTCGTCGGCCCCCCTCCTTCGGCCATCGCCGCCATGGGCAGCAAGTCCGCCGCCAAGGCATTGATGGAGAAAGCCGCCGTCCCGCTGGTTCCAGGGTATCACGGCGACAACCAGGACCCCATGTTCCTGCTCGGCCAGGCCGACTCCATCGGCTATCCCGTCCTGATCAAGGCCAGCGCGGGCGGGGGCGGAAAAGGCATGCGCATCGTCGAATCCAGCGCCGATTTCCTGGATGCCCTGGCATCGTGCAAGCGCGAGGCCCGCAGCAGTTTCGGCAGCGACGAAGTGCTGATCGAACGCTATCTGCAAAAGCCCCGTCACATCGAAATACAGGTGTTCGCCGACAGCCACGGCAACGCCGTGCATCTGTTCGAACGCGATTGCTCCGTGCAGCGCCGCCACCAGAAGGTCATCGAAGAAGCGCCCGCGCCCGGCATGACGCCCGAGCGGCGCCGGGCCATGGGCGAAGCCGCCATCGCCGCGGCCCGCGCCGTCGGATACGTCGGCGCGGGCACCGTGGAATTCATCGCCGAGCCCGACGGTCGTTTTTATTTCATGGAAATGAACACGCGGCTGCAGGTCGAGCACCCCGTCACGGAAATGATCACCGGCCTGGACCTCGTCCAATGGCAATTGCAGGTCGCCGCCGGCCACGACCTGCCCGCCACCCAGGACCAGTTGACGATCACGGGCCATGCCATCGAAGCGCGGATCTATGCCGAAAACCCGGACAACGATTTCCTGCCGTCGATCGGCACCCTCGCGACGCTGAATTTTCCCAGCCACGCGGCGTTTGAAAACGGCGACGTGCGCATCGACGGCGGCGTGCGCGCGGGCGACACGATCACCCCCTATTACGACCCGATGATCGCGAAGCTGATCGTGCGCGGCGAGGATCGGGAACAGGCCCGCGCGCGCATGATGCAGGCCCTGGGCGGCATCCAGGCGGTGGGCGTCCAGACCAACGTCGACTTCCTCCAGCGGCTGATGCGCGACGAGGCCTTCGCCGCGGCGGACCTGGACACCGGACTCATCGCGCGCCGGCACGACAGCCTGTTTCCCGAGCACGCCGATACGCCTTTGCCGGCCCGGGCGGCTGCCGTCGCCGCCGATCTGGCGCGCCAGGGCGTGACGCACCCGGGCACCCCGCAAGCCGCTCCCGTCGCCCAGGATCCCTGGCAACACAACGATGCCTGGCGGGTCGGCGGCGTTTACCGGCGCCGCTACGCCCTGCGCGCCGGCAAGCATGAGTACGCCCTGACGCTGCAACGGCGACAAGGACAATGGCTGCTGGGCGACGCCGACGCGCCCCTGCCCTTCTCATGGAGGGCGACGCCGGCGCCGCAGTCCGGCCAGTACGAGCTCCACGTCGTCCTGGGCGACGCGCAGGCCCGCGCCACGGCCGTCCTGCATCAGCAGGCCGTCCATCTGTTCATGGACGGCCAGACCCACGTCCTGAACATCGTGGATGCCTTGGCCGACGCCGCGGGCGACAGCGAAATCCATCAAGGCGGCATGACCGCCCCCATGCCGGGAAAAATCATCGCGATCGCCGTGGCAGTGGGAGACACGGTGCGAAAAGGGGATGCCCTGCTGGTCATGGAAGCCATGAAAATGGAGCACACCATCTACGCTCCGGCCGACGGCTCCGTATCCGAGCTCTTTTACCAAGTGGGCGATCAGGTCGCCGAAGGCCTTGAGCTGATCGCCATCGACGCAGCCGGCTGAGGCGGCCGGGATTCCATTTGCCGATAACGGGGAATAAGCGTAAAGTCATCCCTAACTTTACCGGTTATCCCCCTACCGAATCATATTCTCGACAACCGGAATCGCCTATGTTCGACATACTGGTTTATCTATTCGAAAACTACTACACCCCTCAGGCGTGCCCGGAGGCGGACGTATTGGCGCATAAGCTGGCCGCTGTCGGCTTCGAGCACGAAGACATCAACGACGCCCTGGGCTGGCTGCACGGCCTGGCGCAAACGACGGAACAGTGCGTCCCCCTTTCCCTGCAGCCTCAACGCAACAGCCTGCGTGTCTTCACGGATAGCGAATACCAGATCCTGGGCAAGGAAGCCATCGGATTCATCACGTTCCTGGAAAACTCCGACGTCCTGCCTCCCGCCTTGCGCGAAATCCTGATCGATCGCGCCCTCGCGACCGACGAATCTCCCGTCTCGCTGGGCAAGATCAAGATCATCGCCCTCATGGTGCTCTGGAGCCAGCAAGCCGAAGTCGACCACCTGGTATTCGAGGAACTGCTTACCGACGAGCGCACCCGCCTGTACCACTGATCGGATACGCCAGCGCCACATCCGCATGCCACCCGTTTCAAGACCCTACATCGGCCGGTTTGCGCCCAGCCCGAGCGGGCCGCTGCATGACGGCTCGCTGGTCGCCGCCATGGCCAGCTTCCTGGATGCCCGGGCACATCAGGGCGCCTGGCTGCTCAGGATGGAAGACATCGACACGCCGCGCGTCGTGCCCGGCGCGGACCATGTCATCATGCGGCAGCTGCAAAGCCTGGGCATGCAATGGGACGGCGAACCCGTCTGGCAATCCCTTCGTCTGGACGGCTATCAGGCCGCCTTCGACGCGCTGCGGCGCCAAGGCCTGGTCTATGGCTGTTGCTGCTCGCGGCAGGCGCTGGCGGGCATGCCGGTCTATCCCGGGACCTGCCGGCACGGTCTGCTTCCCGGGCAGACGGCCCGTTCCTGGCGCGTGCGGGTGCCCGAGGGCGTCGTCCGGTTCGTCGACCGCTGGCAAGGCCCGCAGGAGCAGGATCTGCAAAAAGAGGTCGGCGATTTCGTGATCAAGCGCGCCGATGGATTATGGGCCTACCAATTGGCCGTGGTGGTGGACGATGCGCACCAAGGCATCACCGACGTGGTGCGCGGCGTCGATTTGCTGGACTCCACCGCGCGCCAGCTCCAATTGGCGGCCTATCTGGGCTACGGCGCGCCGCGCCACATGCATACGCCGCTGATCCTGGACAAACTGGGGCGCAAGCTGTCCAAGCAGAACCACGCGCCCGCCCTGGACCTGGCGGATCCCCTCGCCACCTTGAACCGCGCCTGGCGGGCCTTGGGCCGGGCTCCGCTGGCGGCATCGACGACCGATGAGTTCTGGGGACGGGCGATCGAAAAATGGGCGTCAATCCAGGGACCGGCCCTTGTCGTCCAGCAAGCGCTTTAGCAAAGCCGTGCCTTTGTCGTCCACCCGGAACTCGCCGAACCGCGCTTGCTCGTAATGCGCCGCCCGGCCCTCGGCAAAAAACCAGGCATCCGTCGGCATGCGCACGCGATCGCCACGAAAACGGAAATACAGAACGATGTCTGAAGAAGACGGCACGTTGCCGTCACGATCAGCCAGCAAGCCCGCCAGGATGTGGCGCCCGTCCTCTTCCTTCAAGACAAGATACCCATGGCCTTGCCGGGTGACGGCCGCCGCCACCGGATCGGTGTCCGAGGCCAGCAAGCGGGCCGCATCATCGGCGACCGCGAAGCGCAAAGCCATGTAATCACCCTGCATCAGCGACCTGGGATCGACGGGGGCCAATTCCAGCACCACGGGTCGTCCGTCGGCCAATATCGTTTCCCGCTGATAAATGCCGACGTTGGCGACGGCCAGCACGGCGATGCCGGCGGCCGCGAGCAACAGCCTTCGCCCCATGGCCACCGGCGAAAGCGCGGTACGCGCGGCCGATACACCGGGTTCGCCGGCCGACTGATCGGGCGCGGATGCGGCGGCCTTTGCCGCGGCGCCCGACCGGACGCGATACCAGCACACGCCGCACAATACCAGCCATAGGCCGGTCGCGCCCAATATCCAGGATTTCTGGATCAAGCTCGAATCCATCTGATAATAGAAGCGTCCCAGATAGATCACCATGCCCAGCACGCCCGCCACGATCAAGCTGCGATGGGACCACGCGTAGCCCAGGATCAGCCACAGCAGGCTCAATGCGATGCCCGGCGCGCCCATCCAGCCCACGCAGGCCAGTCCAAGCGCGATCGGGCCGCCGAGACGATAGACGGTTGCCATGCCCTTCAGGGGGCCGACAAACGCCGCCAGAGCGCACAACGGCAACACCGCGCAGGCCAACCATAGCAAGACCAATTCCGCCTGCCAGGCGGCGTTCTGGAAGTGCAGAGCCAGATCAGGCGCGGGCGCGAACCAGACGCCGAACAGCACAGACGCGATCAAGGCCCACGCCGAGGGCAGGCCGACCCGCGCCGACGGACCGCCGCCTGCCGCGGCCAGCAGGAAAACCGCGGCCAGGGCGGCCAGCCATATGCGCCAATACAACGCGACCACGACCTGCGCCGGCAGTCCATAGCCGTCCATCACGCCGAACAAATCGTAATGGTCCGCCAAATGAGGCCAGGTCAGGGCCAGCAGCGCGGCCAAGCCGGCCAACGCGACCAGCAGGCGCAGGACGAAGGTCCGTCCCAGGGCGTACGCGGCGGCGGACACCACGCCCACGCCCGTCACCGACAGCCAGCGCGGCGGCTCTCCCTCGTGGAACACGACCCCCAGGCAAAACATGAGCATGCCCGCGACCACCAGCGAGGCCGGCAACAAATCCTGGCTCGACTCCCGCGGCAGCGCCCGCGTCCAGGCCAGGCCCAGCGTCATCACCGCCAGGCCTATCCACCAGGCGTCGTCGACTTCGAACTCGAACAGCCAGAAGGTCAAGCCGGCCAGCAACACCGCCCCGATCCACATGACGACCAGCAGGAAGGCGGTGACGAACCAGGGCTGCCCCGCGTGGCGCTCGCCTTCGGGCGCATGGGCCAGCCGCCATTGCCGGGCGAGATGGCGCAAGACGAAGCCCGCCAGCACCATCACGACCAGCACGACGGCCAGCAAGCCTTCGGCCGACTCGACCTGGGTGATCAGGCCAAACGCGACCAGGCCACATGCCGCCAGGCCGGCCAGATACGTCATCGCCGCATCGCGGCGGCCACGGGCGTAGACCGCATACAGCAAGCACGAGATCAGCAGGCCCGGACCGATGATGACCGGCATGCTCGCATTGGTATCGAATGCCGCCAGGGTGGCGACGGCAAGCCAGCCGACTGCGGTCGTCGCGCTGACGCGCGGGCCTGCGCGCCAAACGTCTTTCATATAAGCCTGGCTCAGCTCCCATCCCAGCAGCAGCACGAAATTCAGCGCGACCATGAGCATGGCCGACGATAGCCAGTCATTGCCTCCCCACATGAATATATGCCGCGCATCCAGCATGAAATACAACGCCAGGCCCACGTTCAGGACGGCCGTCAGCAAAAGCCCGATGAACACGCTGCGCACGGCCAGCGCCAGCGGGGCCAGCATGACGGCCCAGACCAGGAAAAGCTCCCAGGCGTCCGCGCCCGTTTGATAGATCTGTCCCATCAGCGCGAACAGGGCGCCCACGATGACGCCGGCCAACCCGCCGGCCACCGCAAATGCCGTAAACTCGATGCCGGACGCCGCCTTGACGCGCCGGGCCGACACGCAGGCGACGATCACTGCCAGCGCGAACAGGGCTTGCGCCCCGCCCAGCTTTTGAAATACCGTTGCATCTGCCCAATTGGCGGCCACCCAGCAGATCAAGGCGCTGCCCAGCAACGCCGAACCCAGCAATAGCGCCATTTTCTCCAGAAAAAAGGCCCAGGTTTGCGCTGCAGGCAGGCTCTTTATATGATGTTCGACTTGCATGGTGCGATTCTCACCTCGTATGATCCGCGCTATTGCTGCTGAAACGCAGTCACTGGAAACACATGACAAAAACGCTCATTATTGCCGAGAAACCCTCGGTTGCTCTGGACATTTCTCGCGCCCTAGGGGGGTTCAAGCGGGAAGGCGATTATTTCGAAAGCGAACACTACGTGCTGGCATCCAGTATCGGACATTTGCTCAGCCTGGTGGCGCCCAATGATCCCGTCAGAGGAAAATGGAGCTTCGCGCACCTGCCCGTGATACCGCCCAAATTCGAACTGGGCCCCACCGACAAGCGCTCCAGTGAACGCCTCAAGCTGCTGGTCAAGCTGCTCAAGCGGAAAGACGTCAGCGCCATCATCAACGCCTGCGACGCGGGCCGCGAGGGCGAGCTGATTTTCCGCTACATCGTACAGTATTCGGGCGTCAAAAAGCCCACCCGCCGCCTGTGGCTGCGGTCCATGACGCAGGCCGCCATACGCGAAGCCTTCGACAACCTGCGCGACGACGAGACGATGAAGCCGCTCGAAGCCGCGGCGCGCTCGCGCGCCGAAGCGGACTGGCTGGTCGGCATCAACGGCACGCGCGCCATGACCGCGTTCAACAGCAAAGACGGCGGTTTTTTCAAGACGCCGGTCGGCCGCGTGCAGACGCCCACCCTGGCCATCGTCGCGGAACGCGAAGAACGCATCCGCAACTTCGTCTCCCGCGACTATTGGGAAGTCCACGCCAGCTTCGTCGCCGCGGCGGGCTTTTACGCCGGACGCTGGTTCGATCCCGACTTCAAGCGTGACGAGCGCGATCCGGAAAAGCGCGATTCGCGCCTGTGGTCCAAAACGGCGGCCCAGTCCATCGTCGCCGCCTGCCGCGACCAGCCGGGCCGCGTCACCGAAGAGTCCAAGCCGACGACGCAGATGTCGCCCGCCCTGTTCGATCTGACCTCGCTGCAGCGCGAGGCGAACTCGCGCTTCGGCTTTTCCGCCAAGACGACCCTGGCACTGGCGCAAACCTTGTACGAACGGCACAAGGCCCTGACCTACCCGCGTACCGATTCGCGCTACCTGCCCGAGGACTACATCGGCACCGTGCAGCAAACCATGCGCACACTGGCCGACGCCGACTCCGGCGCCGCGCCGGGACTGCGAAAATTCGCCGAAACCATCGACAAGCAGAAATGGGTCAAGCCCAACCGCCGCATCTTCGACAATAAAAAGGTCTCGGATCACTTCGCCATCATTCCCACGCTGCAGATTCCCCGCGAGCTGAGCGAGGCCGAGGGCAAGATCTACGACCTGATCGCCAAGCGCTTCCTGGCGGTCTTCTTTCCACCCGCGGAATTCCGCGTCACGACCCGCATCACCGAGGTCTCCGGCCATTATTTCAAAACCGAAGGCAAGGTGCTGGTGTCCCCCGGCTGGCTGGCCATCTACGGACGCGAAGCCCAGGGAGACGACACCAACCTTGTCGCCGTCTCCGACGGCGAAACCGTCAAGACCGACGAAATCGACATCAAGGAATTGGCCACCAAGCCGCCGCCACGCTTCACGGAAGCCACGCTGCTTTCCGCGATGGAAGGTGCGGGCAAACTGGTCGACGACGAGGCGCTGCGCGAAGCCATGTCCGAACGCGGCCTGGGAACGCCGGCCACCCGCGCCGCCATCATCGAAGGCCTGCTCAACGAAACCTACTTGCGGCGCGAAGGCCGGGAACTCGTTCCCAGCGCCAAGGCGCGCCAGCTGATGACCCTGCTTTCGGGCCTGGGCGTCAATGAGCTGACTTCGCCCGAGCTGACGGGGGAATGGGAACATCGTCTCAAGCAGATCGAGCAGCGCGCGCTGGATCGCGACGAATTCATGCGTGAAATCGCCCAAATGACCCAGGTCATCGTCAAGCGCGCCAAAGAATACGAGCGCGACACCGTGCCGGGCGACTACGCCACGCTGGCCACGCCCTGCCCTAAGTGCGGCGGCGTAGTGAAGGAAAACTACCGTCGCTATGCGTGCACCTCATGCGATTTTTCCATCGGCAAGCACCCGGGCGGACGCACGTTTGAAATCGCCGAGGTCGAAGAGCTTCTGGCCAAACGGGAACTGGGCCCCCTGCCCGGCTTCATCAGCAAGATGGGGCGTCCGTTCGCCGCATTGTTGCGCATTACCGACGAATTCAAACTGGAGTTCGATTTCGGCCAGAACGACGACGAAGACGCCGAGCCCGTCGATTTTTCCGGGCACACGCCCTTGGGCGCCTGCCCGAAATGCAGAAGCAACGTCTATGAATACGGCATGAATTATGTGTGCGAGAAATCAGTGGGCCCCGAGAAAACCTGCGACTTCCGTACCGGAAAAATCATACTTCAGCAGGAAATTCCCGCCGCACAGATCGAAAAGCTGCTGAGCGAAGGCAAAACGGACCTGCTGGACGGCTTCGTGTCCAGCCGCACCAACCGGAAATTCAAGGCCTTCCTGGTCAAGCAGCCCAACGGGAAAATAGGCTTCGAATTCGAGCCTCGCCCTGAAAAGCCCGGCAAGAAAACGGCGGCCAAGACGGCTGAGAAAACGGCCGACAAGACAGCGGATGCCGCGCCGGCCAAGAAAGCGGCAAGCAAGAAAACCGCCGTCAAAAAAGCGGCGGCCAAGAAGACGGCAAGCAAGACCGCCGCCAAAAAGACGACGAAAACGGCCGTGAAGAAAGCGACGAAAACGCCGGCGGCCGCCATCGACGACAACGACGACGATCCACCGTTCTGAGACCAAGGCCGCCGTGGCGCGGCCCGACGCCCGGCGTCAACGGCGTCGCGTCGAAGCGGCCACGTCGCGCAAGGCGTCCAGCAGAACCTTGGAAAAATGCGATCGGGGATTGTCCCTGGGCATCAATAAGCCCAGCCTGCGCATGATGGGAGGGTCGCCGAAGGGCACGACGCGTATGGCGTTCGGGAATTCGTTCGCCACTCCGCGGCTGGGCACCACGGATACGCCCAAGCCATTGGCCACCATCGCCACGACCCCGTCCAGCGAATCGATTTCCATCGTCGACTGAACCTGCAGCCCGCAACGCTCGAACTCCTCGTTCACCATCCTGCCCACGCGGGCAAGCCGATTGAATCGCACGTAGGGATTGCGTTCCAGCAACTCCCTGTCCGTCTCGCCGATGGCCATCCTGTGGGCAATGACCACCATGGGCTCGTCGAAGATGGGGCAGAACTCCAGCTCGCTGCGCGCGATTTCCGGCTCCGTGACGACCGCCGCATCCAACTGCCCATGAAACACCGCCATTTCCAGCTCGTGGGTCAAGCCCGTGCTCAGCCTGATGTCGATCCCCAGGCCTTGCTTGTTCAGTTTCTTCAATGCCAACGGCAGCAGGCCGGAGACCGAGGTATGCACGGCGCCCAGTTTCAACACCCCGCCAGCGGCTTCACGCTTCAGCGATTCGCTTAGGCTTTCCCAATGCGAAATCAATACCCTGGCCCTATCGATCAGCTGCCTGCCGCTTTCCGTCAAGACGGGCGGACGGCGGCTGCGATCGAACAGCACCGTTCCCAGCTCTTCTTCCAATAAACGCATCTGCGTGCTGACCGCGGACAGCGACAAGCCCAGAACCTTGCCGGCCTGCGCAAAACTGCCCTGGTCGGCAACGGCAACCAAGGTATATAGCGTCTTTACATCCATCGGGTTCCTTCTATTCACATGGCGCGGCGCGCGCCGCGCCATGTGAATCATAAGCCAAGCAGCCGGCGGGCATTACCCTCCATGACCTTGTCCTTGTTTTCCGCGCGTATGGGCAAGGACTCGAACCATTCCTTGTAGCCCTGCACCGGACAAAAGGGAAACGAGCTGGCATAGAGCATGCGATCGGCCAGGAAGCCGTCGGCGGCGTCGACATAGTCCTTCCAACCCGGCATGCGCGAAAAATACATGTCGGGCGACAAGTACAGGTTCGGCCTCCTGAACGCCACGTGCAGTATTTCCGTCACCCACGGCCAGCCGCCGTGCGCCACCACCACGCTGAGCCGCGGGAAGTCGACCAGGACCCGATCGGTGCGGATGGGGTCCGAATAGCTCAGATCGGGTCCGGCCGTGCCGCCGACCATCAGAATGATGGGAACCTGCCGGTCTTCGCAATGCGCATAAATGGGGTACAAGCGCCGATCGTCCGCATAGATCGGCGACGGATATGAGCCCGGTTCGATGTTGATCAGCTTGAACCCGTCGGCCAGCGCCTTGTCGATCGTCGCGCACGCGGCGCGCCGATCCGTCGGATCGATGGAAGCGGCGCCGACGAAGCGGGAGCCATGGTGGTTCATGATGTCCTGGACGTCCTCGTTGGCGACGCTGCCCAGCACCCCGGCCAGCCGCCCGACCACCACGCCATGCTCGACGTCGGCCCTGTCCATTTCCTGCAGCAGCATGGCCATGGATTGCTGCTGCGCCGCCGGCGACGGCTCGAAGCCCACCGATCGGGTGAAGCCGTCGCGACGCTCTGCGGCGCTGTACATCAATGTATTGCGGAAGCCGCCGACGGGCGGCCTCACTCTGAAGTCGATGATACCCAAGCTGTCTCTCCCTCTACGTCATTGCTCCAGGCCCCTTGCCCGCCTACATGACTTCCCGCGTCCGGTCGTCCGTTTCGCCATAGCGATGCAGCGCGGGCGGCTTGAGCCCCCGGTACAGACGCTCGATCTCTTTGTTGATCGTCTTCCCGTGCTGGTGGAACAGCGAGTTGCCCGCCAGGTCGCTCTCGACGATGAACGGACCGAAGTTCTCGACATCGAACAGCCACATCGCCTGTGCGATGCCCAGCTCGTCCAGCCAGTACACGTCGCGCACACGCTTGATGCCCCGCCCCAGCAACGCGCCCGTGCCGTAGCCGACCGTCGTCAAATAGACCGCTCCGTTCGGAACCATGGTCGCGGCATAGTCGTCGTGCGGCATGCCGCCCTTGCCGATGACGATCTTCGTGCCCGTCATCTTCAGCCAGTCGGACATCCACTTGGAAAAGCGAAAGCTTGCCGTCGCCGTCACGGCGCCGACGTTGTAGCCGCCCTTGCCGTCCGGCGCGGCGGCGGGCGAGCAATGGAAGTTCACATTGCTGATCCGGCCGATATCCAAAGGCAGCGGCTCGCCCTCGCCCAGCACTTTTTGGTAGACGCCCTCGCGGGCGGTATAGATCGTCCCGCTCATGTAGACCACCGACCCGATTTCCAGCTGCGCGATGTCTTCGGGCGTCGCCGGCAGGTTCAAGCGGAAAACCTTCAGTTCATCCTCTTCGTTTACCATTGGACTGTCTCCCTGCGCATGTAAGGTGTGAACCACCGAGGATCGGTGCGGTATTCGATCCGCCCGTCCGCGTGGATCCGGGCGGTCGCCCGCCTCGAGGACAAGCAGAATGTGTGCATGCTGACCGGCATTCCTCCGGTATGCGTATGGCCCGCCTCGATGTGGCAATCCACCACCATCGACGAGCCCACGAAGCCCATGGCTCCCATGCCTATGGAGTTGCCCAATTCCTTGAGTTCGAGCTCCAGCTTCGCGATGCCGGGGTCGGGATTGCGGTCGCCCACGACACGCAGGCATGCCGCCTGTTTTCCCAACTGCATACAGGTGTCCTTGGAACCGCCTATCCCCACGCCGACGATGGCCGGCTGGCATGCCAGGCCGCGCTTGCCGAATGCCAGCAGCCCGTCGAGCACGAAGCGCTTGATGCCGTCTATGCCGTCGCCGGGAAACAGCATGCGGTAGTCCGTGCCGAACAAGCCGCCCTTGTGCACCGTGGTGATGTCGATCCAATCGGCGTCGGGTTCGAAGCTCCATTCCACTTCGGGCGCATTGATGCCGACGTTGTTGTTGTGATCCGTGCGCCAGAGGGGATGCACGCGATTGGGCCGCAAAGGCACGTCCACCGTGGCCTGGGCGGTAGCCGCCCGCAGTGCGCGCTCGACGCCCACGAAACCCGTACGCACCTGCGCTTCGTTGCCCACCTTGACGTAATAGCGAGGCAGCCCCGTATCGGCGCACATGGGGCGCCGGTCATGTCCGGCCGCCTCCCAGTTCTCGACCATGGTATGCAGCACGAAACGCGGCAGCTTGCCGGTCTCGGTCTTTTGCATATCCTTGATCCCCTGGCTGTAGTCTTCCGGTATATCGATGGCCGCCCGCGTCATCACTTCCAGCGCGGCCTCCTCGATACGTTCGATGTCGATCGGCATCTGTGACTCCTTATTCAAACAGTACGTTGCGCGGGCGGCGCGCCCGCTTCATCATCGATCAGCGACTCGCCCGGCCGCACGATGTCGAACGAGACCGGCACCATCTCGAGCCGCACCTCGCCGTCCTTCAGATACGTGCGGTTAAAAGCGGTGGTCTCCAGATCGCCGGTCTCGGGGAAATCTTCTCGAAAATGCGCGCCGCGGCTATCTTCGCGCGCCTGCGCCGAAGCGGCGATGACCTTCGAAATCATCGTCAGGCTGTCCAGATTCAGCCAGTCGTGCCAGCTCAGATTGAATGCGCGCTGCCCATCCCGCACGCCCACCTGGAGCAAGGCCTGCTCATGCTCGGCGATCCGTGACAGGCCGCGCGCGATGCCTTCCCGGGTGCGCAGCACGCCAACGTCCTCCCACATGGTGCGCGACAACATCTCGCGTACCGGCTGGACCGGCCCCGCCGGCAGGGAGAACGGCCGCTCGACACGCGCCACGGCCTGCTCCATCACCGACTCGTCCGCATCCCGCCATCCATTGCCCGCGTTGATGAACGCCGCCATCGAATCGCCCGCGATGCCGCCGAATACCGTGGAATTGGCCACGCCGTTCCCGCCCAGGCGGTTCGCGCCGTGCACGCCGCCCGCGTCCTCGCCCGCGACGTACAGGCCCGGCGAGCTCGTGGAGCCGTCGACCTCGAACTCGATTCCGCCCATCAGGTAATGCGCGGTAGGCACGACCTCGACCTTGCCGCCAGCCAGATCGAAGCCGCAATCGGCGCAGCGCTGCACCATGCCGGGAAAGGCTTTGCGCACTTTCTCCGGACCCAGATGACTCATTTGTATGTACACCCCGCCCATGGGCGTCGTGCGGCCGGCGCGCATCTCGGCATAGATCCCGCGGCTGACCACGTCGCGCGTCGCGCGTTCTCCCCGCTGGTCGTAGCTCTGCATGAACCGCTCGCCGTCGCCGTTGAGCAGATAGCCGCCCGCTCCTCTCAGGCCCTCCTCCAGCACTGTGCCCGTCATCCGCGTGTCGGGCCCGCCCAGCAGCCCCGTGGGATGGAACTGCACCATTTCCATGTCGCGCAAGGTCAGCCCGTAGCGCAGGGCCATGGCCAGGCCGTCGCATGTCTTTTCCCCCGACGGCGTGTGATACAGGTACATCGTCGGACCCGCGCCCGTTCCCAGCAATACCGTCTTGGCCTGCACGAACCGATACAGCCCGGAGCGCATGTCGATGAACAGCGCCCCGGCAATGCCCGACTTGTCGGCAGCGGGGACCAGTTCGATGGCGCGATGCTCTTCGAGCTTGTTCACGCCGGCCGCGCTGACCTTCTCCATCAGGCGATTGATGATCTCGATACCCGTGAGATCCGATTTGTGGACCGTGCGGTCGAAGCTCTGGCCCGCGAAAGCCTTTTGATGCAAGGTGCCGTCCGGATTGCGGTCGAAAAAACAGCCGATCTCGTTTTCCAGCTCCTGGATGCGCTCGACGGCGCCAACCACCAGGCGCCAGGCCAGATCCTGCCTGGGCAGCCATTTTCCGCCCACGATGGTGTCCATGAAATGCCGCTCGATCGAATCCCCGGGCGCCAGCGCGACGTTGTAGCCGCCCTGCACCATCCGGGTACAGCCGCTTTTGCCCATCAGGCCCTTTACCGCCACCGTCACCTCCAGCGCGGGGTCCGCCTGCTTGGCATGCAGGGCCGCAAACAGCCCCGCGCCGCCCGATCCCAGTATCAGGATATCTGTTTTGCTGCGTTCGATTTTCATAGACTGACTACCCTGTACAAGAAGATGGCGGCAACGACGAAGGCAATGCCGGCCCCCCACGCGATCCAGCTCAAGCGCGCGGCGCGGGCTGTCGGCCAGGCGACGAATTCCAGCACCAATAGGCGGATGCCGAAACACACGTGGATGCCCAGCAGCAGGACCAGCCCCCACTCCGCGACCTTGACGAACGGCAGTTGCGAAAACTCCAGGAAACGATCCAGGCTGTCCGCGCCGTCCAGGGCCAAGCCCAGCACGTAGAAATGCACGGGCAGGAACAATGCCAGCAACAAGCCCGAAACGCGGTGGCCGATGAACGCCCAATAGGCCGGATGGTTGCGTACGGCTTTCATGCCCCCATCCCCCCTATGGCGGCCACGGCACGCAAGCCCAGCGCCAGCATCGCAATACCCAGCACGAGGCTGAGTCCGCCCGCCGCCTTGCGCGACATGCGGCACCATTCGATCAGCACTTTGCGCACGCCGATGGGCGCATGCACGGATACGGCGAGCACGAACAGGACGTAGAAACCGATCCACCAAGCGTTGCCCTGCGTGCGCGACAGGATTTCCCCGGCGGTCAGGCCGCCCTGCACCGCGTACAGGATCACGATCAGATGCACGATCACGAAAGGCCCCATGACCATGGCGCTCAAACGCTGCAAGAGAAACAGCTTGCCTTCCATGTCACTCTCCCTTGAAGAACTCGATCAAAGCCCATTTCTTCAGTCCGGCGATACTGCCCGTGGGGCTCAGGCCTACCGGGCAATGCGTCATGCAGCTGCCCTGGGTGTGGCATGAATGGCACCCGCCGTCCGCGGTGGCCTGCTTCAGGGTTTGTCGCATGCCGACGTGCCGCTCGTCATTGACCAGGCTCCATGCCCGGTTCAAGGCCGCGGGCCCCAGGTACTCCTTGTCCCAGCTCACCACGTCGCAGGCGGCATAGCACACGGCGCAATTGATGCATTCGATGGCGGCATCGGCGCGCTTGCGCGCGGGGCTGGCCGGATCGACTTTCGCAGGCGGGTCCTTGCGCGTGCGCCCGCTGGAAAATCCGGAACCCGCCTTTTGCCACTTGGCGAAGAACTCGGTCATGTCGACCACCAGGTCCTTGATCCTGGGCATGTTGCGTAAAGGCTCGAGCTCGATCGCGCCGTCCTTCTGCACGCTGCTGACATGCGTGCGACAGGTCCAGCGCGGCTTGCCGTTGACCGTCATGGCACAGGTGCCGCATACCCCGACCCGACAGGAAAAACGATAGGAGAGCTGGGGATCGATCCCCCGCTGGATCTCCGTCACCACATCCAATATGGTCTGGTTCTCGCGCCACGGCACTTCGTACGATTGAAAATGCCCCTCTTCGCCGCCGCGCCAGATCCTTACGGCCAGCATCTTGTCTTCGGTCGTCATCGTCATCCATCCATGAAATCAATGCGTATCCCGCGCCGCGACACGCAATGCGTAGGCGGGCGCAGGCAGGCCGTGCATCTCCACGTTCAAACAGACGGGAAGTCCCGCCTGAACGGCGTGCGCCAGCGCGCCTTCCAGCGCCGGCAAGGTCGCAATGCGTTCTCCCTTGCCGCCCAAGGCCTGCGCCGCCAGGTCATAGCGCGTGTCGGCCGAAAGCGTGCAGCCGTTCACGCGATCGGGTCCGTATTCCCGCACCTGAATCAGGTATTCGGCATTCCATTTGCTGTCATTGCCGATCACCGCGATGATCGGCGCGCACTCGCGCGCGGCGGTTTCGAATTCCGTCAAATGAAAGCCTGCCGTTCCATCGCCCATCAACGCGACGACGGTCGCGTTCGGACAGGCGATCTTGGCTGCGACGGCATAGCAGATCCCGCCGCCGATCGAGCCCGCCATGCCGTTGATGACGCGTTTCGGCGCGCTGCAGTAGCCCTGCGCCCATTGTCCGAACTCGCCGCCGTCGCATACCAGGATAGGCTCGACGGCGTCGGCAAGCGCTTGTTGCACGGCCTGGCAGATCTGTCTGGGCAACAAGCCGTCGACCACGGGCTCGGCGACGGCAAGCGTGCGCTCGGCCAGCGACGCCTGCGCGCGATCCAGCCAATCGCCCCGGCCATGGTCGAAAGCATGGCCGGCCAACAGTTCGAGTACGTGGCGGCCGTCCGCCCGCGCCGCAAACGCCATCCTGTCTCCGAGGCAGCGGGCGGCGCGATCGATGGCTTCCTGTTCGGGATCCAGGACCATGAACTGAGCGGCCGGATCGAATGAAGACTTATCGCCGAATTTCAGCGTGAAATCGACTATTTTCCCGACGAGAACGACCAGATCCGCCTGGGCGACGAGATTCGCGAGTGCGCCGCCCGAGGGGTCGACGAAGCCACGGGGGCTTTCCATCGGAATGACGGGCGCCCCCACCGCCGCGGCGACCCGATCGAGCAGATCCCCGCAACGGCTGCGCGACAGGCTGGGACCGACCAGAATGACCGGTCGCCTCGCTTGACGCAATCTCTCCAGGAGTCGATCGGCATCGGCTTGCGTACAGGGCTGCGCGCGCGGCTCGACCGGCATGCCGGCGACGGCGTCCTGCGCGGGCGCGCGGGCCTGCAACAGATCGAACGGCATCGCCAGATGCACGGGGCCGGGACGCCCCGAAAGGGCGGTTGTTATCAAGGTGGCGACATCCTCGGCCAAGGCTTGCACCGATCGAGAGCGTCGGCCCTGCTTGACTACGGGCCGCGTCAACGCGACCTGGTCGAGCTCCTGGAAGGCGCCTCGTCCATCCTGAGCGAGCGCCGAATCGCCCGACAGCAGCAGCACCGGACTTTCCGCCAGCTTGGCCGCATACAAGGGCGCCAATCCATTGGCCAGGCCCGGCCCCGCGGTGAGCATCGCCACGCCGATTTCGCCGGTCAACTGCGCCCAGGCATCCGCCATGTACACGGCGGCCGCCTCGTGCCGAACGTGAACGATCCGGATACCCGCATCGATACAGGCATCGAATACGGGCATGATCTGATTGCCCGAAAGGCTGAAGATCGTTCTTACCCCGCACGCCTTCAGGGCTTTCACTACGCTCGCCGCGCCTGTCATAACGCCTCCGGTCACGATGGCGCGCCTGCGGCGTCGCCATACGGTTATCTATGGCGGCAGTATATTTCTACTTATAAATTGAATCAAGTATTTTTTATTTCAATTTTATTGAATT
>CAZKBT010000058.1:0-19398 GCA_964551305.1 uncultured Burkholderiaceae bacterium
ATCGTTCATCGCGGCCTGGAAAGCAGCCGCATGGCCGTTCGCCCAATCGATGTCCACCGGCGCGGGCGGCACGTTCTGCAAGGTCTGATACAGGCGGTCCAGCGCATTTTGCGCGTCCAGCAGATTATCGGGCGCGTAATTCTGCTCGCTGCGGTAGTGGTTGCGGACGATGAAGAACCGCAGCATTTCGGCTTCCCTAGGGTTCGCCTGATACTGTGCCTGGTTCATCGCGGCCTCAAGATCAGCCGCAATGGTGTCCCGTATCGTCCTGAAATTGCCCAAGGACTTGGACATCTTGTCGGCATCCACCATCAAGGGACCGCAATGCATCCAGATCGAAGCCAGTTGGCCGCCAAACGCGCCTTCGGTTTGCGCGATCTCGTTTTCGTGATGCGGAAACTTCAGGTCGGGCCCGCCACCGTGGATATCCAAAGGCAAACCCAACAGCTCCTTGCTCATGGCCGAGCATTCGATGTGCCAGCCCGGGCGGCCTTCGCCGTAGGGCGACGTCCACTTGGACTCGGGCGGCTCGTCCTGCTTGGCGGCCTTCCACAACACGAAATCCAGGGGGTCGCGCTTGCCCGAGGCCACGGCCACGCGCTCGCCCGCCCGCAGGTCGTCCAGTGTCTTGCCGGACAGTTTCCCGTACCCGGGAAAACTGCGCACCGCGTAATTGACGTCGCCGTCGTCCGAGCGATAAGCCAGCCCCTTGCCTTCCAGCAAGCCGATGATATTGAGCATGGATTGCACGTGTTCGGTCGCCTTGGGCTCGGCATCCGGAGACTGCACGTTCAGGGCCCGCTCGTCGGCGTGCATCGCATCGATGTAGAACTCGGTGACCTCGCTCAAGCGGCGATTGGTCTGGACGGCGCGGCGTATGATCTTGTCGTCGATGTCCGTTATGTTGCGCACATAGGTGACCCGGTAGCCCGACGCCCTCAGCCAGCGTTGCACCACGTCGAAACTGATCAGCATGCGCGCATGCCCCAGATGACAAAAATCGTAGACCGTCATCCCGCACACATAGATCCGGACGTGTCCGGGTTCGGCCGTTTTCAGGGCCTCTTTGTGTCGCGAAAGGGTGTTATAAATGTGCAGCATGTGCTGGTTACACTCGTTAAGTAGTAGTTGCCGTGCTAACTTTCCAGCGCTTGCAACGGCAAGGCAAAGCGATAAAAACCGCGAGCAAGGCTAAAATGATGGTCGATAAGTATAGCAAGCGGACGCCCATCCGACTGCGTCCGGCCGTTTTTCCACGCCGCGCCGCGCCCGTCTTGCCGACACATCCTTCACTTACATAGGCAGCCATATCGTGTTTCGAACCCTACGTTCCGCCTTCTTGAGCGCCGCGGCCGCGGCCACTCTGGCGGCACCGGCCGTCCAGGCTCAGACCACGCAGCCTCTGTTCAATGACCCGCCCAAGCAGGAAGGCGGCTGGAAAGGACTGGCCAAGGTGCTCGACGCCCTGACGCCCAGCGTGGACACCAGCATACCGCTGACCGCTTCGCAAATCACGGACCGGTTGTCCGCCATGCTCGACAGCGGACAGGCGCAACAAGCATTGGACGTCATCGACCGCCGCCAGGCCCAACTCGACGAGCAAAACGCGATGGGCACCGACGTCCAGCTTTCGTTTCTGCGCGGCCGCGCCTTGGCGGCATTGGGCCGCACCGACGAGGCCATCGCCCATTATCGCGACATGACGGTACGTTTTCCCGAGCTGCCCGAGCCATGGAACAACCTGGCCGTGCTGTACGTGCATCAAGGCCAGCTGGACCAGGCCAAGGACGCGCTGACGATGGCGTTGGCCGCCAATCCCGATTACGCCGTCGCCAAGGCCAATATGGGCGACGTCCTGGTGCGGCTTGCCCAGCGGTCTTACCAAGAGGCCGCCGCCCAAGGGGTCGGCGGCGCGGCGGACAAGGCCAAAGAAGCCGGTATCATTCTGAACAAATGAAATAGGATATTTCCCCCGTGACGACTTACAGCCATTCTTTTCCCCGCGCCCGCGGCATCCTGCCGCGGGCATTCGGCCTCGCCTTTGCGCTGACCCTTGCCTTGGGCCTGGAGCAGACGGCGCTAGCGGCTTCCTCAACCTCGAATCAAGGTAATACCATGAGCACATCTCCACGCGTCAAACTGCAGACCAGCCAAGGCGACATCGTCATCGAACTGAATGCGGAAAAAGCGCCCAAAACCGTCGAGAACTTCCTGGCCTACGTCAAGGAAGGCCACTATGACGGCACCGTATTTCACCGCGTCATCAACAACTTCATGATCCAGGGCGGCGGTTTCGAGGCGGGCATGAAGCAAAAGCAGACGCGCGCATCGATCGAGAACGAAGCGAACAACGGCCTGAAGAACGACCGCTACAGCGTCGCGATGGCGCGCACGTCGGATCCCCACTCCGCATCCGCCCAGTTCTTCATCAACGTGGCCGACAACGACTTCCTGAATTTCACCTCGCCCACGCCCAACGGCTGGGGCTACGCGGTATTCGGGGCCGTCGTCGAAGGCACGCAAGTGGTCGACCAGATCAAAGGCGTGAAGACCGGCACCAAAGGCTTCCACCAGGATGTGCCCGTTGAAGACGTGGTCCTCGAGAAAGCCACCATCGTTGAATAAGATCGCGCTGCCGGGCAAAGTCTGGATCGCCTCGGACATCCACCTGGGGCCCGACGTGCCCCGGACCGCCCGCGCGTTCTACGACTTTCTGGACGAGGCATGCGCGAAAGCGGACGCCTTGTTGCTATGCGGCGATATCTTCGATGCCTGGATCGGCGACGACCTGGCGATGTCGACGACCGAAGACTGGCTGCTCCAGGCCGTCGACGCCCTGCGCCGGACTTCCGCGCGCCTCCCGCTTTGGCTGGGCCATGGCAACCGGGACTTTCTACTGGGCAAGTCGTTTGCGCAGCACGTCGGCGCGCAGATGCTGCCCGACAAGGTCGAGCTGGACACGCAAGCGGGCAAGGCCATACTTTCCCATGGCGACGAATACTGCGTCGACGACCGGGCTTATCAGCGTTATCGCCGCCTGGTCCGCAACAAAGCCGTGCAGCGGCTGTTTCTTGCGCTAAGCCGGGACATGCGCCGGAAAATCGCCGAGCAAGCGCGCCGGCGCAGCAAGGCCGGACATCAATATAAATCCTCGATGCTCATGGACGTTGCGCCGTCGGCCATCGAAAAAGCGTTCTTCGACACGAATGCCGAGCTGCTGGTGCACGGCCACACCCATAAGCCCGCGATCCATACCTTGACCGTGAATAAAAAAATCCGGCAACGCATCGTGCTGCCGGATTGGGAATTCGATCACGTCATGCCGCATCGCGGCGGGTGGCTCAGCCTGGACGAACGCGGCGCCAGTCTGAACCGATGGCCGCCCGCGCGGCGCCTTGAGCCGCCTGGACGCTAGCGGGCCAACAGCCAGGCCATCACCACCAAGCCCAGCGCAATGCGGTACCAGGCAAAAGGCCGGTACGTGTGCCGGGATACGAAATTCAGCACCGCCTTGACGACGACCAGGGCGCTCAGGAACGCCGCGATGAAACCCACGACGATGGCCGTCAGCTCCGTCTGCGTGAGCACGGCGCTGTTGCGATACATGTCGTAGACCGTCGCGGCCAGCATCGTTGGCATGGCCAGGAAAAAGGAAAATTCCGTCGCCGTCTTGCGGTGTATGCCCGCCAGCATGCCGCTGATGATGGTCGCCCCCGAGCGCGAGGTTCCCGGCACCATGGCCAGGCACTGGGCGAAGCCCACGACCAGCGCCTGTTTCCAGGTGATCTCTTCCAGGCTGTGGGCGGTGGCGTTGCGCGTGGCGACGGTCTCGTCCGCCGCGACCGAGCCGTGCTTGGCATACTCCGGCTTGCGCTCCACCCATAGCATGATGAGCCCGCCGACGATGAGTGTGAAGACAAAGACCGCCGGGCTATGGAACAAAGCCTTGATGTAGCTGATCATCACGGCGCCGATGACCGCCGCGGGCAGGAAAGCCACGATCAGATTGCGCGTGAACAGAAGCTCGGTACGGTCGCCTGTGAAAGTGCCCCGTATAAGTTGCCAGAGACGGGCGCGGAATATCCACATCACGGCAAGGATGGAGCCGAACTGGATGACGACTTCGAAAACCTTGTCGTTGCTGGAGTTGAAATCTATCCAGTCGCCGATCAGCAATAAATGCGCCGTGCTGGAAACGGGAAGAAATTCGGTCAGTCCCTCGACGATGCCCAAAAACAAAGCTTTCAGGTAGAACACGGTGTTATCGATCATAAAGCTGCTTCGCGGTTGAGGACTCAGTCTTGCAGGTGCGCCAGCATCTGCGTGAAGATCTTGGGTGTGGCGGCCAGGACGTTTCCGGTCCCCATCCAGCCCTGCTCGCCGTCGAAGTCGGCGATCAACCCGCCGGCCTCCAGGATCAGCAAGGAACCCGCCGCCAAGTCCCAGGGCTTGAGCGCCACGCCGCAGAACCCGTCCAGGCGGCCCGCCGCCACATAGGCCAGGTCCAGGACCGTGGAGCCCGAACGCCGGGCCGCCGCGCATTCGGTCAGCATGCCCGAAAAAGGCGATACGCCTTTGGTGATGCCGGCGGAACCGGCCACGTGGGCGCCCAGCAAGGCATCGTGATAGCGGGTCTGCCCCGAAATCCGCACGCGGCGATCGTTCAGGAAGGCGCCGCCCCCGCGGCTGGCGGTAAACAGCTCATTGCGCGTGGGGTCGTAGATGACGGCCTGGGAGATCTGCCCGCGATGAACCAGGGCGATCGAAATGGCATAGACCGGGAAACCGTGAATAAAATTCGTCGTGCCGTCCAAGGGATCGATGATCCATTGGAACTCGGGCGTGGCATCCGGATCTTGTCCCGGCGCCGGCGTCACGCCGGATTCCTCGCCCAGGAAGGCGTGGTCCGGGTATGCGGTTTGCAGAACCTCGATGATGGCTTGCTCCGCCGCCCTATCGACTTCCGTGACATAATCCCTGGGACCTTTTCGCGCGACCTGCAGACGGTCCAGATCGATGCTGGCACGGTTGATAATGGCGCCGGCACGGCGCGCCGCCTTGATGGCGGTATTGAGCATCGGGTGCATAAAATTCCGTTGTAGACAAAAACAGTTAGCGCATACTGCGAGGCGTCGGGAAATAAACCCTGGAAAAGCACCGCATCACGCGCATCAAGCCGGCTATTTTAAATGACTCAGACATTTTCCTCAGAAAGCTCGGAAACCGCTTCAAAAAACGGCGCTCGCGCCGACCTGTTCGAACGGGTCCGGTTCATCATGGTCAGGCCCAGCCATCCCGGCAACGTGGGCGCTGCCGCCCGCGCCATCAAAACGATGGGATTTCACGACTTGTGCCTGGTCGACCCGCGCCATCCGGACGTCATCGAGCAGGCCGAAGCGCACTCGCTGGCCAGCGGCGCCACCGACGTCCTGGCGCGCTCGAGCTTGTGCGATTCACTGCAAGCCGCCCTGGAAAACACCACCCTGGCCTTTGCGCTGACCGCCCGGCCGCGATTCCTGGGACCGCCCGTGTGCGATATCCGCGAAGCCGCCGACGTCAGCTGCGATCACTTGCTGGCCCCCGCAAACCGGGTGGCGATCGTGCTGGGAACCGAGCGTTCGGGCCTGACCAACGACGACATCGGCCTTTGCCAGCGCATTTGCCACATTCCGGCCAATCCCGACTATAGCTCGCTGAACGTCGCGCAAGCCTTGCAACTGGCCGCCTGGGAACTGCGCTATGCGATCGGGGCGGCCGGCGGCACGGCGTGGCTGCCGTCGACGAACGGCGGCCCCGAGCCGGGCAACGAGCCGGCCCCGAACGAAAAGGTGCAGGCGCTGCTGGCGCACTGGGAACAAGCGCTGACCGACGTCCGCTTCCTGGACCCCCTGCACCCGAAGAAACTCATGCCCCGCATGCGCCACATGTTCATGCGCAACAACCTGACCCAGGACGAAGTCGACATGATGCGCGGTCTTTGCACCGCGATGATCAAGACGGCCGGGGCCGCGCAAGGAATGCGCAACGACCGGGGCGGCGGGGACGAGGCGTAGACGCCGGCCGGCCGCGTCGCGCACTTATCCCCGAATAATGTGGATAAACCCTGGTACAACTCGTTGATGACTGGAAATATTTCCGTAATAACAATCACTTGTACAAGTTGGATGAAAACCGGCCATGCCCGTTTTCCGGCTGAACCCGCATATTCCCAACCACGGGACTTGCTATTGCGGTATGGTACATAATGCGCTCGACCGCGTCGGCGCGATGCCCACCATGACCGACAACAGGAGTTGCGTTATGACCCTACCCCGACATCCCGATCCGGACAAGGATAAGAAAGAAACGCCTTTTCCAACCAGCGACGACAATCCCGCGAAAGACGACAAAGCCTTGGACGAAGCATTGGAAGAAAGCTTCCCGGCGAGCGACCCCGTTTCCATCACGACGGACAAATCCACGCCGGCCGACAGCGGAGACGTCGACGCAACGCGCAGCAAGCGCGTGCCCGGCAAGCCGCGCTAGGCCGGCGGCAAACTTAGTACACTGGGGGCTGACGTAACGTTCACGCGGCGACAGACTGATGATTCCGTTTTCCATACTCGACCTGGCCCCCATTACCGAAGGCGGTACCGCCGCGCAGTCGTTCGCCAGCACGCGTGATCTCGCGCAGCTGGGCGAGCGCCTGGGCTACAACCGGTATTGGCTGGCCGAACACCACGGCATGCCGGGCATCGCCAGCGCCGCCACGTCCGTCTTGATCGGCCACGTCGCCGCCGCCACGTCCACCATCCGCGTCGGCGCGGGTGGCATCATGCTGCCCAATCATTCGCCGCTGGTCATCGCGGAACAGTTCGGGACGCTGGAAGCGCTATTTCCCGGCCGCATCGACCTGGGCCTGGGACGCGCTCCGGGCTCCGACCAGGCCGCCGCGCGCGCCCTGCGCCGCAATCTGGCGTCGGACGCGGACGAATTTCCCCAAGACGTGCTGGAGCTCATGGACTATATGTCGGAAGAGCCGCGCCAGACCGTGATGGCGGTGCCCGGCAGGGGCGCCAAGGTGCCCGTCTGGATACTGGGCTCCAGCCTGTTCGGCGCCCAACTGGCGGCGGCGTTCGGCCTGCCGTACGCGTTCGCATCGCATTTTGCGCCGCAGCAGATGATGCATGCGATCCAGATCTACCGCGAGACGTTCAAGCCGTCTGCCAATCTGAGCCGGCCATACGTCATGCTCGGCTTCAATGTGTTTGCGGCCGACACGGACGAGCAGGCCCGGTTTCTGGCCACGTCCTGGCAGCAATCGTTCGTGAACCTGCGCAGCGGCCGCCCTTCCCGCCTGCCGCCTCCGATCGAGAACTACATGGAACAGCTCGGTCCGCAAGCGCAACACTTGCTGGACCACGTGCTTTCGTGTTCCGCCATCGGCGCGCCGCGGACCGTCTCGCAGCAACTGCGCGCATTCATCGACAAGACCGAAGCCGACGAGCTCATGATCACGTCCAACATCTTCGATCACGACGCCAGGCTGCGATCCTACGAAATCACCGCCCAGGTCCGGGAATCGGATCTGGCCCTGTAACATCCCATCAGCAACGCTTCTTTACGTCCATGTCCGAACATCCCACCATCGCCGCTCGCCTGGAACACATCAAGACCCGTATACGCGAATGCGCGCTCCGATCCGGTCGCGCCGCCGATGCGGTCGAGCTCCTGCCCGTCAGTAAAACATTCGGCGTACCGGTCATCCGCGAAGCCGTAGCCGCCGGCATGCGGCGCCTGGGCGAAAACAAGGCGCAGGAGATACGGGAAAAATACGAGCCGCTGAGCGACTGCGGCATCGATTGGGTCATGATCGGCCATCTCCAGACCAACAAGGCCAAGGACGTCGCGCGGCTGGCCAGCGAAATCCAGTCGCTGGACCGGCTGGATCTGGCCGTCGCCCTGGAGCGGCGCCTGCAACGGGAAGGACGGGCGATAGACGCCCTGGTGCAGATAAAGACCTCCACCGAGCCCAGCAAGTACGGCCTGGCGCCCGACGCCCTGCCCGACTTCCTGCGCCAGGTGGCGCGGGACATGCCCGCCTTGCGCGTCAAAGGCCTGATGACGCTGGCCGTCAATACCACCGATCCCGAAGCCGTGCGGGCCTGCTTCCGTTCGCTACGCGAGTTGCGGGACCGGACCCGGGAACTGGGGATCGACGGGGTATCGCTGGAGCGCCTGTCCATGGGCATGAGTGGCGATTTCGAGATCGCTATCCAGGAAGGCTCGACCGAAGTGCGCATCGGCACCGCCATCTTCGGCAGTCGCCCCTATCCCGATTCGTACTACTGGCCCGAAAGCAATGCCGCGCCGGGCTGACGCCGCCCGACGCGACGTTATGCCTAGCGCCGCTGGATGACCGCGGCGAACGCCTTGGCCACGCGCGGTATGTTGCCCGGATTCAGTCCGGTCACGCACATCCGGCCGGATGCGACCAGGTAAATGGCGTGGTCGTTGCGCAACGTATCCACTTGCTGCTTGCTGAATCCGGTGTAGCTGAACATGCCGCGCTGGGTGAGCACGTAGCTGAAGTCCTCGCCCGGCAGCAAGGCTTTCAGCGCATCATGCAACGAAGCGCGTACTGACAATATACGCTCGCGCATGGCCTTGACGTCCGCTTCCCATTGCTTGCGCATACCGGGATCCGTCATGACCAGCGCGGCGATCTGGCCGCCATGCAAAGGCGGGCTCGAATAATTGCGGCGGACGATGGCCTTCATCTGGCCCAGCACCAGCTCGGCCTGCTCGGCATCCGGGCACACCACGCTCAATGCACCGACCCGCTCTCCATACAACCCCATGCTCTTGGAAAAGGAATTGGCGACCAGCATGCTCAATCCGGCCCGCGCCATTTCGCGCACCGCGAACGCATCCTCGTCGATGCCCTCGGCAAAGCCCTGATAGGCCAGGTCGAGGTAGGGAATCAACTGGCGCTCGCGCATCACGTCGATGATCTCCAGCCATTGGGCCTTCGTCAGGTCCGTGCCTGTCGGGTTGTGGCAGCAGGCATGCAGGAGCACGACGCTGCGGGCTGGCAGCGCCGCCAGGGCCGCCTTCATACCCCGCACATCGACGGTGCCGCCGGCCTGGTAATAGGGATAGCTGTCGACCGCCAGGCCCGCGCTCTGAAAAATGGAACGGTGGTTGTCCCATGTAGGATCGCTGACCCAGACCCCGCTTTGCGGGAACCAGCGCTTGATGAACTCGGCCCCCACTCGCAATCCGCCGCTGGAGCCGACCGTTTGTATCGTTGCGATACGTCCGCTGCGCACCGCTTCGTGCTCCGGGTCGAACAACAGATGCTGCACGGCCGAGCGGAAATTGGCGGCGCCCTCCATGGGCAGGTAGGGCTTGGCCTTGCTCGTTTGCGCCATCTGCCGCTCGGCCTCGTGGATCACGTCCAGCGCGGGCAGCGCGCCCTTGTCATCCAGGTAGATGCCGATCGACAGGTTGACCTTGTCGGCGCGGGTATCCGCCTGGAACGTCTCATTCAAGGTCAAAATGGGATCGCCGGCATAAGCTTCGATATGTTTGAACATGATGTCGTGTAAGAAAAAGTTAATGAACGGATGCAAGGCATAGTAGACCCGCGGCGCGATTCACGCAATCGGCAGTGCCGGCTCCACGGCACTTTGCCGACGGACGCGGAGTCCAAGGCGGGCCGCCATGCCTCGGCCTGATTCGTATTATTATCGATATGGTACCCCTTGCCCATGAACGGCGCCGGTCGACGCAATCGCGGTGCTTCGTTCCCTCACTTGCTGACATGCCTTATGACAAACGCTCCTCTTGACGCTCAGGCCCGGCTGGATTGGTCCAATCCCTACTCTTCTTCGCGCTCGGCGGTACTGGGACGCAATATCGTCAGTACGTCCCAGCCGCTGGCCGCCCAGGCAGGCCTGCGCGCGCTGCTGGCGGGCGGCAATGCCGTGGATGCCGCGCTGGCGGCGGCGATGGCCCTGACCGTGGTCGAGCCCACGGGCTGCGGCATAGGCAGCGACGCATTCGCGATAATCTGGGATGGCAAGCAATTGCACGGCCTGAACGCCTCGGGCCGGTCGCCGCAAGGCTGGAATCCCGAGCGGTTCGCCGCCTGCGACGCCATGCCGGTCAGAGGCTGGGAAACCGTGACGGTGCCCGGCGCGGTCTCCGGATGGGTCGCGCTGTCCAAACGGTTCGGGCGCCTGCCCTTCGCCACCCTGGCCGAACCCGCCGTCGATTACGCGCGCAACGGCTTTCCCGTTTCCCCCGTCATCGCCAAGCTATGGGAAATGGGCGGCCGGCTGCTGGGCGACCAGCCGGGGTTCGCGCAGAGCTTCCTACCCGGCGGCAAAGCGCCCCAAGCCGGCGACATTTTCCGCAGCCATGCCCATGCCGACACGCTGCAAGCCATCGCGGACACCGAGGGCGAGGCCTTCTACCGCGGACCGTTGGCGCAGCGCATTGCCGCCTATGCCGACGAACACGGCGCCGCGTTGACCCTGGATGATCTGGCACAGCACAAAGCCGATTGGTGCGGAACGCTGGCCCAGCCTTTCGGCTCCTCCGTCATCCACGAACTGCCGCCCAACGGCCAGGGCATCGCCGCCCTGATGGCATTGGGCATGCTCGACACGCTGGGAATCGGCGACAAGCCGGTGGATCACGTCGATACCGTGCACCTGAGCATCGAGGCCATGAAGCTGGCCCTGGCCGATGTATATCAATACAATGCGGACATCGATGCGATGCGCGTTGCTCCCCAAGCTCTGATCGATCCGGGCTATCTGGCGGAACGCGCCAAGCTCATCGATCCGCATCACGCTCGCGACCCGGGGCACGGCGCGCCGAAACCGGGCGGCACAGTATACGTAACGGCGGCCGACGCGTCGGGCATGATGGTGTCGTTCATTCAATCGAACTACATGGGCTTCGGATCGGGCGTCGTCGTTCCCGGCACGGGCATCAGCCTGCAGAACCGCGGCTCCGGCTTTTCCCTGGAATCCGGTCACGCCAACCAGGTCGGCCCGCGCAAGCGGCCCTCCCACACGATCATCCCCGCATTCGCCATGAACACGGACGGCACCCCGCTCATGTCGTTCGGCGTCATGGGCGGTCCCATGCAGCACCAAGGCCACGTGCAAATGGCGTTGCGCGTCCTGCGCTACGGACAAAATCCGCAAGCCGCCGCCGATGCGCCGCGCTGGCGGATCAAAGGCGGCCTGGGCCTGGCGCTGGAACCCGGCTTCGATCCGCAGGTCGTCGCCGAATTGGCGGCGCGGGGCCACGACATCGAGGTCACGGCGGGCGACGGCGTCTTCTCGTTCGGCGGCGCGCAGTTGATCCTGCGTCGGGGCGACGCCTACATCGCGGGCTCCGACCCGCGCAAGGACGGAATGGCCGTCGCTTACTGACATAAAGGGGATGGCTGCCGCGCAAGTTTGCAGTATGATGCTGTATATAAACACAGCATCATGCTTATCGTGCCGACGCTAGATCCCTTCTATTATCTCCACAATTTCGAGTCCGCCGTCGCCTGGGTAAACCAGCATAGCGAAGACCTGCTCAGCGTCGAAGAGCGCGTATTCCTGGCGTGTTTTGCAAGCTTGCCGCACATGTCGCGCGCCCTGCTGGTCAGGATGATCATGAGAAAAGGGCCGTTGTTCCGGTCCAGCCGGCTGGACTATCCGGAGATCGGCGACATCAGCCAGGCCGCTCGCCCGTTGATCGAACACGCTCTGATCGACGAAGACCCGGTGCTTACCGCGGCCGAGCTATTCAAGCTGCACTCGATGAAGGAACTGCGCGGCATCGTCGGGCCGGCGCTACCCTGTGCGGAACAACGCAAGCAGGACTTGCTGGCGACCGTATTCCTGGCTCACCCCGAGTCCAAAACCTACGCACAGTGGCTTCGACCGGTTGACGGAACCATTCCTCCAGCCTCCAGAGGGTACATACCTACGGACCATATCCATATAGACCGTATCCGTACAGACCGTGTCTACCGTCTTCTGGTGGGAGAACTCTGCGATCGCATACGGCTCATTTTCTTCGGCAACGCCCACCAAACGTGGGCGGAATTCGTCATTACCGATCTCGGACTGCTCCGATACGAACACGTCCCCATGGCGCCGGGCTCGCGCGCATTTCGCCATCGCGACGACGTCGATGTCTATCTCGGCCTGCAGACGGTGCGGCAAACATTGCGCGACGGCCCTGCCTGCGCGGCATTGCCCGATGACGCGCCGCTTTGCGGGCTGCTCGACGCCGCCTTGCGCATCGACACGGACAACCCCTGGTTGAGCCAGCGCCGGGACAAAATCCTGTTTTACCTGGGCCAAGAGTCCGAACGCCGACGCGATTGGGATACCGCCCGCCAAGCCTACGCCGCTTGCGCCTGGCCGGGCGCCCGCCACCGGCACGTTCGCGTGCTGGAGCGGCAAGGCGAGTCGCAATCAGCCCTGGACCTGGCGCTCGCTATTTCAGCCGCGCCGGAAAACGAAGCGGAAAGCCAACGCATCCAACGGATGCTGCCTCGGCTTCGACGTCTCTGCCGGCAAACGGTCAAGCGGTCTTCGGGTCGAGCATCCGCGCCGCCCATACCCGCCAGCCTAATGACGCTGCCCCGTGACGACAAGCAATCACGTGTCGAGCAGGCGGTGCGCAAACACCTTCATCAGGAACACAGCCCGGTTTACTACGTGGAGAACGCGCTTATCAATTCGCTGTTCGGCCTGCTTTGCTGGGAAGCGATTTTTGCCCCCTTGCCCGGCGCTTTCTTCCATCCCTTTCAGCGCGGCCCGGCCGACCTGCTCGCACCCGACTTCAGCAAACGACGAGCCGTTCAATTTTCGCGGTGTTTACGCCAGCTTGACGATGGCAGCTATCGCAACACGATTCAGGACCGTTTCCATGACAAACAGGGAATACAGTCTCCTTTCGTGTTTTGGGACATCATTAGCGCGCCGCTGTTATCGCTGGCATTGGACTGCCTGCCGGCGCAACATCTCAAGCTCTGGTTCGCGCGCTTGCTGGACGACGTTGCGGCCAATCGCAGCGGCTTGCCCGACCTGATCCGTTTTTTCCCCCATGAGCGCCGCTATGACATGATCGAAGTCAAAGGGCCGGGCGATCGCCTGCAAGACAATCAAACGCGATGGCTGCATTTCTTCCTGTCGCATCGCATGCCCGTCAGCGTATGTCACGTTCAGTGGCGGGAGCAGCCTTGAACATCGCGGTCGCGGTGCGTGCCCTATGCGAATTCAGCGCCAAGCGCGGCGACCTGGATTTGCGTTTCACTCCGGCGCCTAGCGCGCTGGAAGGCATGGCGGGCCATCAAGCGGTTACCGCAAAGCGCGGCTCCGCTTATGAAAAAGAAATTTCCTTGCAGGCGACATACCGGAACCTGACCGTTCGCGGACGAGCCGACGGATACGACCCCGCGCGCCGCCGCGTCGAAGAAATCAAAACCCTGCGCGGCGCCGTCGAGCGCATTCCTGATAATCATCGCGCGTTGCATTGGGCGCAAGCGAAACTGTACGCGCATATGATCTGCCGGCAACGCGGCATGTCCGACGTCCGGATCGCTCTGATCTATTACAACGTCGATGACCAGCGCGAAACCGCGCTCGAGATACGGGCGACGGCGCGGGAACTGGCGGAACACTTCGATAAGCTGTGTGATCAGTACCTTCAATGGGGGCTGCGGGAGAAAGCCCACCGTGATTGCCGCGACCAGGCCATGCGCGGCTTGGCTTTTCCCTTCGAGGGTTTTCGCGCCGGGCAGCGCGAATTGGCGGCGGCGGTTTTCCGGGCGGCCCGCGATGCCCGGTCGCTGATGGCGCAAGCTCCGACAGGCATAGGAAAAACATTGGCGACGCTTTTCCCACTGCTCAAATCCTTTCCGCAAGCCGGTATCGACAAGCTTTTTTTCCTGACCGCAAAAACGCCGGGGCGCCAGGTGGCGTTGGACGCCTTGCGGCGGCTGGCGTCCATACCGGAGCGATCCGCCGACCCCGCAAACGCGGCTAACGAAGCAAAGGTCTTTCCATTGCGGATTCTTGAGCTCACGGCGCGCGATAAAGCGTGTGAACATCCCGACAAGGCCTGCCACGGCGACTCCTGCCCGCTGGCCACCGGCTTTTATGATCGTTTGCCCGCCGCCCGCGCAGCGGCCGCCGATCACACCTTGCTGACCCGCGACGCATTGCGCGACATCGGCTTGCATCATGAAGTCTGTCCTTACTACCTGGCGCAGGAAATGAGCCTGTGGAGCGACGTCATCGTCGGCGATTACAACTATTACTATGACGTCAGCGCCGTGCTTTACAGCCAGACGCAGCAGCGGCAATGGCAAGTAGGCATATTGGTGGACGAGGCGCATAATCTTCTCGAGCGCGGGCGTGACATGTACACATCGACCTTGCGCTATGCGGGGCTGGTCCTGGCTCGCAAGAACGCGCCAGCGGCATTGAAACGCGCGCTGACTACGCTGGCCCGGCGTTGGGGCGATCTGGCCGGCGGCGGGCATCCGGACTTTCAGGTCTTGCCCGAGCCGCCGTCCGAGTTCATCTCGGCCTGCCGCGATGCGGCAGGCGTCATCGGCGGCCACGTGACCGACGCACCGATGCCTCAAAGCCATCCCCTGCTGCGATTCTATTTCGATTTGTATTTTTTTCTGAAGCTGGCGGAGAACTTCGGAGCCCATTCCTTATTCGATATCTCGAAAGACCAAAGCAGCGGCCCGTCCCTGTGCATACGTAACGTAACGCCGGCGCCATTCCTGGCCTGCCGCCACAAAGCGGCACGCACTTGCGCCTTCTTTTCGGGCACGATGAGTCCGGAGCGCTATTACCGCGACATGCTCGGCATTCCCGATCAAGCCGCGTGGCTCGACATTAGCTCGCCCTTTCACCGCGACCAGTTGAAAGTCCGCATCGCAACAAGAATATCCACGCGCTTCACCGACCGGCTCGGTTCGCTTCCCGAGCTGGGTAAATTGATCGCGCAAGTCTATCGACAAACACCGGGCAACTACCTTTGCTTCGTCAGCAGCTTCGAATACCTGAAGCTCGTGGCCGCTGAGCTTCACGACCAGGCGGCGGACATTCCGGTCTGGAGACAACACGCGGGCATGTCGGAGAGCGACCGGCAGCAGTTTCTGGACCGATTTACCGCTGACGGCCGCGGTGTCGGGCTCGCGGTGCTTGGCGGCGCGTTCGCGGAAGGCGTGGACCTGCCGGGCAAACGCCTGATCGGGGCGTTTATCGCCACGTTGGGCCTGCCTCAGATCAACCCCGTCAATGAAGCCATGAGAACCGTCATGCAAAACCATTTCGGCCAAGGTTATGACTATGCCTATCTGTATCCCGGCTTGCGCAAGGTCGTGCAAGCGGCGGGACGAGTCATACGCACGGAACGGGACACCGGCGTGATTTATCTGCTGGATGACCGCTATGCAAAACGCACGGTGCGCAAACTGCTGCCGGCATGGTGGAATGTGACGCTGCTTGCCCCCGACTGAATGAAACTATCGTCTTGCATTCAACGCAGTTACTATTAGCGCTCTGCCTATAATGGCCAATTCAAAATGGCGCGCGCAAAAATCGCCATTTCAACCTTATCCGGATATGCCTCATGCGCCTGTTACTCGCGATCTTTCTTCCATTCGTCGTTTTCTTCACGATCGGCCGCCCCATCTCGGGCATCGTCTGCCTGATTTTGCAGATCACACTCATAGGATGGATTCCCGCCGCCATTTGGGCGACCTATGCCTTGAGCCAATACAAGACCGACAAGAAAATCGAACGCGCCCTTGACGGGCGCTGACAGCCACAGGCCCTCCATTCGCTTATGCCGCGCCTCGCCGACTCTTCGCATCCGCAATCCCTCGGTCCATGGCTGGTGCTCATGATGGCGGTGGCCACCGGCATCTCGGTGGCCAGCCTTTATTATGCCCAGCCCCTGCTGAACACGATCGCCACCGAATTCACCTTGTCGCCGTCGACGGCAGGCTCGGCGGTCACCGCCTCGCAACTGAGCTATGGCATCGGCCTATTGCTGCTCGTCCCCTTGGGCGACCTGCTGGAAAAGCGCGCGCTGATCGTGACCATGTGCCTGCTGAGCGCCGGCGGCCTGTTGCTGTGCGGCCTGGCCCCGGATTTTCAATGGCTATTGCTCGGCACGGCAATAGCCGGCCTGTTCGCGGTCGCCGCGCAGATCATGATTCCCTTTGCGGCCACGTTGGCGGCGCCCGAGCAGCGAGGACGGGTCATAGGCACCCTGATGAGCGGACTGCTGCTGGGCATATTGCTTGCGCGCACCGCGGCAGGCGCCATTTCGTCGCTGTCGCATTGGAGGGTGGTCTATCTGATCGCCGCCGCGCTGATGACCATCAACGGACTCATCCTGCTGCTCGCGCTGCCCAAGCACCATGTCCCGACCGGCCTGAGCTACGGCAGGCTGATCAAGTCGGTCGGACAGCTGATGATCGAAGAGCCCGTGCTGCGCCTGCGCGCCTTCCTCGGCATGACGGCGTTTTCCTTGTTCGGCCTGTTCTGGACGACCCTGGCCTTTCTGCTTGCCCGGCCTCCGTACGAATTTTCCGATGCCACGATAGGCTTGGTCGGCCTGACCGGCATCGCCGGCGCCGTCTCCGCCAACATGACGGGACGTTTGGCCGATCGCGGCAAAGGCGTCGCCGCCACCCGCGCCGGCCTGCTGGGATTGCTCCTGGCATGGCTGCCGCTAGGCTTTGCTCCCTCTTCCCTTGCCGCGTTGCTGATCGGCATCCTGATACTGGATTGCTCGGTACAGCTCGTCCAAGTCAGCAACCAAAGCGTGATCTATAAACTACGCCCGCAAGCGCGCAACCGGATGAACGCGGGTTACATGACCTGTTATTTCATGGGCGGCGCCGCCGGCTCGACCCTGGCCGCCTACCTGTTCGAGCATTACGACTGGGCGGGCATCGTCAGCGCCGGCGCGGTCATCGCCGGCATCGCGCTTGCCACCGGACTGGCAACCCTGCGCGCCTCGCGCAACCCCAAGTCGCGCGAATCGAAGCCGGCCAAGTAAGGGACAACGATGCCCCTCCCCGCCAAAGGCGCTGGCGCACGGCAACGGATTACAACCAGCCCAGCCAGCGCCAATACGTGGCGGCAAAGGCCATCATCAACACGTAGCCGATCAAGGTCAGCACAAGGCCGGTCCTGGCGAACTGCTTCGCGTTGAAGGTATCCGTCGCCATGCAGACCATGTTTTGCGGGGCGTTGATCGGAAGGATGAATCCGAAACTGACTGCGAACCCCAGCACCATCGTCATGCCCAACTGATTGAAATCTCCCGGCAAGACCGACAACAAGGACATCAAAATGGGTAAGAACGCCGACGTCAGCGCGGTCGCGCTGGCGAATCCGAGGTGTATCACGATCAAGAACGCGCAGAGGATGGCCAAGACGGCCAGCGCCCCCCATTGATCCAATCCCGTATAGCGGATCACCATGGCGGCCAGCCACTGGCCGGCCTGCGTGGACAGCAGCGCTGTGCCCAGGCTGATGCCGACTCCGAAGACGATGATGGTCCCCCAAGGGATGCGCGACTGCATGTCCTTCCAGGTCATCACGCCCACGCGGGGCAATAGCAAGATCACCAGGCCGGCATAGGTGGTCGACGTCGTATCGAAATTGTGCAGCTTGCCTTCGGTGGACCAGGCCAGCAGCAAGCCCAGCGACACGGCCAGCAAGCGCTTTTGCAGGCCGGTCATGGGCCCGAGCGCATCGAGCTCGGCCTTGACCGCCTGTCGCCCTCCGGGCAACTGATTGGTTTCCGGCGGCAGCATCCACATGACGGTATAAAACAGAACCACAGACATCAGAATGGCCCATGGCGCGCCGGCAATGAGCCACTCCGCCCAGGTGACGCGCTGGCCTAACATTTTCTCCATGAAGCCCACGGTCAGCAGATTCTGCGCGGCCGCGGTCTGTATCCCCACGTTCCAGATGCTGGTGCCCTGCGCCACCACGATCATGATTCCCGCCGCGATGTTGGAGCGCTTATCGACACCGAACGCCGCGATCACTCCCATCATGATAGGCACGACGCAAGCGCTGCGCGCCGTTGCGCTGGGCACGACCAGGCTGAGCAGAAAGGTGACGGCTATCGCGCCTATCATGATCCGCCTGGTGCTGACGCCGATGCGCTCCAGGGTATACAAGGCGATCCGCTTGTCCAGTCCCGTGAGCGTCATGGCCGCCGCGATGAACAACGCGCCGCCCACCAGCGCCAGGGCCGGGCTGGAAAAACCCGCCAATGCCATGCCGATCGCCCTGGACGTTCCGTAAAGCGTCTCTGGATCATCGGCAAGCGGCGCCGTTCCGAGCAGGAAAGCCATCAGCGTCGTGATCATCACGGCGCTGCTTTCATAGGAAACCGCTTCGCTGATCCACACCACCACGGCGAACACCAGAATGGCCAGCATGCGATGGCCGGCCACCGACAATCCCTCCGGCGTCGGCAAGGCCAGCACGACCAGCATGGCGGCCACCGCCAGCCAGAGTCCCATCGTCAGCGAAAACTTCGATGCCGGAGCCGGACCGGCGGTATTCGGTATGGCAGACTGCATTCCCATTTCTCCTCTCCGGACCGCCATGACGGTCTTTTCACCGTGTTCAACGCCGCCCATCATTACATGAGCGGCGCAAACGCGCCACTCATGCCGCTGCGCATCACACAAGGCGCTCCAGATGCGCTACACTCACGAGCTCTCGAGGGGGGCGTCGAATCCGGTTAAAATCGGCTACCGGCGCCCATGGCCGACCGCCACCCTCATCGGAAGCGTGCCAGAGCGGTTGAATGGACTGGTCTTGAAAACCAGCGACGGGGCAACTCGTCCGTGAGTTCGAATCTCACCGCTTCCGCCATCAGCATCCCGGTACTGACCGGACAGAACACCCCGGCAACGGGACTACTCGGCCCGAGTGGTGAAATTGGTAGACGCAAGGGACTTGAATAATTTGAGCCCTCCCGGGGAAACCCGCGAGGTGTAGCCCGTCAAACTCGGTGAACGCCCTGGATGCCCGCATCCGAGCCAACGCCGAGCCAAGCCCGGATCGAAAGACCCGAGGAAGGTGTAGAGAGCAGACGGCGGGCGCCTAAGGTCGCAAGACTATGGCGAAGGCGTGCTCCAGACCACGAACATCGCCCTGGCGCGATGGCGGTGAAAGCCGAAGTGGTAAGAAAATCCCTCGACCTTTTGGTCGTGCCGGTTCGATTCCGGCCTCGGGCACCATTATCCGGCCCTCTCCATCCTGGAAGCGCCCATCTTCAGGCTCTACCCCATAAACGGGGGATCTAGGCATTCATCAGACTCGGTTAATCACA
>CAZKBT010000059.1:0-19334 GCA_964551305.1 uncultured Burkholderiaceae bacterium
AACGGTGCTCCCCCGGTCTTTCGATTGCTCGGCGCCATGCGGCGCATCCCGGCAGAGTAGGCCCAGGCCCGGCGTATGTCAATGCGGTTAATCCCGCTCGCATCCCCGGGCCGCGCGCCGCGGCGTCGGGCATCGCGCCGAACGCCGCGCCGTCAAGGCGTCAACGCTCGAACTCATCGGGATTGAGCAGGGTTTCGCCGCGGGCCGTGCGTTCGGAGTTCTTCAGGCCCGTGTGGCGCACGTCGTCGCCCAGCACCATGTAGATCACGCGCTCTGCCATGTTCTTGGCGTGATCGCCGATGCGCTCGAGCGCGCGCGCGATGAAGATCAAGTCGATGGAGCGGGAAATGGTGCGCGGATCTTCGATCATGTAGGTAATGATATGGCGCAAGGAACCTTTCCATTCCTTGTCCACTTCCTTGTCCTGGCGGATGACGCTGGCGGCATGCATGGCATCCTGGCGGGCGAACGAATCCAGCGCCTGGGCGATCATCCCGGTGACGAAAGTCGCCATGTGGCGCAATTCGACGACGGGCTCGTAGCCGGACTGCGCCTCATGCAGGCGACGCGCCATCTTGGCGATCTTGACGGCTTCGTCGCCGCAGCGCTCCATGTCGGTCAGCATCTTGGAGATGGACAGCAGCATGCGCAGGTCGATCGCGGTGGGTTGGTTGCGCGCGATCAGCAGGCCGATGCGCTCGTCGATGTCGACTTCCAGCCGGTTCACCTCGCGCTCGCGCTCGCGCACCTGCTCGATCAGCGACATATCGCCGCTGGCCAGGGCCTCCATGCTGTCCTTGACCATGGACTCGACCAGCCCCCCCATCTGCAGGAACAAAGAACGGGTGCTTTCGAGGTCAGTATGAAACTGCTTATTGGTATGCTCGGACATATATACCTACGATCAGTGCGGATACAGGAAGCCTTGGGCCAAGCCATGAAATCGTGCTCGGACCCGCGCTCGATGGAACATGGCAAGCTTACAGGATAATTATGACGCAATTATGACGTTATTTTTCCAGCCGCCGCACGCCCTGCTGGGTGGACATCAGCACGACGCTCGCGCCTTGAATGGCGAACAAGCCGCAGCATACTACGCCGGGAATATCGTTGATCAGCGACTCCATCGCGGCGGGATCCTCGATGGCCAGGCCGGCCACGTCGAGAATCTGGCAGCCGTTGTCGGTGGTGTAGCCCTCGCGCAGCGCGGGCCTGCCGCCGAGCCGGGACAAGCGCCTCGCGACAGCGGCGCGCGCCATGGGGATGACTTCGACCGGCAAGGGAAAGGCGCCCAGGGTCCGGACCTGCTTGGACTCGTCCACGATGCACACGAAGCGCTGAGCGACGGAGGCCACGATTTTTTCCCGCGTCAGCGCTCCTCCGCCGCCTTTGAGCATGTTCAACCCGGCATCGACCTCGTCCGCGCCGTCCACGTAAAGCGGCATGGCATCGACGTCATTCAGGTCCAGGACCGCGATGCCTTTTTCCTTCATGCGCGCCGAGCTGCGCTCGGAGCTGGAAACCGCGCCGCGAAAACGGTCTTTGTATCGCGCCAGCACGTCGATGAAGCAATCCACCGTCGAGCCCGTGCCCACGCCCAGCACGCTGTCGGGCCGCAACTCGGGCAGCACGTAGTCCAACGCGGCGCGGGCGACGTTCTGCTTCAGTTCCTGCTGGGTCAACATAAAGGGCTCCTTTCAAGCCAAAAATTCAAGGTATTTCTTTTCGGAAAAACCGGCGATGACGCGGCCGTCGGGGCGCAGCAGCACGGGCCTGCGCACCAGCGCCGGAAACTGCGCGATCAGATCCAGCCATTGCCGCGCCGTGTCGGGCGACTTGCGCTCCTGCGGCAGATTGCGCCAGGTCATGGAGGCCCGATTGACCAGTTTTTCCCAGCCGCCCAGCTGATCGGCCCATTGTTCGAGCACGGCGGGATCGATCGGGTTGGCGCGGTAGTCGACCAAGGAGGCGTCATGGCCGTTCTGCGTCAGCCAGCCCAGGGCCTTGACGCAGGTGCTGCAATTTTTCAGGCCGTAAAGGGTCAATGTCGTCATGATGCGGAGGCTCCTGTCTTTGATCCAAGGGACGGCTTGCGCCATTGCATGCGATTGGCGACCAATACCAGAATGCCGACAATCAGAATGAACAAGGTGGCCAGCGCATTGATTTCCGGTTTCAACCCCAGGCGCACTCGGGAAAAGACTTCGAGCGGCAAGGTCGTGTAGCCTGGTCCGGACAGAAACGAAGCCACCACGACGTCGTCCAGCGACAAGGTGAATGCCAGCAGCCAGGCAGCCAACAAGGCCGGCGCGATCAAGGGCAGCGTAATCTTGAAGAACACGGTCAGCGGCGTCGCGCCCAGATCCAGCGCCGCCTCTTCGAGCGATCTGTCCAGGTCGCGGATGCGCGACTGGATGATGATGGCCACGTAGGCCATGCACAAGGTGACGTGGCCGACCCAGATCGTGAAGATGCCGTTGCCGGAAGGCCAGCCGAACAATTCGCCCAGCTCGACGAACATCAGCAGCAGCGAGATGCCCAGGACGACTTCCGGAATCACCAGAGGCGCGCTGAGCATGCCGATGTACAGCACGAATCCCCGGAACCGCCCCATCCTGACCAGCACGTAGCCGGCCCAGGTGCCGACGACGACGGCGGCCGTCGCGGTCAATGCCGCGATCAGCAGGGACAGGCGCGCGGCGGCCAGCAATTCCTTGTCGGCGAACAGCTCGGCATACCACCTGAGGGAGAAGCCCGACCACGAGGTCATGATGGCCGAATCATTGAAGGAAAAAGCCATCAGGCACAGGATGGGCACGTACAGGAAGGCGTAGCCTATCGTCAGCGCGGCGGCGCGCAGCGCGCGGCTGGACTTAACCATGGGTCCGCCCCCGCTTGAGCAGGCCGAACTGCTTGGCCTGGTTGTACTGGAAAACCATGAGGGGAACGATCAGCAGCAGGACCATGATGCAGGTCACGGCCGCCGCCATCGGCCAGTCGGCATTGCCGAAGAATTCGGTCCACATGACGCGGCCCATCATCAAGGTATTCGCTCCGCCCAGCATTTCCGGAATGACGTATTCGCCGACCGCGGGAATGAACACCAGCATGGCGCCCGCGATGACGCCCGGCATGCTCAACGGCAGCGTGACGTGCAGAAAAGCCCGCCACGGACGCGCGCCCAGATCGTAGGCGGCCTGCAGCAAGCGGTCGTCGAGCTTGACCAGGTTGGCATACAGGGGCAGGATGAAAAACGGCAGATACGCATAGACCAGGCCGATGTAGACCGCGAGATCGGTGCGATAGATTTCCAGGGGCGCGTCGATCACGCCCAGCCATAGCAAGAAGCTGTTGAGCAGGCCGTCGTTGCGCAGGATTCCCACCCAGGCGTAGACGCGCAACAGCAACGAGGTCCAGAACGGCAGGATCACGGCAAGCAGCAGGATGTTGCGCACCGAAGGACGAGAGCGCGCAATGTAATAGGCCATGGGATAGCCGATCAAAATGCAGCACAACGTCGTCAGCAGCGCCATCTTGACCGAATTCAGGTAGGTGCTGATATAAAGATTGTCGGTGAACAGCAAGGCGTAGCCGCGCAGGTTCAGCACCAGGCTGAGCGTCTGCTCCTCGATTTCCACCAAGGGCGTATAGGGCGGCACGCCGAATTCCAGGTCCGCGAAGCTGATCTTGAGCACCAGCAGGAACGGGATAAGCAGGAACAGCGTCATCCATGCGAACGGCGGCAGGATGGCCAGCGAGCGCGACGTGGGCAGCAATCGGCGCCAGGATGCGGGCTTCATGACGGCAACACGGTCGCGCTGTCGTCGGACCAGGAAAGAAAGACTTCGTCGTCGATGCCGGCGGCATCGGCCTGCGCCAGCGCCAAGCTGGGCACGGTCGCCTCGACCATCATGCCGCTGTCCAGGCGGACCTGATAGCGGGCGTAGCTGCCCATCCAGGCGACGTGGCCGACCATGCCGTGCGCCCAATTGGTTTCGTCGGCGGGCATTTCGCGCAGGACGCGGATATGCTCCGGACGGATGGACACGTGCACTTCCATGCCCAGCGGTTCGCTGACGCCGTGGCTGACGTACAGCGGACGCGTCAAGTCCGGGCTTTCGATCTGGACGTGGTCGGGCTCGTCGACCACGATGGTGCCGGTGAACAGATTGGTGGAGCCGATGAAGCCGGCCACGAAGCGCGAATTGGGAAAGGTATAGACGTCGTGCGGCGTGCCGCACTGAACGATCTGCCCTTCCGACATGACGGCCAGGCGATCGGCCATGGTCATGGCTTCTTCCTGGTCGTGCGTGACCATGATGCAGGTCACCCCGACCTGGTCCAGGATCTTGATCAGCTCGAGCTGGGTTTTCTGCCGGATCTGCTTGTCCAGCGCGGACATGGGCTCGTCGAGCAACAGCAGCTTGGGACGCTTGACCAGGCTGCGCGCCAGGGCCACGCGCTGCTGCTGCCCGCCCGACATCTGATGGGGCTTGCGCCGGGCGAACCCCGCCATCTGAACCAGATCCAGCGCCTCGAACACGCGTTCCTGGATTTCGTTCTTCGCCACGCCTTCCTGCTTCAAGCCGAAGGCGACGTTGGCCTCGACAGTCATGTGCGGAAACAAGGCGTAGGACTGGAACATCATGTTGACCGGACGGCGGTACGGCGGCAGCTGGGTGATGTCTTCGTTATCCAGGTAGATGCGGCCCGAGGTCGCTTCCTCGAATCCGGCCAGCATGCGCAGCAACGTGGACTTGCCGCTGCCCGAGCTGCCCAGCAAGGCGAAGATTTCACCTCGGCGCACCGTCAGGCTGAGCGACTGGACCGCGACCGTGTCGTCATAGATCTTGACGAGCTCTTCCACGCGGACGAACTCGTCGGCATCCCCGGACCAGGATGGGGCGAAGGCGCGGCTGTCTTGCATGGTGCCTAGCGCCCGGCCTTCAGCTCGGACCAAAGGCGGTTCTGAGCGCGTTGCAGGGCCAGCGATTGGGGTTTGATGACGTACAAGGTCTTGGCCACCTCCGGCCCGGGATAGATCATGGGGTTGTCCGCCACCTCTTTGATGACGTGTTCCCGCGCCGTTTTATTGGCGTTCGGATAGAACATCGTATTGGTGATGGCGGCATGTACCTCGGGCGTTTCGATGTAATTGATGAAAGCGTGCGCCGCGTCGACGTTGGCCGCGTCCTTCGGAATGGCCATGGTGTCGAACCAGACGGGCGCGCCGCCGTCCGGAATGTAATAGTCGATCTCATAGGACTTGCCGGCTTCCTTGGCGCGATGGCGGGAAATCATCACGTCGCCCGAAAAGCCGTAGACCATGCACAAGTCGCCCGCGGCCAACTCGTCGATGTAGCCCGAGGAGCTGAACTGCCTGACATAGGGACGTATGGTCTTCAGCAGCTGATACGCCTCTTTGTAGTCGGCCTCGACGGCGCTGTTGGGGTCCTTGCCCATGTATTTCAGGACGGCGGGAAACACCTGGGCGGCTTCGTCCAGGATGGAAATGCCGCAGCCGCGCAGCTTCTCGGCGTTCTCGGGCTTGAACAGCATGTCCCAGCTGTTCAGCGGGGCGTCGGGCCCGAGGATCTCGCGCACCTTGGTGACGTTGTAGCCCAGGCCGTTGGTGCCGTAGCCCCAGGGCACCAGATACTGGTTGCCGGGATCGACTTCGGCCACGATCTCCATGATGGCCGGATCCAGGTGCCGCCAATTGGGGATCTTGCTTTTGTCCAGTTTCTGGAACAGGCCGCGCTCGAGCTGCCGCGCCGCGTAGTGCGTGGAAGGCACGACCACGTCGTAGCCGGATTTGCCGGTCAGCAGCTTGGCCTGCAAGGTGTCGTTGCTGTCGTAGACGTCGTAGCGCGCCTTGATGCCCGTGGTCCGCTCGAAGCCCGGCAAGGTGTCGGGCGCCGTGTATTCCGCCCAGTTATAGACATTGACGACCGCGTTCTGCGCCGAGGCCGGCAACATGGCCGCAGCCAGCGCGACGCCCGCCAAACAATGCTGCACTACGCGAAGTTTCATTCAGAGCTCCCACGAACGGAATTTGCCAAAGAAATGGCGATGATAATAGGTTAACGGCTAGAGGGGGGACCTCAGGCGGCTGATCCGCGCGTAGGCGTGCTCGAGCCCTTCCCACCACGCGACCCCCGGCGCGCCGGCAATTTTAATCAAAGAACGCCGCAAGCGGCGCAAATTGGCCTCGCGCCGTTCGATCGACAAGTTCCGGCGCCGCCCCTTGTCGAAATCGATGAGCCAGACGCGATCCTGCTCGTCGAACAAAATATTGTAGGCATTCAGGTCCGCGTGCCAGACGTCCTGCTGGTGCATGTCGAAGATGGCCTGGGCCACGGCTTCGTGATGGCCTTCTTCGAACTTCAGCGCCAACGGCACGGCGCCCGGAATGCGCCGCGTGAGAATGGCCGCCCGATAGAACAGGCCGTGACGGCTATACATGGCCGCGATCGGCGCCGGCACCCGCACGCCTCGTTTGCGCAACAAATGCAGCAGGTCGAATTCGGCGAACGAGCGCGTGCCGCCCTTGCCCGTCCATACGTATTGGTCCCGGGAAAGCCGCGCCACGAGGCCGCCGCGACGATAGCGGCGCAATACGGCCTGGCCGAAGTCGCCCTGAACGAACCAGGCCGCCTGCCTGCCGCCTTCGGCGACCGGCTCGGTCCGCATGCCCGGCGCCTGCGGATCGAACAAGGACAGATCGGCTCGCGGCGCCAGCGACTGGTCGACGCGCAGCACGCTCTGCCCCACCACGATGTCACGTATCGTCATACCGCTTCCCTCAAGAGGACCAAGGGCGGCGTCTTCAATACGCCCGCCAACGCCAGATAGCCGCCCAGCAGCGACGCGCCGACGCCGGCCGCGATGCCCGCCGCCCAAGGCCACCAGGTAGCGGTAAGCGTGAAATCGAACACCGTGCTGGCCAGCAGCCCCGCGGTCAGGACGGCGCCGGCGCTGGCCAGCACGCCGGCCAGCACGCCCAGGATGATCAATTCGACACGCAAGGCGTGGCGCAGCTGAAGGCTGTCGGCTCCGAGCGCGCGCAACAGCGCGGCTTCGTGCCTGCGTTCGTCGCGAGTCGAGAACAAGGCGGCGCCCAGCACGATGATACCCGCGGCGGCCGTGAACAGGAACAGAAACTGCACCGCTCCGATCACCTGATCCAGCACGCGCTGGATTTGCGCCAGTATCGCGCCCACGTCGAACACCGTCAGGTTGGGGAATCGCCCCACCAGCGCGCCGGCCACGTCGAGCGATTCGGGCGGCAGATGAAACGACGTGATGTAGGTGGCGGGCGCTTTGGCCAACGCCGCCGGGCTCACCAAGGCGAAGAAGTTCGCCTCGAACGAATCCCACTTGACCTGGCGCAGGCCGCTGACCCGCACCTGGATCGGCGCGCCCGCCACCTCGAAGGTCAGCTGGTCGCCCGTCTTGACGTTCAAGGTATCGGCCAGCTCCGCCTCCAGGGATACCTCCGGTTTCGTCGCATCCAGCCAACGGCCCTGGACGATCTCGTTGCTTGCCGGCAGGCTGTCCGCAAACGAAAGGTTGAACTCCCTTTCGACCATGCGCTGGGCGCGCTCGCCGTCATAGTCCCTGGCGCTGACGGGCTTGCCGTTGAGATGGGTCAGGCGGCCGCGCACCATGGGGTACATGACGAGGTCGCCGACGCCGGCCTGCGCCAACGCCGCGCGCACGGCGCTGCGCTGATCCGGCTGGATGTTGATCAGGAAGGTGTTGGGGGCGTCGGGCGGCACCGTGCGCTGCCAGCCCTGCACCAGATCGGTACGGGTGATCGCCAGCAGCAGCAAGATCATCAGGCCGATGGCCAGCGAGCAAAGCTGGGTAATCGTCAATCCGCGGCGGCGGCTCATGCCCGCCAGCGCGAACCGCAAGGCGGGATGTCCGCCCAGGTGCCGGCGCATTCGGCCCAGCACCGCCAGCAACACCCACGCCGCGCCCGCGAAGATCCCGAAGGCGGCGAGAAAGCCGCCGCTGACCACCATGCTGAGCCGGCTGTCGCCCGACACCCAGACCATGAGCAGGAAGAACGCCGCCAGGCCCACGGCATAAGCCGGCCAGACGCGCCGCGCCGCGCCGCCCGCATCCCGCCGCAGCACGCGCGCCGGAGCGACGCGGCGCAACGCCGACAGCGGCGGCAAGGCGAAGCCCAGCAGCAGCATCAAGCCCGTCGCCAGGCCGTGCCACACCGGCGTCGCCGATGGCGGCGGCAAGGCATTGTCGATCCAGGCGGCGACGACCGACACCAGGCCGTGGTGCAGCACGTACCCGATGAGGATGCCGACCGCGCTTACGCCCAGCCCCAGCAACACGAATTCCACCCACAGCATGGACGTCAGTTGCGCCCGGCCTATGCCCAGGCAGCGCATGACCGCCACGCCGTCCTGGTGGCGCAAGGCATAGCGGCGCGCCGCCAACGCCACGGCCACGGCGGCGATGAGCACGGTCAACAACGCCACCAGGCCCAGGAATTGATTCGCCCGGTTCATGGTGCGTTGCACTTCGGGCCGATTGGTCTGCAGCGTATCCAGGCGCTGGCCTGGCTGGATGTGCCGTTCCAGCCAGGCCTGATAGGAACGGACGGCCGCCGGCTCGCCCGCCACCAGCAGCTGGTGGCTGACGCGGCTGCCCGGCACGACCAGGCCCGTGGCCTCCAGATCCGCCATATTGAGCATGACGCGCGGCGCGACGTTGATGAATTGCATGCTGCGGTCCGGCTCGTAGAGCAGCAGCTTCGCGATCTTGAGCGTCGATACGCCGAGCTCCAGCGTATCGCCCACCTTCAAGCCCAACAGCGCCGGCAGCTGCGGGTCGACCCAGACCGTGCCCGGCGCGGGCGCCTGGGCGAGCTGCTCGGACGCGCCCACCGGCTGCTCGGCCACGCGCAGCAGGCCCCGCAAGGGATAGGTATCGGATACGGCTTTCACCGCCGCAAGCTGCACGCCGGCCGGGCCGCCGACCATGGAAGGAAACTGGACGGTCCGCGCGATTTCCAGCCGCCTGCCGGCAGCCTGCTCGAGAAACGCCGAAGACGCCGGCTCCGCGGTGCGCAGGGCCAGGTCGCCCCCCAGCATCTGCGCGGCGTCGCGCTGCAGGGCCAAGCCCACGCGATCGGTCAGGAACCCCACGCTGGTCACGGCCATCACGGCGACCAGCAAGGCCAGCATTACCAGGCGCAACTCGCCCGAGCGCCAGTCACGGCGCAGCGCGCGCAACCCCAACAGAAAGTTGGAAAACCGGATGTGCCGCATCAATTCGAATCCCAGTGTAAAGATTCATTATCATAACAAGCCGCCGTCCGGGTTCAGCGCAAGCGATCCAGCGCCATGTCCACCCTGTCCACGGGCCAGATTTCGAGGCCTTCGATGGGCTGCTTGGGCGCATTGGCCTTGGGTATCAGCGCCACGCCGAAGCCGAGCTTGGCCGCTTCGCGCAAGCGCTCCTGGCCTCTTGGGGCGGGCCGGATCTCGCCCGCCAGGCCGACTTCGCCGAAGACGATCAGGCCTTTGGGCAAAGGCCTGTTGCGCAAGGACGACACGATGGCGAGCATCACCGCCAGGTCGGCCGCGGGCTCGGTGATCTTGACCCCGCCCACCGCGTTGACGAAGACATCCTGATCCGAGGTGGCGATGCCCGCGTGGCGATGCAATACCGCCAGCAGCATGGACAGGCGCGTGGCCTCCAGGCCGACGGACAAGCGCCGGGGATTGGGCGCGTGCGCCGTATCGACCAAGGCCTGGATCTCGACCAGCAGGGGCCGCGATCCTTCCTGGGTCGCCATCACGCACGAGCCGGGCACGTTTTGTTCATGCTGCGACAGAAACAACGCCGATGGGTTGTTGACACCGCGCAGGCCCCGATCGGTCATGGCGAAGACGCCCAATTCGTTGACCGCGCCGAAACGATTCTTGATCGCGCGCACCAGGCGGAACGACGAATGCGTGTCGCCCTCGAAATACAGGACGGTGTCGACCATGTGCTCGAGCACGCGGGGACCGGCCAAGGCGCCGTCCTTGGTGACGTGTCCGATCAGCACAATCGCCGTGCCGGTCTGCTTGGCCAGCCTGGTCAGTTGCGCGGCGCATTCCCTGACTTGGGACACCGATCCGGGCGCCGCGCTCAGCTCGGCCGAATACAGCGTCTGGATCGAATCGATCACAGCGACGCCGGGGCGCTGCTCGAGCAATGCCGCCGTAACGGCTTCCAGGCGAATCTCGGCCAGCAGATCGACGTCGGCGCTGGCCAGCTCCAGCCGGCCGGCGCGCAAGGCGACCTGCTCGGCGGATTCCTCGCCCGTTACGTACAGGACCTTGCACGCATGGGACAAGGAAACCAGCGCCTGCAGCAGCAAGGTCGATTTCCCGATGCCCGGATCGCCGCCGATCAGGATCACCGCGCCCGCCACCAGGCCTCCGCCCAGCACGCGATCGAACTCCGCGATGCCGGTGGGCTGGCGCGGCATTTCCCTGGCCTCGATGTCGGCCAGGTTGCGCACGGGGCTGGATCCCGCCAGCGGCGCGTAACGGTGCGCCGGCGCGCCGGCGTCACGGGTTTCTTCGAGCGTATTCCAGGCGCCGCAATGCGGGCAACGCCCTTCCCATTTGGGCGTCACGCCGCCGCACTGCGAACAGACATAACTGCTTTTGGGCTTGGCCATCAACGCCCCGGCAAGGTCGCCCCGCCGTCCACGCCGAGGACTTGGCCGGTAATGTAGCCCGCTTCGTCGCCGAGCAGAAAGGCGACGGCCGCCACGACTTCGGCCGGCTGGGCAAAGCGGCCCATCGGAATCGACCCCAGGACTTTTTTCTCTTGCTCGCTGCCTTCGGGACAGAAGGCGCGGGACAGCTCGGTGCTGGTCATCCCCGGCGAAACCGCATTGACCGTAATGCCGTACGGCGCCAGTTCGAGCGCCCAGGTCTTGGTGCACGCCACCAGTCCGGCCTTGGCGGCCGCATAGCTGGTGCGCTCGGCGGCGCCATGCGCCACGCGGCTGCAGATATTGACGATGCGACCCGTCATGCGCGCTTTCATGGAAGCGACGAAGGCCTGCGTCACCTGCACCGCCACGCGCACGTTCAGGTCATAGGTTTCGTACAATGCGGCGAGCTCGACTTCGCCCAGCGGCGCCGGGTGGATGATCCCGACGTTGTTCACCACGGCATCGACCGGGTATTTTTCCCGGATCATCCTGAGCATTTCCTCGGTCTGGCCCGCGTTGCTCAGGTCGCACGAATACAAATAGCCGGGAAAGTCGATGTCTTGCGTATGCCGGGCCAAGCCCACGACATGACACCCCTGGTCGGCCAAGCGCCGGCTGATGGCCCAGCCTATGCCTTTGGTCGCCCCCGTGATCAGTACGCATTTGTTTTTCAATGGCATCCCCATGTTCCAACACGTGCGGCAGGCGCGGAATCGCGGCGCCGGACTTTCGGGCCGGTTTCGTGCAACCGGTCAATGATAAGGCTTAGTCCAGAATCTGTCTCGGCACCCTCGGCGCGAGGGCGCACATCAATTCGTAACCAACCGTATCGGAAGCGGCGGCGACCTCTTCGATGGTCGGTCCGCCTTCGCCCCACAGGACGACTTCGGATCCGATCCGGGCCTGCGGAACGGGCGTCAGGTCCGCCACCAGCATATCCATGGAAACGCGGCCCAGGACGCGGGTGCGAACGCCGTCGACGACGATGGGCGTGCCGGTGGGCGCATGGCGCGGATAGCCGTCGGCATAGCCGCATGCCACGACGCCCACGCGCTGCGATTGCGTCGCGGTGTACCGATAGCCATAGCCGATGGACGTGCCCGCCGATATCGTCCTGGCGCTGATCAGTCGGGACGACAAGGTCATGACCGGACGCAGCCCGAGCTCCCGTCCAGTCTTGTCCTCGAAAGGCGAGGAACCATACAAGCACACGCCGGGCCGTATCCATTGTTCGCGCAGGCCGGGCACGGTCGCCCACAATCCAGGCGTCAGGGTGGCCGCCGAGTTGCAGACGCTGATGGCCCCGCGCACGTCTTCCGTCGCCCTGCAGAACATATCCAGCTGCCCGCGCGTGAGGACGGGATCGTCATCGGCGCGCGCGAAATGCGTCATGGCCCCCGGCTCATCGAGAATGCCTTGTTCGACCATCGACAGCGCCCGCGCCTGCGCGGCGGGATAGTCCTCGACCTTGAATCCCAGACGGGTCATGCCCGTGTCCAGCTTGATGAGCGCGGAAATGGGGCGGGCCGGTTTGAAAGAGGACAGCATATCGAGCTGTTCCATGCAATGAACGGCGACGGTCAGCCGATAGGCGTCCACGATCCGCAAATCCGCCGGCTCGAAAAACCCTTCGAGCAGCATGACCGGCTTGGTCCAGCCGAGCTCACGCACGCGGACGGCCTCGTTCAGGTCGAGCATCGCATAGCCGTCGGCTTGCTCGAACGCCTGCACCGTTTGATCCAGACCATGGCCGTAGCCGTTGGCCTTCATAACGGCCCACACTTTGGGAACCGGCGGAAAAGGAGGCGGCGCGCCCTCTTTCAAGCTTTGCTTAACGACAGCCAGATTATGGCGTAAAGCGGATAACGAAATCGTTGCTTTTATTGGGCGTGGCATGTGCTCTCCTTGCAGCAAGCCGCTAGTCTAAACCAGTTGCGCGACAAGAGTAAGCACCGGCTTATACAATCCATGCCATGCCTGTCGATCACTACGAAAACTTCCCCGTCGCCTCCCTGCTTCTGCCTCGGCGCTTGCGCGAGCCGGTCGAGAATATTTATCGTTTCGCGCGCAGCGCCGACGACCTCGCGGACGAAGGCGACGCGCCGCCCGAGGACCGTTTGGCGGCGCTGGAGCAATATCGGCAGGCGTTGCGGACCATCGCATCGGGCGCTCCGATCCCGCCGTTCGACGAAACAGGGCTGTCCGAGGTGTTTGTTCCGCTTCAAGCCAGCATCGCGGCATTCGGCCTGCCCATCCGGCCTTTCGAGGATCTGCTGTCGGCGTTCGAGCAGGACGTCGTCAAGACCCGCTATGCCTCGGCGCAAGAACTGATGGATTACTGCCGGCGCTCGGCCAATCCGGTGGGCCGGCTGATGCTGCACCTCTATAACGTGCGCGATGAGACGAGCCTGGCTCAATCCGATGCGATCTGCTCCGGCCTGCAACTGACGAACTTCTGGCAGGACGTCGCCGTGGACTGGCGCAAGGATCGCGTCTATCTTCCTCGGGACGCCATGCTTGCGCACGGCGTCGACGAGCGCTATATCGATGAACGCGGCAGGGACTGCGGCGACGCATCCGCGCAAGGCGCGCGCGATCCGCGCCAAGACGCCGCCTGGCGGGACCTGATGCGGGAACAGGCGGCGCATGCGCGCGGACTGCTGCTGCGGGGCGCGCCGCTTGCCCGCCGCCTGCCGGGGCGCATCGGCTTCGAGCTGCGGCTGGTGGTGCTGGGCGGCTTGCGTATCCTCGAGCGGCTGGACACATTACACTACGATATGTTCAGGCACAGGCCCACGCTCGGAAAAGCGGACTGGCTGAGCCTGTTGCCGCGCGCCCTTCTATTTACACCACGTTTGCATGAATCCTGACGAATACTGCCAGAACAAAGCGGCCCAGAGCGGGTCCAGCTTCTATTACGCGTTTCTCTTCCTTCCCCCCGAGCGGCGCAAGGCGATCACCGCCCTGTACGCGTTTTGCCGGGAAGTCGACGACGTCGTGGACGAATGCACCGACCCGTCGGTCGCACGCATGAAGCTGGCGTGGTGGCGCGCGCAAATCGGAAAAATGGTCGAGGGGCGGCCGGAGCACCCGGTGACCATCGCGCTGGCGCCCCATCTGCAGTCCTTTGCGCTAAAGACGGAAAATTTCCACGCCATCATCGATGGTATGGAAATGGACTTGGATCAAAGCCGCTATCTGGATTGGCCGGCGCTGCGCAAATACTGTTGGCACGCGGCGGGCGTCGTCGGCGAACTGTCGGCCGGCATCTTCGGCCATACCCAGGACGCCACGCTGGTCTACGCCGAAAAACTCGGGCTGGCGTTTCAATTGACCAACATCATCCGCGACATCGGCGACGATGCGCGCCGGGGCCGGATCTATCTGCCTATCGACGAGCTGCAGCAATTCGACGTCAAGGCCTCGGATATACTGAACGGCCATTATTCCGACCGCTTCGAGGCGCTGATGCGATTCCAGGCCGAGCGCGCCCGCCGCCATTACCAGGAGGCGCTGCAAGCCCTGCCCGAGGCGGACCGGCGAGCGCAACGCCCGGGCCTGATGATGGCGGCCATCTATCACGCGCTGCTCGAGGAAATCGAGGACGAAAACTGGCAGGTCCTGCACCAGCGCATTTCCCTTACCCCAATCCGCAAGTTCTGGCTGGCCTGGAAAACCTGGGTGGGCGGCGGCAAGGGGCTGATCCGGCGCCTGGGCCAATGAACACCGCCGTCATCGGAGCCGGCTGGGCGGGCCTGGCGGCTGCGCTGCAGCTTCTGCGGCAAGGCCATCAGGTGACGGTTTTCGAAGCTTCGCACATCCTGGGCGGACGGGCGCGGCGCAGTCCGGCGCCGGCGCTGGGCATGAGTATCGACAACGGCCAGCATATTTTATTGGGCGCGTATCGGGAAACCCTTGCGCTCATGCGCTCGATGGACCTGGACGTCGACGCGCTGTTTCATCGCCGGCCATTGACGCTGCTCTACGCGGACGGCTCGTTCGCGCTGTCGGCCGCCAAACTGCCCGCTCCCTTGCACATGCTGGCCGGCATGCTGCGCGCGCGGGGCATCACAGGGCATGAAAAACTCGGCCTGGTCCGGATTATGGCCGCGCTGCGCCTGCGCGGCTGGCGCAGCGCCCCGGCCTGCTCCGTCGGGCAATGGCTGGCGCGGCACCACCAATCCGAGCGCATGATCCGCCTGTTCTGGCGGCCGCTGTGCGTCGCCGCGCTGAATACCCCGATCGAGCAGGCCTGCGCCCAGCTGTTCGCCAACGTGCTGCGAGACAGCCTGGGCGGCGATGCCGGTGCGGCCGATCTGCTGATTCCCCTTGTGGATCTGTCCAGCCTGTGGCCCGATCATGTGCAGGCGCATGCCGACCGGCTGCATCCCGGCCGGCTGAGCATGCGGCTCGGCCATGCCGTCCGGCGCCTGGAATCCCTGGCGCGGGGCGTGGCCCTGGACGGCGAGCGATACGATGCGCTCATCGTCGCATGCCAGGCCCCCGTTGCGCTGCGGCTGTTGAGAACGCTGGACGATCCCCCGGCGCCGTCCGGATCGAGCGATGAGGGGCGGCGGCACGAAGCCAGGCTGCGCTACGAAGCGCGGCTGGCCGCGCTGGACCATGCCCCCATCGCGACGGTCACCCTGCTGCTGGAGCGCCCCTGGGGCCTGCCCCTGCCCATGCTGGGCTTGCAGGAACGGCCGGAACGCCTGCAATTCGGCCAATGGCTGTTCGATGCGCAAGCCCGCCTTGCCCAAGCTGACGGAGGCGACGCGGATTCCCAGGCAACGCGTGGTTCCAATTCTATTCGCGCCCAAGGGAATCAAGACGTCCGCTGCGCCGCGTCCCCAAACAGTCTGCTACACGTCGTCATCAGCGACGCGCACGCGCTGGAACGCCATCATGCCTGGCAAGTGGTCGGCGGCATCATCGATCAGGTGCGCGAGCAGGCCCGGGCATACGGCCCCATGCCCGAGGTCCGCGGCCATGAAATCATCGTCGAAAAACGCGCCACCTTCGTCGCGCGGCCCGGCCTGCCGCGCCCGGCAAACCGGACGCCCTGGCCCGGCGTCATGGCCGCCGGAGACTGGACTGATACCGGCTATCCGGCGGTGCTGGAAGGCGCGGTGCGCAGCGGCCTGCGCGCGGCGCTTGGGCTTGGCCCGGCCTGATCCAAAGAAACTCGACACGGCACAGCCGGCTCCGCCTCCATCCTCTTTGCCCGCCCTATTGAATACGGTCGCATTCTAATAGTAAGCGTTCATTTCGTTTGTCCTGGCTTGGGTATCAATATCTCAATTTAATTTCAATATGCTAAATTGAATACATCGAAACGCTACACGATACGTATCCGGTATCGCAAGCCCCTGTCTGACCGAAATCCCACCCAGCCAAGGAAACGATATGACGCAACAATCGATGCCGAAGCACCAAGCCATACGCAAAACGAACGACGAGCCTGGCGCCCGCCCTTTCACGCGGCCTCAACGCCGCGGCGGCCCGTCTATCAAACTAACCGTCCTTGCGCATAGTCTCTTAGCCGGGTTCGGCCTGTATTTCAGTAGTGAATTAGCCGCCGCGCAAAATATCATAGATGTGCCAGGGGGCGAGTTACATTCGGTACTGACCCGAGATCAATGGGAAACGCATATTGACGAGTGGAGGGAGCAAGCACATGAGGTTGCGCATGACGTCCTAAGCGGTGCCTTGGGAGGTCTCATCAGTCCCGACCTTTTCAATATCACGTTTGAATTTCAAGAGCCACCTACCGTTATCCCTCCAGACGTCGAGGTGACAGTAGAGGCCACGAGCACGATCACGGAACCATGGATTCCGATGTTGAAGGACATAATACAAGGGGCCGTAACACCCATGGTTTACACCCTAGCGGAAGACCTAGGTACCTACGTACATTTATCTGACCATTTCGACGGCGGAGTAATTGGTGCATTCAGCCGATTGGAAAACAGAGGCGAGCTAGTAAACATAGGGGAGCTAGTAAACATAGGAGATTTGAAGAATGACGGTGTCCTGACAAACAGTAGTCGGCTGGAGAATTACGGCACAGTATTCGGAAACGGGGAGATTCATAATACAGACGGTGGCGAACTCGTCATGCTCACTCGAGCGGGCGGCGACGGCGTTCACGGCCTGCTCCTGTCCGACGTCATATCCGAACCGAACTCGAAACTGATCTTTGCGCATGAAGCTCCGAAAGAGGACGAGTATACGTATTATTACTCTCTGAGCGGCGGCGGCATCCTGGAACATTCCGGCCCGGGCGTCACGGCCTTGACGGGCGACAACACGCACACCGGCGGCACGTTCGTCACCGCCGGCACCTTGATCGTGGGCGTGGGCGGCCAGGGCAGCCTGAGCGGCGACGTTGCCGTCAGTGACGGCGCGACCTTGGCCGGCTCGGGGCGCATCGGCTCACCAGGCTCTACGGTTACTATCGGCTCGGGCGCGACTCTGGCGCCGGGCAATTCGATCGGAATCATAACTATCGATGGCGATTCCATACTTGAATCAGGCTCCATTATGGAATTCGAGCTGGGCTCGCCGGCCTCCGAGGCCGAGTACGCCATGCATGGCAAGAGCGACCGCCTCGACGTAACCGGCGATCTGACCGTGGAAGACGGCGCGCTTCTGAATCTGGTACCGAGCGATGCGTCGGAGGACGGCAAGGCGGGCCAGGGCTATTACCGTTTGATTACTTACGGCGGCTCGTTGCACGGTCAGCAGGACTACCTGCAGATCGCGTCAACGGAGGGGCTGCCGCAATTGGGAACCGAATACTCGCTGTCCGCGGGCGTCGAGCCGGCCGATGGCGGCGGCTACATCGATCTTTATATTTCCTCTACGGTTCCCGATGCCATCCAGCATTGGCTATCCGGTGAAACCGAATGGGGATTGCCTGATATCCAGCCCTGGCTCAACAAGGACAGCGACCTGCCCGTCCACTGGGCCGGCAATACCGGGATATTCAAAAACTTGGCGGATGACGACGCCGGCGGGACGATTAACGTACACGACGAGCAGTACTTTAAAGGCTTGCAGTTTGTCAATAACGGGTACGTGCTGGGCGGGGAGGGCGTACTGAGAATGGCCGAAGACACCGCCGAGATCCGGGTGCTGGCCGGTGTGTCGGCCGAGATCGGCACGCCTATCGCAGGAGAAGGCGCGCTGGTCAAAGCCGGGGCAGGCAACGTGATGCTGCGGGGCGAGAATGATTACGCGGGCGGCACGCGCATCCTGGACGGCACGGTTTCCGTAGCATCGGACATGAACCTCGGCCAGGAAAGCGGAGGCATAGAGCTGGACGGCGGCGCGTTGCGCATCATGGATCCCGACTACGACCACACTGTGCGTACCATCAGCCTGGGCCAGGCCGGCGGCACGCTGGAGATCGGCGATCCCAGCCAGGATCCGAATCCGGACCAGGAGTTTCGCATCTCGGAGCCCATCGTCTCCTTGCCGGGGGTGGAATCCGACGGCGGCCTGACCATCACCGGCGGCGGTTTCCTGATCCTGGAAAGCGACAATACCTATACCGGACCGACTACCATCCGCAATCTCGAAGGCGTTCAGATCGGCAACGGCAGCGACAACATAGGCGCCATCTCCGGGCCCATCCTTAATGAAACGGCGCTGGTCTTCCTGCGCGGCGATGAAGACTACGAGCATGCCGGCGAAATCAGCGGGCCGGGAACCGTCACCAAGGCGGACGAAGCCACGTTGACGCTGGCAGGCCGCAATACCTTCACGGGCGGCCTCTTCGTGCAAGCGGGCAGGCTCATCGGCGCCAACGCCAGCTTGGGCCGGGGCGATATTCGAATCGGCGACGGCGCGACGCTGCAAGTCGCCCAGGCCGAGGCCGCGACCTTCGAGGGCGTTTTGTCCGGCGAAGGCGCCTTGATCAAGACCGACGCGGGCGCCTGGGCGCTGACGGGCGATAGCTCGGACTACGCAGGCAACGTGGATGTGCGGCAAGGCGCATTGATCGTGGGGGTGGGCGGCCAGGGCAGCCTGGGCGGCGAGATCACCGTGCACGAGGCCGCGATGCTGGGCGGCAGCGGCATCGTGGGCAGCCCGGGGCGGGCCACTACCCTGCTAGGCGGCGCGACGCTGGCCCCGGGCAACTCGATCGGAACATTGCATGTGGCCGGCGATCTGGTGTTCGAACCGGGTTCTGTGTTCCAGGTCGAACTCAATGATGCGCAGCTGACGGATAAGGTCGAGGTCGCCGGCCGGGCCACGCTGGCCGGCGCGGTGCAAGTGCTGGCCTCGGGATCGGCGTTCAAGCCGCGCACGGACTACATCATCCTGTCGGCGAGCGAAGTGCGGAATCAGTTCGATGCCCCGACCCTGGATGTCGAATACGAATACCTGACACCCACTCTGGCCTACTCGGACACGGATGTCACGTTGACGTTGGAGCGCAAGACCAATCCCGATCCAGGGCCCGATCCCGACCCTGATCCAGGTCCGAATCCCGACCCGGGACCCGATCCTGACCCAGGACCTAATCCTGATCCGGGTCCCGATCCAGGACCTAACCCAGATCCAGGCCCCAATCCTGATCCAG
>CAZKBT010000060.1:0-19284 GCA_964551305.1 uncultured Burkholderiaceae bacterium
GGCCAAGACGCATTTGCGCTACATGGTGGGCGTCAGGTCGGCGCTTGCCAAACGCGAACTGCTGCTGCGATTCGAGTTTCCCGAGCGTCCCGGCGCGCTGATGAAGTTCCTGAAATCCATGAATCCCGAATGGAACATCAGCCTGTTCCACTACCGCAACCAGGGCGACGACTACGGCAGGATACTGGTCGGCCTGCAAGTGCCGCCGTCGGACAAGAAAGCCTTCAAGATGTTCCTGGACGAGCTGGGCTATCCGCACTGGAACGAATCGGACAACCCGGCCTATCCGCTGTTCCTGTGAATCGCCCGGTTCCTACGAGCCGGCGTCGGCGCCGTTGAACTGGCACACGGAATAGACGGGCAAGCCGGTCTCTTTGATGGCCTTCGATCCGCCCAGCTCGGGCAGGTCGATGATACAGGCCGCCTCGATCACGTTCGCGCCCAGCCGCTGAAGCAGCTTGGCGGCCGCCAGCAGCGTGCCGCCGGTGGCGATCAAATCGTCGATCAGCAACACCCTCTGGCCCGGCCTGACCGCATCCGTATGCATTTCCACCGTGGCGTTGCCGTACTCCAGCGAATACTGTTCCGCCACCGTGCGAAAAGGCAGCTTGCCCTGCTTGCGCACAGGCACGAACCCGAGATTCAGCTCGTAGGCCAGCACGGATCCCAGGATGAAGCCGCGCGCATCGACGCCGGCCACGAGATCCAGCCGCTGGCGCATGTAGCGGTAGACGAACAGATCGATCAGGATGCGCAAGGAGCGCGGGTCCTGCAATACGGGCGTGATGTCGCGAAATACCACGCCGGGCTTGGGCCAATCGGGAACACTGCGTATCGTGTCGCGAATGTAGGTCACCGGGTCTATGTTCATGAAAGCCGCCGAAATAGGAATGGACTGCGAAACACAAAGTGGGCCCCATTGTAGGCCCAGACCGCGCAACGGTCAGCCTATTTCTATGACGCGATCCACGATGCCCGGCGGAACGGCGGTGTGCGTCACCAGGACGACCGTGCGCCCCGCCGCGACGCGGGCCAGGTCCTCGAAGAAGGCCTGCTGCGCCGCCTCGTCCAGCCCCGCCGTGGGCTCGTCCAGCACCAGCACGCGCGCTTGCGTCAGGAGCAGGCGGGCCAGGCACAAGCGCCGGATCTGTCCCGTCGACAAGCGGCTGCCCGCTTCGCCCACCCAGGCGTCCAGGCCGTCTTCGCGGCCGCGCACCGCATCGGCCAGGCCGACGTCTTCCAGGACCCGCCAGAGCCTGTCGTCGCCGGCGTTGTCGTCGGCGAGCTGCAGATTGCTGCGTATCGTGCCCAGGAACACGGGCGAGTACTGCGTCAATAAGGCGAATCGTTCGTGGATCCGCGCCTGGGCGACGTCGCGCAGATCCACGCCGCCATAGCTGATCCCGCCCTCGTCGGGATCGACGATGCGCAGCAACAGCGCCAACAGCGTGGATTTTCCGGCGCCGCTCGGACCCGTCAGCGCGACCCGCTCGCCCTGGGCGATACGCAAAGAAAAATTCGCCGCCACTGCTGGCCGGCCCGGGCCGTGGGCGAATCCAACGTCCTGGAAAAGAATGTCGCCTTCTTCGGGCAGGGCGCGGGGCGCCGCGGGATCACGCACCGTCGGCCCGGCCTGCATCAAAGCGCGCAGCCGGCCGGCCGCCGCGGCCGTCATGCCCAGCCGCGCCGCGCCGCGCATCAGCGGCCCGATGATTTCGAACAAGCCTATGCCCGCCAGCACGAAGCCCACCCATAACGGCCCGGTCATCGCGCCCGCCCGATACGCGTGCAGGCCCAGCCACAGCAACGCCATCAAGCACGCCCCCGCCAGGATCTGTTGCGCGACCTGGCCCCACGTGCCCATTGCGGCCACGCGATCGCGCGATCGCGCCAAGGCGCCGCACGCCTGGTCGAACCGGGCGTGCGCCCCAGCCTGGCCGGCGAAGGCCATGATGTCCAGGTGCCCCAACGCGGCGGCGTGGACCAGGGACCGGGCCTCGGCCATCGCTTGCTGCGCGAGCGCGCCGGCCCGCCGCGAATACCTTGCCAGGCAGTACGGCACCAGGGCCACGCAGACCAGCAGCAGCGCCAACACCGTCACCCCCAGCACCGGGGCATACAGCCCCGTCGCCGCGCTGAACAGCAGGCCCATGCCCACTGCCGTCGCGACCGGCGCCAGCAGCAGCAGGAACAGCGTATCCAGGACGTCCACATCTCCCACCAGGCTTGCCGCCAGATCGCCTTCCTGGTAGGCGGCCAGCTGCCCGGGGCTCAGCGACATCACCTGCCTGAATACCGACACGCGCAGATCCGCCAGCAGATCCAGCGTGGCCGCGTGGCCGGTCACCCGTTCGGCATAGCGCGACGCGATACGCACGAACGAAAACCCCCGGATCATGGCCGACGGAGAGAACAGATTGAACGCGATCAGGCTCGATGCCAGATACGTGCTGGTCAGGAACCAGCCGGACACGCCCAGCAAGGCCGTGCCGGCCAGCGCCGTCAGCAAGGCCAAGGCCGTCGCCGAGGCCAGCTTGCGCCGCCGCGCCCGCAGCCATGGAAGCATGAAACCCAAGATGCTCAACATGGCAGCACGCGCCCGTTCTCGATGCGATATGCCACGTCCATGCGCCGCGCGACCTGCGCGTCGTGGGTGGCCAGAATCATGGCGCGCCCCCGGGAAAAGGCCAATAGGGAATCGACCACCCGGTCACGCGTGCCGGCGTCCAGATGGGCCGTCGGCTCGTCCAGCAGAATGAGATGGGGCGAGGTCAGGAAAAGCCTGGCCAGCGAGATCCGATGCAGCTGCCCGCCCGACAGGCCGTATCCGCCGGCGCCAAGGCGCGTTTCCAGCCCGTCGGGCAAGGCCCGCACGACGTCGCCGACGCAGGCGAGATCCAGCGCCCGCCATACGGCCTGGTCCGGCGCCGCGCGGTCCGCCATGCGCACGTGCTCCCCGATCGTGCCCGCGGGGAAAAAAACGTGCCGGCCGATCAGCACCATGCCGTCGCGGCACGTCCAGCCGCCCGCCGTCGGCGGGCGCCGCGCGCGATACACCACGCCGCCCGCGTCGGGGCGGCGCCATCCCGCTACCGTCTCCAGCAAGCTGGTCTTGCCCGAGCCGCTGGCGCCCATCAATGCCACGCGGCAACCGCTGCGCACGCAAAGATCGACCTCTTCCAATACCGTAGCGCCTTCCGGCGTGCGGATGCGCAAACCCCGCACGCGCAGGATGGATTCGCCGTCCGGCGCCGCGCGGGGCGACTGCGCGACGGCATGCGAGGATTCGAGGCCCGCGGCCAGCCGGCCTTCGATGACGGGCGGCAGCGTTTCGAACATGCCCGCAAGCTGGTCCACGGCGGCGCGCGCGGCCGCCCGGTCATGGTAGTGGGCGGCGAACTGCCGCAACGGCTGATAGACCTCGGGCGCCAGGAACAGGCAGAACATGCCGATCTGCAGGCTTTTACCGGCGAAGGCGTCGCCCAGGTAGCCCAGATAACCCAGACCCACGTACAAGGCCACGCCCGCCACGCCCAGCGCGGCGAAAAGCTCCAAGACGGCCGAGGACAGGAAAGCGATCCGCAGGACGGCCATCGTCTTGCGGCTCAAGCCCCGGCTGGCATCGCCGACGACCGCGATTTCCGCCTCCACCCGGCCGAGCAGCTTGAGCGTGAAGGCGCCATGGACACGGTCGGCGAAAAAGCCCGATAATCTGCTCAAGGCTTGCTGATGGCGCCGGCTCGCGGCCTCCGCGCGCCAGCCGACCAGGGCCATGAAAACGGGAATCAGCGGCGCGCTGAGCAGCAGGATCAGGCCCGCCACCCAGTCCAGCGGCAGCAGCAGCACGCTGAAGGCCAGCGGGACGAACACCGCCGCCGCCATGGAAGGAAGATAGCGCGAGAAAAACCCGTCCAGCGCTTCGACGTGATCGAGCAGGGAGCTGGCCAGCTCGCCCGACACCCGCTGGCGCGTCCATCGCGGGCCCTCGCCCAGCATGTGTTCGAAAAGGGCTAGCCGCAGGGATTTCTTTATGCGCTCGGCCGCCCTGGCGGCCGAGCGCTCGCCGGCGCCGATGACGACGGCCCGAAGCACGATCAGCGCCAGGATCAGAACCATGCCCGGCATCAACGCGGCGGCCGGCGCATCATGCTCCACGGCCTGCGACAAGACACGGGACAGGGCCCACATCTGCGCCACCAGCAACGCGCCCGCCAGTATCGGCGCGGCGATTGCAAAACGCAAGGCGGGCGCCGCCAGCCTTCGCAGGCTGCCGAGCCAGGCCGACAGCCGACGATCCAGCTTCCCGCCGGCCGCCGGCGCGGCGTCTTCCCGATCCGCCGCATCCGTCAACACGCGCGGCTCCGCGCACCGCCCCCGGCTGCGCGATGCTTACGATGCGGCGCTATCGCCGGGGACATCCGTCGGCGACAGGTCGTGGCCTTCGCGCAGCTCGAACCACATGGCGTTGAGTATGGAAAAAGCGCACGCCAATCCCAAGCCGAGAATCCAAGAAAAATACCACATGAGCTACTCCCGAATACGTGCATGGATGAAGCCTCGCAGGGCATCGCCATTGCCATCGTTCAATACGAATGCGTCGACGACGCCATGGCTTCTTCCGTCACCTTGCCGCGCATCAAGCGGAACACCCAGATCGTGTACAGCAGGACCAAAGGCAGCAGGACCACGGATATCAAGAGCATGATCCACAGCGAAAAATGGCTGGCCGAGGCATCCCAGATCGTCAGGCTGGAGCGCGGATCGAGCGACGACGGCAACAGGAACGGAAACAAGGCGAACCCGAACGTGGCCACCACGCCCGCGGTGCACAGGGACGACGCCAGCAAGGCGGCCCTGGACGCGCGCGTGAACAACAGCCCCAGCGCCAATGCGGCGCCGCCCACGCCGGCGACGGGCGCCGCCCACATCCACGGCCAGACCGAAAAGTTGGCCAGCCACCCCCCCGTGCTCAGCGCCACGGTCTTGGCCATCGGGTTGGAAAGCTGGTCCTTGCCCCACTCGCTGGTAATGGTGTAGCCCTCGATGCCGACGGCGACCCATATTCCGCCCAGGATGAACAAGATCAACGCCGCCAGCGCAAATACGCGTCCCAGCGTCCTGGACCGCCGCGCGATCGCGCCTTCCGTCTTTTGATTGAGCAAGGCCGCCCCTTGCAGGCCAGCGATGCAGACGCTGAGCACGCCGCATAGCAGGGGGAACGGCGTGAACAGGGCCAGGAAGCCGCCTTCGTAGATGGGCCGCATGCTGTCCGGATCGAAGCGAAACGGCGCGCCCACTATGACGTTGCCCACCGCCACGCCCATGACCAGCGCGGTCACGACGCCGCTCAGAAACCAGGTCAGGTCCCAATTGCGGCGCCAGCGCGCGTCGGGAAACTTGCTGCGGTATTTGATGGCGACCGGACGCACGATCAGTGCCGCCAAGAGCAGCATGAACGCCAGGTAGAACCCCGAAAACGCCATGGCGTAGAGCAGGGGCCAGGCCGCGAACACGACTCCGCCGGCGACGATCAGCCAGACCTGGTTGCCTTCCCAGACCGGGCCGATCACGTTGTACAAGGTGCGCCGCTCGCCGTCGGTCTTGGCGACGCAGGGCAGCGCCATGGCCACCCCGAAATCCGCGCCGTCCATCACGGCGAAGGCCGCCAGCAAAAAGCCCAGCAAGGCCCACCAGATGACGCGCATGGTCGGATAATCGAACAGTATCAGCGATTCCATGACTTTCTCCTTACCTCGACGCGAGCTGCGCCGCATTCAGCGCACCGGAACCCGGCTTGCCGCCTTCGCCGGACTCGTTTTGCGGACCATGGCGCACGGCATGCAGCATCACCTTCACGCCGATCACCGCCAGGATGGTGTAGAGCACCAGGAACACGCCCAGGCTGATCGCCAGGTCGGTCACGGTCAGTCCGGACGCCGCGTAATAGGTCGGCAACACGCCTTCGATCACCCACGGCTGCCGGCCGAACTCGGCCACGAACCAGCCGCATTCGATGGCCACCCAAGGCAGCGGCAAGCTCCAGAGCGCGGTCTTCAGGTATGCGGGATAGCGTTGCAGACGCCCCGTGGACGCCAGCCAGAAGGAGAAGGCGAAGAACAGAATGAAGTAGATGCCCAGCCCCACCATCACGCGGAAGGTCCAGAACAGCGGCGCGACCTGCGGCACGGTGCCCTGGGCCGCGGCGGCGATTTCCTCGTCCGTGGCCGACAGGACGTCATCGGCATAGCGTTTGAGCAGCAAGGCGTAGCCCAGGCTATGCCAGTGCTCGTCGAAAACCTTGCGGGCGGCGGCGTCACCGGGATCGGCGCGCACCTTCTGCAGCGCATCATAGGCGATGACGCCTTCGCGGATGCGGTCTTCGGCATGCCGGACCAGATCCTTGATCCCCAGCAGGGGCTGCGTCAGACTGCGGGTGCCGATGATGCCCATGACGTAGGGAATTTCCACCGCGAAGTGATTGGTCTCGCCGGCCTGATCGGGAATGGCGAACAGGTTGAAACTGGCCGGCGCGGGCTCGGTCTCCCACATGGACTCCATGGCCGCGATCTTCATCTGTTGATGCTCGGTGGTCAGGTAGCCGCTTTCATCGCCCAGCACCACGACCGACAATGCCGATGCCAGGCCGAAGCTGGCGGCCACCACCATCGAGCGCTTGGCAAGCTCGATATGGCGACCGCGCAAAAGGTACCAGGCGCTGATGCTGATGACGAACATGGCGCCCAGCACGTAGCCGGCGCTGACCGTGTGCACGAACTTCGCCTGGGCGACGGGATTGAAAATGACCTGGGCGAAATCCGTCATTTCCATGCGCATGGTTTCGGGATTGAAGGCGGCGCCCACCGGGTTCTGCATCCAGCCGTTGGCGATCAATATCCACAGCGCGGACAGATTGGTGCCGATGGCCATGAGCCAGGTCACGGCAAGGTGGCCGAGCTTGGACAGGCGGTCCCAGCCGAAGAAGAAGATGCCCACGAAGGTGGCTTCCAGGAAAAAAGCCATCAAGCCTTCAATGGCCAGCGGCGCGCCGAAAATGTCGCCGACGTAATGGCTGTAATAGGCCCAGTTCATGCCGAACTGGAATTCCATCACCACTCCCGTGGCCACGCCCAGGGCGAAGTTGATGCCGAACAACGTGCCCCAGAACATCGTCATCCGGCGCCAGATGGCGCGGCCGGTCATCACATAAATGCTTTCCATGATCGCGACCAGGATGGCCATGCCCAGCGTCAGCGGAACGAACAGGAAGTGATACATCGCGGTCGCCGCGAATTGGAAACGCGACAGATTTACTACGTCGATATCGATCATCATGGCCTCCCGCAGCGCCTACGAACGAAATTTTTCGGTGAAACCCAGCACCTTCTGGACCGTGCTGCCCATGCGCATCAGGCGTTGCAGCGTTTCCGGCGGCAGGCGCTGCACTTCCTCGAACCAGGTCGTCGCCAGTTCGATGAGCCCCAGCATGTCCGTGATGCGCCGTCTTCCATATTCCTCGTCGTCGTTTTGCGCAGGTTCCAACAGTATGCTACGGAGCAAGGTCAAGGTGGGATCTATTTCACGTTTGCGTTTTTCTTCCGCCAGGATGCGGAAAATCTCCCATACGTCCTTGGGAGCTTCGAAGTATTCGCGGCGGTCGCCGATCCTGGTCGCCACCGCGACCAGGCGCCATGATTGCAGTTCGCGTATGCCCATGCTGACGTTGGATCGCGAAAACCCCAGGGTTTCGGCTATTTCATCGGCGTGCAGCGCCGTGGGCGACAGGAAAAGCAAGGCATAGATCTGCCCCACGGTGCGGTTCACGCCCCAGCGGCTGCCCATTTCGCCGAAATGCAGAACGAAACGCTCCGCTTGAGGACCTAGTTTCATGATGAGAAAGATGGAGTTACTGTAATTTCAGTAATTTCTGAAATTACAGTATAACAAGAATACGATGCATCCGATCGCCGCCTCGTCCCTCAAAGACCGTCCCTCCGGGAAAGACCGTATAAAATCCGTTTATGCACAGAAACGACACACTTTCCGCAGACGCCGTCCTCGCGTCTGCAGGCAGGACTTTCGACACCGAAATCGCCGGCCTGGCCGCCCTGAAAAGCCGCCTGGACCAGCCTTTCGCCGATGCCGTCCGGATGATGCTCGCCTGCTCCGGGCGGGTCGTGGTGTCCGGCATCGGAAAATCCGGGCACATCGCCAACAAGATCGCAGCCACCCTCGCTTCCACCGGCACGCCCTCGTTCTTCATGCATGCCGCCGAAGCCATACACGGCGACCTGGGCATGCTGACCGGCGGCGACATCGTCCTGGCCATTTCCTATTCCGGATCGGCGCAAGAGCTCCTGACCATCGTGCCCATCGCCAAGCGGTTGGGCGCGCGCGTCATCGCCGTCACGGGTCATGCGCAATCGGCCCTGGCCCAGGCCGCCGACCTGCACCTGGATGTCCGCATCGAGCACGAGGCCTGCCCCCTGAACCTGGCGCCCACCGCCAGCACGACCGCGACGCTGGTCCTTGGCGACGCCCTGGCGGTAGCCTGCCTCGAGGCCCGGGGTTTCAGCCGGGAGGATTTCGCCCGCTCGCATCCCGGCGGCGCGCTCGGCAGGCAGTTGCTGACGTTCGTGCGCGACGTGATGCGCCAGGGCGACGCCCTGCCCCTGGTCAGCGAAACCACGCCGGTCACCGATGCGCTGGCCGTGATGTCGGCCAAAGCCATGGGCATGACCATCGTGATCGACCCGCGACGCAAGCCCATCGGCATTTTCACCGACGGCGACCTGCGCCGGCTGATCAGCCGCCACGGCGATATCCGCGCCTTGACCGTCGGCGACGGCATGAGCCGCGACCCCAAAACCATTTCCGCCGGCGCCTTGGCCGTGGAGGCCGCCACGCAAATGGACCAGGGACGGCTGAGCCAAATGCTGGTCGTCGACGCCGACGGGCTATTATTAGGGGCATTACATATGCACGATCTGCTTTCCGCGAAGGTCATCTGACATGCCAGCCCTACCCGCCATCGCCCATCCCGCCGAAGCCCTGGTCCTTGCCAAAGTGGCGCCCACCGTCGTCGAGCGCGCGCGCAACATCAAGCTCATGGTCTTCGACGTCGACGGCGTGCTGACCGACGGCCGGCTCTGGTACAGCGAGCACGGCGAGATACTGAAGGGCTTCAACGCCCTGGACGGACATGGCCTGCGCCTGCTGCGCGAAGGCGGAATCGGCGTCGCCCTGTTTACCGGACGCGAAGGCCCCATCGTCGCTCGGCGCGCCGCCGAGCTGGGCATCGCCACCGTGCGCCAGGGCGTACGGGACAAGAGCCGGGCATTGACGGCGCTGGCGCAGGAAAAAGGCCTGGACATCGCCGAGATGGGCTTCATGGGGGACGACATCATCGACCTGCCCGCCTTGCAGCGCGCGGGCTTCGCCGCGAGCGTCCCGAATGCGCCCGCCTACATTACCCAGGCCGTGCATTGGGTCGCGTCCGTGCCGGGAGGATCGGGCGCGGCGCGCGAATGCTGCGACCTGCTGCTGGCGTCGCAAGGCCGCCTGAGCGCGTTTTTCTCCGCCAACAGCGTGCTGTCGGCCAGCGGGGCCATCCAGTAGCTTCATGAAAGACCGCCTGCCCACTTTCATTGCGATTGCGCTGCTGATCTGCCTGGTCGTGGGGACCTGGTGGGCCGCCGACTACGCGCAGCGCTCGGTGTGGGTCGACCCGCCGCGGCGCATCACCCACGAGCCCGACTCATGGGCGGACAAGTTCGTCATGCTGAGAACCGATGAAAACGGCATGCCGATCAATCGCATCGAAGGCGATCGCATGCTGCATTATCCCGACGACGACTCTTACGAAGTGATGCAGGCGCGCGCCACCGGCCAGCGTCCCGGATCGCCCACCACCGTGGCGACCTCCAATACCGCCGTCATGGATCGAGACGGCGCGCGCATCGTCATGCAAGGCGACGCGCACGTGCATCGCCCGCCCTACGAGGACAGGCCCGCGCTGGACGTCCGCAGCGAACAGCTGATCATCCTGCCCGACGAGGATCTGGTCCACACCGACCTGCCCGCGCAAGTCGTGAACGGCAGATCCACCATGAACGGAACCGGCATGCGGTACGATAACAAAACGCGCCAGCTGCAGGTCTTTTCCACCACCGACGTCAAAATCGCCGGCGAAGACGCCAAACGCCCCGAAAAGCAGAACGACTCCATTACCATCGAGCCATGAAAACAAAAATCCCCTTTTCTCGTGCCGTCTGGCTACTCAGCCTCGCCGCGCTGATCGCGTTTGGAACCGCGCGCGCCCAGACGACGCCGCCCGCCGAGGAGCCCGACACGCTCATCCTTTCCGACTCCCTCGATTACGACGACGTCAACAAGGAAAGCGTGTTCACCGGCAATGTGGTCATGACGCGCGGCCTCATGAAGCTGACGTCGGACCGGCTCACCATGCGCGAGGATCCCAATGGGTTCCAGCACGGCACGGCAACGGTCGAGAAGGGCAAACTGGTCTTCGTGCGCCAGGAAAACCCCGAGAAATTCGAAGTCATCGAAGCACGCGGCCTGCGCGCCGAATACAACGGCGAGACCGAAGTCCTGGAAATGATAGGCCAGGCCGTCGTCACCCGCTTCATCTGCGGCAAGCCCTTCGACAACATCCAGGGCGAGCGCGTCATATACCGGCAAAAGACCAGCACCTACCAGGCGTTCGGCGGACCGGATTCGTCCGCTGCCGGAGGGCGTGTCCGGTCCCTGGCCCAGTCGCGCGCCAAGGCCGATGCAGCGGCCGCCGCCTGCAAGGCGCAGCAATCCAAGGCCGGCTCTTAATCGCAACCCGCTTCTTTTTATGACATCGACCCCTACGACGCCAATCCGCGGCAATCGCGCCGTTTCAAGCTACCACGGCAGCCTGCGCGCAACCGGCCTGCGCAAGACTTATGGCAAGCGCACCGTCGTGCAGGACGTGTCCATTGCCGTCGAAAGCGGCGAGGTGGTGGGATTGCTGGGCCCGAACGGCGCGGGGAAAACCACCAGTTTCTACATGATCGTAGGCATCATCCCCACGGACGCGGGCCGCATCGAAATCGACGGCACGCCCATCACCAGCATGCCCATGCACAAGCGGGCGCGCCTGGGCCTGTCCTACCTGCCCCAGGACGCCTCGGTATTCCGCCGGCTGAGCGTCGAGGACAACATCCGGGCCGTGCTCGAGCTGCAGCTGGATGCCGACGGCAAGGCCTTGCGCCCCGGGCGGCTCAACGAAGAGCTGGAAGCCCTGATCGACGAGCTGCAAATCGGCCATATCCGGCGCAATACGGCCATCTCGCTATCCGGCGGCGAGCGCCGTCGCGTCGAAATCGCCCGCGCGCTGGCGACCAATCCCCGTTTCATCCTGCTGGACGAACCCTTCGCCGGCGTCGACCCGATCGCCGTCATCGAGATCCAGCGCATCGTGCAGTTCCTGAAAAGCCGCAACATCGGCGTGCTGATCACGGACCACAACGTGCGCGAAACGCTGGGCATCTGCGACAGGGCCTACATCATCAGCGAAGGCAAGGTCCTGACGGACGGCCATCCCAACGAAATCATCGACAACGAAGCGGTGCGCAAAGTGTACCTGGGCAAGAACTTCAGGATGTGAATTGCCGCGCGTTTCCCCCGTTCATCCGGACCTCCCGTTCGCGCGCCCCACTTGATTTACCCGCAATAATCTATACACTGAAGTCATGAACAACTCATGACAAGGAGCCACACGCCACCCTGACATCTTCGCGCATTCTGCGCACCGCTGTTTTCCCTTGCAAGGAGATCACCTTATGAACCTGAGCATTACCGGTCGTCATCTCGAAGTCACCCCAGCCATACGAGAATACGTCATGAATAAAATGGCACGCGTTTCACGCCATTTCGACAACGTCATCGACACCCAGGTCATTCTTTCCATAGAACGCGTCAATCACACCGCGGAAGCCACCATGCGCCTGCCGGGCAAGGACATACACTGCGAGGCTACCGACGAAAATCTTTACGCGTCCATTGATCTTCTGGCCGACAAGATCGACAGGCAGGTCATCAAGTACAAGACCAAGACACAAAACCATGCCCACGAGCCGACCAAGCGTCAGGAAGTCGCTGCGGAATAATCGCATCGCAAGCGCCACGGGATTCACCTTCCGCCAATAATCAGTCCAGTCAGGTAGAATCCTGGGATCCGGCCTCAATCGCCTATCGTGATTGGGGCCTTCGCTCTATGATTTTCCACAAATTTATATGTTTGGCATCGATGCCGATATAATGATTCCCATGAACCTCATGTCGCGCATATTGCCGCTATCGAACATCCTGCTCGATATGCCGGCCACCAGCAAGAAACGCGCCTTCGAACAGGCCGGCTTGCTCTTCGAGAACCACCAGGGCATCGCCCGGACGGCAGTTTTCCAAAGCCTCATCGCGCGCGAACGGCTGGGCTCCACCGCGCTCGGGCACCAAGTCGCCGTTCCTCATGGCCGGATCAAGGACCTGAAAGAGCCCTGTGCAGCCTTCGTCCGCCTGGCCGAGCCGGTCCGCTTCGACGCCACGGACGGCCGCGCGGCCAACCTGCTTTTCATCCTGCTCATACCCGAAACCGCTACCCAGATTCACCTGGACCTTCTGGCCGAAATCGCCCGCCTGATGTCGGATCCCGGCTTGCGCCAGGCATTGAGCACCGAAACCGACCCCGCCGCCGTTCACCAGTTGCTGACCGAACGGTCGGCGCACGACTAACCCGCCGGGCGCGTCCATGCTCACCGTCCAGGATCTCGTCAACGATCACGCCGGCAAGCACGGCTTCACCTGGATAGCCGGCCGCGACGCCGAGACGCGGCAGATTCCCGACATCGGCGTGGCCGCCGCCGACCTGATCGGCCACCTGAATCTGATCCACCCTTCGCGCATACAGGTCTTCGGCGCCGAGGAGCTCGCCTATTACACCCGCGTCGATCCGAAACGCCGCCTCCACCAGTTGGAAGACCTGGTCACGGGCGGCGTTCCCGCGATACTGATCGCGGAGGGCAAAGAGGCGCCCGGCGACCTGCGCGACTTCTGCGAGGCCCAGCAGATACCGCTGTTGTCGACGCCCTTGGGCGCCGCCGAGCTGATCGACATGCTGCGTGTCTATCTGGGCAAGCGCCTGGCGCCCAGGACGACGATGCACGGCGTTTTCATGGACGTATTGGGCCTGGGCGTGCTGATCACCGGCGAATCCGGGCTGGGGAAAAGCGAGCTGGCCCTGGAACTGATCTCTCGCGGCCACGGCCTGGTCGCCGACGACGCGGTCGAACTTTCCCGCACCGCTCCCCACATGATAGAAGGCCAGTGCCCCCCTTTGCTGCAGAACCTTCTGGAAGTGCGCGGCCTGGGCCTGCTCGACATCCGGACGATTTTCGGCGAAACCTCGGTGCGCCGGAAAATGAAACTCAAGCTGCTGGTGCATTTGATCCGCTCGACGCCGGATTCGTTCGAACGCCTGCCGACGCAAGACCTGACAGACGACATACTGGGCGTTCCCATACGCCGCGTCATGCTGCAAGTTGCGGCGGGCCGAAATCTTGCCGTGCTGGTCGAAGCCGCCGTGCGCAACACCATCCTGACGCTGCGCGGCATCGACACCATGGGCGACTTCATCGAGCGCCAAGCCCTGGCCATCATGGAAAGCCAGCGCCACGACTGACCGTTCACCGACAGGTAAAACGTATCCGTTAGAATAAGGGCGAGTCGGCCCAGCCTGGTCGTCCCGTTTCGCGGAAAACCCCATGCCATGCTCAGAATAGTCCTCATCACAGGTATATCCGGTTCCGGCAAGTCGGTGGCGCTTCGCTTGCTCGAAGACACCGGCTACACCTGTGTCGACAATCTCCCCGTGCGCTTTCTGCACGAGTTCATCGCCAGCACGCGCGAAAGCGGGCTGGAGCGCGTCGCCGTCGCCATCGACGTCCGCTCGCCGGGCGACCTGGACGAATTGCCGGACGTAATTACCAGCCTGCGCGCCATGGGCACCGCGTTTCGCGTCATCTTCCTGGATGCCAACGACCACACGCTGCACCAGCGTTACTCCGAATCCCGCCGGCGCCATCCGCTGAGCGACCGGCTGGAAAAAAACGGCAAATCACCGTCCTTGCAGGAGTGCATCGATACCGAACGGGAAATGCTGGCCCCCTTGCGCGAGCAGGAACACGTCATCGACACTTCCGATCTGACGCCGGGCCAGTTGCGCGCCTGGATACGGGACCTGGTGCAAGCCGATCGCGCCCCCGTCATCCTGACCTTCGAATCGTTCGCCTACAAGCGCGGCGTGCCGGGCGACGCCGACCTGGTATTCGACGTGCGCTGCCTGCCCAACCCGCATTACGACAGCACCCTGCGGCCGTTGACGGGCAAGGACGAGCCCGTAGCGCGATGGCTCGCCCAGTTCGGCAGCGTGGAAACCATGATCGACGACATCGCCGGCTTCGTGCGGCGCTGGCTGCCCCTCTACATCCAGGACACGCGCAGCTACCTGACCGTCGCCGTGGGGTGCACGGGCGGCAAGCACCGGTCCGTGTACGTCACCGAGCAATTGGCGAGACGCTTCGCCGATCACTCGCCTTTACTGGTGCGGCACAGGAACCAGCCGCCCGTCGAGCTGCCATGACAGGGCGCAGGGGACTCGTCTATCTGATGGCGCTGTGTCTCGCCTTGCTGGCGGGGTGTTCGTCCCCTCCCAAGCGCGGATCCGGCTCGGGGCAGGCCGTCTCGGGTGGCGGCTACTACAAAGACGACGGCCCGGGCGACGACATTCCCGCCAACATCCACGCGATTCCGGACGCCGTGCCGCGCATCGAGCCGTTCGCGCCGGCCAACATGCGTTCCTATGTGGTTTTCGGCAAGCGCTACACGCCGATCCGCAGCAATGAGCGGTTTCGCCAGACCGGCGTCGCATCTTGGTACGGGCGCAAGTTCCATGGCAATAAAACCGCCAACGGCGAAACCTACAATATGTACGCCATGACGGCCGCCCACCCGACGCTGCCCTTGCCCAGCTACGCCCGGGTGACCAACGCGCGCACGAACAAATCCGTCATCGTGCGCATCAACGACCGCGGGCCGTTTCACAGCAGCCGGATCATCGACCTGTCCTATGCGGCCGCGGCCAAGCTCGGACTGATAGGTCCCGGCAGCGGCCAGGTCATCGTCGAGGCCATCACGCACGACGACATCAGGCGCAACAATGTCCAGCCCGCGTCGAGCCCGCCCCCGGCCGTCATCGAGCCGCTGCGGCCCGCCACGCCGCTGCCGGCGTCACCGCAGCTCATGACGGCCAATTCGCAGCCGCCGGCAAGCGATGCGCCCGACGCGCTGGAAACACTGATTCGGCAAAGCAGCGCCAACGCCGCGCCCCTCTCCGCCTCTCCGACGCCCGCCCAGACCGGCGCGCCGATCGCCGCCGCCTCCGCGCAGGCCGTGACGGCAAGCATGCGGCAGCCCGCCTCGACAGGCGGCGAAATTTATCTGCAATACGGCGCGTTCAGCGCCAGCAGCACCGCCGACCAGCTGGCGCAAAGCCTGAACGCCGACATCGCCTCGATCGAACCCCGGCGCGCCCAAGTCCTGTCCGCCGACGCCCTGCATCGCGTCCAGGTCGGGCCCTATGCGTCGCGCACCGAGGCCGTCAACGCCGCGCTGCGCATCCAGCAACTGACCGGGCGGCAAGGCGCCCTGGCGTTTCGCTGACGCCCGCCGCGCATTGCCGAAGGGTCGTCAATCCGGCCGGCGGCTCAAGGCCGCCTTGTACAGAACGTCCCGCGACAGTCCCGTCGCCTTCGCGGCGATTTTCGCGGCATCCCGCGTGGACACGGCCTCCAGCAGAGCATCCAGCAAGGTCAAGGCGGAAGGCGGGATATCCTCGGCATCGACGCCGGCGGCATCGGCCTCATGAATGATCAGCACGAACTCGCCCTGCCCGCGATGGACGTCGGCCTCGAACCAGGCCGACGCGTCGCCCGCCGTCAATGTGTGGACTTGCTCGAACCGCTTGGTCAGCTCTCGCGCTATCGTCAGCCGGCGCTGCGGCCCGCATGCCTCGGCGATATCTCGCACCGCCGCCACGACGCGATGCGGCGACTCGAAAGCCACGACCGGAGCCGGCGCGGCGCACCACAGCCGCAGCCACTTTTGGCGCGCGCCCGGCTTGGCGGGCAGGAAGCCGGCGAACACGAACGCCGGATTCTCGTCGGACGTCACGCCGCTGGCCATCAAGGCGGCGATGACCGAGCTCGCGCCCGGGATCGCCACGACTTGGTAGCCCGCCTCGCGCACCGCGCGCACGATCCTGGCGCCCGGATCGCAGACCGCCGGCGCCCCCGCATCGGACACCAGCGCCACCTTCTGGCCCTGGGCCAGCCTGGCCACGATGGCTTGCGCGGCCTGGGCTTCGTTATGCCGGTGCGCCGCCATCAAGGGCGTGGAGATGCCCCATGCTTCCAATAGCGGGCGCGTCGCGCGCGTATCTTCCGCCGCGACGACGTCGCAACGCGCCAATGCCTGCCAGGCGCGCAAGCCCATGTCGCCCAGATTGCCGATGGGGGTCGCCACGACGTACAGCGCGGATTGCGGCCAATGCTGGCCGGCCACCCGCTCGGCGAGACGTTTCCATGACGCCTGGAAGTCGGAAAAATCGCCTGTTTCGCTCATACTTGTATAACCTGACCCTGCTGTGGAAATGTGAAACGCCCGCCATGGACGACGACGCCGAACTGATCGAACTGATGCGCCTGGCGCAAGCCAAGGCCATACGGCGGCGCCGGCGTTCGGCCGCTGGCGGCAAGACGACGCGCAAGCCGCGCGCGCAGCCCGCGCGCCTGTCGCCCAGCCAGCGGCAGGGACGACACGCCGAAAACCTGGCCTGCGAGCACGTCCGGGATCACGGCATGACCATCCTGGCGCGCAACCTGAGCTGCAAGGCCGGCGAAATCGACCTCGTCGCTAAAGAACGTGAGATCCTGGTATTCATCGAAGTCAGGCAACGCCGGTCCTCGCGATTCGGAGGCGCAGCCGCCAGTGTAAACCGCAACAAGCAACGACGCCTCGCCCTCGCGGCCGCCTATTTCCTGCCGCGTCTGGCAAAACGCCACTTCGGCGGCGCGATCCCCGCCTGCCGATTCGATCTGATCTGCATCGATGCGGCAGGCATGACGTGGATAAGACAAGCTTTCGACAGCCAGGCCCGGACCCCTGCCCGTTCGTGATCATGAGATAATTACTTTCATGGATATGACTTCACGCATGACGTCGCATTTCAATGATGCGCTGGACGTCCTGAAAACCAGCTCCCGCGAGCTGGCCCAGCCGTTGTCGGCCGCCGTCGAACTGGTTTTCGCCACGCTGGTCAACAACGGCCGGGTCCTTGCGTGCGGAAACGGCGGGTCGGCCGCCGACGCCCAGCACTTCATCGCCGAGCTGGTCGGCAGGTTCGAACGGGATCGCCTGCCGCTGGCGGGCATCGCGCTCAATACCGACACCTCCATCCTGACCGCCGTGGGCAACGACTACGGCTTCGATGCGATATTCGAGCGCCAGGTCAACGCCTTGGGCCAGCCGGGCGACGTGCTGGTGGCCATTTCCACCAGCGGCAACTCCGCGAACGTTCTCAAGGCCGTCGGCGCCGCGCACGAGCGCGAGCTGACCGTCATCGCCCTGACCGGCAAAGGCGGAGGTATGATAGGAGAACAACTGCGCGACGCTGACATCCACCTGTGCGTGCCCCACGACCGGACCATGCGCATACAGGAAGTCCACATCGTACTGCTCCATGCGCTATGCGACGGCATAGACGCTTTGCTACTCGGAGATTCGCTCTAATGATGAAATCCCATACTCCTCGTTTATTCCTGGCCTGCGCGGCAATGGCCGCCGCCGCGATGCTTGCCGGCTGCGGCGCCCTGGTCGTGGGCGGCGTCGGCGCGACGACGGCCGCCGTCGCCACCGACCGGCGCACGGTGGGCGAGCAGGTCGAAGACCGAAACATCATCTTGAAAATGAATGCGGAAACACGCAAGCGCTATGACGACAAGGCAAGGGTCACCACGACTGCCTACGCCAGCTGGGTCCTGCTGACCGGCGACGTGCCGACCGAGCAGGACAAGCAGCAAGTCGGCCAGATCGCCCAGGACACGGAAAAAGTCATCAAGGTCATCAACGAGCTGCGTGTGGGCGACATCACCCCGCTAGGCGTGCGCTCCAACGATACCTGGCTCACCTCCAAGGTGCGCACGGCGCTGCTCAACACCAAGGGTGTTCCCAGCCGCACGATCGTCGTGACGACCGAACGCGGCGTGGTGTATCTGATGGGCAAGGTTACCGAGCAGGAAGGCCAGCTTGCCGCCAAGGCGGCCGCCGGCGTCACCGGCGTGAACCAGGTCGTCAAGGTCTTTGAAATCGTCGCCGCCGAAAGCCTGATCACCGACGATCGGACCGAGCCCGCGCCCGTAACCACCCCGTCGTCCTCGTCCAATGCGCCGCAGCCCGCCGAGGAAGGCGCCCAAGCCATGCCCGTGCAATGAAAAAGACCCTGATCGGCCTGGTCGCCCTCGTCCTGTTCGCCGGCCTGGGCGCCTGGCATTTTTCCAATAACGCGAACGCCGCTCCCGAAGTCACGTTCACGTCGCTGACCGGCGAGCGCATCACCACGTCCGACCTGCGCGGCAAAGTGGTCCTGGTCAAGTTCTGGGCCACCAGCTGCGTGACCTGCGTTGCGCAGATGCCCGACACCATCGCCAACTACAACGCCCTGCGCGACAAGGGTTTCGAAACCATCGCGGTGGCCATGCAATACGACCCGGGCAACTACGTCAAGAACTTCGCCGACTCCCGCAATCTTCCCTTTCCCGTCGCGCTGGATTCGCGCGGCGAGATCGCCAAGGCTTTCGGCGACGTCAGGCTGACTCCCACCGCCTTCCTGATCGACAAACAGGGCCGCATCATCAAGCGCTACCTGGGCAATTACGACAAAACCGCTTTCCTGAACACCGTCAATCAGGCGCTGGCCGGCTGACACGCCGACCGCGCTCCGGAGTCATTTTCCTACCGCCATGACCACACCCCAAGACGCCGCCTCCCATTCCTCCACCGTCAAGGCCGAAGTCCTGTCCGAAGCGCTGCCCTACATCCGGCGCTTTCACGGCAAGACGGTCGTGATCAAGTACGGCGGCAACGCCATGACCGAAGAAGCCCTGCAGCGCAGCTTCGCGCACGACG